>CAWINU010000004.1:0-294250 GCA_963837555.1 uncultured Alphaproteobacteria bacterium | reverse complement strand
TTATGGACGTACGGGCCGTCGCCGAGGTCGGCGAGCCGCGCCCCGGCGGCGTCGCGCAGGTACGGGCGCGCGTCGAGCACCTCGACGTCGTCACGCTTCTTGACGACGTCGGACACGACGAACCGGGTCTCGGCGACGTGCGGGCTGCACGTGGCGTAGGCGACGACCTCGCCGGGGCGCGACGGCGTCGAGCGCGGCGGCGCGAACGCGGCGCTGGGGGGCCAGGCTTGCCGAGGTCACCGGGCTGCCGGCGCCACCGGGCCTCGGGTCGACGCCGCAGGGCCCCGAGGCCCGTGCAGGGTGCATCGACGAGGACCCTGCGTACGAGCCTGGCTCCTCCTCACCGATCTCGCGGCCGTCGGCGGTCCGGACCTCGACGGGTCGGCCTGAGGCCGCGGCCGTTCGATCACTGCCGCGAGCTCGGAGCGGACGAGGTCGGCGCGGTGCGGGCTGACCTCGACCGCCGTGAGGTTGGCCCCGCGTGGAGGCGAGCCCGCCGAGGACACCGGCCTTGCCGCCCGGGCCGGCGCAGAGGTCGAGCCACCGGTCCGGCACCCCGCTCGGGGACCTCCACGGCGGCGAGGGCGAGGGCCACGGCTGCGACCCCTCGTCCTGCACCGCCGCGCGGCCCTCGCGGACGGCGGGGATGCCCCCGGGTCACCGCCCTGCAGCACGACACCGACGGGGAGGTCTCGCTCGGCTCGGCGTCGGCGTCGGCGACAGCTCCTCGAGCGTCGCGAGACCGGGACGGGCCACGAGGTGGACCCGCGGCGGCTCGTTGTCGGTGGCGAGCAGCGGGGCGAGCTCGGCGTCGACGGTCTCGGGGGTCGCCCGGCCGTGGCCGAGCAGCGCGGCCCGCAGCGCGGCGACGACCCACTCGGGGTGCGAGTAGCGCACGGCGAGCGCCGCGATCCCTCGCCCTCCGGCGTCACGGCCTCGGTCCACTCCTCAAGGGTGCGTCCGCCCACCCGCCGCAGGACGGCGTTGACCAGCCCCGAGGCGCCCTGGCCGACGACGGTGCGGGCCAGCCCGACCGTCTGGTCGGCCGCGGCGTGCGCGGGGACCCGCATCCCGAGCAGCTGGTGCACCCCGAGCCTCAGCACGTCGAGGACCTCGGGGTCGATCCGCTCGACCGGCCGGTCGGCCGCGACGGCGATGACCGCGTCGTAGAGGCCCTGCCAGCGGACCGTGCCGAAGGCCAGCTCGGTGGCGAACGCGGCGTCGCGCGGCTCGAGCCGCCGCTGCCGGATGATCCGCGGCATCTCGAGGTTGGCGTAGGCCCCGTCGGCGACCGCCCGCAGCAGGGTGTAGGCGGCGAAGCGGGCGGGCTCGGCCCGCTGCGTGCGCTGGGCCGGGGTGGTCCGCGGAGCGGCGGCGCGGGCCGGTCCGGCGGGGCGGTCGGACGGTCGGGCACCCGAGGAGGCTAGCGGGCGGTGGCCGGGGTGCGTCGGGCGCCCGCATCCGGACGCGGGACGTCCGGATCCTGCCCTAGCGTGCCCCGCATGAGCGAGATCGCCGACGCCGACCTGTCCGGGGCCACGGCCCACCGCGTCCTGCTGCGTGACGTGAGCGCCCGGGAGGTCGACCTCTCCGAGCCCGGGCCGAGGACGTGCGGCTCGTGGGCGCCTGCGGACCTCGGTCAACCTCACCGGGCTGCGCCTGCGCGACGTCCTGCTCGCCGACGTCGTCATCCGGGCTCCTGGCTCCAGGGGGTCCGAATCGAGGGCGAGATCGACGGCCTCACCGTCAACGGCGTCGACGTCGGCCCCCTGGTCGAGGCCGAGCTCGACCGCCTCCACCCCGACCACGCGGCGATGCGCCCCACCGACGCCGACGGGTTCCGGCACGCCGTGGGACGTCGTCGAGGAGCTCTGGGCCGGCACCGTCGAGCGCGCGCGCCGGCTCGACCCGGCCCTGCTCCACGAGTCGGTCGACGGGCGAGTGGTCGTTCATCGAGACCCTGCGGCACCTCGCGTTCGCCACCGAGTGCTGGCTGCTGCGCGCCGTGCTCGGCGACCCGGCGCCGTGGCACCCGCTGTCGCTGCCGTGGGACGAGGCTCCGGACATGGAGGGCGTGCCGCACGACCGCGAGGCCCGCCCGACCTCGACGACCGCCTCGCGCTGCGGCCGACCGGATGGCCGGGTCCGCCGCCTACCTCGACGACCTCACCGACGAGGCGCTGGCCGGGCGACACGGTGCCCGTGGACGCCCCCGGGCTGGCCCGAGCCGATCGTACCCGGTGCGCGAGTGCCTGCTGACCATCCTCAACGAGGAGTGGTGGCACCGGCAGTACGCCGAGCGCGACCTCGCGGTGCTCGAGCAGCGTTCCGCCTGAGGCTGTTCAGCCGAGCCGCTCGCCCGGTGCGATGCGGGTCCCGCGCGCCCAGTCGGCGGCGGCCATCGGGCGCCTCCCGTGCGGGCCGACCTCGCGCAGCGCGACCGGCGCCGAAGCCGGTGCCGACGAACACCGCCCGCTTGGTCGGGTGGAGCTCTCCGGGGGCGAGCGACGGCAGGTCGGCGGGAGGCGGGCGCGGGGTCGAGCGGTCCGACCTTCAGCCGCTCGCCGCGGAAGGTGCTCCAGGCGCCGGGGTTCGGGGTGCAGCCGCGGACGTGCCGGTCGACGAGGTGCGCGGGCAGCGACCAGCGCACCCGGCACTCCTCGACGGCGAGCTTCGGGGCGAGGCTCACGCCCTCGGCCGGCTGGGGCAGCGCGCGCAGCGAGCCCTCCTCGAGGCCGTCCATCGTCGCGACGAGCAGCCCCGCCCCGAGGTCGGCGAGCCGGTCGAGCAGCGTCCCCGCGGTGTCGCGCGGACGGACCGCCTCGGTCAGGGTGCCGAGGACCGGCCCGGTGTCGAGCCCCTCCTCGATGACGAACGTGCTCGCGCCGGTGACCTCGTCGCCGGCCATGACCGCCCGCTGCACCGGGGCGGCACCGCGCCAGGCCGGCAGCAGGGAGAAGTGCAGGTTGACCCAGCCGTGGCGCGGCACGTCGAGGGCGACCCGCGGCAGCAGGGCGCCGTAGGCGACCACCGGGCAGCAGTCCGGGCCGAGCTCGCGCAGCCGGTCGAGGAACTCGGGGTCCGCGGGCGCTGGGGGTCAGCACCTCGAGCCCGTGCTCGAGCGCGACCTCCTTGACCGGTGACGGGCTGGAGGGCGCCGTCCGCGCCCGGACCGGCGCGTCGGGCCGGGTGACGACGCCGACCACCTCGTGCCGCGAGGCGAGCAGCGCCCGCAGGGACGGGACGGCGGTGTCGGGGGTTCCGGCGAGGACGAGACGCACCCGGCGAGTCTAGGAGGGGCTACGAGGCCGGGTCGCGGGGGTCGACGCGGACGGTGACGGGGTCGGGGTCCTTGCGGGCCGAGGCGCGGGCCCGGAGGGCGGCGAGCTCGCGGGCCAGGGCGGGACGCCTCGTCGACCGGCACGGTGACCAGGGCCCGCCAGCGCTGCTCGCCGTGCGGGAGCGGCCCCAGCGTCGACGCGGACGGCGGCAGCTCGCAGCTCGTCGAGCGCCCCCGCGACCGCCGGGCGCGAGCCGGTGAGCGCCGCCAGCCGGGCGGCGGCGGGCAGGGACAGCTCGCGCCGCTCGGCGAGCTCGCGCTCGGCGAACCACGCGGGGTCCCAGCGCACGAGCGCCTCGACCGCCGGGACGGTGACGTGCAGCGGCGCACCGGCCAGCACGACCCGCCGCCCTCCGCCGCCGGGCGGACGAGCGCCGCGGCCGCGCACCAGCGGCGCAGGGCCTCCTCGCCCGCATCGAGGGTCGGCCGGTCGAGGATGGCCCACGCGTCGAGGAGCAGCGCGGCCGCGTAGCCTCCGTCGGCGACGGGCTCCGCGCCCGGCGTGGACACCACGAGGCGCGGCGTGCCCGCGACCACGTCGAGGACGCTCCCCGCGCCCGACCGCTCGACCGGGACCCCCGGGAAGGCCCGCCCGAGCTCCTCCGCCGTGCGCCGCGCCCCGACGACCGACGAGCGCAGGCGGGTGCCCGAGCAGGCCGGGCAGGAGAAGGCGGTCTCGACCCGCCCGCACCACCGGCAGGCGGGCGGGCCCTGGGGACCGGTGAGCGCCGAGCGGACCCGCGCAGACCGCGGCAGCGGGCCGGGCGCGCGGCAGTCCTGGCACGACAGCGACGGCAGGTACCCGCGACGCGGCACCTGGACGAGCACCGGGCCGCTGGCCAGCGCCTCCTTGGCCGCGCGCCACGCGACGGTGGGCAGGTGCGCCGCGGCGACGGCGGCGTCGCGCCCCTCGTCGTCGCCCTCCCCCGCCACCCGGACCGCGGGCACCGCCGCGCGCACCGCGGCCCGGGGCGGCCTCGACCGCGCTCAGCCGGCCGGAGGCGACGAGGTCGGCGACCGCGACCGAGCGCACCAGCCCGGCCGCGCAGCACCGCCGCGCCCTCGCGCGCCGCGCGGGCCAGCAGCACCTCGCGGACGTGCGGGTAGGGCGCGCGCGGCTCGTCGAGGAGGTCGTCACCGTCGTCCCACCAGACGACGAGGCCGAGGTCGCGGACCGGGGCGAAGCCCGCGGCGCGGGTGCCGACGACGACCGGCACGTGCCCCCGCAGGGCCTTGAGGAAGGCCGTGTACCGCGCCTGGGGGCCCTGGTCGGCCGTGAGCCGCGTGTGCCGGCCCGGCCCCGAGGGCGGCCACGAGCGCGGCCTCCACGCGGACGACGTCGCGGTGGTCGGGGACGACGACCACCGCCCCCCGGCCACCCTCGAGCGCCGCTCGCACCGCACCCGCGACGAGCGCGGGCCAGGCCTCGGCCGGCCGGATCGAGGGCAGGGCCAGGACCGATGCCCCCGGCGCGCCCCCCTCGCGGACCCGCGCGAGGAACGCCGCACCGGCCGGGAACGGCCGCCAGGCCAGGTCGGTGTGCTCCGGCAGGGACGGGTGCTCGGGCGCCTCGGTGGCCAGCGCCTGCTCGGCCGCGGGCGTGCCGCGGCGGCACCGCGAGCCGCAGGACGTCGCCGAGCGTGCCCGCGTAGCGGCCGGCCACCGCACGGGCGGCATCGAGGACCTCGGGGGTCAGCACCGGCTCCGGGGAGACGAGCCGGCGCAGCGGGCTCAGCCGGCCGGCGTGCTCGGGGGTGTCGCGCCGCTCGAGGACCCAGCCGTCGAGGTCCCGCCCGGCGAAGCGCACCTTGACCCGGGCGCCGGGAACGGCACCCTCGGCCATCGAGGCGGGGACGAGGTACTCGAAGGGCCGGTCGAGGTGGGCCAGCCCGGTGTCGACCTGCACGACGCGCGACCGGGCGGTCCTCGGCCGGCGGGTCCTCACCGCGCAGCCGCCGCGGCCGGGCGGCCCCGCCGCCGGCGAGGAGGGCCAGCTGCTCGCCCTCCTCGTCGGTCCCGGTCACGGCCCGAACCTAGCGGAGCCCGCCGACCCGCTCGGGGTCGGCGGGCTCCGCCTGGGGACGAGCGCCGGGCTCGGGCCGCCTGTGGACGACCGGCTCAGCCGGCCACCGCGCGCTGCAGGGCCTCGACCCGGTTCGTGCGCTCCCAGGTGAAGGCGTTCTCGACGCCCTCGGCGCCGGTGCGCCCGAAGTGGCCGTAGGCGGCGGTGGGCTTGTAGATGGGGCGCAGCAGCTCGAGGTCCTCGAGGATCGCGAGCGGGCGCAGGTCGAAGACCCGGCGGATGGCCTCCTGGATCGCCTCGACCGGGGCGGTCTCGGTGCCGAAGGTCTCGACGTAGAGGCCGACCGGCTGGGCGACGCCGATGGCGTAGGCGACCTGCACCTCGCAGCGGCGGGCCAGCCCCGCGGCGACGACGTTCTTGGCGACCCAGCGGGTGGCGTACGCGGCCGAGCGGTCGACCTTCGAGGGGTCCTTGCCGGAGAACGCGCCGCCGCCGTGCCGGGCCATCCCGCCGTAGGTGTCGACGATGATCTTGCGGCCGGTGAGCCCGGCATCGCCCATCGGGCCGCCGATGACGAACTTGCCCGTGGGGTTGATGTAGGTGCGGAAGGAGTCGGTGCGCAGGACGTCCCGCTGTCGGCGAGCTCGGCGAGGACCGGGTCGATGACGTGGCTGCGGATGTCGGGCTCGAGCAGGCCCGTCGAGGCTGACGTCCTCGGCGTGCTGGGTCGAGAGGACGACCGGCGTCGAGCGAGACCGCGGTGTCGCCGTCGTAGGCGATGGTGACCTGGGTCTTGCCGTCCGGGCGCAGGTAGGACAGCTCGCCGCTCTTGCGGACCGCCGTGAGCCGCTCGGAGAGCCGGTGCGCGAGGTAGATCGGCAGCGGCATGAGCTCGGGGGTGTCGTCGCAGGCGTAGCCGAACATCAGGCCCTGGTCGCCGGCGCCCTGCTTGTCCTTGCGGGTCGACGCCGCCGCTGCGGTTCTCGAAGGCGGTGTCGACGCCCTGGGCGATGTCCGGGCTCTGCTGGCCGATCGACACCTCGACCCCGCAGGACGCCCCGTCGAACCCCTTGGTCGAGGAGTCGTAGCCGATGCCGAGGACCGTGTCGCGCACGATCGCGGGGATCTCGACGTAGGCCTCGGTGCGTCACCTCGCCGGCGACGTGGACGAGCCCGGTCGTCACCATCGTCTCGACGGCGACCCGGCTGTGGGGGTCCTGGTCGAGGAGGGCGTCGAGGATGCTGTCGGAGATCTGGTCGCAGATCTTGTCGGGGTGGCCCTCGGTGACCGACTCGGACGTGAACAGGCGTGCGGACACGCGGCAACTCCTTCGATGGGGGCGGCGGCCCCGGTCGAGCGGGCACGCACCGGCCCCAAGATACCGGTCGGTGAGAAGACGCACAGGTCCGGTCCGCCGTCCGGGCCCGGCCATGGAATCATGGGCCGCGTGTCCGACGGGTCCAGCAGCGACGTAGCGCAGGCCGGGCGGGACGTGACGACGTCCGCGAGCCCGGTCGACGAGGCGCTCTCCCTGCTCACCCGGGCCCAGGACCTCGCCGACCAGCTGCGCGAGGACGCCGGCCGCGAGGTGAGCGAGGCCCGCGCCGAGGCCGCCCGGCTGCGCGCCGAGTCCGCGGAGGCCGCCCACGAGCTCGCCGCGCTGCAGGCCCGGGTCGAGTCCTCGCGCTCGGAGGCCGAGCAGCGACTGGCCGAGACCCGCTCCGAGGTCGAGATCATGCTCGCCGACGCGGCCGACCAGGCCTCGCTGCTGCGGGCGCGGGCGACCAAGGCCAGCGACGAGGCCATCGCCATCGCCGAGGAGCAGGCCGCCTCGCTCGTCGCCGACGCCCGCGAGCGCGCCGAGGAGCTGCTGGCGAGCGCCCGCGGCGAGCACGAGACGACGATGGCCCGGCTCGCCGAGGAGGAGCGCACCCACCAGGAACGCTGGGCGGCCGAGCACGCGAGCCACACGGCCGAGCTCGAGGCGCTGCGCGAGAGCACGAACGGTGAGCTGGCGTCGCTGCGCGAGGAGGCCGAGGCCTACGCGACGCGCCACCGCGCCGAGGCCGAGACCGAGGTCACCCGCCGGATCGCCGAGCTGACCACCCGCGAGCGGGGGGCGGCCGTCGAGGCCGGGCTGCTCGTCGAGGACGCGCAGAAGGACGCCCTGCGCCTCCGCACCGACGCCGAGACCGAGGCCGCCGCGGTCGTCGACAGCGCCGAGAAGCACCTCGCCTGGGCCCAGGGCACGGTCCGCGAGGTCCTCGAGCGCACCGAGGAGGAGCGCGAGCGCCGCGCCCGCGAGCACCACCAGGAGATCGTCGACCGCACCCGACACCACCGGCAGCGGGTCCAGACCCTGCTCGGCAGCGCCACCGCCAAGAGCCGCGACCGGCTCGCCGAGGCCGAGTCCGAGGCCCGCCGGCTGCGCGAGCAGGCCGAGGCCGTGCTCAGCGAGGCCCGCGCCGACGCCGAGCGCACCCGCGAGGCCGCGGCCCGCGAGTCGCAGCGGCTCCTCGAGGAGGCCCGCCGGCAGGAGGCCGAGTCGACCGCCCGCGCCGAGCGGCGGCTGGCCGAGGCCGAGGACGGCGCCCGCCGGGTCCGCCAGAGCGCTGCCGAGGACGTCGAGCGGATGCACCGCGAGGCGCACGAGTACCACCGGGCCGCCCGCGCCGAGATCGTCCGCGCCTCCGAGGACGCCCGGGGGCGGGCCGACGCCGTGCGGGCCGAGGCCCACGCCGCCGTCGAGCGGGCCCGCTCCGAGGTGCACACCCTCGCGGCCCGGCGCGACGCCATCACCACCCAGCTGAGCCGTCTCTCCGGCGTCATCGAGGCCCTCGACGTCCATGACGACCCACCGGACGGCGACCCCGCCCCCGCACCCTCCGACCCGCAGCCCGACCCCGCACCCACCCAGGACGAGGAGTCCGCATGAACCAGCCCGAGTTCCCCACCGTCTTCCGGGGCTACGACCCCGTCCAGGTCGACGCGCACCTCGCGGCACTCCACCAGGCCGTCGACACCGCCCGCCAGGAGGCGGAGTCGGCCCGCCAGGAGGCGGCCGAGACCTCCGTCCAGCTGACCAAGGCCCGCCAGGACCAGCAGGCGGCCGCCGCCGAGCTCGACGACCACCGCAGCCGGCTCTCCGGCCTCGAGGAGGAGGCTCGCAAGGTCTCCAGCCCGACCTTCGCCGACCTCGGCGAGCGGATCGGCACGATGCTCGGGCTCGCCGACGAGGAAGCCGGCTCGATCCGCACGGCCGCCACGGCGGACGCCGACGAGACCCGCCGGGTCGCGGACGAGGAGGCACAGCTGGTGCGGGCCGAGGCCGACCGCTACGCCGAGGAGCTGCGCAACCGCGCCGACACCGACGCCGCCGAGGTCCTCTCCCGGGCCAAGGCCCAGGCCGACTCCATCGTCGACGACGCCGCCCGCGAGGCCGCGGCCCGCCGCGAGGAGGCCGAGGCGTACTACGAGCAGCAGCGCGCCAAGACCGCCCAGCAGGCCGCCGACTTCGAGAAGACCCTCGGCGAGCGCCGTGAGGCCTCGGCCGCGGAGTTCACCGCCCAGATGGCCCAGCAGGACGAGGCCCTGGCCGCCGTGCAGGAGCGCGCCGACCTGCTGGCCCGGGAGGCCGAGGAGGACCACGAGGCCAAGACCGGCGAGGCAGCCCGCGTCCTCGAGACCGCCCGCACCGAGGCCACCCACATCGTGCGCAGCCGCCAAGGAGCAGGCCGACCGCGTCCGCCGCGACTCCGAGCGCGAGCTCGCCGCCGCCACCGCCCGTCGCGACAGCATCACCGCGCAGCTCTCGAACGTGCGCAACATGCTCGCCACGCTCGGCGGGCCCGCGGCGGCCGAGGCGATCGTCGCCGCCCAGGACGAGGCCCCGGCCGGGGACGAGCCGGCCGGCGAGGACGCCGAGGACCGTCGAGGCCGAGGCCGTCGACGCCGAGGACCGACGCGCGAGGACGCCGAGGCGACGCCGACGAGGCCGACGCCGACGAGGCCGACGACGAGGAGGTCGAGACCGACGACTCCGCCGACGAGGACGTCACCGACGAGGACCTCGAGGACGAGGATCGACGAGGAGCCGGCCGCCAAGGCCAACGCCCGACGCTGACGCCGGCCCGCCGCGAGGGTGGACGGATCACAGAGGAGGTCGGTGACGAGGTCCCAGACCGCGCCGGCGACGGCGTCCTTGCTGGCCGGCCCGACGTCGAGGACCGCCTCGCTCCCCCGGCGCAGCACGTGGACGGTGGTGTCGTCCTTGCCGAAGGTGACGTCGGCGCCCACCTCGTTTAGCTTCTTCGCGAGAAGATGGAAGATGAAGCCGTGGAGCGGGCCGCTTTGGCCGAGATCCTCGGCAAGCGGCGTTCGGGCCCGTTCCTGTCGGCCGCAAGGATGGACAGCCGGCTGTCCCGGATGATCGGCAGGAAACGCCGGGCACATGCGGTTCGCGATTGAATTCTCGGCCGACGCCGAACGCGACTTCGGCCTGATCTTCGACCACCTGTTTGAGAGCTATGTGGCCTTCGGCGAGGGTACCGAGGAAGCCTTGGACCATGCCGCGCGGCGGGTGATGGACATCCGCAAGGCCGCCGATCGGCTGGCAAGCTTTCCCTTGCGGGGCACGGCGCGCGACGAGATCTTGCCGGGGATCCGCTTTCTTGCCATTGCACGGGCGATCTACTGGTTCGACGTCGATCACGCAGCGCGCAAGGTCCGTATTCTTGCCGTGTTCTTCGGCGGGCAGGATCACATCAGGCATATGCTGGTGCGCCTCCTCGGCGGAAACGAGACGCGCTGACACGTCCCGGTGTCGTTGCCGAAAATGCTATTGGATTGCCACGTGATCGACCGTGACCAGGAAGCCGGTCGGACGGCCTCAGAGCTTTTCGACCCCGGCGCGGGCGCAGTCCTCGTCTTCCTGGGCGGTCCCGCCGCCGACGCCGCAGGCCCCGATCAGGACGCCCTGGCGGAAGATCGGCACGGCGCCCTGGCCATAGAACATGTGGTTGCCCTCGGCCGCGGCGATGCCGCGCAAGGTCGGATGGTCGGCGCGCGGCGTCAGGTCGCCGCTCGGCCGTCCGAAGGCGGCCGACGCCATGGCCTTGCCCTGGCTGCCGAAGGAGCCGGCCCACATGGCGCCGTCCATGCGCTGGAAGGCCAGGAGCCGTCCGCCGGCGTCGCACACGGCGATATTCATCTTGGCGCCGATCTGCTCGGCCTTCTCGATGGCGCCGGCGATCACGCGATTGGCTTCGGCGAGGGTGAGGGTCATGAGGTCGATCCTTTCGGTTGGGCAATTCACCCGGAGGCTAGGAAGCCAGACGTCGTCTGGCCACCCCTCGCGCATTTGCACCGCCGGCCCGCGCGCCGCAAGATCACGCCGGCCGGAAACGGCGACGTCCGTGCTCCGCAGGCCTCTGAAGGGGAGGACACCATGGGTCAGGGTTCCGGCATTCGCGAGGTTGCCTGGGTCGATATCCCCGGGGGCGGCCAGGTCGTCGTGGACGGCGACCACGCCTATGTCGGGCACATGCAGCCGCCGCACGGGACCTCCGTCCTCGACGTGAGCGATCCGGCGCATCCGAGGCTCGTCGCCTCGATCGACATTCCGCCGGGGCTGCATTCCCACAAGGTGCGCGTGGCCAACGGCATCATGGTGGCGAACCGCGAGCGCACGCGCGGCGACAAGCCGGCCGGCGATTTCGTCGGGCTGCGCATCTTCGACGTCAGCCGGCCGGACAGCCCGCGCGACATCTGCCATTGGCCGTGCGCCGGGATCGGGCGTGCACCGTTTCACCTTCGATGGCCGCTACGCCTACATCTCCACCGAGCAGGAAGGCTATGTCGGCACCATCGTCATGATCCTCGACCTCGAGGATCCGACCAGGCCCGAGGAGGTCGGTCGCTGGTGGATGCCGGGGCAGTGGACCGCCGGCGGCGAAACGCCGGGCTGGAAGGCGAAGAACCACCGCTGCCACCATCCGATCCGGCGCGGCGATCGCCTGTATGTCAGCTACTGGTACGGCGGCGGCGTCATCCTCGACATCAGCGACATGACCAGGCCGAAGCTGGTCTCCAGCCTCGACTGGAGTCCGCCGTTCGGCTGGCCCACCCACAGCCTGGTTCCGATCGATGTGCCGATCGCCGGCCATCGCTGGATGCTGGTCGCGGACGAGCACGTGCAGCCGCTCGATCCCACGCTCTCGCCCGAGCTGCCGGCGGCGCTCTGGATGGTGAACATCACCGACGAGACCCGTCCGGTGCCGGTCGGCTGCTTCCAGCTGCCGGAACTGGTCGGGATCGAGACGCCCTTGATGACGGCCTGCCACCAGCCCGTCGAAACCGTCACCGGCAACGAGGTTCCCGCCGCCTGGTTCGCCAACGGGCTCAGGGTGATCGATATCGCCAATCCCCTGTCGATGAAGCAGGCCGCCTGGTGGATGCCGGACGTGCCGGCGGGAGCCCAGCGCGTCTGCAGCAACGACGTCTACGTCGACCATCGCGGCCTGATCTACCTGATCGATCGCAACCGCGGCCTGTCGATCCTCGAGCGCGTGTAGGCGCCGCGGACGGTTGTCGTCCGCCGCCGACCCTGCGCCCGACCGGTCTCGCCAGGCTGACCTCCGTTTCGCCGCGCGACATTGACGGCGTTTCGCCGCGACATCGCCGGGCGCTGGTCGGCAAGCTCGATATTTGCACGGTGCGATTGCCAATATCCCGCAAACATCGGAAGATATCCGCCTGTTCAACGTTGGTTGGAGAAGTGTCCGCGTAGACCAAAAAAAGCAAATCAGGAGGACTCGCCAATGCCCGCATCGAGTGCACCCGCGTCCGCGTTGCCGTGGTGGAGAGAACCCACCAAAGATCAATGGTACGCCTATGCCGCGGCATGGATGGGTTGGACGCTGGATGCGTTCGACTTCACGGTCTTTCTCCTGATCATGGCGCCGATCGCGCAGGAATTCGGGGTTCCGCTGATCGAAGTGACCGCGGTCTTCTCGGTCACGCTGATCATGCGCCTGGGCGGCGCCACCGCGTCGGGCTGGTTGGCCGATCGACTGGGGCGTCGCGCGCCGCTGATGATCTCCATCCTCTGGTACTCCGTCTGCAACCTCGCCGCGGGACTCTCGCCCAGCTTCATGTTCCTGTTCGTGGCCAGGGCCCTGCTGGGCATCGGCATGGGCGCGGAATGGCCGGCCGGCGCGGCGCTGGCGATGGAATCCTGGCCCGTGCGCTCGCGCGGCTTCATGTCGGGCGTGCTGCAGGGCTCGTGGGGCCTGGGGTTCGCGCTGTCGGCGCTGGCCTACGGCTTCCTTTACGCCCCGCTCGAAAGCTTGGGGCACGGCTACGGCTGGCGCGGCATGCTGATCCTGGGCGTGCTGCCGGCCTTGGTGTGCGTCTGGATCCGCGTATATGTGAAGGAGCCGGAAGTCTGGAAGGAGAACAAGAAGATCCAGAACACGACCAACAAGCAGGTCACGCTTCCGCTGTTCGCGATCTTCAAGCGCAAGTATCTGTGGAACACCCTCACGGGTTGTCTGTGGATGGCGGCGAACTTCTGCGTCTACTACGCGATCTGGGCCATGCTGGGCACCTACCTGCAGAAGGAGCTGGGCTGGACACCGGCCCAGGTGGCGGTCCCGGTATTCTGGGGCAACATCCTGACATTTCTCGCCTGCAGCTTCTGGGGCGCGATGTCGGAACGGATCGGCCGGCGCTGGGCGCTCATGCTGCCCTGCGCTGTCTCCATCCTTTTCGTGCCGATCTATCTGAACACGACCGATCCGGTGTGGTTCCTCGCGTTCTTCCTGCTGTTCATCTGCTTTGTCGGCGGCAAGGACGCGCTCAACCCGGGCTGGCTGTCGGAACGTTTTCCGACCGAGGTCCGCGCCACCGCGGCGGGCTTCGTCTATCACCAGGGCGCGGTCTGGGGGGCGGCTGTCGCGCCGCTGCTGACCTACTTCGCCGTGAACCAGGGCATGGGCTTCGCCAAGCCGATGATGTACGGCACGATCGGTTCGCTGGTCGTGTACGTGATCGCGGTCTTCCTCGGCCCGGAAACCAAGGGCAAGGTGATGACCGCCGATCTCGAGGTGATCGAGGTCGAACTGCCGGCCTGACATCCGGGTCGAGGTTCGGCGAGCAGGACGATCGGGACGCCTGTCCCGGTCGTTCCGGTTGCTGGAACCCATTGGCGAGCGAATAGGGCGCCACGCGCCCGCTGCACGAGGTGATCCGGCAGGCGACGTCGTGCGCAATCCTCCCTCGGCTGATCCCAGGCCGTCGCACCGTCCAGCTACCGCCCCAGTCTCAGATCGCGGCCCCTTCGCCTTGGTCCGTCCTCACGAAGGCGGCTCGGCGGCTACGTCTTTGATTTCCGGCAAAGCTCAAGCGGACATGTGATACGGCGGAGTTGGCCACGCCGCGGTTCGTGGAACCTCGACTGGAATGATGGCCGCCCCGATTTCTTTGGATCGAAGGTGGCTCGGCATTTCAGAGAAGTGACGCCGGTGAGGAACGGGCTGGCCGCTTTCTACGGCCGCCCGCACATGTTCGCCGGCCAGCTTGGCGACGTGAGCCACGGCGTCCTTCTCGTTCTCGCCGTGCGCCGCCAGGTCTCCGAGGTCGGGAATGCTGGCGATGAAGCAGCCATCGTTCTCGCGATCGACCATCGCCCAGAACCAAATGCGATACATGCGCGTCTCCCGTACGTTCAGGCTAAGACGTCAGGCGGCGATGAAAAAGACCGCCAGAGTTGCCGCCGCAATGGAACCAAGAACGACGATGGCCAGCAGGGCGACACCTGCCAAGGTAAGCAGTCGGAGCATCGATCAGTCCTCCCGTGGCCCTCGCACCCCACGGATAAGTCCAATCGTCACCGTGCGTCCGTGGGTGCGATTTAGCCTGTGTCACGAGGCTAGGATGGATGCCCCGGCAGAGCCTAAATTGGACTTGCTCGAACTCTCTAGTCGGCCTGCCCGAAGCCTCCCCCGCCGTTCAGGACAAATGGCTTCGGGACCATCGGGCAGTCGTCCCGCGAGCATTCGTCCCAGCCGTGAATCTCACGCGCCTCATGCCGGGATACGCCCTGGTCGATCGCGGCCCGGACCTCCGGCAGCGCTCGGATCTGGCTTGCCCATCATGTCTCCCCACCCACCTTCGAGGAAGGTGTCCTCCCCTTCAAATCAGCCCGCCGGGGGTCGAAGGCGCCGATCGGTTGTCGATGTCGATTCCGGGGCCGCTGCGCCAGCCCCGCCAAGACTTTAGCGGCAGAGCGGACGCCAGGCATCCCTCCCGGGGGTGGGGTTGGGGACACTGCTAGGCCGGTGGTCGTACCCCGCGCGGGGGCTTTCGGGGTCGGGGCCGATGCCTGTCCTGGGATCGCCGAAAGCGCGAGCCTCAGCTTTGCCACAGGTGCGACAGCAACGTCTCTCCGCCGCGCGCCCTTGGTTCGGGTGACCCCTGAGTTCGGGGGGTGATTCGGCTTTCGGGCTGGTTCCTGGTTCGGGGGGCTGAGTTCGGGGGGCTGAGTTCGGGGGGCGCAGTCGCTGATCGAATTGCCCCGGGCCTGGCAGGTGACCGCCGATAGGCAGCCCGTGCTGCTGAGAACGGGACACCGCCGGGCTCCACTGCCGCGCGTCACTGTCGACTTCGAAGCTGACAACGACTTTCCCCGGTGCGGTCACAGTCTCCGCAACATCTTTCTGCCAGTGCGCGCGTTATGTCTTGAGCACAGGAGGCAACAATGCGTCACGACGTGATCAAGCAGCGACAGACGTGGCGGACGGCAACGGCTGCCGATATCGCCGGCCTCGCGGTGCTCGCCACCGCGACAGGCGCATTGGCGCATGACGAAAAGGGAAGAGAGTGGAAGCATTGCGGGCGCCATTTTGTCCCGCCGGGGCACGCCTACTACTATGCGCCGCCTGTATACTACACGCCGCGGCCGGTGGTCGTGTATCCCGCGCCCGTCGACTATGACGCGCCTCCGGTCTATGACCCGCCGCCGGGCCTGACCATCAACATTCCGCTGCGCTAACGCGTTGGCGCCCTCGGACCGGCCCTTGCCAGAGTGCGAGGGCCGGTCGTGTGTGTTGGCCCGTTCTGGGTCTCTGGCACATCAGCCGAGGGCCAAAACGATTCCAGGCGTAGAAAAAGCGCCTTGGCGTCGATTTTGGCGAGTAGGCTCACGTTCCATGGACCGCGCGACCCTCTAAGGAGCCTCGCCGCCTTCGGCTAATCCGGCGCACCATGTCGAAACTCGAAACCGAAGCCAAACGTCGCCGCACCTTCGCGATCATTTCGCATCCGGATGCCGGCAAGACCACGCTGACCGAGCATTTGCTGTTGCTGGGCGGCGCCATCCATGCCGCCGGCCGAGTCAAGGCGCGCGGCGAGGCCCGGCGCGCCAAGTCCGACTGGATGAAAATCGAACAGGAACGCGGCATTTCGGTGACGTCGGCCGTAATGACCTTCGAATTTGAAGGCGCGGTATTCAATCTGCTTGATACGCCGGGCCATGAGGATTTTTCGGAAGACACCTATCGCACCCTGACCGCGGCGGATTCCGCGGTCATGGTAATCGATGCCGCCAAGGGCATCGAAAGCCAGACCCGAAAATTGTTCGAGGTTTGCCGGTTGCGCGACATTCCGATCATGACATTCGTGAACAAGATGGATCGCGAAGCGCGCGATCCGTTCGAGCTGCTGGATGAAATATCGGACCAGCTCCAGCTCGATTGCGCGCCCATGGTGTGGCCTGTCGGTCAGGGACTCAATTTTCGCGGCGTCTACGATCTGTATGCGGATGATTTTGTGCCGTTTCCCGGCATCGAACGGATCAGCGCGGCGGCGCTGGCGGATATGCTCGATGCCGGCGAGACGGCAAAATTGGAAGAAGACATCGAACTGGCGCAGGCCGGACTGTCCCGCTTCGATCGCGCCAAATACCGCGAAGGCCATATGACACCGGTTTATTTCGGCTCGGCGCTGAAAAATTTCGGCGTGCGCGAGCTATTGGCTGCGCTGGGGGACAGTGCCCCCCCGCCAGGCGTGGCGCCCGCGCGCGGCAAGAATGTGAATCCCACGGATCCGGAGGTTTCGGGCTTCGTTTTCAAGGTTCAGGCCAACATGGATCCCAACCATCGTGACCGCGTCGCGTTCTTGCGGCTGGCGTCGGGCCAGTTCAAGCGCGGCATGAAACTGAAGCAGTCTGGCACGGGAAAAGTACTGGGCGTGCATAATCCCATTCTGTTCTTCGCCCAGGAACGCGAAACGGTCGACGAAGCCTGGCCGGGCGACATTATCGGAATTCCCAATCACGGTGTGTTGCGCGTGGGCGATACGCTGTCGGAAAGCGGCAATGTGGTGTTCACCGGGATACCGAATTTTGCGCCCGAAATTTTACGGCGAGTGCGTCTGGGCGACCCGATGAAGCAAAAGCATCTGACCCGCGCGCTGGAAAGCCTGGCGGAAGAGGGCGTGACGCAGGTGTTCAAGCCGGATATCGGCTCGCAATGGATCGTCGGCGTGGTCGGGCCATTGCAACTCGATGTTCTGAAGTCGCGTTTGGTTGCCGAATACGGGCTGGATGCCGATCTGGAGCAATCGCCCTACGATACCGCACGCTGGTTGTCCGGCAGCGACGCCGATATGGAAAAGTTCGTCAACGGCAACAAAGGCGGCATGGCCAAGGATCGCGACGGCTCGCCGGTATTCCTGGCAAAAAGCGCCTGGGAACTGGGCTATGTCGCGGACAAATTTCCGAATGTGAAGTTCGCGCGCACGCGCGAACGGCACGATGTGCAGGCGGGCAGCTAGCTATTGAGCCGCTACGCGGATGGATTCACCCTGCATGCGCCATGCCTGCAGCATGCGTTCTGCGGCATGTTGAGGAACGGTCTCATAGGCTTCAAGTCGCCTGTCGCTGCCATTGTCTTTTGACGTCAGCAGCGCGAGCGCGGAATAGCCCGCGCGCGTGACATGCGCACCCTTACAGGCTACCGCCAATGACTGACCGCTGCCATCGGCGAGAATATCCTCTGCCGTCGCCAGCGCGAGCTTGAGCTGGCGGGCAAATTCAGCGGCAAACGATTCCTTTTTTCGCGCGGCCAATACAAGGGCGCGTTCATCGGCCTCGCACGTGTTGGCAGGCCGCGCGGAATCGGATTCATTGCGCGCTACAATGCGTTTCTTCAGCGGCTCGGAGGCAGAAAAATACACGGCGTTCAGCAATGTAATGGGCAGATCGCAATGCTCTTCAATGCGCCGTGCCAGGCGCGCGCGCGTGGCGGAATCTACTTCGCGGGCGGCTTTTTCCAGCAATGCTTCGCAGGGCAGGCGCATAGCGCTGGGACAATCCGGCGGCCAGTTCAACAAAAGATCGGTTATTTCCTCCGCCAGCGCGGTGCGCAGAGCGGGACCTTGCTCGGCAAGCTCGAGCAAATGCACAAGACGTTCCTTGGCTGACGGCATAGGTGTTTCCTTCGCGCCGAAGGATGGCGCGTAAGGATTAAGGATTTGTTTGCCGTGAAGTTTTGCGCATTCCGCGCGCGTCAGGACTTAACGAAACGCTAATTTCCGATAATCGCCCAGTCGTCCGGATAAAAGCCGTTGAAATGCGTGCGCGAGGACACGGTGTAGGCGCCCATGGAATCGAAGATTATAAAATCGCCCGCCTCTATTGTGTCGGGCAGCATGATCGGACGCGGTAACACGTCCATGGTATCGCAGGTCGGACCATACAGGCGGAACGCCACCATGGTCCCTGTGCGCGGCTTGGCCTCGCCATGCGCGTCCAGCATCAAAGTCCGTGCCGGATAATCCTCATCAAAGCCAGGAATGGTAATTTCGTCGAAACTGCCATAGACGCCGTCATTGAGGTACAGCTTGTCCTTCTTGCGCAGTATGACCTGGGTTACCAAAGATACGCCTTCTGCCACCAGCGCTCGGCCCGGCTCGCACAGCACGTCCATGGTTTCATGATTGGGAAGCTGTTCCAGGGCTTCTTTTATGGTGTCGAAATACCAGTGCGCCGGCGGATTATTCGATCCGGTATAGGGCGCGGGAAAGCCGCCGCCAATGTCCAGAACCTGAACATCAATGCCCGACAGGACCATGGCGCGGCGGGCAATTTCCACTGCCTGCGCATAGGAAAATGACGACAGGCATTGCGAGCCGACATGAAATGTCAGCGCCGGTGTGACGCCAGCCGCCTTAACGCGCTTGAGTAGACGCGCGCCTTCTTCCGGCGTGGTGCCGAATTTGCTGGATAGCTCCAGCAGGGCACCGCCCAATGTGGCGGCCAACCGCACGAATACGCGCAGGTCCTTGGCGCTGCCGGTTTCGCGCAGCAGCTTGTCGAGTTCAAAATCGGTGTCGATGACGAAATCGCGGACGCCAAAACGATTATAGGCCTCGGCTCCCGCGCCGGGCAGCCGCAAAGGCGACATGAAATGGCAGACGGCATCAGGAAAGCGCGTTTTCACCAACTCGATTTCGCCCAGACTTGCGGTATCGAAATGGCGAATGCCTGCAGACCATACCTGGTCCAGAACCTGCAACGCCGGATTGGCCTTTACGGCATACATGGGTGTGCCCGGAAAGCCATCGAGAAACAGCTTGGCGGCGCTGGCAAATTTTTGGGGACGCAGCAGGTAGAGCGGCTGATCAGGCTTGAGCTGTTCAACCACATTTTCCACCGATGCGAAGTGGGGCAACGGCTTATCGATGCTGGCAGGAGCGTTCATTCCGGTCGCCCAGACAATTTCCGGCCCTGTTTGAGGCAAAGGACATTGGGGGTCAAGCAAATCCGAGCCTATACAAAGCAAACGCCTCCGCATCGTTTCCGATGCGAAGGCGCCTTTGCTTTGTAACAGTTAAACGCCAGCTATCAGATGCCGCCGCGCGGTCCATTACCGCCCGGGCCGCCCATACCTGGGCCACCCATCATGCCAGGGCGTCCCATGCCGGAACCGCCCATCATGCCAGAGCGTCCCATGCCGAACCCGCCCATACCTGGGCCGCGTCCGTCGCGGTTGCCCATGCGCTGTCCGGCGCCGGCTCGTCCACCGCGCTGATCAAGCACCTGCTTCTGTTCCGCCGTCAGCGCGTTATAGAGCGCTTCCTGTGCGGGTCGGGTTTTTTGCAAGGATGCGAGACGCGCCTTCAGCGCGTCTTCCATGCGTGCATTGCGTTCCGGCAAGGTGAGACGCTGCGCGTTTGCGGTGGGCGCCGGACGCGGCTTGGTGCAGTCGGCCTGCGCCGCGGCGCGGTCACTTTGTACGGCTGTCTTCCAGCGGTCGAACAGGGGTTTCTGCGCCGCCGTCAATTTAAGGCGTTCTTCGAGGTAGGTGAATTGCGCCGCGGCGCGGGCGGAACGGTCCGCACACATTTGCGCCTGTCGCTCGGCCATTTGTTCGGTGGTCAGCGGCGTACGATTTGCGCCGCGCTGCTGCTGTCCGGCAGCCGGCATCTGCGCCATGGCGGCAGACGCTGTCAGAACAACGGCGGCAAAAGTGGGGATAACGTGTTTGTAATTGATCTTCATTGGGGACTTCCTGTGTTCTACACAGCGAGAATATAGGAGGCTCCTGTCGCCTGGGTGTCCCGGCAATGAATTAAAATGTCACAAAGTGTGGTTTTGCCTTATTTGGCGCGCAATTCGCGAATGGTACGCTGGCCGTCGGCGGACGGTTGATAAACATGCGTTATTTCCGATAAGGCACGCGCATATTGCTGCGCGGTAAAGTCTTCGTGAACTTCAAATGCAGTGAAGCCGACGCGATGCATGTAAAAAATCTGGTCGTAGAGAAAATCACCTACGGCACGAATTTCACCGGCGTAATGCAGGCGCGTGCGCAGCATGCGCGCCCATGAAAAGGCACGGCCGTCACGGAATTTGGGAAATTCCAGGGCAATTGCGGCGAAGCGCTGTACGTCTTGGCCCAGCGTTTCCGGGTTCTCATCAGACTTGAGACGCACAGCCAGCGGCGTATTGCGCGCCAGCAGCGCATCGCGCTCCTTTTCGAAGCGGGCCAGAGAAACCATCACCGCGCCGTCAGGCAGCGGCGCCTCGTCGGCCACAGCAGCAAAACCGTCGGGGACGAAATTTCCGTCTTTAATGAGCGGCATGTTTCTCATCCGAGGCGTAAGCCGCCGTTTTGAACGGCGCCATGCCGAGGCGCCGATAGGTATCCAGGAATCGCTCCCCGTTGCGGCGTTCCCGCAGATAGACATCGATGACGCGTTCGACGGCATCGGCAATTTCATGTTCGCCGAAGCCCGGCCCCATAATGTCGCCAATGGCGGCGTCTTCGGCGCCCGAGCCGCCGAGCTGAAGCTGGTAATATTCAACGCCCTTCTTGTCGACGCCCAGAATGCCGATATGGCCGGCATGGTGATGGCCGCAGGCATTGATGCAGCCGGATATTTTGATCTTCAATTCGCCGATATTGTGCTGACGATCCAGATCGGAAAATTTCTTTGCGATGTCCTGCGCAATCGGGATCGACCGGGCGTTGGCGAGATCGCAGTAGTCCAGGCCGGGGCAGGCGATGATATCGGTAACAAGGCCTGCGTTGGGCGTCGCCAGATCCAGATCCTTCAGGCGCGCATAAACCGCTGGCAGATCGTTTTTCTTCACGTGCGGAAGGACAAGATTCTGTTCGTGACTGACGCGGATTTCTTCCAGCCCGTATTCGTCCATCAGATCGGCCAGTGCGTCCAACTGCACATGGCTGGCATCGCCCGGCACCTGGCCTATGGCCTTGAGCGAAATGGTGGCAATGGCGTAACCCGGCGCGCGGTGCTTGTGCGTGTTGGTCTTGACCCAATTGTTGAAGCCCGCGTCTTGCGAGGCGGGGACTTCGTCAGTGAGGGCTTCGAATTTTGGCGGCGCAAAATAGGTCGTAATGCGCGCCAGTTCCTCGGCGGGCAATTGCAGCGTTCCGGCCCGCTTGATTTCGTCGAATTCGCGGGAAACGCGACGGCGCATTTCCTCCGGGCCGATTGTGTTGATCAGGATCTTGATGCGCTGCTTATGGATGTTGTCGCGACGGCTGTCCTGATTGTAGACGCGCAGCACGGCCTCAAGATAGGCGAGAATATCCTCCCGCTCGACGAATTCGTTCATGACATGGGCGACATAGGGCGTGCGGCCCATGCCGCCGCCAGCATAGACTTTATACCCGACCCGGCCCTGCGCATTCTTTACGATGTCTACCGCCATATCATGGAATTTCAGCGCGGCGCGGTCATGCTCGGTCGCGCCAACGGCGATCTTGAATTTGCGCGCCAGGAATACGAATTCCGGATGCAGGCTTGACCATTGGCGGATGATTTCGGCCAGTGGGCGCGGGTCTTCGATTTCTTCCGCCGTAGCCCCGGCGAACTGATCGGCCGTGACGTTGCGAATGCAGTTTCCGCTGGTCTGTATGCAATGCATTTCGACGCTGGCCAGCTCCGACAAAATATCCGGGACATCGACCAGCTTGATCCAGTTGAACTGGAGGTTCTGGCGGGTAGTGAAATGGCCGAAACCCTTGTCGTAGGTGCGTGCGATATGGGCGAGCTTGCGAATCTGTTTTGACGACAGCGTGCCGTAGGGCACGGCAATGCGCAGCATATAGGCATGCAGTTGCAGATAGAGGCCGTTCATCAGCCGCAAGGGCTTGAACTGGTCTTCGTTCAATTCGCCGCTGAGCCGACGTTCCACCTGATAGCGGAATTGCGCCACGCGTTCCGCCACGAATTTTGCGTCGAATTCGTCGTATCTATACATGGGTCGCCTGCTTGCCTGTGTCGGGGCGCACCGTCGGCCCGGCAGCACGGATGATTTCGCGCTCTTTCACGGGGTGGACGGCGCCATTTTCGACGCGAACCTCGAAAAGGTAGGGTGCCACATATTCGTTCCGTGCAAGACCGTCCGTGGCGGTGGCGAGCGCCGCCTGTGCCTGCGCGGCGTCGCTGAAAACCTCGCCCTCGGCCAGGCTCAGCACCCATACGCCCTGCCGCCAATAAAGGACGTCTCCGTCGCGCAGACGGCTGGCGGTGAGCATTTGTAGACCTGGGGCAGCCATGATGGGCGCGTCTTCCCACGTCCCGCCTCAAAGCGCAAGAACAATACATACCTATAATGTAGTTCGTTATTAAATACAAAAATGTGGTGTATTATTTGTTCCGGGACGAAAAAGGCCGGTTCACAGGAACCGGCCTTTTTGTGCGGCGCGTACGGCGCCTATTTCTGCTTTTTGTCGCCGATGGTGGCATCAATGAAGGCAATGGTGCGTTCCAGTGCTTCAATGCTGGCATCGTGCGTAGCCTTAGGCGTTTCGCCGATAAAGCTGTGTCCGACATCGGGCAGCAGCAGCATGTCGGCCTTGATGCCTTTCGCCTTCAGGGCCGCAAAGAAATTCTGCGCCTGGGCGACCGGCACCGTCGTGTCCTTCATGCCGTGCACAATCAGGAAGGGCGGTGTCTTGTCGCTGATATAGAATTGCGGGCTGGCCGCGTCGAGTTGCTGTTGCGAGCAAGGCGTGCTTCCGCAGCCGAGATAGACATTGTCAGCTGAGGGAGCGGCGCCCGGTTGCGCCGGACGGCGCATGGTGGCGAAGTCATAAATTCCATACCAGCCGATAGCGGCCTGCACGCAATCAGACTCGGCATCCATCCCCGTGGGCGCGGGCGCGGCTGTTTCCACTGTTGCGGGACCGCCGCGGCCGCCGCGACCGGCGCGCGCCGGTGGAGACAGATTGGCGGCGCCGCAAGAGGTACCGGCGAGCGCCGACAGCTGACCGCCCGCAGAGGGCCCCCAGGTCAGGGCGCGGGTTTTATCGATGTTATATTTGTCCGCATTGGCACGCAGGAACCGAATGGCGGCTTTGACGTCCTGTATTGCAGCGGGAAATGTTTCGTCGGACGACAAACGATAATCCAAGGACGCCACGACATAGCCCTTGGCGGCCAAGGAGGCCAATACGCCAGGCCAGTTGGAAAAGGCGCCGGTGGTGCGCTTGTTGCCGCCGGACCAGCCGCCGCCATGGGTGTAGACGATGAAGGGACGGGGCGTGTCGAAGCTTGCCGGCGGCAGATACAGATCCATGCGCATCGCGCGATAGCCGCTTACCGAATAATAGGTGAGGTCGGGAATGCCGGTTACGCCGCCGGGAAACGAGACATTGTGCTCGGGATAGACGTCGGTATTGACGACACCATCCGAAACCGTCGCCGCGGCAGGCACTTCCGCGCCTGCCGCGGACAAAAACGCAAGCGGCAATATGCAAATGGCCATACTGATTGAGGTCCTGAGGTGCATTAATGGACGCATTTTTATTTCTCCCGCTTGTCAAGAATTGGCGGGCGGCGCATGCCCGCACCACCCACAATATATCAAATTGTAACGCGACTTTGCTCGATCGTCTAACGCGGTACTTTTTTGCCGAATAGCGCCCAGGCATTGACGCGAAGCGTGGCCGGAATAAATCCGCCCGGCATCAGATCGGAGAATCCGACTTCCTCTACCTTGCTGAGATCGGGCGTGGCCACGCTGGTCGGCACCAGAACGACCCGATCGGGATCGGCCGGGCGCGCCGAGCCCGCGACAGCAGACGGTGCATCGGTCATGGTCAGATTGCGCCAATGCAGATCCGCGAAAATGTAATCGCGATTGATCCAGGCACTGGATTCACCCGAGCCTTCTTCGCTCGCGTAATATTTTCCATCAGCCGTCTTGATGATGATGTGCGCCAAGCGAAATCCGGTATTGCGTGTGCGTAACAGGATTTTCCCGGGCACAGTCAGGTCCCAATAATTTGCCGGGTCGCTCACAGTGATTGCCCAATTATTCCGCGTCTCACCGGTATAGGTGTAATCCTCGTTGGCATGCGCGGTTTTGCGGATGCCGGCGGCATCGCCATAGATGTGCAGCCGCAAATTCTTGTTGCCCAGATTGGCCTGTGTCATGGGCTGGGTCAGCGGCGCGCGCGTCCAATGCTCTTCCCAGATCAATGGCGCGTTTTCCTCCGTACCAAAAGTAGCGACACCGTTTGCCCCTCTGGGCGGCCCTGCATTTCCAGCCGCCGGTCCACGTCCGGCTGCAGCCTGACCGCGTCCGGCGGCACCACCGGCCGCCGGGCCACGCCCGGCAGGGGGTGGGGCATTGGGATCGTTGGGATATTGAGGGCCAACGGCAAAATAAGGGCCTGCCGCCAGGCCGGCAGCGGCACTCAGACCCTGCTTGGTATTCTGCACCTGTTGAGGTGCCGGAGTCTGCGCCAGTACGGCAGTAGCCAATCCGGCGAACGCCGTAGCGGCGAGAATTTTCGTTGCCAGCTTCATTTCATTTCTCCTGAACGCAAAAAGCGCCGCCTTCGGCGTCGCCCGGTTTGGTTTTTAAATTAACGCGGTACCTTTTTGCCGTAGACTTTCCAGACATTGACGCGCGAGGTGGACGGTATCCAGCCGCCGGGCATCAGGTCGGAAAATCCAACCTCATCGACCTTGGTGAGGTCGGGATTGCCGACACCCATCGGAATAATCGGCACCAGTTTCGGATCGGGCTTGCGCTGATTGCTGGCATTGCTGGGCGTGTCTGTCATTAACAGCACGCGCCAGTGCAGATCTTTCAGCGCATACTCGCGCTCGATCCAGGAGGTGGATTCGGGCGAGCCTTCTTCGCTGGCGTACCAGGTTCCGTCCAGCGTCTTGATCACAACATGGGTGAAGCGATAGCCCGAATTGCGGGTGCGCAGCATCACTTTGCCGGTGCCAGACAGATCGTAATAAAATTTTGGATCGCTGAGGGTCAGTGCCCAGTTGGTGACAGTCTCGCCGGTATAGGTATAAGCCTCGGTGGGATGCTGCGTAGCACGAATATGATCGCTGTCGCCATAGATATGAAGTACTAGTCCCGGGTTCGACAGATGTTCGGGCGTTATCGGCTCGGACATGGGTATGTCGCGCCAATGTTCCTCAAAAATCAGCGGCGCGACTTCTGCGCTGCCGATCCCGGCGCCACCTGAATTAAATCCCGGATTAATGCCGTTATTGCCGCCACCAGCGGCACCACGCCCGGCGCCGGCCGCTGGTGGCGGGGTCTGCGCCATGGCGCTGCCCGTAATGGCCGCAGCGAGCGATATTGCCAGTGTTAATTTCGAATGCATGCGCATGTGTTCCCTCCCAGGAAATATTTTTACGGCAGTGCGTAAGCGTAAACTGTATCACCGACATTCACGGCGACGAATTGTTTGCCGGTCTTGTCGGCATAGGTGATGGGCGTGGCCTTTACCTGCGTTTCCATTTTTACGTCCCACAGGATCTTGCCGCTTTTTGCATCGAAGGCGCGAAAATGATTGTCATCGCTGGCGCCAATGAAGACCAAACCCGAAGCCGTCGTGATCGGACCACCAAGATTTGGGCGGCCGGTATTCTGTTTGCCGGGCGGCAGGCTTTCCGTGATGCCAAGCGGTACGCGCCAGGCAATGTCACCGGTATTGACGTTCACAGCTGTCAATGAGCCCCAGGGTGGTTCCTGACAAGGCATGATGACCGGCTGCATAATCGCAAAGCGGCCATTGAAGCCCGTCATGTTGTACGGAATGGTGCTGACATCAGGTGCGCGCACGCCAGCGGTGCCGTTTGATCGCATAGGATCGCCCTTCGGACCAATCTGGGTGATCTGCCCCAAGTCCTGTGTGTTGACGATGATGTAGCCGAGATCGGGGTCCATCGTCATACCGCCATAATTCCCCGCGCCGTTGGCGCCGGGAAACTGCACGGTCGGATGATTGAAGCCAGGCGGATTGTAAGGCCCCCCGAATGTCAACTTGTTGTCATCGATCATTTTCTTGCAGGCTGCCGTGTGCTCCGGCGTTACCTGCGCGAGTTCTTCCATCTTAAAACTGGTGCGCGAAACCCCGA
This sequence comes from uncultured Alphaproteobacteria bacterium, assembly GCA_963837555.1. Classification (GTDB taxonomy): domain Bacteria; phylum Pseudomonadota; class Alphaproteobacteria; order Micropepsales; family Micropepsaceae; genus Rhizomicrobium. Next base: position 267,958 of record CAWINU010000004.1, on the reverse strand, counting down.
CCGGCTTGGACGGAATTGGCTGTGTGGGTGAGGACTGCTCACCCGGCGCATCGGCTTTGGCCACGGGCGTTTCCACCACATCGTAGATCGGCTTGCCGGTCACGCGGTCGAACATGAACATGATGCCCGGCTTGCCGACTACGGCCACCGCAGGAATTGTGCGGCCATCCTTATTGGCGTCGAACAGGACAGGCTGCCCGGTCAGGTCCATGTCCCACAGATCGTGATGCACGACCTGGAAATGCCACAGATATTTTCCGGTTTTGACATCGAGCGCGACAAGCGAGTTACCGAAGAGATTGTTGCCCAGTCGATCGCCGCCCCAACGTTCCCATTGCGGCGAGTCGAACAGCACATAAAGAATGCCGCGCGCTTCATCGACGGTTGGCTGTCCCCACATGCTGACAGCGCTGTTGGATACGATATGGCTGTCATAATCCGCAGGCCATGTGCCGTAGCCGGGTTCGCCGGGCTTTGGAATGGAGTTGAATCGCCAAAGCTGCTTTCCAGTGGCCGCATCAAACGCGCGGATGTCTTCGTCGCGGCCGTCCTTATAGGGGTTTGCCGCGCTGATGATCATGTTTTTGTAAACGAGTGCCGGCGCCGCGGGCGTACCCCGGCCATCACTCACAAGCAGGCCGTTCTTGCCAAAATCGGCGGACGGCTTGCCGGTCCTGGCATTCAGCGAAGCCAAGCCACCGGAGACGGGGAATATGATTGCAGCGGGATGCGTGGCGTCGCCGGGCCAGTATTCCATGGCACGTGAAGGCCCCTGCGCATCATATGTCCAGACTTCCTTGCCCGTAGCGGAGTCGACAGCCACGATTTTCGTATAGGGCGTGCTGAAATACATCAGCCCATCCGCAACCAGCGGCGTTTGTTCGGATGCGCGTATGCGCGGTCCCGCGCCGCGCCCGGGCGGGCCGGGCGGCGCAGCACCATCCGCAGACGCTTCGCTACTCGGCGCAGCAGTCGCTGTTGGCTGCAAAGCGTAGGTCCAGGCAACCTTAAGCCGCCCGACATTGGCCGGTGTAATCTGGGTCAAGGGAGAGAAGCGTTGGCCGCCCTTGTCATGGCCGTAGGTTGGCCATTCGGTCGACGCCGATTGTGCGAACGCCGCAGCTGTCATGATTGTCAAAGCGGCGCTTGTCAGAAGTAGCTTTTTCATAAATCTAATGCCTCTATTCCCTATTGTCCGTATCTGTTTGGAGACGCTTATCCGCTTGCCAAACATTTTGCTTTCGATTGTTGGGCAGATGAGATGCACACGCGCCAGTCCGCCGGCGCCGCCGATCATGGCGTATACTTGGCAGTTACTTGCCGACAGGCCGGAATCCCCACCCTAGTTTTTCCGCATGCTACAGGGTGAAAGGAAGGGGATGAGTCCGACTTTGGTCTAATACTTTTATGCTGCGAGTGCGAAGGGTGTTCCCATGCGCTTTTTTGCGACACAGATTGATCTTGTTCGCACCAATAAATTTGCCGCGAAACATAATCCGGCGCTTATAATCTCAATTGCAATATTGCCCGACATGGTGACATGAGCCGCGTTCTTTTAGCCGACGATCACCCGCTATTTCGCCAAGCGCTTCGCGCGGCTGTGGTTCTGGCTCAACCCCAGTTTACCATCGAGGAAGCCGGTACGCTGGAAATGGCACGCGCGGCGCTGGCACGCGAACAGGATTTTGTGCTTGTGCTGCTCGATCTGAAAATGCCGGACTGTGTCGGCTTTTCGGGGCTGCTCAGTCTCAGGAGCGAATTTCCGCAAGTTCCAGTCGTGGTCGTATCATCCAGCGAGTCGGCGACTACCGTGAGCAGGGCCATGGCCTTCGGCGCAGCCGGGTTTATTCCGAAATCGGCGTCGATCAACGAGATCGGCCAGGCGCTTGTTACAGTCCTTGCCGGCGATCTGTGGACGCCGCCCGCCACGCCGGCTGCCGCTGTACCGGAAGTCGTCGATACAATTGCTTCGCTGACGCCCGCACAGTTGCGGACGCTGATGGGATTGCAGCGCGGCCTGCTTAACAAACAGATTGCGTTCGAGATGGGCGTGACTGAGGCGACGGTAAAGGCCCACATTACGACCATGTTCCGCAAGCTTGGCGTGGTCAACCGGACCCAGGCGCTTATCGTGGCGCAAAATTTCGTGCTCGAAAACGAAACGCTGCGCTGAAAACGCCGGCGGATTTTATTCGGCGGCCTCTTTGGCACGCCACGCGCGCGACAGGAAAATGCGCAGAGACGCGGGAGCCACGGGCTTACGGATCACCTCAATACCCATCACCGCCGCGCGGGCGAGCATCTGTTCGCTCTGGTCCGCGGTAATCAGCGCAAGAATATGAGCGCGATCGGCAAGTTTATCGAGCAAATCAAGTCCGTTTCCGTCCGCTTCCAGATGATAGTCTGCCAGAATTACATCCCAATCGCCATGCAAGCTCAGCGCCTGCGCCATTGAGGTGGCTTTGAATACATGCGCACCCCAGCGCTCCAGCAGGGCCTCCATGCTTTGGAGAACCGCCGGGTCATTTTCCGCGCATAGTACGCGAAGTCCGGCGGGCAATGCGCCGGGTACCGGCGCGGCCAACACGGCGGAAATTGCGTTCGCACTGGGTAACCGTGACCGAAAAGGTGCTTCCCTTGCCGACGGCAGAACGCACCGTGAGTTTGTGGTTCAGGAGATTGCAGATGCGTTCGGCGATGGCCAAGCCGAGTCCGGCTCCGGGGCCCGTTTCCACGCTGTTCGCAAGTCGCGAGAATTCCTCGAATATCAGGGCCAGGGCATCGTCGGGAATGCCAGGGCCGCTGTCGCGCACTTCAAAGCGCACACCATCCGGATCCCTGCGGCAGCCGACCAGCACCGCGCCGGTCTTGGTGTAGCGTATCGCATTGCCGATCAGATTTTGCAGAACCGAGCGCAGCAAATCCGGGTCGGAAAGCACCCAGACATTCGAAGGCGTGACTCGAAGCGTCAGATTTCTGTCCGCAGCGACCGCTTCGAATTCGCGCCGTAATTCGGATAGCAGGGCGCCGACATTCACCGGCCTGACCTCCGGCTTCACGCCCCCGACCTCCAGGCGCGAAAGATTGAGCAGGGCCCTCAGAAGACGATTGGCGGACTCAATAGACAGATCCGCATTGTTGGCCAATTCATGGGCGCTCGATCCCTTGGGCGGCAGATCTTCGCGCAAGGCGCCCATGAAAAGCCGCGCTGCATGCAGCGGTTGAAGAAGATCATGGCTTGCGGCCGCCAAAAAATGTGCCTGCGAGTTCGTGGTGCGTTCGGCGCGTCCCTTTGCTTCCGCCAGGGCCATATTTGCGGCCGTCAGTTCGCGGGTTCTTTCCAGCACGCGTGCTTCAAGCCGTTCGTTGGCCTGCTGCAATTCGCTTGCAACGCGACGCATTTCGGTGACGTCGGTGAAGCTGGTGACATAGCGGCCGCCTGGCATGGGCATTCCGAGAATTTTAAGAACGGTTCCGTCAGGCCGAATGCGCTCAAAGCTATGCGGCACTCTCTGGCGGATCTGCGTCAGGCGCATATTTACATAGGAGGTTATTTCGGAATCGCTCACGCCCGAAGTGGAAAGCGCGAATCCAATTGTTTCCGCGATCGGTTTGCCGACATGGATAAATCCCGACGGAAAGGCGAACAACTCCACATAACGCGTATTCCAGGCAATCAGGAGACCATCGCGATCAACGACATAAACGCCCTGGCTCATATGATCCACGGTGGCCTGCAGAAGTTCGCGATTGAACTGTACCGCTTGCGCGGCATCGTCCAGCGCCCGCAATACGTCGGCAGTTTCCCAGTGACCTTCGGCGAGTTGCCAGCCGATTACGCGCCGCGCCAGCGATGCGCCGATGGCACCGGCAATGAGGCGTTCGGCGGCACGCGCCAGACCGGGATCAATTCTGTCCTTGTCCTTCAGGCGCCGATTGCCGGCTTTTTCCAACTCCTTGAAAGCGCCGGCCGCGTCCTCATGCCCCAGAAACTGGGTGATCAGCGCTTTCAAATCGCCTACCGTGCCGCGCAACTCGGGGCTCCGGCGCGCGCTTTCGTCCTGAACCTGCGCATCGATGAATGCAGATGCCTGGATGCGATCTATCAGGCGGGGTCGCGCGGCAATCGATACGCCAACATAGAGCGCCGTGTTGACGACCAGGCTCAGCAGCATTTTCTGCACGAACTGGTCGGTGCCGCTGGCGGCGGCCAACCTGAATCCAAGATCGTAAACCACGCCGAAATTGTCGAGGAATTGCGGAGCGGCAATGGCGTAGAACCAGACGGCGAATCCGCCGCATAACCCTGCAATCGCACCGGCAGCATGCCCGCGCCGCCAATACAGTCCGCCTATCAGCACCGGCATAAATTGAAAGATGCCGGCAGACGATACGCTACCCATTGAGCCGAGCGGGACGTCAGATTTCATTCCAAAATAGTAAAGCCAGCTCAGCAGCAGCAGCGCGCAAATGGAGCCGCGTCTGACATTCACAATAACACGGCCGATGTTGATGTTCCGGTTTGCGTGCCATCGCGCGCGCGCCAGAAACGGCAATACCAGCTCGTTCGAAATCATTGCGGAAAGCGCAATCGTTTCGACAACGACCATGGTGGCGAGGCTGAAGAATGCGCCCAGGAACACCAGCGCAGTCAGAAACTGTCCGCCATATTGCCGCGGAAGTTCGAATAGATAGTCTCCCGCACCCTGACCCTGGAATACCATGGTCCCGGCGATAACGATCGGTACCACCATCAAACCGATGCCCGCGACATAGGCGGGAAACAGCCAGCGCGCCGTTTTGAGGTCGTCAAGCTTTTCGAGCTCCACATACCCGATGTAAAACAAGCGCGGCGTGCAAAACAGAGCGGCGAGTGCAATCAGCGTTGCGTTAAAAAAACCACCATCGAAGCGCAAGGGCTCGCCCAGGCTGCCAAGGTTTTTGGTCCAATCGTTCGCGGAGGAAACGGATGCGATTACCGCGATGCCCAGCAGCGCGACGGCCAGCAGCACGGCAAACTTGAAAATCGACTCCAGCGCAACGATTTGCACCAGCTCGCGATTATGTTCCGTCAGGGTGGGGCGGCGCGCACCAACAAGAATCGTAAACCCGGCCAATATCGCTGCGCAGGCCAGAACGACAAAATGGGAATGGTCGGTGTGCGTTACCGTCGCCCAGGTAACCGCCATCCCCCTCAATTGCATTGCGAGAAAAGGCAGGCTGGTGAGCAGTGCCAGCGTGGCAACCAAAGTGCCGACAATTCTGTTCTTGCCGTATCGGGACGACAGGAAATCGGCGATGGAGACGATGTTCTCCTGTTTCACAATGCTCGCAATCCGGAGCATCACCGGAAAGAACAGGGTTATGGCGAGAATGGCTCCAAGATAGTTTGTGAAGAAATTCCAGCCATAGCGCGCGGTGGCACCAACGGCCGTAAAGTAGGTCCACGAACCGCAATATAGGGCAAGCGAAAGGCTATACAGAATGGGACGCAAATGCCGGTTCTTAAGGTCCCGGCTGCGTCGTTTCCACATCGCCAGCATATGCGATTTCACCATAGCAAACGCGTCACAGCAGAAGGTGTCGTGGGCCAATTCCGGCGTTCCCGTGTCCCCAGAGAGCAATGCAACGCTTCTTCAGCGAAAAATGCAATTGGGCCAGGGTCGTATTTGCCTCCGAGACAGTCCCGCAAAGCAAAAGGGCCGGTCCTTTGGGGACCGGCCCTTTGACCGACTAGAATGTGGGGCGTGCCGGGCCGCCGGCGCCGGCCGGTGGGGTTGCTGCCGGAGGAGCCCCGCCTGGACCGCGTCCGCCGCGGCCCGGGCCGGGTAGCACCGGCGTATCGGAAATAAAATCCATGCCCTTCGTGTACAGCTTCTCGTTCTTGATGGTATCGCCGAAGTCCACGCGCATTTCGTTAGACGGATTATAGCGCGTGAATTTTACAGCATCCGTGCTCGGATTGCCGGTCTTGGCGAAGGATACGATTACGTTCTGCATCTTCTCGGACAGATCGCGATCGAGTGCGGTCCAGTCGCGCGTGGTGCGGAACAGATTGAAGGCTTCATAGGTGCCGAGGAAGTAAGGCACGTCACCCATGTGATAGGCGCCCGCCGTCTTCGGATCGAAGTCGGAGAAAGTAACGCCAGGCGTGAATGGTTGCACCTTTGAGACCATGAACAGATAGGCTGGTTGTTTGCCGGTCTTCGTCTGCGCTTTCACCCAGTTGCGGGCACCGACGGCAAAGCCGCTATTGCGCCCGACCTGATCGGCCTGCTTCCTGGCTTCGGCATCGGTACTGGCGGGATAAAGCTTGAGGAAGGCATCAGCCTTGTCGCCATACATTTGTTTTGCCAGCGCCTTGTATTCGGCCACCGTCGTCGCGCGGCGGATTGCCGGTGTGGTGCCGATGTCATTGGCCGTTGAACCCGTGACCACAGCCACATCGCTCTGTTTGCCGGCGGCAAAGATGGCATCCACCGATTCCGGCAAATAATAGCCGTCAATGTCGGGGCCGGCGCGAACGCCTGCTTCCTGCGCCGCCGCTACAATCTTGTCAGACGAAATGCCGCGCAAATCCTCGATGCTTTTTGCCTTAAGGGCATCCTGCAATTTTACGCCTTGCGCTTCGGCCTGCTGCAACGGCTCGCCCGCACCCGCGCCGCCGCTCAAAGTCGTGCCGCTCATGCCAAAGACGCGCTTGAACAGGCCCTTGGCCAGCGGGCTGGCCTGCAGATTGGTAATGGACATGGATCCGGCAGACTGACCGATCAGCGTGACATTGTCGGGATCTCCGCCAAAGGCCGCGATGTTCTTCTGTACCCATTTCAGACCGGCGACCTGATCCAGAAAGCCCCAATTGCCCGAGGCGTTGTGGCCCGATTCCTTGGTCAGCTCGGGGTGCGCCAAAAAGCCCATGACGCCGAGGCGATAATTGATCGCTACATAGATGACGCCCTTATGCGCGAGCGGGCCACCGTCATAGATGGCGCTCGACGCGGAACCCACATTGAAGGCGCCGCCATAGATCCAGACCAGAACCGGCAGCTTGTCGCCTGTCTTGGCGGAAGCGGGCTCCCAGATGTTCAGATAGAGGCAATCCTCGCCGGAAAGCTCGTCACCGAAATAATGATTGATGCTGGGAGAGCGCAGACCCTGCACGCACTCGGCCTTTTTTTCGTTTGCGGTCAGGACGCCATCCCAGGATTTCACCGGCTGCGGCGCGCGCCAGCGATTGTCCAGAATTGGCGGAGCGGCAAAGGGAATGCCGAAATAGGTTTTGAGACCATCCGACGACATGGAACCGGAAACCAGACCGCTGTCGATCTTCACCGGATCGCTGGGTATCGGTTTGGTAACCTGCGCCTGTGCGCTAAGCGCGGAAATCGAAACAAGAACGGCACCAAGCAAAAGCTTGCAGCCGCGCGAAATTGTGATGGTCATTGCATTCTCCCTGAAGGGGCCTTTATCGGGCGTTTTAATTGCGCGGGACCGTATAACTCCGCCCACAGCCGGTCAAATAATACCTAGGTCGTACGGCGCAACTGACTTTCATGCCAATGGCGCAATAGCAGCCATTCGATCAGGCTGAGACTCCAGAAAATCACCAGGCCCACCAGTGCAATGAGCGCGAGCGCCGCAAACATTTTTGGGATTTCCAACCGGTTGCCAGATTCGATAATGCGCCAGCCCAGGCCGGTGGCCGTTCCGGAGCCGGCAACGAATTCCGCGATGATCGTTCCCACCAGCGCCAAGCCTCCACCGACTTTGATCGAGGCCAATAGATAAGGCAGGGCGGTAGGCCAGCGCAGGAGGCGCAAAATCTGCCAGCGGCTGGCGCCATAAAGCTGGAACAGATCCAGCAAATTCTTGTCCGCCGCCCTTAGACCCAGCGTCATATTGGTCAGGATCGGAAAGAACGCCACGGTCGACGCCAGGATCAATTGAGCCAGCGCCACCCTGTCATAGCCGACCCATATGATAATGAGCGGCGCGATGGCAAAAACGGGCGTCACCTGCAAAATCACCGCATAGGGGTAGAGCGCCATTTCGATCAATCGGCTCTGGCTGAATAGGATGGCGAGTATGATGCCGGCTGCCAACGCAACCAGGCATGCCTCGAAGGTGATCACAAGCGTGTTCCATAGCGATTGCATCAGCGTGCCAAAGTTGTCGCCGCCCGCCATGGCAATCGCACTGGGCGCGGGCAGCACATAGGGCGGGACCTGATAATGACGGACGGCAAATTCCCAAAAGGCCAATGCCAGGGCACCTAAGCATATCGGCGTAATATATTTGAGGACCTGTTTCATGCCGCGTGCTCCAGCGCGAAACGAAGGCCTTCGGATACCTTGCCGACACTATCGGCGAACTCCGCTGTCAGGCGCCAGCCTGCGTCGCGCTGCCTTGGCGGATTCAATGTGATCTCCGTTGCAATCCGTCCGGGGCGCGGACTCATGATAGCTACCCGATCGGACAGATAGGCGCTTTCGTAAATGCTGTGCGTGACGAAAATCACCGTCAACCCGGCATCGTGCGCAAGTGTCAGCAGATCATCGTTCAGGGCCTGCCGGGCGAACTCGTCAAGCGCCGCGAAAGGTTCATCGAGCAACAGGATTTTCGGACCGGCAACCAAGGCGCGCGCCAGGGCCAGCCGCATTCTCATGCCGCCCGACAATTCGCGCGGGTAGGATTTGACAAACTCGGCCAGGCCGACGCGGGACAGCAATTCCGCCGCGCGCCTATTGCCGTGCTGCCGGTCTATTTTTTTCAGATCGAGCGGCAAGCGTGCGTTGGCAAGCGCATCTGCCCACGGCATCAGGGTCGGCTCCTGAAAGACGAAGCCGATTTCGGGTCGCCCTGCAGGCCACTTAATCTGTCCGCCGGTCGGCGTCGTCAGCCCGGCGATAGTTCGCAGCAAGGTGGATTTGCCGCAGCCGCTCGGCCCCACCAGCGAGAGAAATTCGCCCTGCCGAACCTCAAGCGAAATACCGCGCAACGCTTCGGTACCATTGTCGAAGCGTTTTGAAATGTCGGAGAGGAGAAGAAGGGGCGACATCAATGACCTGCCAGCCGCCCAGAGCGGGCCTGTCCCGGCCGCGGGGCTACCAATTTTTCGGCGCCTTGCGGATGAAACGCAGATCATACGCTTTCTGATACGGCAGGTCCTTATCGTAAAGGCCCTGTGCAACCATGGTCTGAAAGAATTTCCGCCACCCGGCATCCGACATGCTGCCCAGGCCGAAGGCTCTCCCGTCGCCGGACATGATGATTCTGTAGCTTTTCATTTTGGCGATGGCCTGGGCGATGACGTCGTCAGTCATTTCCGGATTGTCGCGCTTGATGAGCGCGTTCCCCGGTGCCGGGTCGCCATCGAGATAATGAATCCATCCATAGCGCGTGGCATCGACGAAGGCCTGTACGACCTTTGGATTGCCGTCGATCATTTTCTGACTGGCCATCACCAGATTGGCGTACCCCGGATAGCCATTGTCCGCGAGCAGAAATATCTGCGGCTTGAACCCGCCGGCCTTTTCGATGCTGTAAGGTTCGCTGGTGATGTATCCCTGCTGAATGGCGAACTTGTCCACCAGAAAGGGTGCGAGATTGAAAGTGTATTTGCGTATCTGCGTGTCGGTAAAACCGTATTTGGCCTTGAGCCAGGGCCAGTAGGCGGTCGTGGCCGCGTCTGACAGCATGATGGGCTTGCCCTTCATGTCGGCAAGGGATTTCACGTCGGCCCTTGGATGCGTAATAAGGACCTGCGGGTCTTTCTGAAAAATCGCCATCAGCGTTTTGACCGGAATGCCGGCCTTCAGCATATTCAGGGCAATAAATCCGTTCGAGCCGATGCCGAATTCGGCGGCTCCGCCGCCCATGATTTGCGGCACATTCACTGCGGGCCCGCCCTGACGGATGACGACGTCCAGCCCAACCTGTTTGTAGAGGCCTAGCGCCAGCGCTTCGTAAAAGCCGCCATGCTCGGCTTGCGCCTTCCAGTCGGTGACGAAGGTGACGCGCGTCAGCTTTTTCGTCTGCGCCGCAGCGGGAAGCAGGCAAAGCAGGAAAGCGGCGAATGCCGCGCACAAAACGCGCGAAAAGATGCGGCAGTGCATGACCAACCCTATTCTAGGTTTGCCTTATAACGCAGCTTATCGGGGCGTGCGATATCTATAAGGATTACGGTCGTCGCGCTGAGGCGTGACGTCATAGCCGTCCCTGTTTGGCGTATTGCCGGAAGAATATGGTCCATCCGACGGGGCGGCCGGTTCCTGTTCGGGGGTCTCGTCACTTCCGAACAGCCAATCGAACAGACCTCGAGAGCGGCGCGTACGCGGCGGCGGAGGTGGCGCGAGATACGGTTGCTGTTGGGCATATGGGCCGTTGGTCTCGTCGTCGCCTGGCGGAAGCGAACTGATGCCCGAGCCAAAGAGGCCGGTATCATCAATTGGAAGCGGCTCAGGTTCGGAGCGGTCCAATGGGCGGGACGGCAGCCCACGTTCAGCCGCTGTCATAATCTGTTTCCAGATGGCAGCGGGTATGGTGCCGCCCGTGACGCCACGCGTGGGGCTGGCATCGTCATTGCCGACCCAAACGCCGGCGACATAATCCCTGGTATAGCCGACGAACCAGGCATCTTTGAGAATCCTGGGTGGTGCCGGTCTTGCCTCCGGCTTCGTGGCCTGCCAGGGCAGCACCTGTACCGGTTCCAGATGTGACGACATTATACATCATGGCATTCATGTCGCGCATGATGTGCTCGGCAATTACCCGCTGCGGGACCGGCGGCGTGCGCGTGTAGAGGTTTTGTCCGCTCTGCGTATCCACGCGCGTTACCAGATACGGAAAGACGCGGTAGCCGCCGTTGGCGAAGGCGGCGTACGCAGTAGTCAGTTCAAGCGGTGTGACTTCACTGGTGCCCAAAGCAAGGGAGGCGTTAGCCGCCAAGGGCGACATTATTCCGAGACGTTGCGCCGCCTGCACCACGGACGGGATGCCGATTTCCTGGGCCAGATTTGCGGTAATGGTGTTGACGGAGTGCGCCAGTGCGTCCGCCAGCGTCATGGCACCGTAAACCCGTCCGCCAAAATTCTCCGGAGTCCAGCCATTGATGTCGACCGGCACGTCATCGCGCACATCCCAGGGCGTCAGCCCTGATTCCATAGCGGCAAGATAAACAAAGGGCTTGAAGGCGGAGCCGGGCTGGCGGTTGGCATGGGTCGCGCGATTGAACACACTGCTGGAATAATCCACGCCGCCGATTAATGCGACCACGGCGCCATCGGGCTGCATCAGCACCGCCGCAGCCTCGCTGGCTTTCGATTTTGGGCCGCGTGCTTTCATGATATTCGCCACGGCGACACGGGCCGCGTCCTGCAGGCGTGGATCCAGCGTGGTGTGCACAATCAGATCTACCGCCGCCGGGTTGCCGTTGACGGCGGCAAGCGCGCGGGCCTCGTCTGCCGCGGTATCCAGGAAATAATTACGCGCATTCTGGCTGGCGCTGTCGACCACCGTCGCGGGATGGGCGCGGGCCGCCTGCGCCTCTGCTGGGGTAATAGCACCGGTTTCGACCATGGAATTCAGCACGCGAGAGGCCCGTTCCTGCGCGCTGGCAAGATCGCGACGCGGCGTAAAGACGGAGGGCGCGCGCGTGAGCGTGGCCAGCATGGCGGCCTCGGCGAGGGTCACGTTTTTGGCCGATTTTCCGAAATAGGTATGCGCCGCACCGTCCACGCCGAAGGCCCCAGAGCCGAGATAGAGGCGATTGAGATATAGTTCGAGGATCTGTTTTTTTGTCAGGGCATTTTCAAGCTGCGCGGCATTGACCAGCTCGTTCAGTTTGCGCGAGAGCGTACGCTCCTGCTGTGTAAACACGATCTTGGCAGTCTGCTGCGTAATGGTGGAACCGCCGGCTACCCAGCGGCCGGCGCGAATATTGGTCAGCATGGCGCGGATCAGGCCCGGTATGTCCAGCCCCTGATGGGAATAAAAGCGCCGGTCTTCCACCGCAATAAAGGCGGCAGGAAGGTAAGGCGGCATTTGTTCCAAGGTCAGCCGCTCGCCGACGACTGCGCCGCGATGTCCGACCTCGTGGCCGTCGCGATCCAGAAATGTAAAGGCCGGAGGCCTGTTCACCGCGTACAGGTCGATGTTTTTGTCGAGCGGTGGCGCAAACCAGCCGAGAATGGTCGGAATCAGGAATACCAGCCCCAACGGCACGGCAATCAGCGCAATGGCGATGGCCGACAGCCGCGCCCAACGGTGCCGTTCCCGCAACCAGTCGATGAATTTTTCAAATTTTCGCTGCAGCCGGAGATTCATGGATCGAATTGCTCGCTTGTATTTGCGGCGGTTTCAAGACCAGCAGGGAATCCATAATTTGTTAATAATTATTCGCTTTGGCGCAAAAGAGAAGCCCGCGCTGAACTTCTTCAGCGCGGGCTCTCGCTTGACGGCGATGCGGCTCTACAGGGAGGGGCGGAACTGCGAGCCGCATGCCCCAAGTTCAGTTAGATCCGGATCACCCCAATGAGGCGTCCCGTGATGGGATGTACTTCCACCATGATGATCCGCCCGCGTGCCGCGCGAACCTTGACCATCAGGTGGCCGCGGATCATTTGCGGCCTGCCGACTGCCGTGAGGTGGTGCGCGCGCAGTGTCGCAAGCACGACGCGATCCGAGACTATATGGCTGCGAACCGCGCGATTATGCGTAACCGCGATACGCGGGGCAGGGGTGTGTATGATGACGGATGCATGCGCCGTCACAGAAGGCGTGGCGGCGTGTTGCAGAACCGGACCGCGCATGGATGCCGCAGAGGCACCCGCCGCGCCGGCAACAGTCACAAGGGCCAATGTCGCTGTGGCCAGCAGGATTTTGCGAACAGACATTTTAACTCTCCTTTTTCACCGTGGGCGAACCGGCCCTTGGGGTATTGATGGAGGACATCCGGCATTTGGGCCTTCGTCCGTTGTTGGGTAAGCTAGCCCCCTCAAGCTGAATGCGTTCTGGATGGCGCGTTCATGCCGGGTTCATGTCCAGGGAACTAATAAACGCCCATGTTCAGACGGGTTTTCTTCGCTGTTTTGATCCTGTTCGGCGCTTCGCTGACGCAGGCCCCGGCGGCGTTTGCCCAGAATGTTCTGACGCTGGACCGTATTCTCCCGCAAATTCGCCGGGTCTATCCCGGCAACATGTCGGATGCCCAAGGCCCGATAACGACTCCCGATGGTCAGGTGCGCTATCGCATCAAGTGGGTGACGCCGGATGGCCAGGTGATCTGGATCGAAGCCGATGCGCGCACGGGGCGAATTCTGAGCCAGAGCGGCGGTGGCGAGAGTCCGCCCGCGCCGCAGCGCAATGGACGCAATAATTTCCGCAACGACGAATCCGCAAATCCTTACGGACCAGGTGCCGCAGTGCTAGGCGGCGGCGCGGTCCAATTCAGAGGAAATTGACGCCATGCGTATTCTGCTGGTCGAGGACGATGGCGATCTGCAGCGTCTCCTGAAAAAGGCGTTAGGCGATGCCGGCTATGTCGTCGACGCGGCGAGCGACGGCGAGGAAGGACATTTCCTTGGCGACACCGAACCCTACGATGCCGTCGTGCTGGATCTGGGTCTGCCCAAAATGGACGGCGTGCGGGTGCTGGAGCAGTGGCGAAAAGCCGGGCGCACCATGCCGGTGCTGATTTTGACCGCACGGGACAGCTGGAGCGACAAGGTTGCCGGATTTGACGCCGGCGCCGATGATTATCTTGCCAAGCCGTTTTACACTGAGGAATTGCTGGCGCGCTTACGGGCGCTATTGCGCCGCGCCGCCGGAATTGCCACGGCGGATATCGAAATCGGACCGCTGCGCATCGACACACGCGCCAACCGTGTCACGCTAAGCGGAAATCCGGTCAAGCTCACCAGCCTGGAGTACAGGCTGTTGTCCTATCTTGCCCACCACAAGGGCCGCGTTGTATCGCGCACAGAACTGGTGGAACATCTCTACGATCAGGATTTTGATCGCGATTCCAATACAATCGAGGTTTTCGTCGGCCGCCTGCGCAAAAAGCTCGACGCCAATCTCATTCAAACGGTGCGTGGACTTGGCTATAGCCTCGAAGATCCGAAAGAAACTCGCGAGCCTCGCGCCGAGGCTTGATTCCCTTGCCAGCCGGCTGATCGCGGCAGCGTCCGTCTGGACCGTGCTGGGGCTGTTAATTGGCGGCTTCGCTCTTTCCGGCACATTCAGCAAGGCGGTTCAAAGCAATTTCGACGTCAGCTTGCGCTCCGACCTGGATTCGCTGATCGCCGCCGCGGAACTCGATCCGCAGGGTATCATCAGCCTGGAAGGGCGTTATCTCGACAGCCGTTTCGACCGGGTCTATTCCGGGCTTTACTGGCAGATCGTACCCGTCGGCAGTGATGGCGGACGGCAGATTTCACGTTCGCTGTTCGACAAAAATATCGCGCTGACCGACTCCACCAAATCCGGCGAATTCACCTGGGGCTATGCGCTCGGTCCCGAACGACAAAGGCTTCGCGTATTGTCGCGTCGCATTACCTTTCCCGGGTCGAATGGCGGCAAGAGCCAGGCCTTTGATCTGTACGTCGCCGGAAATCTGGTCGATGTCGATGCCGAAATCGCCGAGTTCAACGGTACGCTGTTCTGGTCGTTTGTTGTTCTTGGCCTGGGGCTGATCGGCGCGGTGTTTCTGCAGGTGCGCATCGGCTTGCAGCCATTGCGGCGGGTGACCGATGCGCTGACGCGTATCCGCGACGGCAAGGCACGGCGGCTGGAAGGCAATTTCCCTGCGGAAATCGTGCCGCTCGCCAACGAGCTGAACAGTTTGATCGAACACTCCTCGGAAGTGGTTGGGCGCGCCCGCACGCATGTTTCCAATCTGGCGCATTTTCTCAAAACGCCGCTGACGGTTTTGTCCAGCGAGGCCGATGCCCAGCCCGGCCCGCTGGCGGATGCGGTCAAGCGCCATGTCGCCACCATGCGCAGGCAGGTCGACCATTATCTGACGCGCGCGCGCGCGGCCGGTTCGCTGGATGTGCTGGGCAATCGTACACCCGTCAAGCCGGTGCTGGACGACCTGGCTCGTGTGTTGACGCGCATTCATCGCGATTCCGGTGTCGTGATTTCCGTGGATTGTCCGGCCGATCTGAACTTTCGCGGCGAACGCCAGGATCTGGAGGAGATTGCGGGCAATCTGATCGACAATGCCTGCAAATGGTCTCATGGCCGGGTCGCGGTCACGGCATCCCATGGCGGTTCGACATTTACACTAGCTGTAGAGGATGACGGCGAGGGATTGGCGCCGGAGGAACGCGCGCAGGTCGGCCAGCGCGGCGAGAGGCTGGATGAAAGCGTGCCCGGGTCAGGTCTCGGCCTGGCGATTGTTCATGACATCGCCAAGCTGTACGGCGGCTCGCTGAGCCTGGAAAGCGCGGATTTGGGCGGTTTACGGGCCGTTTTGATGTTGCCTGCAATTGCCTGAACAGCGGCAATAGCGCGTTAACAATAATGTTTTACGGTGGCAACTTGGAAAACGGTGTGGAGCGCGTCTCCGCAGGGATTAACGCATGTTAACGGCTGAAAAGTCGGAAATGCTGCAAGCTTTTCTCGGCAGCCTGCCGGAAAATCTCGCAGCACGTCTGGCGAAAGCGGTGGAGGTTGATCGCCTCGCCGACGGCGCCGGACTTCCGCATGACATTATTCTGCAAGGGCTTCGTCCGGCTTTGCGCCGCGTCGAGAAACCCCAGCGCTCGCCCACGCCGTTGCGCCTGTTCTGCCGACCTTTCGAAGATATGCTGACATCGCGTGCGCGCAAGGAAAAGCAAAAGGGGCGCATTGGCCGTTCCAGCGTGCTTCCGGTGTGGTACTGGATCAGCAAGACCCTGTTGCCGGCTGAAACCGCTGCCTATGTGCAGAGCATCAAGGCGCTGGTACTTCAATTCAAGCTTGAGGACGCCCGCGCGCGCGCTTTCGAGTTCTGGGCGCTTGCATCCGAGGCAATGCAGACCGCATTGAACAGCGAGTCCGAACGTAAATCTATCCGGACGTTGTTGAATGGCGATCTCGTCGTGGCCGATGCGGCCGAAATCGCCCTGCTGATCGGCGCGGCGCCGAAAATTCTTGAAGTGCAGGACTTGTTGGTCAAACCCGTGCCATGTCTGAATGAGGACCTGCTGTGGCGTCTGCGCGAAATCTATGATGCGCTGGTAGCAACCAATCTGGATGCCGCGCCTTATGTGGCGGTCGCTGCCATGAATCGGCTGGCAAAACCCTGGGAGGCTCTGAGGCTTCCTCTGATGATTTCACGCCAGACCCAGGACACGTTGATCGCAAGCACCGATATGGGCCTGGTGGGCGAAATTCTGTTTTCGGATATCGATGCCCTGTCTTCCGCCATCCACAGCACGCGCCATCCCAATTTCGACGGCGCCAAATTGCTCAAGGACGTGCAATGCTTTGCGGAATTGTCCGCCGCCGTGGTCAAGGAAATCGAAGTACGCCGCGACGGCAAATGGGGACAACGCCTTTTGAAAGATCGCGCGGCCGTTGGCAATGTGATGGACACGTTCATGGATCGCGCCGAAAAAGAACTGTCCGGCGCATTGCCGATGCAAAAGAGCGGCAGTTTCGCCGGTGGGCCCAAATCGCCGGATTTTTCCAAGCCGGTCGATCCGGAAAAGCTCGAACGCGGAATGCGCTATGCAAAGCTGGTTGCCGGTTGCCGGTCGTTTGCCGCCGCCGGCTCATTTGGCGCCAAACAGAAAGATGCGCAGGAAGCCTGCATGCACTATCTGCGCGGCTATAACGAAGATCTGGTCAAGGAATTGCGGTTGGCGCAGGGCCCGCGCCGGGCGATTGTGGAACAGCAATTCGCGCTGGCGCTTGAGCTGACCACTTTGCTATTCAGCGAAGAAGAAGCCGATCTGCTGCGCCGCCGCGGCCGCGCCGCATTGTCGACCGCGGCATAAGGCCGGACTCGACCAAATTCCCAAGGCATGCGAAACGAAGGCGGATTCCGCCCATCGAGGTCCGTATGCCGCCGAAAAACAACCCGTTAAAACTCAACCCGCTGCAACTGCGCACCCTGACTTTGTTGCAGGCGCTGGCCCGGCTGCCGGGTGTCGCAGCGCAGGCGCCCAATGGCGATATTGTCATAAGCCAGTTTCCCGGGGTGCATGGCGATCATTTTCATTTGGGCGATGCGGTGGTTTCGGCACGGGATGCGACTGGCCTGCACAATGAAGCCGTCTGGAACGCCTTGACCCGCAAAGGTCTTGCCCGGGCGGAATGGCCGCGCCAGATGGCTTTGACACCCCAGGGGCTGGGCTACGATACCGGCGAGGCGAGGGAAATCCTGCACCGGTCGAACCACTAGTCCACTTTGGTCAGAACTGCCCAGGGCGCGGTGAAAAGCGCCAAGCTATCTTTGCTCTGGAAAAAAGCATCGAGTTCGGCTGCATCCGCCGTGATGCGGACATCTCCATATTCTCCGCTTTCCACGGTTCCGGATATTTTCCCGGCGCGTACGGCGTTGGCCGCTTGCTGTTCGTCAATCAGATAGAGCACCACCGTACCGGCATCGCGGTAGCGATACAGCAGCGGAATGTGTTCCGTCGCCAGGCGGTCGGTGGCTGGCTTGCCCGAATCCAGAATTTCGACGGCGTCGATGTAGTGATTGTCACCCAATTGCGCAGTCTGGATTTTAAATTGGGCCCATCCGCCGTCCGTGTCGCCAGGCGGCGCCGTTACGATGACAACATCCATGGTATTGTCGGTCTGCGGCAAAAAATGAAACCAGCTTACATTCTTGTCATCCGCAACGGTTCCCTTCCAGGTCCCTGCCAAGTTTGCGTCCGCACCCAGTTGTCCGGTGGAGCCCACCGGGGTTTGGCTGGTAACGGGTAAACAGGCTGATGCAAGCAGCGAGGCCGCCAACACCCAGATCAAACGCCTTATCACCATGGCAAATCCCTTCTGAAATCCAAGTTCGAACTTTAAATCGGGCGAAACCGGGGCAGCTTCAATTCAGGGACTTTGCGCCGCGTTGGAAGACGGCTATGCAATGCTATAATCTGCCCTCAAAACGGCACGGTAACATAAATCCCAAGAAACGTCGCAGGCTTGCCTTTGCCCTCGCCATCGTCCTCGCCGGCGCAGGCGCAGCAGCCCTTATTCTGTACGCGCTGAAAGACAATGTTCTTTACTTCTATAGTCCCAGCGATGTGGCTGCCCAGCGCGTGGCTGCCGGCGTGTCATTTCGCATCGGGGGTCTGGTGCAAGCCGACAGCGTGAAGCAGGGACCGGGCGCCGATGTGCAATTTGTCGTGACGGACGGCAAGACTGGCGTGCCGGTTGACTATCGCGGCGTGCTCCCCGCCCTGTTTCGCGAAGGTCAGGGTGTCGTGGCCCTGGGCAGGATGACCCCCGGCGGCACATTTTCGGCAAGTGAAGTTCTGGCCAAGCACGATGAAAAATACATGCCGCCTGAAGTTGTGCAGGCACTGAAACAAAGCGGCCGCTGGAAGGAGGGCGAATGACCGGCGAAATCGGTCAGCTTGCGCTTTGTCTGGCGCTGGCGCTCGCTTGTGTACAGGCCGGCACCGGGCTGTTCGGCAATCTGCGCATCGCGCAATCGGCGGCCCTGGGTAATCTGGTATTTGTCGGCCTGGCTTTCGGTGCGCTGACCTATGCGTTTGTCGTGTCGGACTTCAGCATCATGACGGTTGCGCAGAACTCGCACACCGTCAAACCGATGATCTATAAAATCACCGGCGTGTGGGGAAACCATGAGGGCTCGATGCTTTTGTGGGTTCTGGTGCTGGCAATCTATTCGGCCGCAATTGCGGTCGGTGTGCGCGGCGGCGAGAAAATGACGGCTGCGGCGCTCGGCGTGCAGGGCCTGCTCGCAATGGCATTTCTGCTCTTTATTTTGTTTACCTCCGATCCATTTCTGCGCATCGACCCGCCGCCATTCGAGGGCGCCGGTTTAAATCCGCTGTTGCAGGATTTTGGTTTGGCCGTGCATCCACCGATGCTTTACGCCGGTTATGTCGGCCTGTCCGCGACGTTCGCCTATGCGGCCGCGGGGCTGATCACGATGGACACCCATGTGAACTGGGCGCGCGCGGCGCGGCCGTTCATGCTGGCCGCATGGATCGCACTGACTTGCGGAATCGCACTGGGTTCCTGGTGGGCCTATTACGAATTGGGCTGGGGCGGCTTCTGGTTCTGGGACCCGGTTGAAAATGCCTCGCTGATGCCCTGGCTTGTTGCCACCGCGCTGCTGCATTCGGCACTGGCCACCGAGCGCAATGGAGCTTTCCGCAGCTGGACGCTGTTGCTGGCGATTGCTGCGTTTTCATTGAGCCTGATAGGGACATTTCTGGTGCGCTCCGGCGTTTTGTCGTCGGTGCATTCCTTCGCCAACGATCCAACCCGCGGAAAATTCATTTTGGCGCTGATCGTATTGTCTATCGGTGGCGCATTGGGGCTGTTTGCCTGGCGCGCGCCCAAACTGGGGGGCGGCGCGCAGTTCGAGCCGGTTAGCCGCGAAACCACATTGTTGCTCAACAATGTCTTTCTCACAGCGGCGGCAGCGACAGTTTTTGTCGGCACACTTTATCCCCTGCTTCTGGATGCGCTGACGGGGAATAAGATCTCAGTTGGCCCGCCCTATTACGCGCTGACATTCGCACCCATTTTCTTTGCGCTCTTGGTTTTGGTGCCGCTGGGCCCGCGGTTGCCCTGGCGCAAGGGCGACCTGAAACTTGCCGTGCGTCCGTTGCTTCCCGCTCTGGGCATTGCCGCGGTGGCCGGCGTTGCGATATTGGCGGTTGTTGTTCCCCGCACACTCACAGGCGCTGCCGCGTTTGCCGTTGCCGGCTGGCTGATTGCCGCCAGCGCGGTCGACCTGATCCGTCGCGGCCATTTCCGTCTTATTCCGGCGAGTGCTTTTGCAGCCGCCATCGCACATGCCGGATTGGGTGTCAGCCTCATTGGCGTAGCGGGGACAACATTGTGGCGCAGCGAGGCTCTGGAAGCCATCGGTCCGGGCGAGACTATGACGGTCGGGCCTTATCAACTGCGCCTCGAATCCGTATCGCGTGCGAACGGGCCGAATTACCAGGCCGAGCGCGCAGCAATTACGGTATTGAGCGATGGCAACGCCATTGCCGTTATGCATCCCGAAAAGCGTCTGTTTCCGGTTGAGGGACAGGAGACCGCAGAGACGGCCATTCGCACAACGGGCTTCAGCGATTTGTATCTGGCGCTGGGCGATCAACGCACAAATGGACGCTGGACGGTGCGAGCCTATGTAAATCCGCTGGCGCCGCTGATTTGGCTGGGTGGCGCTGTAATGGCGCTGGGCGGTCTGACCAGCCTGCTCAGCAGATTGCGCCGGCGTGCGCCGGCGACTGCTGCCGTGCCGGTGCCAGCCGAATGAGAGCGGCTGCCCTCGCGCTTATTTTGTCAGTGACCTTTTTGCGGCCGCCGCGCACGCGGCACCTGTTCCCGGAACTCTTGCCAATCCACAGCAGGAGGCCCGCGCGCGGGCGCTGCAAAAGCAATTGCGCTGTCTTGTGTGCCAGGGCGAGTCCATCGACGAATCCAATGCGGAACTTGCCGCTGATCTTCGCGCTTTGGTGCGCCAGCATATTGCCGCCGGCGACACCGACGAGCAGATCAAGGCATTCCTGGTGGCGCGTTATGGAAGCTTCATCCTGATGAAGCCGCCGGTGGAGAGCGACACCTATTTCCTCTGGGGCGTGCCCTTCGCAATCTTGATACTGGGTTTTGGTGTCACCATATTGGTGGTGATCGCGCGCCAAGCGGCGAGCCGGAAAAGCGGACGCATAACCCATTGTTATCCATACACTTTCTTGCTCGCTAATATTACATTTTGTTAATATTTTGAGATAGAAACAAGCAATCTTAGCGCGCTATCACTTACCGGCATCGGCGGGCGAGGGCTGCGCTGCCGGTACCAAGGAGTTCACAATGAAGAATCAAGTTTCGAATTTCATCAAGCGCCATCGCCGTCTTGTGGCGATGGGCTCAGCCGCAGCCCTGGTGGTACTGGGACTGGGCGCATTCGGCCTGTTACCGATTGTGCAGCCATCGACATCCGAATCCAAGGCACCAGTGCAAATGGCGCAGGTCAAGACGCCGTCCGCGCCGCGCATGCTGGAGAACGGCACGCCGTTTTCGTTTGCCGATCTCGTAGAGCGCGTCAGCCCGGCTGTCGTGAGCGTCAAGGTCGAAACCCAGGCACCGACACAGGATTTGTCGGCCCAGTTGCAGCAACTGCCCCCGCAACTGCGTGATTTTTTCAATCAGTTCGGCGACCAGCAACAGCAACAGCCGCGCCGCGGACTAGCGGCAGGTTCCGGCTTCATTATCGATAAGGCCGGTTATATCGTCACCAACAATCACGTCATCGAAAACAACCGCAAGATCACGGTAACACTGGCGGACGGGCGCAATTTCGATGCCAAGCTGATCGGCACGGATCCGACAACCGACATTGCATTGATCAAGGTCAATAGCGACAGCCCGTTGCCCACCGTAGAATTCGGCGACGATCATCAGCTGCGCGTTGGCGACTGGGTGGTTGCGGTCGGCAATCCGTTCGGGCTTTCGAACACGGTTACGGCCGGTATTGTGTCCTCGATCGGCCGCGAGGTTGCGAATTCGGACTACATCCAGATCGATGCCGCAATCAATTCCGGCAATTCGGGCGGTCCGACCTTCGATTTGCGCGGACAGGTTGTCGGCATGAACTCGATGATTTTCTCGCCCACCGGCGGCAGTGTCGGCATTGGATTTGCCATTCCCTCCAGCACAATTCACGACATCGTGGCGCAGCTGAAAGACAAAGGTACCGTGTCGCGCGGCTGGCTCGGCATTCAGATGCAGCCCATTACGCCCGAACTTGCGGCCAGCCTTGGCCTGAAAGATGCCAAGGGCGTCATCGTAGCCGATGTTGTTGACAATAGCCCCGCCGAAAAGGCCGGCTTCAAACAGGGCGATATCGTTCTGGCGCTGAACGGCAAGACTGTGGAGGATGCGCACGACATGAGTTTGCGGGTAGCGGCCTTGGCCCCCAATAGTTCGGCCACCTTCACCGTAAATCGCCAGGGCGAGGCCAAAACGCTTACAGCCAAGATTGCGTTGCGGCCTAGCGAAGACCAATTGGCATCCGCCGATAGCGCACCAGGCCAGAGTGCTCCGTCTTCGAACAATCCAGAGGCGATGGGACTTGGCTTAGCGGCCATCACGCCCAACACGCGCCGTTCGCTTGGGCTGGATGACAATGTGCAGGGCGTTGTCGTCACAAATGTCGATCCCAACAGCAATGCGTCCACGATGCTTTCACGCGGCGACGTTCTGTTGCGAGTCGATAATCGTCCTGTGCAAACGCCGCAGGACGTGCAGCGGCTGGTTTCGGAAGTTCAGAAATCCGGACGCACGAGCATCTCCCTGCTCGTCAACCATCGTGGCCAGACAGGATATCTCGTGGTCCCATTTGAAAAAACTTAATGCTTACCCCGGGCGGCGCGGCCAACTCGCGTCATCCGGTCTCCGTGCCTGCGGCGGCTACCCCCACCCCCCGTTGCCGCCGCCGGCGCGGACCCAAATTTCCAGACGGGCGTAATTGCACCAGTAATATTCAAGGAGTGAACAGATATGCGCATTCTTGTCGTGGAGGACGATCTGGAGGCGCAACGCTATCTTGTGCAGGGCCTGAAGGAGGCAGGCCATGTGGTGGACGACGCTGCCGATGGTGATATCGGCCTTTCTCTGGCGCTCTCACGTCCCTATGACGTCGCCATCATAGACCGCATGCTGCCGAAACTGGATGGGCTGCATGTCGTTGCCAATATGCGCGAGCATGGCAATGCCGTCCCGGTATTGTTTCTCAGCGCCCTTTCCGACATCGACGACCGGGTTAAGGGTCTGAAGGCAGGCGGCGACGACTATCTGACCAAACCTTACGCGTTTGTCGAACTTCTGGCGCGCATCGATGCGCTGATGCGCCGCCGCTCGCCGGCTTCGGTCAAGACCCGCCTTTCGGTGGGCGACCTGGAACTGGATTTGCTTACTCGCACCGCACAGCGCGGCGGCCAGAGCATCGACCTGCAGCCGCGCGAATTCCGGCTGCTGGAATATCTGATGCGTCATGCCGGTCAGGTGGTGACGCGCACCATGCTGCTGGAAAGCGTCTGGGAATATCATTTCGATCCTCAGACAAACGTCATCGACGTACATGTTTCGAGACTGCGTGCCAAGATCGACAAGGGTTTCGATACTCCGCTTTTGCATACGGTACGCGGCGCCGGTTACATGATCCGCGCAAAATAATGCGCTTTCCGGTGTCCATCGGCTCACGCCTTCTCAGGACGCAGGCGTTCCGCATCGTTCTGGTCTATGTCTTTCTTTTCGCGGTGTCGGTGACGGCCATCGTGGGGTTTACCTACTGGAACACGCGCCGGGCGCTGGATGCCCAGACCGACGAGGCAGTGGAATCCGAGGTCAGCGAACTTCTCAATCAGTATCAGAGCCTTGGATTGCAGGGGCTCGCCTATGTCATCAGCACGCGGTTTAGCCGTAGCAGCCAGAACATCTACATGCTGGCAGGTCCCAATTTGCGCTACATCGGGGGCAATCTGGATGGCTGGCCCCAGACGCAGAAAGTCGGAGATTTTGTCGAGTTCGACTATCAGCGCCTTTACAATGGCACACCTCAAACCCGACAGGCGCGCGGCCGGGTGATTTCGCTGTCCGGCGGCTATACGCTGCTGGTCGCGCAGGATGTGCATGAGCGCTATCTGACAGACCGGTTCTTCACCACCACATTGCCCTGGACTGTGGGCCTGATGCTGGTGCTGGGTCTTGTCGGGGGGGGCTATTTCAGCCGCAACCTTCTCAGGCGGCTGGATTCCATCAATCGCACCAGCGCTGAAATCATGGCGGGCGATTTTTCGCGCCGGGTACCCGTCTCCGGCGCCAATGACGAATTTGACGCCCTTGCGCTCAACCTTAACCGCATGCTGGAGCGCATCGAGCGGCTGATGAAGGGCGTCCGCGAAGTTTCGGATTCGGTAGCGCACGATCTGCGCACGCCACTCAACCGGTTGCGCAATCGCCTGGAGACCGTGCTCAAACAGGTCGGGAGCGACAGCAACACCACGGAAATCGAGGCCGCAATCGGGGAAACCGACCGGTTGATCAGTACCTTCAATGCAATCCTTCTGATTGCGGAAGCCGATGCCGGCGTGGCGCGCGGCACCATGGCGCCAATCGATCTTTCGGCGGTGGCCGAAGATGTCGGCGAGCTCTATGCACCGGTCGCCGAGGAAAAAGGCGTGGCGCTGGAAATCGCCCCGTCTGGCGCGGCCATGATCGAGGGCAATCGCAGCCTGGTTTCGCAGGCGCTCGCCAATCTGGTGGATAACGCCATCAAATACACGCCGGTGGGCGGCGCGGTCCGCGTCACCGTCGGCGACACGGCGCGCGGCGTCGAGCTGGCCGTTGCCGATACCGGACCAGGGATTCCGGTCGGGGAGCGCGCCCATGTGGTCGAACGCTTTGTGCGTTTGGAGGAAAGCCGCAATTCGCCCGGTACCGGGCTGGGGCTAAGTCTGGTGGCCGCCGTGGCACGGCTTCACGAAGCGCAATTGCGGCTCGACGATAACAATCCAGGTCTCAAGGCACGGCTTGAATTCCCGCGCGCGAAAAATCGCCCGGGTGCGGGCAACCGCGCGCTTGCCGGCGCCGCTGCCTGATTTTGCCGTTGCAGGCAGGTTCTGCTTTAAACGGGGGCATGACTGGTACTTTATCTCTGCCCCGTCCGTACGATCCGGCGCGCGCGTCACGTACGCTGGAATCGCTGGCGGCTGCAGGATATGTCCCCGGGAGCGATGCGCGTGTCCTGCTAGAGGCCGCAAGCGGCAATAGCGGGTATCTGTCACAGCTGGCCGTGCAGGATCCAGCTGTTTTGCAGGCCTTCTTCGCCGATGGACCCCAGGCCATCGTCGATGCATGCATTGCGCAGGCCTTGACGACGGCTGTCAGCCCGGACATCGCTTCCGCAATGGCGGAACTGCGGCGCGCGAAACGCAAAGCCGCATTGGCGATCGCGCTGGCCGATATCGGTGGGCAATGGTCGCTGGATCAGGTGACAAGGGCGCTATCGGCATTTGCGGATTCCGCCATCAAAGGCGCGTTGCGCTATCTGTTGCGGGAAGCGGCCCTGAGCGCCGGCCATGCACAAACCAATCACGAAACTCTGGAAGCCGAAACCGGATTGATCGTTCTGGCTATGGGAAAATTTGGCGCCCATGAATTGAACTATTCCAGCGACATTGACCTGATCGTTTTCTATGAGGCGGACCGATATCCGTTTACAAAGCGCGGCGATCAGCGCGCCTCTGCTGTCGATCTGGTACGCGGACTGGTCAAACTGATTGCCGAGCCGGATGCCAATGGTTACGTTTTTCGCGTGGACCTGCGGCTGCGCCCCGATGCCGGCGCCACACAGGTTGCCATTTCCACCGAAGCGGCGGAGTCCTATTACGAGGAAATGGGGCAGAATTGGGAGCGCGCCGCCATGATAAAGGCGCGTGCCTGCGCGGGCGATCCTGGCGCCGCCGAACGATTTGCGAAAATTATCGAACCCTTTGTATGGCGACGCAATCTCGACTTTGCCGCCATTGAAGATATTCATTCGATAAAGCGCCAGATTCACGCCCATGGTGGGCACGGTGCCATTGCAGTCGGCGGCCACAATATAAAGCTCGGTCGCGGCGGCATTCGCGAAATCGAATTTTTCGTGCAAACACAGCAGTTGATTCTGGGCGGCCGGGACAAGACGCTGCGTTCGCCGCGCACGCTGGATGCACTCGATGCCCTCAAGGAGCGCGGCCTGGTGTCAGGCTTGGCCGCAGACGAGTTGAAGACCGCCTATTGTTATCTGCGCACGCTGGAACACCGGTTGCAGATGATCGATGACCAGCAAACCCACACCATCCCGCAATCGCCGGAAGGAATTGCCCATATTTCCTGTTTCATGGGCTATCCCGACACAGAGACATTCAGCACGGCGCTGGTCAAACAACTCGAAACGGTTCAGCGCCACTATGCTCATCTGTTCGAGGCGTCGCCCGAACTGAGCAGCATGACGGGCAATCTTGTTTTCACCGGCGTCGAAGATGATCCGGAAACGCTGGAAACCATAGGCGCCATGGGTTTCAAGCAGGCTCCTCACATTGCCCAGGTAATTCGCGGCTGGCATCACGGCCGCATACGGGCCACGCGCAGCGCGCGTGCCCGTGAACTCCTGACCAAACTCATGCCGTCATTGCTGACGGCGCTGTCCAACACGGCCGATCCGGATATGGCCTTCGGCCAGTTCGATCGCTTTCTCAGCAATTTGCCGTCCGGCGTGCAGCTTTTTTCGCTGTTCATGGCGCATAGCGAACTGCTGAGGCTGATCGCGGAGATCGTCGGCTCGGCGCCGCGGCTCGCCACCCATCTGTCGCGTTCTCCCGCCACGCTGGATGCCCTTCTGGATCCGGATTTTCTCGCAGCGCCGCCGCCGCCCCGTGCGCTCGCATCGGCACTGAAAGAGCGTTTGGCCGATGAGGAGGACTATGAGCGAAAGCTCGATGCCGCCCGACGCTTCGCCAAGGAACAGATCTTCCGGGTGGGCGTACAGGTGATTGAAGGGTTGGCACCGGCGGATGAGGCGGGGTCGGCCTTCGCCAACATCGCCGAGGCGGTGGTCACGGGCTTGTGCCGCTTGTCGAGGACGAACTGGCACAAACAACCGGGCGCGTCCCGGGCGGGGCGTTTTCGGTCGTCGCAATGGGCAAGCTGGGCGGACGCGAAATGTCGGCCGCCTCCGATCTCGATCTGGTATTCGTCTATGATGTGCCGTCCGATGTCGAAGCGAGCGACGGCAACAGGCCTTTATCATCCTCAGCCTATTACGCGCGGTTTGCGCAGCGCCTGATTGCCGCGCTGACGGCGCAGACCGCAGCCGGCGGACTGTACGAGGTTGATATGCGATTACGGCCCAGCGGCAGCAAAGGCCCGGTGGCCGTCAGCCTGGAATCCTTCATACGATACCATGAGGGCCGTGAATCCTGGACATGGGAAAGGCTGGCATTAACACGGGCGCGGGTAATTACCGGACCGGAACAGTTGCGCACGCGCATTCAAAATGTAGTGGAATCCGCGCTCGCGGGTGCGGGAAGCCGCGAAAAGATCCTGACCGACGCGCGCGTGATGCGGGAAAAACTGGAAAGCCAGTTTCCAGGCCGAAACCACTGGGACCTTAAATTCGCACCGGGCGGTTTGATCGATATCGAATTCATTACCCAGACGCTGCAATTGCTTAATCCGGGTGCGCATGACGCCAACACCATTGCGGCGCTGGGCAAACTGAAGTCGGCGGGCGTGTTAAGCGAGGCAGACTTCCAGCTTCTGACCGATGCCGCAAAGTTGCAGCATGCGCTCAATCAGGTTTTGCGCATTGCCCTGGAAGAAACCAAGGCGACGGAAACGGCCACCAAGGGTCTGAAGGCGCTGCTCGCCCGCGCCGGCACATGCTCCAATTTCGATGAATTGGATCGTCGACTCAGTTCCATTCAAAAAGAGGTACGTGCCGCCTTCGGCCGACTTTTGAGGTAGTTTAGGTCAGCACGATCATTTTCGGGCATTGCCCCAAGACCGATAGGCGGTTGCGCCCACCGGGGCCGCCACCAAGACCGAGGCGGTCCGGCCGGGAGGAGGGTGCCCCAGCAGGTCCGGCGCTCCCTGCCGGCCAGGTACCCACGCTGGATTTTCGGATTAACCACCGGTTCCGCAACCCATTTTCCTGCCTTGAATCCCGGCCCGGCTTAAGCCATAACCAGCGCCCACTTGGAGTGCGGGCGTAGCTCAGGGGTAGAGCATAACCTTGCCAAGGTTAGGGTCGGGCGTTCGATTCGCCTCGCCCGCTCCAGTGGTTTTTCAATAAAATCAGGTGGTTGAGCCATGCCTACATTGCCTCCACCAATCCCGGGTCGAGAATGCGGCGGATGCTCGGTGTGCTGTGTCGAGCTCAAAATCGACGATCCCGAACTACAAAAAGATGACGATGTTCCGTGCCCGCACCTGACGCTGAATGCCAAATGTTCCATCTATGAAAGCAGGCCCCATACCTGCCGGCACTGGCTGTGCGGGTGGCGGTTAATGGCGTTGAGCGATGGGATGCGGCCGGACCGATCCAAAATATTGCTGGTACCGGAAATGGGAACTGTGCCGGGGTACGAAAAAGGCGGCCTGCGCATTGTTTTTGTCGGGGGGCAGATCCCCATGCGGTTTGATGATGAATTTTTGAACCTGACGGGCAAAATGGTGGCAGGCGGCGTTCCGCTATTTTTGTCCTATGGCAGCGGTCCATACGGCAAAAGAATTATGGTCAATGAACAACTTAAACCCGCGGTGACGGCGGGTGACCGGGACAAGTTTGTCGAGATCTTGCGCGACACGCTGGGCCAGATGGTTGCTCTGGTGCGCACGGAAATGCTGGCTGCCTCCTGAGCCGCGCCGTGGCAGGAATGTTTCACCTTCGGTGAAAAGCGCCTGAGGCGCGGGTTCCAGGAACGCGGCTATTTTTTGCGCGTTCTCGATTTATTGGAATCGTGCGAAAAGTGAATTGCGATGAACCATATTGCGTCAGCTGCCGCTGCCACCGCCATGATGATTGGCGCGGGTATCGGCGCCGTGGTCGATGCCGGAGACGGTCATTCCGCTCCCTCCATGCCAGTCATGAATCCCATGGTCGGCGGACAGGCCATGTTGGCGAGCCGCGATTTGATGGACAATATTACGCGTTCGCCGGACCATTCGATTTTGGTTGCGGCATTGCGCCAGACCGGTCTTGCCGAGACGCTGTCGGGGAAGGGGGCTTTCACGATCTTTGCTCCGACCAATGCCGCGTTCTCAGCCATGACCGGCATGGCCACTCTCGACAATGCGGCCATGAAGCGACTGCTTGCGTATCATGTGGTGCGCGGGAAATATGATTCCCCCACTTTGCTGCGCCTGATCAATGAAGGAGAAGGCCAAGCCAAGCTTAAGACGCTGTCCGGCGGCACGCTGCTTGCCATGATGAATGGACCAACCAATATCGTGCTGATGGATGAAAATGGCCAAACGGCCAATATTTCCATTTATGACGTGTATGAGAAGAATGGGATCATGCAGGTTATCGACAGGGTCGTGCACCCTGCGCCCATCACGCCGCTGTCAGCCCGCGACCTTTCAGAAGCGCGTCGATCCTAGGGTCTCGCCCGCGGAACAGGCGATAGCTTTCCGCAAAATCCCGCGTGCCACCCGCAGAATACACATATTTATGCAATCGCTCCGCCAATTCCGGATCGAAAAGGTTGCCGCTTTCCTTGAAAGCCGCGAAACCATCTGCGTCCAGGACCTCGGCCCATAGGTAAGAGTAATATCCGGCCGAATAGCCGTCGCCCGAGAATACGTGCAAAAAGTGCGATGGGCCGTGCCGCATGGGAATTTCCGCGGGCATGCCGATGCGCGCCTCGGTTTGCCTTTCAAGTGCCAAGACATCGAGTTGCGCCGGGTTGGCGTCTTCATGGATATCCAGGTCGAATATCGCAGAACCCAGAAATTCAACGGTGGAAAATCCCTGGTTGAAGTTGCGGGCCGCCTTCAGTTTATCCAGCAGTGCCCGGGGCATGGGTTTGCCGGTATGAAAATGCAGGGCATGGCGTTCGAGGACTTCCGGCTGTTCCAGCCAATGTTCGAAAATCTGCGACGGCAATTCGACGAAATCACGGGCCACGCTCGTTCCGGACAAACGCGGAAAGTGCACGCTGGACAATAAACCATGCAGGGCATGGCCGAATTCGTGAAACAGCGTGCGGGCTTCGTCGAAGCTCAGTAGCGCGGGATCGCCTTTGGGAAAATTGCAAACATTCACGACGATGGGCGTTACAGGGGCCGCGATGTTTTCCTGATCGCGGAAGGAACTCATCCAGGCGCCGCTACGCTTGGACGGACGAGAAAAATAATCGCCGAAAAAAAGGCCAATCTTTTGGCCCTGGCGGCGCACGTCCCACACGCGCACGTCGGGATGATAGACCGGGATATCATGCCGCTGCTCAAATTCGAGGCCGAACAGTTGCGACGCGACCGCGAAAGCCGCCCGGAGAATATTATCCAGCTGCAGATAGGGTTGGATCTCCGCTTCGTCTAAGTCGTAGCTAGCCTTGCGCAATTTTTCGGAATAGTAGCGCCAGTCCCAGCTCGCGAGGGAGAAGTTGTTGCCTTCCGCGACAATGAGATCCTGTAGCGCCGTTCGTTCCGCGGATGCCTGCAGGACGGCTGGATGCCAGACTTGTTCCAGCAGTGCGCGCGCCGCGGCCGGCGTTTTCGCCATCGTGTCGTCGAGTTTGTATTGCGCAAAACTGGCGTAACCCAAAAGCTTTGCCAATTCATCGCGCAGGCGAACAATTTCGGCGATGATATTTGCATTGTTGTTAGCGTTGTCCTGGGCGCCGCGTCCGATCCAGGCCTTGAAGATTTTTTCCCGCAAATCCCGCCGGTCGGCGAACTGCAAAAATGGCTCTGCGCTGGATCGTCCGGTGGTCACGGCATAGGGCGCGTCGATTTTAAGATCTCGCGCCAAAGCTGCAGCGGCTTGCCGCGCAAATTCCGGCAGGCCGGCCACGTCCTGTTCCTGGAGCGGGAACACCACTGCCTGTTCATCCGCCAAAACATTCTGGGCAAATTGGGTGCCCAGTGTTGCCAGTCTTTCGGTAATGTCGGCAAAGATACGTTTTTCCGCGGCCGACAGCCGCGCGCCCGCGCGAACAAAATCCAGATGGTAACGCTGCAGAACGCGGAGCTGTTCGGCATCAAGCCCATGGTGGCTGCGTTCGAGAAAAACCTGGTCGATGCGACTGAAAAGCGCGGTATTCAGATAAACGTCATTCCAGTGTCTGGCCAACAGCGGAGCCATTTCCATTTCTACGGCCTGAAGCGCATCGTCGGCATCGGTGGACACAAGGTTGGAAAATATCGCATCCACGCGCGCCAGTAGCCTGCCGCTCTTTTCCAGAGCCAGAATAGTGTTCTCAAAATCCGGCGGGGCCATGTTACTGGCGATGGTTGCGACTTCTGCTGCATGTTCTGCCAGCGCCCGTTCATAGGCGGGTTTGTAATGTTCGGCGCGAATGCGGGAAAAAGGTGGTGTATCCCAAGGTTCGCAGAGAGGGTTTGTCACGAGATTGCCGGTTGCGTTGAAGGCGTTGCCACTGGCATCCTAGCTGCCAGGCCGGTTTGCTGGCAAACGTTCTTATAATTCTCTGTTTACAGAAGGTGCATCATGCGCAGGCAATTCCTTTCCACATCTTTTGCCATTTTGCTGGCCGGCGTTTCCAGTTTCGTATTGGTGTCGGCGCAGCCCGCAAGCGGTCAGGCAGGCGCTCCGGCGTCCGCCGAAGAGGCCGCGATTCCCGCGCGCGATTTGAGCGAACTCTATCCCAGCGCCGATGCCTGGAAGGCGGAACTGGCCCGCCTGAATGAATTGGTAGCGGGACTGGACAAATACAAAGGCACGTTGGGCAACGGCGCGGACGCCCTATTCACGGCGCTGGACGCCATCAGTACCGCTCATCGTCAGGTGGACCGCTTGCAGGTCTATGCCGACTTGCGCGGCGATGAAGATGTTCGGGTTGCCGCCAACCAGGAAAATCGCCAGTTGGCGCAGGCGCTGCAGACCTCGCTGGAGGAAAAAACCGCCTGGGTCACCCCCGAGCTGCTCGAAGTCGGCGCTACCAAGATCAAGGACTATGAGCAACAGAAGCCGGATATGACCAAGCGGTTTGGCTTTTATCTGGACAATGTGCTGCGTGGCGCGCCGCACACGTTGGGACCGGAAGCCGAACATGTGCTGGCGGCTGCGGGCAGCATCTTCGCGCAACCCAACAATATTTATAGTCAGTTGGCGGATGGCGAACTGCCGTTTCCGACCGTCACGCTTTCGGACGGGACCAAGGCCGTTCTGGATCAGGCCGGGTATTCAAAATACCGGCAGGTCGACAATCGCGATGACCGAAAAAAAGTTTTCGATGCCTTTTGGGCGGTTTGGAACAAATACAAGGGTACGCTGGGCGCAATGCTGACCACGCAGGTGCTCACGGAAAATTACGACGCCAAGATTCGAAATTTTCCCGATGCGCTCGCCGCCGCGTTGTTTCCAGACAATATGCCGGAAGCGGTTTATCGCCAGCTGGTGGCGCAGGCCAATGCCGGACTTCCGGCGATGTATCGCTATCTGCGGCTGCGCAAGAAGCTGCTCGGGATTAGCGGCGATCTCTCCTATTACGACACGTATCCAAGCATGTTCCATCTGGATAAGCCGTTGCATTTCTCGGTGCAGGATTTGGAGCGTCTGACGCTGGATGCGACTGCGCCCTATGGACCGGAATATGCTGCCGAACTTAAGCGCGGGTTTGCCGGCCGTTGGATGGATGTCCTGCCGCGTCCCGGAAAACAATCAGGCGCCTATATGCAGGGTTCTGCCTATGACGTGCATCCGTATCTGCATCTGAATCACAATTTCGACTATGATTCACTTTCCACATTCGCCCATGAATGGGGGCACGCGGTCCATACAATGCTGGACAAGGAAAGTCAGCCGTATGAAACCTTCAACTATTCCACCTTTATCGCCGAAACGGCCTCAATCTCGAACGAGATGCTGCTGAACAATTACATGGTGGCACACGCCAAGAACAAGCAGGAGAAGCTTTACTATCTGGGGGAGGGACTGGAGATGATCCGGGGCACGTTCTTCCGCCAGACCATGTTTGCCGAGTTCCAGGCCGAGCTGCATGACGAATTGCAGAAGGGCCAGGCGCTTTCCGGCGAGCGCATGACGGAAATGTATTGCAATCTATTGCGCAAATATAACGGCGAAGCGCAGGGCGTGATGAAAATCGATCCCGCCTATTGTATCGAATGGGCCTTTGTTCCCCATTTCTATTACGGCTTTTACGTCTACCAATATGCCACCTCCATGGCCGGCGCCGCGCAATTTACCGACGCCATTGAAAAGGAAGGCGCGCCCGCACGGGATCGCTATATTGCGATGCTCAAGGCCGGTGGCTCGGACTATCCCTATAATCTGTACAAGAAAGCCGGAATCGACATGGCATCACCGGCGCCGTATCAGGCGCTGGTGGCGCGCATGAACCGGATCATGGATCAGATCGATGCCCTGCTTGCCGAGAAATAGCGGTTACTGAATTTCCCAGGTTATGGAGACACTGGCGCTGATTGTGGTTTCACCCGGCGCCACAGGGACCGCAGACGGTGCGGCAGCCATAACCCTGAACATGGGCTGGGGAGCTTCCGAGCCGCCTTCTGTAATAGAAAGTATGCGTCCCAGATTTACGCCGGCGGCGGCCGCAAATATTTTGGCTTTTGCCATGGCGTCGGCAACGGCATCCCGGCGGGCCTGGGCCAGAAGGGTCGCCGGATCGCGCACCGTAAAATTTATGCCATTCATGTTGTTGGCACCGCTTGTCACCAGCGCATCCAGCGCCGTTCCCAATTTTGCCACATCGTCCAGCCGCACCGTCACCTGATTGCTGACATTGTATCCGATTATACGACGGTCCTCTTGCGGGCCGTTGGAATTGTAGGGCGGGTATTGTGGCTGCACCGAAAAATTCGACGTCTGGATCGCGCGCTCCGGCACGCCAAGCCGTTTCAGTTCGGCGAACACATTGTTCATGGCTCTGGTATTTGCGTTGAGCGCTTCGGCGGCCGTCTTGGCCTCCGTAGTGACGCCGGCCGAAACGCTCACGGTGTCGGGAACGGCTCTGGCTTCGCCTTGCCCGGACACGACAAGCGTGCGCACGGCAGCAGGTTCCGATTGCGCGCGAGCCGGCGCAAAGCCCAGGCCGAGTGCCAACAGAACGCCAAGAACAGCAGAAAAGATCGGCATAAAACTTTTTTTATTCGGCATTTGGATAAGCCTCCTGTGCCCGGTTCGGGCATTCCTTGATTCCAGAAAGTCGCCTTGTTCAGCGGCAAAATTGGGGCAGGATTGCAAAAAAAAGCGCAAATTCGGTCGATCTTCGCCATTCGAACGCGGCATGAATGGCACGCAGAGGACGGATTGGTTGCGGGAGCAAGCAATTTCGGCGCCTGAGCGGAAGAGCAGGTAATTCGACAAAAGCGGGCCCAGAACGACCAGTGCCGCAATACCTTGATATTCCGCAAATCCACCCAAACGAATAACATGTAAGCTGGATGCAAGAAGGGGTGCGTGACACCCAAAGTTATCAAACGGCTGGCAGAACATGACGCTGACTATCACTTTTCTGGGTGCAGCAAATACGGTTACCGGGTCCAAATATCTCGTTGAAGACGGCAACCACCGTATTCTCGTTGATTGCGGACTATTTCAGGGGTTCAAAAATCTCCGATTGCGTAACTGGGCCCGGCTACCGGTTGACCCGCGCAGCATCGATACGGTTCTTCTGACGCATGCGCATCTGGATCATTCCGGGTACCTGCCGTTATTGATCAAAAACGGCTTTGACGGCCGCGTGATCTGTTCGCAGGCAACGGCGGAGCTATGCAATATTCTATTGCCGGATTCCGGGCATCTTGCCGAGAAGGAAGCAGATTTCGCCAATCGTCATGGCTTTTCCAAGCACAAGCCGGCCTTGCCGCTTTACGACCAGCAGGATGCCGAAAATGCCCTTAAGTCATTTTATCCCATCGAATTTCACAAGGACTTCAAGGTGGGCAGGGGCGCCAGCATGAAATTGCACCGGGCCGGACATATACTCGGTGCTGCTTCTATCGAACTGAATTGGCACGGAACGCAGATACTGTTTTCTGGGGATCTGGGCCGTTATCACGATGCAACCATGATGCCGCCGGATTCCATGAAGGATACCAAGCCGGATTTCATTTTTGTGGAGTCGACCTACGGCAACAGACGGCATCCGACGCGCGACCCCGAACAAGCCCTGACTGACTTTATCGCGCCCGTCATCAAGGGCGGTGGTACCGTCGTGGTGCCTGCGTTTGCCGTGGGGCGGGCCCAGGCTCTTCAGTATCATCTGGATCGATTGAGGCAGACCGACCGTCTTCCCAGAGATTTGCCGGTTTATCTTGACAGTCCCATGGCGATAGATGCCAGCGACATATTTTGCCGTCACCCCGACGACCACAAACTGATTGAACGTCAGTGCAGGGATTTTGGTGCGCATACCGTGTATGTGCGCGACATGAATCAATCAAAAGCTCTTACGGCCGACGCCACGCCCAAAGTAATAATCTCGGCCAGCGGCATGGCGACCGGTGGCCGCGTTCTCCACCATTTGAAACATTATGCACCGGATCCGAAGAATGCCATTCTGTTTACCGGTTTCCAGGCTGGCGGCACGCGCGGCGCGTCCATTGTCGGCGGCGCCGATATGATAAAAATCTTTGGCGAATATGTTCCCATTCGGGCCAAGGTCGATAATCTGGAGATGATGTCGGCCCATGCGGATTGCGACGAACTGATGCGTTGGCTTGGTACATTTCCGAATTCTCCCAAAGGCGTTTTCGTTACGCATGGCGAGCCGGCTGCTGCCGATGCTCTCAGGATGCGTATTGAAGACGAAAAAGGCTGGCCTAGTCTGGTTCCGGAGCAGGGGCAGAAAATAGGGCTGGCATGAGCGGGGACGAATCCGATCTGCTGATTGCCAGACGCGCCGGCATCGATACAAAATCCGAATTTGTGGTGTTCATGCACCGCGATTGTGGTGTATGCCGGTCCGAGGGGCTTGCGGCCCATAATCGCGTGCTGCTGCGCTTTCGCGACAGGCATATTATCGCAACGCTTTTTCAGGTAACCGGCGATCTGTTGGACACAGGCCAGGCCGCACTCTCGGAAAGCGCCTGGCTGCATCTTGGATTGAGCGATGGCGACAAAATTGGCGTGGAACATCCCGAACCCTTAGACTCGTTTTCCCATGTGCGCGGCAGAATTTATAATCATCGCCTGAACGAAAACGCCCTGTTTGGAATTATTCACGATGTCGTAGGCGGGGAATATTCCGACATTCATATTTCTTCCTTTCTGACGGCCTGCGCCGCGCGTCCGCTTAATCACGAGGAAATTCTGGGCCTGACGCGCGCCATGGTGAATACCGGCGATCGTATTGCCTGGAGCAATACCGATGTCATTGTCGACAAGCATTCCGTTGGCGGATTGCCCGGGAACAGAACGACTCCGATCATCGTATCCATTGTGGCGGCGCTGGGTCTTACCATGCCAAAGACCTCGTCGCGCGCCATCACGTCCCCTTCGGGTACTGCCGACACAATGGAAACGCTCGCCCCCGTGGCGCTGGATATTGCGACCATTCATGATGTTATTGCCCGGGAGGGCGGATGCATTGCCTGGGGCGGCTCCATGCGGCTGAGCCCGGCAGACGACATTCTGATCCGCGTTGAACGGGCGCTGGATATCGATACCGAAGGCCAAATGATTGCGTCGATCCTGTCCAAGAAAATTGCAGCGGGATCCAATCATCTTGTCATCGATATGCCGATCGGCCCAACGGCGAAAGTGCGCACGCTGGAAGCCGCCAAAAGCCTTTCGGATGGTCTGAAGTCGGTGGCAGAGGCGTTCGGCATAAAGATCCGAATTCTGGAAGGCGACGGCCGCCAACCCATCGGGCGGGGCATTGGTCCGGCCCTAGAGGCATTCGATATATTATCGGTGCTTCAGTGCGCGCCGGACGCCCCGCGGGATTTGCGCGACCGTGCTGTCAAACTTGCCGGGGCACTGCTTGAACTGGCGGGCAAGGCCAGGGACGGAGAGGGCAGCGCATTAGCGGCTCATACGCTCGACAATGGCGATGCCTGGAAAAAATTCCAGGGCATCTGCGATGCGCAGGGAGGCATGCGAACCCCACCGCGGGCGCGCTATACCAAGCCGCTGACGGCGCCGATGGCCGGCCGCGTCGATTTTATCGATAACCGCAAAATTGCGCAGCTCGCCAAGCTAGCCGGTGCACCAGACGCCAAGGCCGCCGGACTTGTTTTGCATGTCAGGGACGGCGACACAGTATCGTCCGGTCAGCCATTATGTACCGTGCATGCTGAGGCAAAGGGCGAACTGGCCTATGCCCTGAACTATGCGGCGGCACATCACGATATTATCCGGATAAGGCACGCATGAAGCCAATAATATTCCCCTTGCCCGGGAACGAAAGCATGGCAGCGCTGCTGGTCCGGCATCTCGGCGCCGATGCGTCACATCTGGAAACGCGGCGGTTTCCCGACGAGGAAACCTATTTGCGATATGCAATGGATCCAAAGGACCGCGATGTCGTACTGGTATGCGGACTGGAGCGGCCGGACGCCAAAATATTGCCGTTGATATTCGCTGCCGACACGGCGCGCGATCTCGGCGCGCGGAGCGTAGGCCTAGTCGCGCCGTACCTGGCATATATGCGACAGGATCGCCGCTTCCATTCCGGAGAAGCTGTAACGTCGCGCAGTGTCGGAAGGCTGCTTTCGCAATGCTTTGATTGGCTCGTGACCGTGGATCCGCATCTGCATCGCTATCACGCTTTATCGGAAGTCTATTCCATACCGGCTGATGCGCTTCATGCTTCCTCGGTCATTTCAGGCTGGATCAAGGACCATGTAAAAGGCGCGGTATTGATTGGTCCGGATAGCGAAAGCGAGCAATGGGTTTCGGCTGTTGCAAGAAATGCCGGCGCGACCTATGCCGTCCTGCAAAAGACACGGCTGGGAGACCGCGATGTTACCGTGCAGTTACCTGAAATAAGCGGTTTGTCGCAATTGCGACCGGTACTTGTGGACGACATCATTTCCAGCGGTCGTACAATGCTTGCCGCCATTCAGCAGATCAAGCCGCTAACGCCCTTCGCGCCACTTTGTATCGGCGTTCATGGAATTTTCGCAGATAATTCCGATAAGCTTCTCGCGGACGCCGGAGCCGAGATTGTGACAAGCAATACGATTCCGCATCCCAGCAATCGCATTGATGTCAGTGTGCTGCTGGCGAGCGCGGTGACGCAACGGCTTTCTGCGTTGCCTTCCAGAAGCTGAATACAGATCTATTTGCGCCGACTGGCGCTTGTGCTGTCCCGCACGACAAGTTCGTAG
Organism: uncultured Alphaproteobacteria bacterium; assembly: GCA_963837555.1. Classification (GTDB taxonomy): domain Bacteria; phylum Pseudomonadota; class Alphaproteobacteria; order Micropepsales; family Micropepsaceae; genus Rhizomicrobium. Next base: position 229,711 of record CAWINU010000004.1, on the reverse strand, counting down.
GGCAATGTTTCAATGACAGGCCTGGTAATGGCACCGTTCAGTATGCCGAGTAACAGCCCAACCGTGCAGGCACCTAATTGTTCCATGGGCTGGCGGATGGTTGTGAGTGCCGGGTTTGTATATCGCGCCGTGGCAATATCATCGAAGCCAACAACGGAGACATCCTGGGGACAGCGAAGACCGCGTGCACGAATTGCTGCAAGTGCTCCGATAGCCATTTCATCGCTGAAACAAAAAATGGCGGTGACCGATATGGTCCCATCCAGAATCTGAGCGGCCGCCCGCTCGCCGGACTCGATTGAAAAGTCGCCCTCCGCAATACGCAGGCCATTTGCAATATTCCGGGTGCGGGCCGCCCGCTTAACGCCGTCCAGACGGTCACGGCTCAAGGGGCTGTTCATCGGCCCGGTAATCACGCCGATATGCCTATGCCCGAGATCATGCAAGAAGCGCACGGCCTCGTTTGCTGCAGCGCTGTTGTTGATATGGGCACTCGATACGCCCATGCCCGGGGCATATTCGCAGCCATTGACGACGGGCGCGCGGCCTTTTTTTTGAGAGACTACCTTTGCCAGCGTATCCGGCAAACGATGTCCGAGGAATATGACGCCGTCTGCTTCGCGCCGGGCCAGCATCTCGCCATACTGCTCTTCTGGGCCAGTCTTATTGCGCGTATCGCCCAATAGAACGGCATAACCGGCATTCTGCGCAGCTTCCTCAACGCCGCGGATAACCTTGGCAAAAAAGGGATTGGAGATGTCCGGTACAGTTACAATGATTTTACCGGTGCGGGTGGTGCGCAGAATTTTCGCGGCAGCGTTGGGTGCATAGCCGAGCCTTTTCACCGCCGCCAACACGGTCTTGCGCGTCTTGTCCGAGACCATATCCGGCCGGCTCAGCGTGCGCGAAACCGTGGCGGTCGAAAAGCCGGTTGCTTCTGCGACGTCTTCGATCGTTGCCATGAGCGTTTACAGCCCCAGCAGCTGCCGGTTTTGTGCGTTATCTACGCCGCTGGCCGCGAAATCGTCGAAGGCGTGAGGCGTCACGCGGATGATGTGATCACGAATGAAGGGCGCACCTTCGCGCGCGCCATCTTCAGGGTGCTTGAGCGCGCATTCCCACTCCAGTACCGCCCAGCCGGGATAGTTGTATTGCGCCATTTTGGAGAAAATGGCGCCGAAATCGATCTGGCCGTCGCCCAGCGAGCGGAACCGCCCGGGCCTGTCTACCCAGTTCTGGTACCCGCCATAAACGCCTGACCGGCCATTGGGACGGAATTCGGCATCTTTGACGTGAAAAGCGCGGATCCGCCGGTGATAGAAGTCAATGAATTCGAGATAATCCAGCTGCTGCAATACGAAATGGCTGGGATCATACAGGATCGCTGCGCGCGCATGATTTGCGACACCGTCCAGGAAACGCTCGAAGGTGGCGCCGTCATGGAGGTCTTCGCCCGGATGAATTTCAAAAGCGCAATCCACGCCGGCATCCTCGAAGGCATTGAGGATCGGCGTCCAGCGCTTTGCCAATTCGGCAAAAGCCTCTTCCACCAGGCCGGCAGGCCGCTGCGGCCAGGGATAGAAATACGGCCAGGCCAGCGCGCCCGAAAAAGTCGCATGGGCGGTCAGATTCATATTGGCACTGGCTTTGGCCGCGAGCTTAACCTGCTCAACCGCCCAGGCCTGACGCACCGCCGGTTTGCCGCGCACTTCCGGCGCCGCAAATCCGTCGAACAACGCATCATAGGCGGGATGGACGGCAACAAGCTGGCCTTGCAGATGGGTCGATAATTCGGTTGGTTCGACTCCATATTTGGCAAGGCGGCCGCGCAGATCGTCACAATATTGTTTGCTTTCGGCAGCCGCCTTCAAATCGAACAGGCGCGGATCGCACGGAATCTGAATGCCTTTGTAACCCAGCGAACCGGCCCATTGCGCCAGATTGTCCAGCGTGTCGAACGGCGGCGTACTGCCCATGAACTGGGCCAGAAAAATGCCGGGGCCTTTAATGGTACGCATCGTTTTCAATCCAACTTTATCCACCCGCCGCCCGAGTCACCCGCGGCGGCGCGTTCCACGAATTTCATCCCACGCACGCCGTCTTCGATGCCCGGTACAGGCAGGCGCGGCGGATGATTTCGTATCATAGCAGCAAAATCGCGATAGATATTTGCAAAAGCCTCGATAAATCCTTCCGGATGTCCGATCGGCAGACGCCGTGCCTCGCGCGCCGCGTCCGTGAGATAGGGTGCGCCGGCGTGAAAAATCTGCGAGGGCTGATCGGGCCAATTGAAGGTCAGAATTTCCGACGTTTCATGGCACCAATCCAGGCCGCCTTTTTCCCCCAGATGCGCAGACGCAATCCGTTGCGGTCCCCGGTGGCGATCTGTGAGGCATGGAGCACGCCGCGGGCACCCTGGGCAAAGCGCAAAAGGATGTTGCAATCATCGTCCAGGCGCCGTCCCGGTACGACATGACCCAAATCCGGCAATATTTCGGAGACCTGGCAGCCGCTTACATATTCCGACAAATGAAAGGCATGAACGCCGATATCGCCGATACAGCCGCCAACACCGGCTTGGCTGGGATCCGTCCGCCACGCGGCCTGTCGATTGGCGCTGTCCTGCTCGACCGGATCCGCAAGCCAGCCCTGGGAATATTCGACGACGATTTTTCGGATTGGACCCAATATACCCATTTGCACGCGTTCGCGTGCCTCACGGATCATCTGGTAGCCTGAATAGGTATAGGTCAGGCCATATTTCCCCTGGGATGCGTATGCGATTTCCGCAAGCTGATGGGCCTGCTGAAGCGAAGCTGTTGCAGGTTTGTCGCTCATAACGTTTAGGCCTGCCTGCAGGGCATCGCGGGCAATTTCGAAGTGGCTGGCATTGGGCGTGGCAATCACAACCAATTCTACGCCGTCAGGCCGTTCGCGTTCGGCGCGAATAAGCGAAGCCATATCGGCATATATGCGATCCGCGCTCACGCCATAGGAAAGACCGGCATCACGCGATTTGTCGCGATCGCGGCTGAACATCCCCGCAACCAGCGAAAGCCGACCATCGAGCTCGGCCGCCATCCGATGAATTTGACCAATAAACGATCCGGGCCCGCCGCCGATCAGGGCGAACCGTACTGGTGCAGGCGCCGGCGTCACGTTTTGCCTTCAGCCCCGATAGCGGCCGGGCGATATCCGCCGCGAAGGCGGAAAAACACAGTCAGAAGCAGATAGGTGATCAGCATAACAGTCGGCAATATGGCTACGCCGCGCAGCGCAGCTTTTTTGCTTCCCTCCTGCACTGTCGCAAGCTTCTCGCGATCTTGCGCCGGGGCTTGCGCAACCTTTGCTTCATCCAGGGCCAGATACGTTCCGAAGATGCTTGCTTTGTGTTCCGAAAGATAGGTGGACGACAGCGTGCTGCCGGATGTTGCATCCATCTGTCTCAAGGACTGTGTCGTGGCATAGTCCTGGGCGGCGCCCAACAGGACGGAACCTACGATGCCGGCTGCCAGCATGCCTGAACCCGCCACCACGTTGATTGTGACAGCGCCGCCACGAGGAAATTGATCCGAAACGACTGCCAGGCTGGTACCCCAGAAAAAGCTTTTGCCGATTCCGTACAAGGTTGCCGCCGCAAGAAGCGCCGGGCCGGTGGCATCTGACAGCAAGAACAGGCCCAATGCAGCTGCCGCAGAGGCCATTGCCAATGTGCCCAGCGGATTCAGCAAGTGGATAACCGAGCCTGCGAAGATGCGAATGACGAAAACGATCAAGGAGGTATAGATCAACACCCAGCCGGCCTGCAGGCCGAGCCCGCGCATTTCCGGTTCCATAAGCGATGAAATCCAACTGTCGGTCGACAATTCCGTTGTGGCCAGCGGGATCATCAGGAGGACAAAGATGATATAAAGCGGCCGCCCCGCGGAGCGCGCAAAATACGCATATCCTGCCGTCAATACGCCGATAATCGTTAGTGTTGTGGTCGAAGAAAATTCGGCAACCCGGCCGACTTCCAGCATCATCAGTGCGATGATCACAAGTGCGCTGAGAAAGCCGGCTTCCGAAAGCATAGCCCGGTACGGCACGCCGGACGCGACGCGCTCGCTGACCGGAAACTGAGAGCGCCATAGCATTACAGCGTAAACGAGAATTGGGAGTGTCATCAGGGCCACTTTCAGGCGCCAATCCGTTCCCGCTCCCAGCGCAATCGCCAGCAATCCGCCGATAATCATACCGCCTGGCCAGGCCGCATGCAGGCGGTTCAACCAGCGAGGCTTATCCGTTGTAAAGTGGTGGCGATCAATGGGTTCGCGGCGGCTTCCACCGCGCCATTGCCCAGCGCCATGATGAAAGTGCCGATATAAAGGCTCCAATACCCTGTTGCGGTCAGCAATATGCCAAGCCCGAGAACATGGCTAACCGCGGCAAAGCGTAGGTCGCCTTAAATCCGATGCGGTCGATAACCAGACTGAGCAGAACGATGGTGATGGCAAATGGCCAAAGACCGACCCCAAGCAGTTCACCTTTTTGCGTTTCCGACAACGCGAACTGTACGCCCCAGTCGTCAACAACAAGGGCACGGAGAATAAAGCAAAATGACGTAGCGGTAATGGCGGCAAAACTTGTGGCAAACAGCCATGACCTATTTTGCGTTGCAGCAACGGACATTGCCTTCCCCCTATTTATGCTTTTACGTGTGAACGTCCCGGGCCGCCTCGACTGGCAGTCTTGCACGCAGACGATGCAATGGATTACATTTTTGTGCAAGATCGCTGCACAGACGGCAATCAATAAGTCGGGGGAAGGCCATGAGAGCGGTTGGTGGGTGTTTGGGCGCGCTTGTTGCGGGCCTTATGGTGACGGCCAGCTGTGCGCAAACGACAAGCAGCAACTGTACGCCGATTCCCGACGCAAAATCGGCTATCAGCTGTTTAATCTATCGCGCGTCTTGCGCCCGCCACAGGCTGAACCTGCAACGCCGGCACCTGCACCGCCTGCCGGCGCCCAAGCAAATGCGGCCGGACGCTGACGGCGGCGCACGCGGCGGCGTGGACCGCGCGTGCAGGTGCCGACACCGCCGGATTTGTTCGATACCGATCTGGCCGGCATGCGCAAGGACGGCTTCACGAATATGGAGCGCTTCAACGGCTGCTTGGCGAAACCATCGACGAATACAAGGGTGTTGCCGAAAAAATGCACAGAATGTGATTGGCAATCACGGCCCGCTCGATCTGGCGGAGTGGGACAAGACCATGGATGAAGCAATCACGCTGGGCCAAGAATATATTGGTTCAGCCGGATTTGGCGATCCCGGATTTAAAAGCCTTGAAGACACGCTTACCACCGCATCCAACCTGAACACGCTGGGCAAGGCGGCGGCGGACAAGGGCTGATCCTGTACGTTCATAACCATGCCGCCGAACTGAATACGAAATATTCCTACGATCTGGACAAGGACGGCAAACCGGAAATGGCTTCGGCCTGGGAAATTGTCGCTGCCAATACCGATCCGCGTTACGTCCATTTTGAAGTCGATATTCATTGGGCGCGCGTTGGAATCGGCCTGGACAAGTTTGACGAGTTCTGGCGTTCCTGACGAAATATCAAAATCGTATTGTGATGTTCATGTCAAAGATACGACGGAAGACGGCAAGATTACCGATCTCGGAATGGGCACTACCGATTGGCCGCCGGTATTCAAAGCCGCGGGTCCCGGGATCGCCTATTATATCTGGGAATATGACGGCGTTCCGGATGTCTTTAAGTCGGGCGATATCGCCTATCGATTTCTGCGCTGCCAGAAATGATTTGTGGTGCGGGCATTCATGTGCCCGCGCCAATTAAAGCAACAGCCGGGGAGCTGGGGGAATGAACAGGTTTACGCTGATTGGTCTTGTGGCGGCCTGCGGGCTGGCGGCATGTGCGCCAGTGGGCGCGCAGAATGCGGCGCCTCCACCTGCTGCCGGCAGGGCTGCTGCCGCGGCGCCGGAAGACGCGGGCGGCCCGCCGGGACGCGGGCGTGGTCCGCGCATTCCCGCTTATCCCCCGCGGATCACCGATCCTCAAATGGTGGAGCGTGGCCGCGTACTGTTCACCGACAATAACTGCGCCTCCTGTCATGCGGCCGATATTCGCGGCAGCGAAACCGGTCCCAGTTTGCTGCGCTCGCAGTTGGTACAGCGGGATCAAAAGGGTGAACTGATCGCGCCGATTATTCGGAACGGTTCCGTAGGTATGCCTGCGTCCGCCGGGCTGACGGATACGCAGATCGCCGACATTGCCGAGTTCTTGCATAGTTTTCCGATTAACAGTCGCGATCCGGCGCGCGAGCGGCCGGAAACCATCGTCACAGGGGATGCCGCTCTTGGCCAATCCTATTTCGCTGCCAATTGCACGAGTTGTCATTCCGTGACCGGCGACTTGAAAGGGATTGGCGGGAAATTTGACGATCCGCGCGCGTTGCAGACGCGCATGCTATCGCCGCAGACCGATAAGCCGACTACGGTCGCGGTGACGCAGGCGGATGGTACGAAGATTGAGGGCCGTCTTGGGAACATAGACGAATTTATGGTCAGCCTAACTCTGCCGGACGGGACGCAACGCACATTCCGGCGTAATGGCGATACGCCCAAGGTTGAAGTGCATGATCCCCTGGAGGCGCATCAGGTATTTCTTTCGAAATATACCGACGATGCCATTCACAATTTGACCGCATATCTGGTGACGCTGAAATGAAGACAATTCTCCGCTTCGCGACATATTTTGCAACTGTGACATTGGCGGCGACGGCCCTGTCTGCGTCTGCAGCCGAACCGGCAGACGGATTAAAACCGGCGGCGATACTGAAACCGGCGCCGGATTCCTGGCCGACCTATTCGGGTGACTATAGCGGCCGCCGTTACAGCCCGTTGACCCAGCTTAATCAGGATAATGTGCAGCGATCTCAGCTTGGCGTTTGTGACCACGCTGACGGGTGGCCCTGCCGGCGCGATTGTAGGCGGGGAGGGGGCAGAGCCGACATCTTCGACCGCCAATGTTTCCATCCGGGGCGCGACATTGCTGGTGGACGGCATTCTCTACACGTCTGCACCCGATAATGCCTGGGCAATAGATGCACGGTCCGGCGAGGTGCTGTGGCATTATTTTTGGAAAACAAAGGGTGGCACGCATATCGGAAATCGCGGGCTGGGCATGTGGGGCCATTACCTCTTTTTGGAAACACCCGACAATTACCTGATTTCATTGGATGCGCGGACAGGGAAGGAACGCTGGCACATTTCGATCGCCAGTTTTGATGAACAATATTTCTCCACGCCGGCACCCGTTGTTGTGGGCAATCACATTCTGGTCGGTACCGGAAACGATCTGGATGCGCCGGGCTTCCTGCAATCCTTCGATCCGGAAACGGGCGCCTTGCAATGGAAATTCTATACCGTACCGATGAATCCGGGCGATCCCGGACTTGAAACCTGGAAAGACCTCGACGCAGCCCGGCATGGTGGCGGCAATGCCTGGGTTCCGGGCTCCTACGATCCAGAAACCAATCTTTATATTTTCGGTACCGGTAATCCGACGCCGTCCTATTTTGCGGATCCGCGCGGAAATGGCGATGCGATTGTTCACGTGCTCGCTCGTCGCGGTGGATGTCGATACCGGCAAAATGAAATGGTATTACCAGACCTCGCCGAACGACACCCATGACTGGGACTCGGCGCAGACGCCTGTGCTGGCGGATGTCATGATAGGCGGTAAATTGCGCAAAGTAGCGATGACCGCCGCACGCAACGGCTATTTTTTTGTCGTCGATCGCACCACCGGCGAACATCTCGTCACCGGAAAATTTTCCGATACGGCCAATTGGGCGCTTCCCGAGCTGAACGATAAGGGGCAGCCGGTGCGTATTCCTGAAAAGGATAGCTCCATTGGCGGTTCCCTGGTTTCCATGGCCAATAGCGGCGCCGCCAACTGGCCGCCGCCTGCCTTCAGCCCCGATACCGGATTGTTCTATGTGCCGGTCAATGAATCCTGGGCGATGTACTATAAGGCCGAACTGGATCCGCGCGGCGCCATGGGACTGGGCGGCAAGGAGGAAGTCGGCGTCGGCGGCGACCGCTTCCTGAAGGCGATAGATCCCAAAACCGGAAAAATTGCTTGGAGCATCAAATATCCGACGAGCGGCGGCGGTTCAGGGCTCCTGGCGACGGCCGGAAAATTACTGTTTGCCGGCGATGCCAACGATAATCTCGTGGCGCGCGATCCCGCTACCGGCAAGCCGCTTTGGTATTCCCACATCGGCAACGTGTCCAACGCTCCGGAGACCTATATGCTCGACGGCAGTCAGTATGTCGTCACATTTGCCGGCGACACGCTGTTTGCGTTCCGGCTCAACAAATAGAAATCCGTCGGCCGCAGCGGGTTGCGATAGTCGGATAGTGCGTGCGCAAACTGTGCCCGCATCACGTGCTCATTAGTACATGAACAGTGGCAAGCTCAGTCAGAAAAAGTCTGCGAATTGATGCGGATCGACACGCTAAACGAAACTGGACGCGAGAACGCGCAGATGTCGATTATCGAACTATGAAATAGTTCCTGCCACTGCAATGATTTTTTCTAGAGTGTAAATTAGCGCCCTGCCACGACCATTTTGACATTGCGAGACTTGTCGGAGTCAGGTTCCGCAATGTAAGGGTCATGTTCAGAAATTATCTTTAATGCCCTGATGTCAATGAGCCGTAATGTACGGCATTGGCCTCTGACAATGATCTTTTTTTGTGCAAAATCTGTCAGAACACGGGACACAGTTTCTACGGTAAGGCCCAGAAAGTTAGCAATGTCGCCCCGCGATAGTGGTATGTCGTCGTAATATTCATCGCTTTTCGCTTGGTGACTTATCTTGTACCCGTATCGCAACAGAAAGCTTGCAACACGCTCGCGGGCGGTCTTGCGTCCAAGCAAAAACATCTGCTCCTCCGAATCCGCCAGTTGTGCGTAGCTCTTTTTTAGCATCCAAGCCTGCGCCTCCGGATGTCGCGTTAGAAGCTTATTCAGAAGGAGTTTGGAGAAGCTGCATACCTGTACGCGCGTCAAGGCTTCTGCGGAGGAGGCATGCACGTCCGCATCCGCAGTGGCAAAGAACTCTCCGCAGGTCCTAATACCGATTATCTGGGTACGTCCGTCAATTGCCGTGCGATATAATTTAACGAATCCAGATACCACATTATAGATATGCGTGGCCGGCTGTCCGGCAGAAATTATCATTTGGCTTTTGCTATAACGAATAAGGCGACGGCTGCGCCGAAGTTCGCTCAAGCCATCATCCGGAATTGCTCCGCAGAAGCTCTTGTTTCGAGCCGTGCAGGCCGAGCACTGCGATGCTTCCGAGCCGGCTTGCCGGCGGGAGGTTTCCCTAATTTCTAATGGAGGATACTCCATCCCGGATTTCGTCCATTTTCATGGTTCGCAATTGGAACGCTACGCTATTTGCGTTCGCGCTACCGGGGGTAAGTTGTCGCGTATTGGCGGAATGTTTTCCAATTTCTCTGATCCAGATCAATGCATAATAAAAAGAGCTTTCTCCCAAGGTTGCGTCGTTATGGGCAAAGTCTGCAGCCTCGCTGTTGCGGATTTCGAAGACATTTGAATCGGTACCGCTAAGATAGGAAGCGAAATTCCTATTACCACGTCTTCTCTGGATACCTGTTTGTTCAGTCTGCGTTCCAACAATTGCGCAGCTTACTGCAGACAAGCGCAGCACGGGTAATCTTGCTCCGCAAGGGCGACTTCCGCTTGACATAGATCATGAAGGGATGGGCAACCCTGGATTAGTTTCTTGCGATACCTGCTGTATTAATATTCAGCGGGTAACGCGGTCCGAGGCATGGCCTATTGGTATTGTGGCTCGGGCCACCTCTTTTGGTGCGGTGTATGACAGATATGTCCCAGGAGAAAAGCCCCACGCCGCCCTCGGATATGCGCCTATTAACTTTTCTCGTAGCGGGCGTGCTCTTTATGGAATTTCTGGATGGCACGGTGATCACCACCGCGCTTCCGGCAATGGCAATCTCATTCGGAACCAATGCAATCGACCTCAATGTCGGCATCAGTGCCTATCTTTTTGCATTAGGCGTATTTATTCCAATTAGTGGCTGGATGGCCGAGCGGTTTGGCGGTCGATCTGTTTTTATGGCTGCGATTACGATATTTACGATAGCTTCGCTTTTGTGCGGGTTAGCTCCGAACTTATTCGTATTTGTATTGATGCGGGTGCTGCAGGGGTTCGGCGGTGCAATGATGGTGCCTGTAGGGCGACTCATTGTTTTAAGTCATACGCCGAAAGAGCGGATCATTTCCGCCATTGCTACACTTGTATGGCCGGCTCTTGTGGCCCCGGTTATCGGACCTGCATTGGGAGGGTTCATAACGACCTATGCGCATTGGCGATGGATATTCTATTTGAATATTCCTCTCGGGTTTATTGCCTTGATCCTGTCCTATTGGATTGTACCGAGTATGCGGTCGAGCACGGTAAAGCCATTTGACTGGGTAGGGTTCCTCCTATGTGGCGCCGGCACTCTGATATTTCTTTACGGAGCCGAATTGCTTTCGCGTGCCTCCGCAAATATTGCATTGGCAGTCGTCCTCATTGCCGCGGGTTGCGCCTGTTTGACGGGCGCCTTTTTCTATTTGAAGACCGCGCAGGACCCAATGCTTGATCTTAGCGCCTTTCGCATCCCGACATTCGCCACGGCGTTGCGTGGCGGATCGCTCACAAGGGCCGCAATTGGAAGCGCGCCATTTCTGCTTCCTCTCATGTTTCAGGTCGGATTTGGATTTGACGCATTCCGATCCGGATTGCTGGTTATGGCCGTCTTTGCCGGCAACCTGCTCATGAAAACTGTGACAACGCCGATACTTAAGAGGTTCGGCTTTCGCGCGATATTGGTCTGGAATGGCATTCTTGGCGCCGCCTGGCTGCTCGGCTGTGCTTTCATCGCACGCGATACGCCAACGGCAATTATACTGATGATGCTGTTTCTTGGCGGCCTGACGCGCTCGCTGCAATTTACTGCCATTAATACCGTAGCCTTCGCCGATGTCGCGCAGGGCGAAATGGCGCGCGCAAATGCGCTCTTCAGCACGATTTTCCAATTAAGCCTTGGGGCTGGCGTCGCGATGGGGGCAATCGCGGTTCGTATCGGAGGTCTGGCCGCACAGGCTTTCGGTATGCGCATACAAGCAATAGACTATAGAATCGCGTTTGCCTTGGTGTCGCTGGCGGCATTTGCAAGTATTGTGGACGCCGTACGCCTCAAAGCGAACTCCGGGGACAATATTGCCGGCCGCGGTTGAATATAGGCGGGCCTGCGCATCGGGAAGAGGGAGGGTGATGCCATGAAAATGAACAGGTCTGCACAGACCGCCTTATATGCGCTTGCTATCGCCGTATGTGGTTCCATTTTGTTTGTGGGCGCAATTCAACTCGTGATGAAGAGCGTGACAGCGCCGACGGTGCCAGCGCAAAGCGAATCCGAGAACGGGGTTCCGCCGCTAGCGAACGCTCCAGCGATGGATACCGCCCGCACAGCAGAATCATACGCTGACGATCATACTTTGGATTGGGCATATCCGAATGCCGCACCCGACCCCAATGCCGAACCGGATCCTGCCCAAACCTTCACGGCTCTTGGTTCGCCTACGGGCATGAAGCTCACCATGCAGCAGATCAATGATCCGTTTTCGCCGCCTGACTGGTTTCCTGACGATCATGCGCCCATGCCGAACAGCGTGTCTCATGGTCGCCCGCCCCAGGTGCGCGCCTGCATGCAATGCCATCTGGCAAACGGTGAGGGCCATCCGGAATCTTCCAGCATCGCAGGCCTCACTGTTGCATATATTATTGAACAGACACACGCATTTCGCGACGACAATCGCAATAATAGCCGATCAACCAATATGGTCGTGGTCGCGAAAAATATTGCCGAGGAAGATTTACAGCAGGCAGCGGTCTATTTTGCAGCCATTAAACCGTCCGGAATGAAATGGGTGAGGGTAGTGGAGACCGCCGAGGCGCCGGCGAGCCATGTGGTTTCCGGCGGCGGTCGCTATTTCGACAAGAACTCAAGCGCTACTGTACCTGTTCCACCTACCCAGATTTTCGAAGTGGCAGAAAACGATGAGGTCAAATTGCGTAATCCGCAAGTTGGATTTGTGGCATTTGTGCCGCCCGGCAGTATCGAAAAAGGCCGGGTGGTTGCACTGGGCAGTCACGGCAGAATGCGGACTTGCGCGTCATGCCACGGTGAGGGCTTAAAGGGACATGAAGACGTTCCGCCATTGGCCGGACGCAGTCCGACCTATTTGGTACGGCAAATGAGCGACATTCGCATTGGCGCCCGCAAAGGTCCAAACGTAAAAGACATGGAGGATATTGTTGGCAAAATGTCGAATGAGGATATTGTAAATGTTGCCGCGTACATGGCCTCTTTGAATCCTTAGAGCGGGACTTCAGTTGGCAACTTAGATGATCGCGTCACCATTTTTTGAGCCAATGCATTCTGGTTGGGCGGGCATTGTCCATAGGCGAAAATTATTGTGACGAAAGTCAGATGCTGAGTCCGATCAATTACATGCGCATCTACCGTAAATAAATTGCCACCGGGCATGTAATAAGCGCCTGAATTAATTGTAGTGCGGTCTGGCGCATGTGTATTGACTTAGTGCCTGCGCAGGAGGAAGATTTACATGTTGCCGCAAGGAAATTCGCTTAAACGCACGGCTTTTCGGCGTATCGGCCTACTGCTTGCAGAGGTTCGAGATTTGGCAGAGCCAGATCGGTAAACGCGACAGGGAAGTTCAGTCACGCTAAGTGAATGTCGAAGCGGCTGTCCTTTGTAGGGAGGTTTCCGCATGGAAGTTACTCCGCCTATTAATGGGAATTAGGCTCTGTAATGAGCGCTAAGTGGCTGCTGGAGCGGGTTGTTTCACAGCATCGTTCCAATCGCCACGGTAGATATCCGATTGAATGCGAGCCTTTCCGTAAATCGTTCGGTTCGACGTCGGATTTCAATTGATTCATTTTCAGAACCTCGCTGTGAGGAACGGCGGGGTTCTTTGTTTTGTTGGTAGAATTCGTCCGGACAAAGCACGTTAGCCCATCATGCCTGAATCAAAAGGAGCATGACGCTCTGACGGTTCAAATTTAGTGCTACTCAAATCGATAGTTGGCGATAGCTAGGACGCGCCTTCGATCTTCTTTGTAGCCTCCCTGGCATAGTCGCGCAGCGCTTCGATTGCGCGAATCTGGGCTTCCGTCATCGCGGCGCCGAATTCGCGAACACCAGCAATTGCATTTTCGAAAATCGTGTCGAGAGACGCGAGCGGAAGAGTTTTTCGCGCTCCGACAGTCGTGCACCGCCAGATCTTTTGCTCAATATCGATTCGGAAAGTTCGAGTACGAAATCCTGTTCACGCCGGACAATCTCGCGCAACTCGTTAGCAAGCGCCTGATTGATGTCTCTGAAGGTGGCAGAGTCATGATAGGTATGAAGCAACGCTTTGGTGAGCGAGCGGTACGGCCACCAGAGAAATTCACTTTGGTTGAGTATATCTCGGACGTCTGTATGTGCCGGAGCTTTGTCAGCTCCCGTCGAATTGCCCATAACCATCTCCTTTGGACGGACATTTCTCCTGTTACATCTCGACAGAATAGCGGCAAACAATAATTGATACAGATCATTGTTATGAATGAATCCTAGATAGCTAAGCCGCCTTATTGGCCCTCACTCCAATGGCCGGAGCGCTTAAGCGCATCAACCACCTCCGGCGGCATATAGCGCTCGTCATGTTTTGCAAGCACTTCGGTTGCATTAAATACTCCATTCGGCTGCAACGCGCCAAGAGCCACGACGCCCTGGCCCTCTCGGAATAATGCGGGCAGCACGCCATTGTAATCCACTGGGACGGTGCGGTTTCCGTCGGTGACTGAGAAGTGTATTTCAGTTCCGACAATGTGCTGCAGGCTATTGTTTTCAACCAGTCCACCGATGCGAAATGCGATACCTGGAGCTACGCGCCTGGTGGCAATGTCACTTGGACTGTAGAAATAGAGCACGTTGTCTTGCATGGCGGCGACTGCAAGCGCAGCCGCGCTAGCACCTGCACCCAATAGAGCCAAAGCAAATACCAGGCGACGGCGTTTTTTAGGGGTCATCGTGCAGCCACCTTTCGATCTCCGTGAATTCACGGCGATAACGGTCAATCTTGCAGAGCTATTTGATACCTCCGCAAAAGCAAGTCTTTGAGGGAAATCAATGACGCGCCAGGCGCACTCGCATAATAGGGTTCATACGGAGCGGTTTAGCTTTGGACAAGTTCATGCGCGTACTGGGTTACAATTGGTAGCCTCGTGTCTGTGGGGGCCAATACCAAAGTGAAGTCAGTCGATGCCAACGGCGCTCGGAACGCGTACCGCTGTATTTCAACGAAATATCGGACAATTCGCATCGGTCTATTTGAAAAAACCTGAAATAGAAACGAGAGCATGAATTTGCCGCTGGACATTGATCGCGCCTCTGCCGTTCCCCTGCAGGATCAGTTGTTCGAACAGCTCCGGCAACTGGTGCTAACTGGGGGGCTGAAACCGAACTCTCGCATTATCGCGACGCGATTCCTTGCCGAACAGGTCGGAGTATCGCGCACCACCGTTTTATTGGCATACGAAAGGCTGATTAGCGAAGGCTATCTTGAAACCCGTCCGGCAATCGGCACGTTTGTTTGTTCTGCCCCACCAGATCAGCCAAACCATAATGCTCGGAGCAACGGTTCTTGCGACACGGTTCGCCAGGCCTTTTTTCGTCCCTCTCTTTTTAGTGGCATGGCGGCTTCCATTTCGGAACAAACAAACGGTATCATTGATTTCAGCCCATCACGTCCGGGCATAAGCCATCTACTTCCATCAAAGGATTGGCTCGACGGAATGCGGAGCGTCTTCAAGCGAGATCCTCTTGGACTTGCAAGTCCTCAGCCGGCCTCCGGTATCCAGTCGCTTCGACAAGCCATTGCAGATCATTTGGCGGCGTCGCGTGGCATCATGGCATCTCCGGACCAAGTGATAGTCGTTGCCGGTAAGCAGCAGGCCTGCAATCTTGTGGCGCATTTGTTTCAGCGCCGCGGCGACCACGTAGTGTTGGAATCTCCGGGAGATAAGAGCATCGTCAATTTTTTCAAGCAGCGTGATGCAAAGTTGATCCATGTTCCGGTAGACGAGCATGGGCTAAAAACTGATCAATTGCCGGATGGTCTTGTTTCGCTTGCTTATGTTTCGCCCGCGCGACAAAACCCCCTCGGGGGAACCATGTCGCAAACGCGACGCACAGATATTATCAATTGGGCGCGTGAAGTCGGCGCCTACATCATTGAGGATGATAGCGACAGCGATTTCCGGTATCACGGAACTACACCGCGTCCGCTAGCTGCGCTCGATCCATACGGGCTTGTTTTCTACTCAGGCTCCTTTGCCAAGACTCTCGGTGCTGGATTGGGGCTTGGCTATCTTGTGGCGCCAGCCGAATTTGTGGATGCCATTACAGCCATAAAGTCCCTGGCAGAAGACAGCAGCTCATGGCTTCAGCAGATGGTTGTTGGAGATCTGTTGGTTAGCGGGGAATATGATCATCATCTGCGCCGGTCACGTAAGACATATTTGGAGCGGCGCGATACCCTCATTTCGGAGCTTCAGGTATACTTTGGCGAAGTGTATTTGGTCGGTACGGAGATCGGCACGCAGTTGACTTGGGTTCTGCCCGAGCGATTCCCGTCCGCTCAAGTGGTGCGGGAGGCTGCCCATGTTCGTGGCGTGAACATCGAGTGCGTGGCTGAAGAGGGCGTGGGTTCTGGAAAACCCGGCTCGTATTGCGAAAGGACGCTGATCTTCAGCTATGCAGCCCTCACCCCAGGGCAAATACGCCAGGGGATTGCGCGCCTCGCTGAGGCCTTAAAATAATGATTTCAGTGTCTTGCGTGCGACCGAGCCACGCCGTCATGGGATGTGGTATTTCTGCAAGTATTGGCCTGGTATCATTGGATTATCCCTTGTTGGTACTACGGTTTTAGACTTCTGACTGCCACAAAGCAGCGTCCTCATCGCGCAGAATCTCTGCGTGAGTCCTTGAGAAAGGGGCGCCGGTGTTGGTCATAAATAGAATTCGAGCTGCCTTCCGGAACACATGTGATTTCGCCCGGCGCAGATTTGCATACATCGTAGTGGCTGGAGCGTCCGTGGCATTTGGCCTGGCAATTGCCGGCGCCTATGCGACCGTTGTCGACTATACAAATTCGCTGAATTTCTGCGCGCACACCTGCCACGAGATGGAAAGCACTGTCTATCAGGAATACACGCACAGCAAGCACTTCAAGAACGAACAAGGCATCGTGGTTGTCTGCTCGCAGTGCCACGTTCCCCAGAATAATTGGACGGGCACCTTAGGCCACAAATTCATGGCAACTTTTGAATTGTGGAATCATTTCGTGGATCGCGAGTATCTCACGGAAAATTTCACGCCACGTCGCCTGGAACTGGCGCAAAAAGTGTGGGCTGGCTTTGCGGCAACAAACGCGCGGGAATGCAAGGCCTGCCACAAATATTCAAACATGGTTCTGGAAGATCAGCGGCCCAGCATACGCGCGCAGCATACCGACGCTATGAAGAAGGACGAAAACTGCCTCGATTGCCACAAGGGTCTGACGCACAACAAGCCTGAAGATCCGAATGCGGTCGTGGCGCCAGCGAGTTTTGATATTCAGTGATGATCAGGAGATCGCACATGACGAAATCCTTTGCAAAAAGCCTGGGCGCCGCCGTTTGTTTTGTAGGCGTACTCGGTCTGACGACCGCACTGGCGGCGCCTAACTGGACCGCGGTTCCGGCCAAGGATGTGGCTCTATTCTACCCCGGCCAGTCTTCCTGGGAATGGGTGTTGACCAACACAGATCATCCCGGTGCGGACCAATTCCGCGGAGGAAAAGACTGCGCGGCCTGTCACGTTGGCGACGAAAAAAATATGGGCGCCCTGCTGGTTTCCGGAAAAAGAATGAACCGGCACCCATTGCCGGAAAGCCAGGATCGATGGCCGCAAAGATCCAGTTTGCGCATGATGCGGAGAATATCTATGCGCGCATTGTGTTCTCCGACAACGACTCAACGAATGCGAAAATGGATGCTGATTTCGCAACCAAAGTTACGGTCATGATCAGCGACGCCGGGACGCCGGAAACCACGCGCGCAGGATGCTGGGCGATGTGTCACGATGATGCAGCGAGCATGCCCAGCGCCGGAGCTTCTACCCGGACGATGTATCTTGGAAAGACGCGAACTCAACTTACGCGTCAGGGTGGGGGGGATACCCTAAAATCTTCCGATGAACTGGCGAAATTGAAGGCCGGTGGCTATGGCGTCGACTATTGGCAGGCGCGCCTCAATGCCGGCGCCCCAGCAACTGTTGTAAGCGAGAATGTCTTTGCCAAGCGTGAAGAGGTCAAACCCACAGCGATAACTGCCGATGCAAATCTCAGCGGCGGGGTTTGGACAGTGACCTTCACGCGCAAGCTGAACGCCGGCGCTGGCTCCATAACGCTTGTCCCAGGCAAGCGTTACACCGTGGCATTTGCAATCCATTCAGGTCACACCGCGAAACGGTTCCATTATGTTTCCTTTGAACGGTCGCTGGTTCTTGACCAAGGGGCCGCGGATTTTGTTGCACTAAACAAGTAGTCATTCCGAATATTCGCAAACGCGGAGGCATATCGATGTCGAAAAGCAATAGAATAAGGCTGATCGCCACCTTCGTGTTGATGGTATTTCTGACATGCGGCGCAGCCACATCGGCTCTTGCGCAAGAGGCACCGCAGACAAACGCGGCGCAGGCATCAACTGCTGATCAGAATACGCAGTATAGCGACAGAGGTGCCGCCACCTGCATGAAGTGCCACGATGTTGCTATAAAAGGACCAGATCGCGACTATAAAGCCGCGACAGCGATATTTCAGACGCCTCATGCCGTGAAAGGCGATGCGCGTACGCCGTTCGGAGAGCAAGAATGCGAGTCCTGTCATGGACCGAGCGATGCGCATGTCACAAGTACGCCTCCCGAAGGCGGCAAGAAGACTTTGCCGGCTGTAGTCTTCAACGGCCCCAATGCGTCACCGGTTGCCGTCCGCAACCAGGTTTGCCTCACCTGCCATCAAAACGGTTTGCGTATGGATTGGGCCGGTAGTCAGCACCAGAACAGTAATTTAGCGTGCGTGAGTTGCCACACGGTCCATGCTGCTAAAGACCCCGTTCTGGTGAAGGCAACACAACCAGAGGTTTGTTTCACGTGTCACGCCGAACAGCGGGCGCTAACTTTGCAGAATTCGCATCATCCAATTCGCGAAGGCAAGGTTGTATGCTCGGATTGCCATAATCCGCATGGCTCGGCCGGCCCCGATCTCCTGAAGAAAGCTCGCGTCACGGATCTTTGCTATACGTGTCACGCCGACAAACGCGGTCCGATGCTGTGGGAACATCAGCCCGTCCGCGAGGACTGCACAAACTGCCACAATCCGCACGGTTCGGTAAATGCGCGCCTGCTAAAGGAAAAGGTACCGTTCCTCTGCATCAGTTGCCACGCGGGGACCAACGATATGGGCGGCGAAGGTGTCTCTCATGCATCCGTCGCGTCTGGCAGCGGAAATTTCTATCTGAATGGTGACCGGAGCTGCCTGAATTGTCATTCGCAGATCCATGGCTCCAACAGTCCCAGCGGCTCGACATTCTTCCGCTAAGAGAGGTGTAGTATGTCTCGTCTCCAAAAATTGAGATTTGCCGCTTTTGCAAGCGTCTGCATGCTACCCCTGATCGCAGCCGCTCAAGCTCAGGACAATGGTGGGTTTGACCTGTCGGACACGCCGCCGCCGCAGGCTGAAACAACATCCTGGTCGACGCCCGATACGTCGCTGGGCGAAGTCACCATAGGGATAGGCGGTCAAACCCAAACGTCGTCTGATTTTGGTCGTTACAATGGCATGCCGCAGTCAGGTGTCGGTGTAGTCGGCAGCTGGAATCTTCATCAGCGCGATCCCTGGGACGGCACGGGCACACATTATTTCAGCTTCACGGGCAATGACATCAATTTCGGCTTCGGCAAGATGGGCCCGGAAGCATCGCTGAACCTGAAAATTGGCGATCAGGGCGTGTGGGGGGTGTCGGCGTCATATGATGCGATGACCTATACGGCGAGCGACCATTTCACCACCATCCTAGATGGAAATGGCAACCTTTCCCCCGGCTATCAGAATGCGCTGATCGGCGCCAACATGTATTTTAACAATGTGACTACACTGCCATCGTCTCTTTTCGGCAGCTTCAATGGCACCACGCATCTTGCGACGTCCAATCCGAAAACAGCCTTTGGTGAAGCCAACGAATTGACCCTAGACATCGGGACGCGCCGGGACAAAGGCACCATTGAGGGTAGCTATTATGTCGGAGCCTGGCTTGTAACTTCGTCCATTAGCCATGAGCACAAGGAAGGATCGCTCGAACAGGCGATGACGACGGGCGGCAACAATGCCGGCATGGTTACCTTCCCGATGCCCATCAATTACGACACCGATGCCTACATGGTAGCAGCGGCCTATAATACGGATAAACTGCAGGCCAAACTTTCATACGAATTTTCGAATTTCACGGACAATAACAGTGGCGGATACGCGTTCCAGGGCTGGAATTTTTCGGCCTATAGAGATCCGGGTACATCGCAATATACCAGTTATCCCAAAAGTGGCGTTTACAGTCTGCCACCCAGCAATCAGGCCCATACCGTTACCGGTGAGGTCGGCTATACTTTCGATCCGACGACGCGCCTGTATGCTACGGCAGTCTACGGCCTTCAGTTGCAGAACGACCCCTTTGTTCCGGCGACTCTGAATGCCTACTATTCCTCCGCTCCGGGTGCAGCGTTGGCCGCGCAGCTTGCCTCCAATCCAACGTCGCTCCGCGGCATGGTTCAGACATTTTTCGGGAGCGTAGTGTTTACGGCCCGGCCGTTGCCCGAGCTGAATATCAAGGCAAGTTACACGGTCGACGCGCGTAGTCCGCAGACCAATTCGATGTGGATTTATGGAAATCCCACCGACAACACCTCGCTTAAATACCGTCAGGCGGTGCCGGAATCATGGACCAAGCAGACAATTGTTCTGACCGCCGGATACGATATCCTGCAGGACACGCGCATAACCGTGGGGTACACATTCCGGGATGCTTTGCGTTCGAACGCAATTACGCGCTCCGCGCAGGACAATGAGGCGTCGGTGAAAGTCCATTCTGTTTTGTCATCCAATGTGATGGGGTCTCTTAGTTATGTTCATGCCGAGCGCACGGCATCGGCACCGGACTGGAGTTTGTGGCTTGTTCAGATTCCTTCAGACTGCGGAAGTACGCTTGCCGCGCTGGGCTGCCAGCAAGTCCCCTTCTATCAGGCGGCTCGGACCCAGGATTCCATCACAGGAAATCTGACCGCAATGCTCGATCAGAAAACCTCGCTGAATCTGTTTGGTAAATACAATGTCGACGAATATCACAATCCAGCCGCTGTTTATAAAGCCACGATCAATCCAAGCGTCGGAATTAACCGCGACTACAGCATCCAGGGTGGTCCTGATTTGAATTACCAGATCGACGCCGGTACCGAGTTGCATGCCTACTACACTTTCCAGCGCAGCTTCCGGGACATGCGGGCGCTCAACGAACAAAGCGTTGTTGGTGGCAGCAATTTCTATGAGGTGGCCAGCACCTATGACATCCACACCGTAGGCCTGGGCGGCACAATGCAAGTAAATGAGAAGATGAAGCTTGTTGGAGACTATACATTCTCATATGGCGGTCAGGCGTTTGCCCAGAGCGGCGACTGGAACCTTGGAGTGCCCGGGGATCCGATGCTCAATACCAAGTCAGCGAATAATCAGGTAAAGCTGCGCGCCGTTTACGAGTATTCGCCCAGCACGTCTTACTACCTTGGCTACAAATTCGACAGTGTGGACACGAATGACTGGGCCTTGGTTGGGGCGTCGGTCGGGCAGGTGCTCACGGGCGACATTCCGCCGAAATACAATGTCAGCACAATCACCGTCGCGATGACCATGAAGTTGTAGGGGGTATGGGGCCGGGAGGGTCGACCAGGCTATCCAGACGGGTCAGGTTAGCATGAATGGGTACGTATAATTTGGTACGTATAACCACGGCTGACGGCCAGCGGATTGCATATGGCAGACATATAGCGAATTCGGGCATTTGAGCCCTGTGAAATCCTGATGGAAATTGCGAATGATAGCTGAGGTTGGCCTTTTCGCATTGATTCTCGCCCTTCTGGTTGCCGCGCTTCAATCAACTATTCCGTTGATTGGGGCCCAGCGCGGCGATGTCGTATGGATGAAGATGGATCGGCCGGCAGCCATTGCGCAATTCTGCTTGGTCAGCATCTCTTTCGGAGCCCTGGTTTGGCTTCATGTCACCAGCGATTTTTCCGTTTTGAACGTGGTTGAAAACAGCCATACGGATAAGCCGCTACTTTACAAAATCACTGGCGTCTGGGGCAATCACGAAGGATCCATGATGCTATGGACCTTCATTCTTGTGCTGTATGGCCTGGCCGTCTCGCTGTTTGGCGGAGCATTGCCGCCCGGTCTGCGGGCACGCGCACTTTCCGTTCAGGGAATGATCGGCCTTGGATTTATCCTTTTTATACTGCTGACGTCCAATCCCTTTATCCGCGTCGATCCGGCACCCGTTAATGGCAACGGGCTCAATCCGCTTCTGCAGGATCCCGGGCTAGCCTTTCATCCGCCGTTTCTCTACGCGGGCTATGTGGGCTTTTCGATGGCGTTCTCATTCGCCATAGCCGCTCTTATTGAGGGCCGCGTTGACGCGGCATGGGCGCGTTGGGTCCGTCCCTGGACCTTGGTGGCATGGAGCGCGTTGACACTCGGAGTCGCCATGGGCTCCTGGTGGTCATATTACACATTAGGATGGGGCGGATACTGGGCATGGGATCCAGTTGAAAATGCCTCGCTCATGCCATGGTTGGCCGGCACGGCTTTGTTGCATTCCGTAATCGTTGCAGAAAAGCGCGATACGATGAAGTCCTGGACGATCTTTCTGGCAATCATCACCTTTTCATTGTCGTTGCTGGGAACATTTCTTGTTCGATCAGGCATTCTGACGTCAGTTCACAGTTTTGCGACCGATCCAGGACGCGGAGTCTTTATGCTTATCTTGCTGGGTCTCGTCACCGGCGGTTCGCTGGTGCTCTACGCTTTCAGGGCGCCAGTGCTCAAGGGTGGCGGACTTTTTGCCCCGATTTCCCGCGAAGGTGGGCTGCTCTTTAATAACGTAGTTCTCAGCGCCGCAGCCGGTACAGTATTGATAGGCACATTATACCCGCTATTCATCGACGCGCTTGGTCTTGGCAAGGTCTCGGTCGGTCCGCCCTATTTCAATTACGTCATGGTTCCCCTGATGACGCCGCTGGTTCTCCTGATGGCTGTCGGAACGATGTTGTCGTGGAAGCGCGGCAATCTGAAAGAGGCATTGTCACGGTTGAAATTTGCCATGGGCGCGACGGTGGTAACTGTTGCGGCTACTTTGGCAATTTCAGGGGTATCAACCCGGTCCTTGCTTGCCTCGTTGGGACTTGGCCTGGCGATATGGTTGCTTTTTGGCAGCCTTACGGAGTGGGCGGGCCGCGTACGTTTGTTCAAGGGCTCTTTCGCCAATTCCTTCCACCGTGCCGTGCATCTTCCGCGATCTGCTTATGGCATGACGCTTGGACACATGGGACTGGCGCTCGTTCTGATCGGTGTGACGGGTTCATTGGCATGGAATACGGAATATCTTCAGGTCATGTATCCCGGCGATGTGGCTAACGTAGCTGGCTATCAGCTCAGATTTAACGGCGTCCAGGACAATCTTGCCGGTCCGAACTATTCAGTGACGCGGGCCACGCTTGTTGCGACGAAGAACGGAAAAACCATTTCGATCATGCAACCAGAACGGCGCATGTATGAAAATCCGCCGGAACCATTATCAACGGTCGCGATCTATACAAATCTTATCAGCGATCTTTATGCAGTATTGGGAGATCCTGATGGCAAAGGCGGTTTTGTCGTTCGGATTTATCACAACCCGCTGGTGCCTTGGCTGTTTTTCGGTGCGGTCATCATGGTGCTGGGAGGTATAGTATCTCTAACTGACAGGCATCACCGTGTCGGTGCCCCCTCATCGCGGCAACGCGGGGCAAGCATCCTGATGCCTGAAAACAAGGCGGCTACAGCCAGCGCAATCCTGTCGGACACGCCGCAGCCATCGCGAAATTGGATGTATCTGACGCCATTCTTAATATTTGTCGTTATGGGAGGCTTTTTTATCTACCGCTTGTATCAGGCAGAACAGGGCAACACGCCAAATTTAATTCCGTCCGTTCTTATTGATCGGCCTGCACCGGAGTTCGATTTACCCCCTCTCATTGCCAGTCAGCCTGGGTTCAAAACTGCGGATTTTAAGGGGAAGGTTACGCTCGTTAATTTTTTTGCATCCTGGTGCATACCATGCCGAATTGAGCATCCAATGTTAACGCAAATTACGAAAGCGGGAATTGTGCTGGTTGGCATAAACTATAAGGATTCCCCCAGCGACGCCAAAGCCTGGCTGCGCGAGCTGGGAGATCCCTTCAGCGAGATCGCCGTCGACGCCAATGGGCGGACTGGAATTGATTTTGGCGTATATGGAGTGCCGGAATCCTATCTGATCGACGGGAACGGCATAATCCGGTTCAAACAAACTGGTCCGCTAACCGCGGAAATCATTGCAGACAAGCTCATTCCATTGGCCGAGAAGTTAAGCAAGTGATTAGCTGGTCTCGTATAGCAAAAGCACTAGCATCGGCAATGATTGCATTCTGGTTTTGCCTTCTTGTTGGGGCGGCCTGGGCCATACAGCCAAATGAAATACTTTCTGATCCGGCACTTGAAGCGCGCGCCCGCACAATAGGCAAGGAACTTCGCTGTCTAGTTTGCCAAAATGAATCCATCGACGACTCAGATGCCGATTTGGCGCATGACCTGCGCGTATTGGTCCGGCAACGCCTGCTGGCCGGAGAGTCGGACGAGCAAGTCAAGAAATTCATAGTGGCCCGGTATGGAAACTATGTTCTCCTGAAACCGCCATTTGATGTGGAAACCTATTTGCTGTGGTTTGGTCCGCTGCTGCTGCTGCTGGGCGGAGCGACAACAGCTGTAGTCTATTACCGTCGCACTGCGCGGGCCGGCGAGCCGAAGCCGCTCTCATTGGATGAAAGCCGGCGCGTTTCAGCTCTTATCGGAAATTCTGAAAACACGGAAAAGGGGTCCTAGCTATGATCTGGCTTGTTTTTGCCCTGCTACTTCTCGCAGTAATTGCTGTGATGTTATTTCCAATTTTGAAAGGCGTTGGCGATCAGGCCAACCTCAGGATCGATTACGACATTGTTGTCTATCGTGATCAATTGGCGGAACTTGAGCAGGATATTGGGCGCGGGCTATTGACGGAGGGGCAAGCCGGTGCGGCGCGAGCAGAGATACATCGCCGTATGTTGGCGGCAGAGGATGCGGAGCTTAAAACATTGGAAAAGCCGGCCAGGGTGGCCAATCGTTATGCACGGCTCGCCGTAATTGTATTGATTGCTGTTGGCTTGCCGGTCGGCGCCGTCGGGATGTACAGCGCGCTGGGATCTCCCCAGCTTCCTGGAATGCCCTATGCTTGGCGGGTCGCAAACGATCCGGCGTTCATTGCCGCTACTTCGGCCGACAATTTACAAGAGCAACTGAAGAGCAACCCGAACGTGGCAGGATATCAACGCCTGGGGGAGATGTATTTCACGGCAGGTAACTATGATCAGGCCGCCGAGGCAACTCGCCAAGCCATAAAGTTGGGTGCCAACGACGAAAAAATTTGGTCGGAGCTCGGCGAGGCCGTTGTCATGTCAAATGGCGGTTCGGTGGTCCCTGAAGCCATGCAGGCTTTTGTAAAGGCGCTTGCCATTGAGCCCAACAGCGAGCGATCGCGATTCTATATCGGCCTTGCTGAAGCGCAAATAGGCAATGGAAAGCAGGCCATCGCCATTTGGCGCGATCTGGAACAAAGCAGTCCGGCCGACGCGCCATGGCTATCCATGTTGCGTGAGCACATTTCCGTCGTTGGCAAGGAAGCGGGCATTGACCCAGCCTCGATCTCTCCCAGTCCGCCGTCTGTCGAAACGCTGAATGCAGCGGTTGGCGCAATGTCAAACGCAATGAATACGCAAAGTCCCACAGGTGCATCGGCTTCTCAGGCCACTGGCGACAATTCGCAGGACGAGATGATTCGAAATATGGTAACCCAGCTGGCCGCCAAAATGGAAAAGTCACCAAATGATGCGGCCGGCTGGCAATTCCTTGCGCATGCTTACAGTGTGTTAGGTGATCACGCCAAAGCGCTTGACGCAATCAATCATGCCGTTCAGATAAAGCCGAATGACACCAGCATTCAGGCGACTTTAACGGAGATCAAGAAGGCTGCGGCTGCATCCCAATAAACTGTTGGAGGAAAGCCTTTCGCGGGCAGGTCGTCACTTAACGCCAGATGTATTTTTCAGGCTTCTGCTTGCGGCGGCAATCGACTATGCGCTGCCGTTTTTCAGTTTATCAATGACACGAATCGGAACTGAAATTATAGACCGCTGCACGCGGCATCTGGTGCAAGCCTAACGATGAAAGCGGTAAACTTGGCTGCATCTTGGCAAGTGGACGGCGCGGACTAAGTCTGGTCCGCCTATGGCATATCCGCTGTTAGCCTTATCGGGGCTCTTTATTTCACCTGGCGCGCCTGGGCCATTGCCTAAATCAGCCCTTCCGATTTTGAATGCAAATCCCGAATTCGAGCAGGAGAGGGGCGGCCCAACGATCCTTTAGCTATCGTCGGGCCACCATCGCCTGGTCAGCGGTTTGATCATCAATATCGAACCGCAAGTAATCCCAAGCGGACCAAGCGCCACGCTTTAGGATTACAAAGCCGCGCTACAGTTTGTAACGCTGCATTTGCAAGAGTTTCTCAGAGACGGATGGGACAGTCCTTGATCCATCTCAAATCGGGTTCTGGCTGAACCGAAAAATTTGCGCGTATGGCGCGTGCCTCGTAATTGGCAGCCACGAAACAAAAAAACTGGGCGTGCCAGCGTCGCCTGTCCGGCGGAGACCCCTCGCGCAGGTACTTATCTGATGGCGCGGTAAGCAATTTCTGAAGGGAAGAGCAGGAGCTTTAGCATGACAGATCGACATCAATTGCCAAAGCGTCCTTCACCGTTAGCATCATGAATAGAAAGCGGGACGCAGCCTCTTCCTCTGGAGATACGTTAAAGTCAAATTGAAAACCCGTAGCGGCTTGCGCGATATCATAATATCGGAAGATAGACACTCCCTCCGCGTCACCGCGGCGCTTGATGTCCAATACTATTTGGCTGTCTTCCGCCGCATAGGTGCTCTCGACAGCTTTCAAGTCTGACTTCTGTCGTTTATTGAGATTGGCTGCGACATCCAGAAATCCTTTGCTGCCAGCTACTTCTATCACGTAGGAGCCAGCTTTCATGTTGCCAAGATTAATTTGTCCGTACTCATCTGATTGCGCCATCATCAACAATGAATTGTCCTTGGCCGAGCGGACCGCGATACTGATGCCGCTGACGGCGTCATTGGCTGCATAGGCGCCCTGCGTTCCGCAAGCGAGTGCGCCACATATTAAGGCCATTCGTATTAAGGTGCGCATGGCTACCTCCGGGGCTACGAAATCATCTCATCTCAGCTCATCACATCCTCACTATGATCTATATCAAGTGGGCGCGCGAATTTTGCCTGGCATGACTGATTATTCGTCGCGCGAGGCTGGCGCCTACCCAAGGTTTGTACCTAACACAATGGATAGTAGATTGGCTTGGCAGCTGCCACTTGTGAGGAATATATTAGCGGAGTCAGCAGCTTAAGAATTGGCTGGCCACTCGTCCCAACAAAGGAATTGCGGTGAGGGCCGGTGCGTAGATTTTACAGCCGACGCTGTCCTCCAGTCGGTGCCAATTTTGTGATCCTTGCAATTGCTGCGTCCGTTCCCGCCGCGTCCTTAGTCTTAGATCTCAGAAAGAGTGCATGGCGGTTACGGGCGTAACGAGATTGCAGCTGCGAGCACAGTAGCGAGACGTGCTCCCGCCGAAACTTTCCATGCCTAGCTTTCGTTTTCTACGGGGAGGGACATTTGTAGGTTATTTACTGATCTCGACGCCGCCTCCTTTTCGCACGCGAATGTCTGTCGCGTGAAACTTTACACTGTACCCCTCCGCCACCCGGACCACCGGCACAGTTCATATTGTCATTGTTGCTCCTGCGATCCGATGAGCGCCTCAAAGCCTGCGACCACATCGAAGAGTTCCTCGTCGATGCCTGCCTGGCGCAGCCGATGGAACGTACCGCGAAGCCGTTCCAGAAGTTCGTTGATATTCTTGTCCGCGCGTTCCATGGCTGCAAGGCGGCTTGCATTCTCGCTCGCCAACGACTCGGCGCAGGCCCGAAAGAGCGAGATGAACAGATATTCCCGAATAAGGGTGCGTGCCGTCGCGGTAGCACCACCCATGAGTTCAGGCCGACTGCCGGTCGGCCAATGAATATTGGCCATTCCCTGACGCCATTGCGCATCGAGGGGCAGCAGGCGTCGGCCAACGGGCTCGTACTGCGCGCCTGGCAATGGGCGGTTGTGGAACACCCACAGATCATCGTCCTCGCTGCGATGCGTGTCGCTTTCAATTTCTATCTGTCCGACGAGCGGCGTGATGGCCTGCACTGAGTTCGGCACGGCGAATAGCCCAGCCAACTGCAACCCGGCGTCCGCCAATCGCGCGCTGACTCGCTCGCCGACCGCCCAAACTCTGGCTCTGCCGGGCGAAGCGGCAAGAGTTTTGATGGCATAATCGGCGACCGCATCGTTAAAGCGCCCGACCAGTCCCTGGTCGGATCCGAAAACGATTGCGCTTACCCTTTTTGTCTCGGCGGGTGCGATATTTTCCACTATCGAGCGATTTAACGCGCTTTCGCGCATACAGGCACCAAGGCCGAGCTCGACGGTTCGATAATAGTCGCCCAGGGCACGCACGGATTTTTCGTATTGCCCGATGCTCGACGCGGCCATGGCCTTCATCGTGCGGACAACGGACTGAAGATCCTCCGCGCTGCCGATTTTCCGGCGCAGACTCGCCGTCGACTCACTCATGGCGTCCTGGTTTCCTTTTCCGTCTGCGCTGTTGAATCCGGCTTCGGCTGGAAGGGGACGAGCGCCTGACGGGCGATTTCAACAATCGCTTTGCGATCCACATCGCTGAGCTTGTCGGCGCTCTCAAATCGCGCACGAACGTCTGCCGGAATATCCGCAGCGGCCTTTTGAACGGCATTCACTGCATCCGTCATGCGATCAAGCGCGACACTGTCAAACAGACCATCTGTCAATGCCAGCAAGACTGCGATCTGGGCGGCCACGGAAACCGGATTGAACTCCGGCTGCTTCAAACAGGCCCGGATGCGCCGCCCATGCGCGATAATCTTGGTTGTGCTTGCGTCCAGACTGGCGCCAAAGCGGGCAAAGGTCTCCAGTTCCTCGAACTGCGCATAGGCCAGCTTGAGGTCACCGGCCACGGCACGGTAGGCCGCGCGTTGTGCTTTACCGCCGACGCGCGAAACAGATTTCCCAACGTCGATCGCCGGTAACACGCCCAATTCGAACAGCGAAGGCGAGAGAAATATTTGTCCGTCTGTTATCGAAATCAGGTTGGTTGGAATATAGGCGGAAATATCCTGCGCTTCCGTTTCGATAATGGGCAACGCAGTGAGCGATCCGCCGCCAAGCTCCTCGCGAAGATGCGTCGCGCGTTCGAGCATGCGCGAATGGATATAGAAAATATCACCCGGAAATGCCTCGCGCCCAGGCGGCCGGCGCAGGAGCAACGACAATTCGCGATAGGCGCGGGCGTGATGGGTCAAATCGTCATAGACAATCAGGACATCCCGGCCTGCTTCCATGAAATGTTCCGCAATGCTGGTGGCCGCATATGGCGCGATAAAAGCAAGACCCGGAGGATCGTTTCCTTCCGTGACGACGACCACCGTGTAGTCCATCGCCCCGTTCTCCCGAAGTGCGGACACCGTCTTGGCGACTGCCGAGGCACGCTGACCGATGGCGCAATAGACGCACAGCACATTCTGGCCGCGCTGGTTGAGGATGGTATCGATCCCAATAGCTGTTTTGCCAGTCTGTCTGTCGCCCAGAATAAGTTCGCGCTGGCCGCGCCCAACCGGAACAAGGGCATCGATGGCAATTACGCCCGTCTGAAGAGGCACTGTGACAGGCGCACGATCCATAATGCGCTGCGCCGGTCGTTCGATCGGCAGGCGTCCGCTGAAACGCACCGGCCCGTCGCCATCGAGCGGGCGGCCAAGCGGGTCGATGACGCGCCCGAGCAACCCATCGCCCACGATTACATCCATTACCCGGCCCGTGCGCTCCACTTCATCGCCGGCCTGCAGATGCCAATATTCTCCAAGCAGAACGACGCCGATCTCATTCTCGTCGACATTGAACGCGATGCCGAGTACGTCACCGGAAAACCGCAACAACTCTTCAAAGCCCACATTAGGCAGCCCGGATACTTTCGCAATGCCGGTGGCGATACTGGTGATCACTCCGATCTCGCGCGGTATCAGTACCGGCGCATAGGCTTCGCGTGCATGGCTCAATCCAGCGAAAGCACTATCAAATACGCGTCTCAGGTTTTCAGGCTTTGCGTTCATGGCTTTTTCGGGCTGGGCTTGGCGTCGCCGGGCATTGGTGCGGTCTTCGCGGACGACGTGTTGTTCTTCTTCAGAAGTTCGGCAACGCCATTTTCCAGTGCACCGAGATAGCCAGAGATACTCCAGGCCACTTTCTGTCCGTTCGCGACGAGTTCGATGCCGCTGACGAGATTTCGGCGCGGTCTCGAACTTTATGTGCGCATCCACCGAATATGTCTCATTGATCGCTTTTTGAAGGGCTGCGCGCTGCGCCGGCGGCAGGTCAAATGCGCTGCGGACAATGGCAGGTTCGGATGCCGTTGTGAGTGCCTTTGCAAGTCTGGCCTTTGACTCGGCATCCAGCGTGCGCAGCCGGTCCATGAATATATCGCACATGCGTTCTTCCAGGCCCGCCCCGGCCAGATCTGTCAGCGCCTTTCGCGCGATGGCGAATACTTCCTGTTGCGTACGCAGGAGAATTTCCTGATTGAGAGTTCTCGGCATCGCTTCGCAGCAATTCCGCCCGCTTTTCGCCCAGATCGTCGGCCGCCTTTCGTGCCGCGTCCAGCAGGCGTTGACGTTCGGTGTCGACGTCCTGCGTCGCCTTGCTCAGGAGTGCAGCTCGTTGTTGATCGAAGGTCTCATTCTTGTGCTGAAATTCGTCGCGTTCTTTCTTCGCCTCTTCCTTCTTCGCGTCCGCGTCCGCAAGCATTGCGGCGATCCGCTTCTCCCGCGCATCGACGGCGTCGAGTATCGGCTTGTAGAGATAGCGCTTTAACAACCACACCAGGATGATGAAGTTGAGCACTTGTGCACCGACGGTAAACCAATCAATGAGCATAAATTACTTTCCCACGCCCTGTGCGATCGCATAATTCCAGAACGGGTTGGCGAATATCAGAATCATCGAAATCACAAGGCAGTAGATCGCGACAGATTCAATCATGGCGAGACCAACAAACAGCGTTCGGGTAATTGTCGTTGCGGCATCTGGTTGCTGCGCGAGCGAAGTCAGGGCCGTCGCGACAGCGCGTCCTTCGCCTAGCGCAGGCCCGATACTGCCCAATGCAATCGTCAGTCCGGCGGTTATGATCGAGGCAATGGCAATGAGTGTCATGCTGTCCATGGTGGCTCCTGTTATCGCGATTCACGAAGGCGTTGTGGATGGTGCAAGCTTGGACCGGCGGGCGCGTATGGCCGAGGCGATATAGACCCCGGCCAGAATGCTGAATATGTAGGCTTGTACCATTCCGGTGAGTAAGCCGAGTGCACTCATGGCGATCGGGAAAATGAAAGGTGTGATGGTCAGCAGTATGGCGAGGATCATCGTTCCGCTCATCATGTTGCCGAACAGACGGACGGCCAGCGCCAATGTGCGCGAAAGTTCACTGATGAAATTGAACGGCAGCATAATAACCGTCGGTTCGATATAGGATCTGAGATACCTGCCCAATCCCTGTTCTTCGATACCGAACATCGGAACGGCCACCAGCACGCATAACGCGAGCGCCGCAGTGGTCGATAGCGAGCCGGTCGGCGGCAGGAAACCCGGAATCATGGTGCAAAGGCTGGCCAAAGCGATGAACAGAAAGAGCGTTCCCAGAAAGCCGATGTATTTTTCCGGATGGTGCAATCCGACGCCTTCGATTTGTTTTTCTATGCCGGTAACGACGATCTCCAGAAGATTTTGCCAACGGGACCGATGCAAATCCCTGGAAAGTCTGCGCGTGACCAATGCCGAGCCGAGAACGAGCAAAAGCATCAGCGCCCATGTGAACGTAATCGTTCCATTCAGCTTGAGAAAACCATATTGCCAGTAGATAATTTCATCGGGACTAAGGTGCATGGCCAGCTCCCTGGGCCGAGTGCGCCCGGTTCCCTCCCAATGGCCGCGTCAGCCACCACACCACCAGGCGTGCCAGTACGAATCCGACAAGACAAAGAAGCCAACGCCTCCAGTCATCGCGTCCGACAATATAAAAACCGAATAATGCGATGCTCATTCTTAGCATCAGGCTGCCAAAGAACCAAAGTGCCGGCCACTCGGATGACATGCCTTTGCGAACCGTCCACCAAAGTCCGCCGAAGAATATCGTGCCAAGCAGGATGCCTGCCGCTATGGCCGTCCCCAGGGACACGACGTCATGCATCGCCATCATCCTGGTCGTCTTGAATCGCGTTGCCTTCCTTGGTTACCCAATGCCAGGCGTTGAAACAGCCGAGCGCCAGGCCCGCCATGAGCAATGCCAACGTCCAGGCATGCTTGCCCGGAAAGTGTTGATCCAACCAGATGCCGAGTGCCGCGCCAAGCAAAGTCGGAATTGCTACCGACCACCCGACCAGCCCCATCATTCCAAGGCCAAACCAGACACCGTGCGCCGCATTGCGCCTGGCTCTGAGCTTGCGCGCAGCCTTCGCGCCCACCTCCGCGCCAAGCGTCAATGCAGGCTTTTGAGCCTTGAATGGAGGCGTATTACTCATTTTGAATCGTTATCATGTGACGGATTAGGTCATTTTCCATCTTCGCCATTGTGGAGCGCAGGTTTTTCTCGCGTTCGTCCAGGGTCAAAAACTCCCGTTCAACCGCGGCACGCAACTGGCCAAGATCCGTTCCGCCTTGCGCACGGCGTACAGAGACAAGTACCTGCAGACCGGTTTTGACAAGCACGCCTTCATCCACTGCCAGGAAAATTTCGCCATCGGCATCCGTCTCATAAGTCAAAATACCCGGCGCAAGCGCCGCGACACAGTCCAGCCGGTGCGGGAGGAGCCCAAACGAACCCTCGCGCGTCTCGGCAACAATGCGCGACACGCCGGGCTTCTCCGCAAACACCTGAAATGGCAGGAGAACTTTAAGACTGATGCGTTGCGGCTGCATGTCTGACCTTTGCGTGCGAAACATCCGAAGATGACGAGGCGGCCGACGGAGTCCTGGCATCCTGCGATTTTGCCGCCGTTTGCGCCTCGTCAATTGTTCCAATCATGTAGAGTGCGCTTTCCGGATAGTCTTTGAATTCATCGCGCAGGATGCGCTCACAACCGTCAAGCGCGTCCGCAAGGCTGACAAGCTTCCCCTTTAGACCGGTGAATTGTTCGGTCGTGAAAAATGGTTGCGTGAGAAACCGCTCCAGTCGACGGGCACGATTGACCACGCTGCGGTCCTGCGGCGAAAGCTGCTCAAGGCCAAGCATGGAAATTATGTCCTTGAGTTCGGCATATTGCGCCAGTGTTCGCCGGATTTCCTGCGCCAGGCCATAGTGACGTTCGCCGACGATACTCGACGTTGCCATGGTGGAATTGGATTGCAGCGGATCGACAGCAGGGAACAGACCTTCGCCGGCGCGTTTGCGCGAAAGCACGATGGCCGCGGAGAGGTGCGAAAATGTATGC
Organism: uncultured Alphaproteobacteria bacterium; assembly: GCA_963837555.1. Classification (GTDB taxonomy): domain Bacteria; phylum Pseudomonadota; class Alphaproteobacteria; order Micropepsales; family Micropepsaceae; genus Rhizomicrobium. The sequence goes on along the minus strand of CAWINU010000004.1, from coordinate 196,414 downwards.
ACCGCCGCCGGATCGGTAAAATCATCGGCCGGGACATACACCGCCTGAATGGAGGTGATGGCGCCGGTCTTGGTGTTCGCAATGCGCTCTTCCAGCCCCGACAGTTCAGTGCCCATTGTCGGCTGATAGCCCAGCCGGGACGGCATCTGGCCCATCAGGCCGGAGACCTCCATACCCGCCTGAATGAAGCGGAATATATTGTCGATGAGCAACAGCACGTCGCGGTGCTGGTCGTCGCGAAAATACTCGGCCATCGTCAGCGCCGCGTGACCGACGCGAAAACGGGCACCCGGCGGTTCGTTCATCTGGCCGAAGATCATCACCATATTCGGCAGGACGCCCGCATCCTTCATCGCTTCGTAAAGCTCTTCGCCCTCCCGGCAACGTTCGCCGATGCCGCAAAAGATGCTGACGCCCTTTTGGTGCCCAATCATGTTATGGATCATTTCGGTAAGCAGCACCGTTTTGCCGACTCCGGCACCACCAAAGAGCCCCGCCTTGCCGCCGCGTTCGAGCGGCGCAAGCACATCTATGACCTTTATACCGGTCTCAAACACTTCCGACCTGGTGGAACGCCGCGCCAAGGGCGGCGGGTCGTTATGCACCGAGCGCCATTGAACATCGGACAGGGTCGGTCCGCGATCGATTGTGGTGCCGAAGACGTCAAACATCCGTGAGAGTATCGCGTTGCCGACCGGCGCCTCCAATGGCCCTCCCGTATCCTCCACCGGCATACCGCGCGCGAGGCCTTGCGTCGGTGTCAGCGCAATGCCGCGCACGCAATGTGCATCGCGCTGCGCCAGCACCTCGATTGCGATTTCGTTTTCCGGGCCGGCACGCAATATTGAGAATACAGGCGGAAGGCGTTCATCGAACCTGGCATCGACAACGCTGCCGCGCACAGAAACGATCGCGCCCATATTCTTTGATTTGGAGTTTTCCTGCATCGCCAATTCCGCCAATCTCAGGCTCCTAATTGACCTTTGTTAAATGCATGCCATTCACACTGTGTCGCTTGCCGGTTGCACCCCATTTCCAGTTCCGGATCTCCGGCAAATCCTGGCCGTGCCGGTCGATGTATTGTTTATGTTCAACCAGCTTGTTCTGCATCTGCTGCTTGAGATGCGCACCCTTGCTGCCCAGTTGCGGCAGCCGGTCGATTACGTCCTGCACCAGATGAAAGCGGTCCAGACAGTTCTGTACGCGCATGTCAAATGCCGTGGTGATCGTGCCCTCTTCATTGTAGCCCCGGACATGAAGATTGTTGTTGGTTCTGCGATATGTAAGCTGATGGACAAGCGAGGGATATCCGTGAAAAGCGAAAATGATGTGCCTGTCTCTGGTGAATAGCCCGTCATAGTCAATTTCACTCAACCCGTGCGGATGCTCGCTGGCGGATTGCAGCTTCATGAGATCAACAACGTTGATCACCCGGATTTTCAGTTCGGGCAAATGCTCGCGCAGAATTGAAACCGCAGCCAAAATCTCCAACGTCGGCGTATCGCCGCAACAGGCCAGGACGACGTCCGGCTCGCTGCCCTGATCGTTGCTCGCCCATTGCCAGATGCTGATGCCTTCGGTGCAATGCACGACCGCCTCGTCCATGGTCAGCCATTGCGGGAGCGCGTGCTTGCCAGCGACAACCACATTGACATATCCGCGGCTGCGCAGGCAGTGATTGAAGACCGACAGCAGGCAGTTCGCATCGGGCGGCAGATACACGCGAACGATATCGGCTTTCTTGTTTATGACGTGATCCAGAAACCCCGGATCTTGATGCGTGAATCCGTTGTGATCCTGCTGCCAGACATGCGACGCGAGCAGATAGTTCAACGAGGCGATATTCCGTCGCCATGGCAGTTCGGCGGTGACCTTTAACCACTTGGCATGCTGACTGAACATTGAATCCACGATGCGAATAAAGGCCTCGTAACTGTTAAAGAGCCCATGCCTGCCAGTCAGCAGATAGCCTTCGAGCCATCCCTCGCACTGATTTTCGCTGAGCATGGAGTCGACCACCCGCCCATCCGGCGCGAGGAATTCGTCTGCGTCCGTGGTTATGGCATCCCACTGGCGGTTGGTGAATTCGAACACCGCGCCCAGCAGATTCGAAAGTGTCTCGTCCGGACCGAAAATACGAAAATTGCGCTGGTCATGATTAAGCACTTCTACGTCGCGCAGGAATTTCCCCAATACGCGCGTGTCCTGGGCATCTACTGCCCCGGGCGACGGGACGCTTACCGCATGGGTGTGGAAATCCGGCATACGCAGATCACGCAACAGAAGGCCGCCATTGGCGTGAGGATTGGCGCCCATCCGCCGGTCGCCATTCGGCGCCAGTTCGGCCAATTCCGGCAATAGCCGGCCTGTGCCGTCAAACAGCTCCTCTGGCCGGTAGCTTTTCATCCACCCCTCAAGCAGTTCGACGTGCTCGGGATGATTGGCATCTACAATGATTGGAACCTGGTGCGAGCGGAACGAGCCCTCGTTTTGCAGACCATCGACGAATTTCGGTCCCGTCCAGCCTTTGGGCGATCTGAGTACGATCATCGGCCAGCGTGGCCGACTGGAATGTCCTGCAGTCCTTGCATTCTTCTGGATCTGACGGATGTCCTCAATGGCCCGGTCCAGCGTAGCAGCCATGATTTGATGCATCTGCGCCGGATCGTCTCCCTCCACAAAATAGGGTTTCCAGCCGCAACCGGAAAAAAACTGCTCCAGTTCTTTGTGGGCGATACGCGCCAGAACGGTCGGATTGCTGATCTTGAAGCCATTGAGATGAAGGATCGGGAGCACGGCACCGTCGGTTACCGGATCAAGAAACTTGTTGGAGTGCCATGAGGTCGCCAGCGACGCCGTTTCCGCTTCGCCGTCGCCGATGACGCAGGCGACGACCAAATCAGGATTGTCGAAAACGGCTCCGAACGCGTGGCTGAGCGAATATCCCAGTTCACCGCCTTCGTGAATAGAACCTGGCGTTGTCGGCGCGACGTGACTGGAAATACCGCCCGGAAACGAAAACTGCTTGAATAGCTTTTGCAGGCCGGCTTCGTCCTGGGTGACATTTGGGTAAACTTCGCTCCATGTTCCCTCAAGGTAGACATTCGCGACAATGGCGGCCCCGCCGTGACCCGGGCCGGAGACATAGAACATGTTCAGATCATATTTTTTTATGACCCGGTTCAAATGCACATAGATAAAATTCTGACCCGGCACCGTGCCCCAATGCCCGACAATCAACGGCTTTATGTGCGACAAGCTCAGCGGCTCGCGCAGAAGCGGATTGTCGTAAAGATAAATTTGTCCGACCGACAGATAGTTGGCGGCACGCCAATACGCATCGATCCGCTGCAGCAGTTCGGGATTAAGCACGCCGGTCGTCATGTTCGAGCTTCCTGTCCCGTGCCCAGGGCGTGGACAACAGACCTTGCGATCGTGAGTTCCTCGTCGGTATGAATGACCCGCACTTTGGCGCGGCCAGCATCTGTGGAAATTAGTAGCGCGTTCTGCGCATTACGCCTTTGATCGAGATCAATGCCGAGAAATTCCAGCCCGTCGCAAATCCGCGAACGCACGGCCGGTGCATTCTCGCCGATCCCGCCTGCGAACACCAATGTATCCAGACCTCCCAATGCCGCCGCAAATGCGCCGATCCACTTCTTGACCTGATAGCAAAACAGGGCGACGGCCTCGGCCGCCCTTGCGTCGCTAGTCTCGCAATCCAGAAGGTCGCGCATATCGTGGCTGGTTTGCGATACCCCGAGCAACCCGGATTCGAAATTGACCATTTTTTCAAAGCGCTGTGCGCTCATGTGTTCGGTGCGCGCCAAATAGCCAATCAGGCCGGGATCGAGATCGCCCGATCGTGTGCCCATCGGTATGCCAGATGTCGGCGTCAAACTCATGCTGGTGTCTATGGATTTTCCGCCATGCACCGCCGCCAGGCTCGCGCCATTGCCGAGATGGGCGAGAATAACGCGACCTTGCGCGGCTTCCGCACCGTCAAGGCGGGCAAGCTCTGCCATGAGATACGCATAGGAAAGCCCATGAAATCCGTACCGCCGTACGCCTTGCGTTTCATATCGGCGCGGGATCGGCAGCAATCGGGCCACGACCGGCAAATCGTGATGAAATTCGGTGTCGAAACATGCGAATTGCGCCAGATCCGGGAAACGCTGATGAAAATTCTCGGTCAGCAGAATTTCTTCCGGCATGTGTTCCGGATCGAGCGGGCTCAGGCGCTTCAGTTCCGCTGCTACCTCTGCGGTAATGCGTACGGGTTTGACGTATGTCGGCCCGCCATGCACCACGCGATGCCCCACAGCGACAAGGTCATCGCGCCCAATACGTTCCTCAACCCAACCTACCAGCGTGTGCACCGCCGCTTTGTAGTCCGGAATAGATATATGACGTAAAATGTTGTCTGCCTGGTTTTCACCCGTCACGCGCAAAGCGGCGCCCGGCAGCCCGATACGCTCAACCGCGCCCGCCAGAATCCGACGGAGCGGCTCGCCAACCTCGAATAGCGCAAATTTTATGCTCGACGAACCACCATTGACCGTCAGGATGCAAGGACTAGTTGATCGCACGCGTACCCCCCTTGCCGTCGTGCAGGCCGAGCGCAGAAAATTTCGCGCGCGTGGATTCATAATCGGTATGAAGGATGCTTCGGATTCCCATATCTTCCGCGACCTGCGTGAACATCGGCGTGTTCTCGATATATATGATCTTTCGCGCCGGTACCTGGGCGACATCGAGTGCGATTCGAAAGAAGTCTGCGTCGGGCTTCAGGAGCTTGACGAAGCAAGAGGATATAAAGAAATCAACAAATCCGTCCAGTTGAAACTTCCGAATTCTATATGCATTCAGTTCTCGCCCTTCATTGCTGACCACGGCAATTTTCAATCCATGCCGCGCCTTGAGCCGCGTAACCAGTTCGATCATTGCGGAAAATGGCTTTGACTGCGCGAACATGAACTGCCGAAATTGGGCCCTCGTAAACGACCGTGCCTTGTAGAAAACGGCTCGGTTTAAATATTCTTGCAGCGTAAATTTCCCCAGCTGATAGGTATTCCATGTCAGTTGATGGCGATCCTCCATCTCGGCCCGCTCGATCCTGAAATGCGCCGCCGCCCGCTTACGGGCATGACGGTCCCAACCGTTGGTGAGAAGCACGCCGCCGATATCCAAAAACAGACAGGTCGCTGACCTCTCTTTCCCCATTACCTTCCCTTTCCTTGATCGCATCAGCCGCTATCGGCTGGATACATTCCAGATGAGACCGCCACACTCCGAGTGTGCTCAGGCCTCAATGATCACCTTGAGCGCTTTTGTCCTGGCAGCGTTCTCGAATGTCTCGTAGGCATCCAGAATTTTATCGAGCTTGAAGCGATGCGTGATCAGCAGTTTTGGGTCGATCTTGTGCGACGAGACCGTTTTGAAGAGCATCGGTATCGTCGCCGTATCGACCAACCGCGTGGTAATGGAGATGTTGCGGTCCCAGAGGCTTTCCAGATGGAGGTCGACCTTTTTGCCATGCACCCCGACATTGGCAATGTGACCGCCCGCTGTGACGATCTTTTCGCATAGCTCGAACGTGGCAGGAATGCCGACGGCCTCAATGGCGGTATCAACGCCGCGTTTGTCGGTCATTTTCATGATAGCATCCGCGGCCTTGCCGTCTGTGCTGTTGACTGTTGACGTCGCGCCGAAGCGCCTGGCCATATCGAGCCGGTTGTCGTCAAGATCGACCATGATGATTTCGGCCGGAGAGTAGAACTGGGCGGTGAGCAGCGCGGCAAGACCAACCGGTCCCGCGCCGATAATGGCAACGGTACTTCCCGGCTCGACCTTGCCGTTGAGTACGCCGCACTCGAAACCGGTCGGCAGGATATCGCTGAGCATCACCAGCGCTTCTTCGTCGGCGCCAGCGGGAATCGCGTAGAGGCTGTTGTCCGCGTGGGGAATCCGAACGAACTCGGCCTGCGTGCCGTCGATGGTATTTCCGAGTATCCAGCCACCAGTAGTGCAGTGCGAATACATCTGCTTGCGGCAATAGACGCATCGGCCACAAGCGCTGACGCAAGAAATCAGCACATGATCGCCCGGCTTGAACACCGTAACGGCGGGGCCGACCGCATCGACAACACCGACGCCTTCGTGCCCCAGAATCCGGCCTGGCGTGCAGCTTGGCAGGTCGCCTTTGAGGATGTGCAGGTCAGTGCCGCAGATGGTTGTTTTCGTTATTCGTATAATTGCATCCGTCGGAGCAGCAATACCCGGCTTTGGGCGCTCTTCCAGGGATTTTTTGCCCAACGCCAGATAAACAAGAGCTTTCATCGCTGACATCCTGTTGTTGTGAAGCGGGCGCGGGTTGCCGGATGCTGTGCCGCCACATGGGCGCGACCGATCAGCATTCAAATCAGCTTGTCGAGAGTCATTATAAGAACGGGTGATATGCGCGGAAGTTCCAAATGGACAACAGCGCCAGAGAGCAAATGAGGCGCTGCGAGCTTACAAATTGGTCATGGTTCAGGCGCCTTGACCGATCCTGACGGATTTGAACTCGTCACGGTTCGCTGGACGGCTTTTGCAGGACAGTTGCGGTCTTCGACAGGCCACCTGCCGGCAAACCTCGCGTGCAGCTCACCTTTTCGGACTGGGGATAGCCGCGCAACCATCGGCAGCGAATTTCGGGGCCTGCTTATTCAGTGGCGGAAAAGCGGCCTTCGTCCCTGTGCTGTGTGCTGAGCGGGCGGTGTTTCCGCGTTCACCCGAATTGGCAGCGATTTCCGATTATAGACCTCAGGTATTGATTGATTGGATTGACTATTCTTATCGGGCTGATGCTTATCTTCGGTCATCGTACCACCTGTTGTGCCTGCAGACAGATCGTCATTGAGCGGATTTCAGCGACGGAGCCGCAGATGTTTCACTGTCGGCGCCCGACACTTGAGAATGGTCGACTTGTGCCGGGTCCTGTCGCGTAGCCTGAAAAAATTGTACGCCCAGCAGGAAAGCCATGAAGATCATCACGTAGAGCATGGGCGCTCGAGACTGGGATAACGCCTGCACGGAAAGCGACGCCTCGCGTGTCAGCACGGTGGAGCGGGGGCCGCGCGGCAGGAACCCGATTAGGCGAGCAGCGATGGTATTAGGGTCTGGATGGATCGGCGGCACATCGGGTAGCGCCCGAATTAACGAGGCCAACCTTTGAATTGCCGCATCGCCGGGCAACCGCGCAAGTTCAGCCGCTTCCTTCCAGGGGTCGATGTCCAGCCTCGCAAGCGCCGAAAGGACGCTCAGCGGCATTCCGCTCTTGGACGCTCCAATCGGAGCGAACAGAAATTCATTGTATTCGGACCCTGGATGAAAAGCTGAAGTAGAATGCGTCATTGCAGCAACCGAACTTTGTCGCATTGAGTAAACGCGCGAACCGGCCATATACACGCAGGCCATTGTCGCATTTTTCGAACAAGGCCATTCAGCCTGAAAATGTGGCGGACCAGGTAATGTTTACCCAGATGCCGTCGGCATGATTGAGTTCGCTCTTTACATGGTCACGACCTCTGGACATTGACGTAATGTTATGCGCGCACTGCAACTTAGTTGCGCTGCGGGCATTCACGTATTGCATGACATGTCGGAAAATATAAGCCCACTAGCCGGTAAACCGGCCCCATCCTCGCTGCTGACCAACATTCCGCGGCTTGTGACCGCCTATTACGCGTTGGTGCCGGACCCGGACGTCAAGTCACAGCGCGTTACCTTCGGCACATCGGGACACCGCGGTTCGGCTTTCGCCACGGCGTTCAATGAAGCACACATCCTGGCAATTGCGCAGGCTGTCTGCCTTTATCGCCGCCAAGCCGGCATCGATGGTCCGCTGTTCCTGGGAATGGACACGCATGCCCTATCCGAGCCGGCGTTCGCCAGCGCCATCGAAGTGCTCGCGGCAAATGGCTCGGAGACGATGGTCGATCATCACGGCGGCTATACTCCGACGCCGGTCATCTCGCACGCCATCCTCACTTACAATCGGGGCCGCAAGACAGGGCAGGCGGATGGGATTGTCATCAGTCCTTCGCACAACCCCCCAGATGAAGGCGGGTTCAAATACAATCCCGCTAATGGCGGACCGGCAGATATAGACGTCACCAGCTGGATAGAGAAACGCGCCAATGAATTCCTCGCAGCCGGGCTCGACGGCGTACGGCGCATTCCCTATGAGCGCGCGCGCAAGTCGGCGTGCGTTCACAACCATGACTATACCACGCCCTATGTTTCCGATCTTGCCAATGTCGTCGATATGGAAGAAATCCGTTCCGCCGGTGTGCGTATTGGTATCGATCCCTTGGGAGGCGCCGCCGTCCATTATTGGCAGCCCATCATAGATCGCTACCAAATTGCCGCCACGGTGGTGAACGATGCCGTCGATCCGGCATTTCGCTTTATGACAGTGGATTGGGACGGGAAGATACGAATGGATTGCTCTTCGCCCTATGCCATGACACGGCTAATTGCGATGGGCGATAAGTTCGATATCTCTTTCGCCAACGATACCGATGCGGACCGCCATGGCATTGTCTGCCCATCGGGCGGGCTGATGAATCCGAATTCCTATCTCGCGGCTGCGATCTCCTATTTGTACGCCAATCGCCCGGGATGGCACGACGACAGCGCGGTCGGTAAGACGGTTGTTTCCAGCGCGATGATCGACCGCGTCGCGGCAATGCTGGGACGCAAGCTCGTCGAGGTGCCAGTCGGGTTTAAATGGTTCAGCGCAGGTCTGCTGGACGGATCGCTAGGTTTTGGCGGCGAGGAAAGCGCCGGCGCATCGTTTCTGCGACGCGACGGATCAGTCTGGACGACAGACAAAGACGGACTGACCATGGGCCTGCTTGCGGCCGAGATCACCGCGCGCAGCGGCCATGATCCTGCGCGGTTTTATGCTTCATCTACCCGTGAGCTGGGTGTATCCTTTTATGAGAGGATCGACGCGCCGGCTTCGGCCGAACAGAAGATTCGACTCGCAAAAATTGCTGCCGAGCAATTCGCTGCGAAGGAACTCGCTGGCGAGGTAATAACGGCAAAGCTGACACGGGCGCCGGGGAACGACCAGCCGCTCGGCGGAATCAAGGTAGTGGCGAAAAACGGATGGTTCGCGGCGCGACCGTCAGGAACCGAAGATGTCTACAAGATTTATGCTGAAAGCTTCCGCAGCGCGGACCACCTGAAACAAATTCAGCGCGATGCTCAGATAGCTATCAACGACCTGCTTGGTCGACCAATTTAGACCCGTTTTCCAAAGATTGGTCGCAGCCAATTCGCGTGTGGAGCAATTTTTGAGCGGTAACTGCAATTCGGATTCATCGTCATGGCAAAACCCGGGCCTTTTGGCCGGTATGGCGGCGCAGCCTGCCGATGCCGGCTTTTCTTGGGCATGAGATAGGTGTCAGGCGTCGCCACATTGCCATCCTGTAACCAAAGCGACCCGAGTTGGGAGCAATTTAAGGGGACGAAGCTAGGCGCGCCGGTTGATGCGATGCAGCGTTATACCCGTCCGGAACGCCCCTAGGCGCCTCGGATGAGTAGCGCTTTCGCACGCACTACGTCCAATGTGCGTCAGCATAAAAGCCCGAACATTTTCTGACGATGTGCACATGGAACGTCATACCTCAAAAAAAACCGGAAAAATGTGAAGCAATTCAGCGCAGAAGGCGGAACCCAGGCGAGGATGCCGCGTTCCCATAACGGGTGGGCTGTAATCTCGGGCAATAAGACCGCCTCCATGAAATTCGTCCCTTTCTGCGAGGAATGCAGCTTGAACATTTCGCGCCTGTTCTGGCGTACCAGTCCCCCAGTCCTAGAAGCCTCCATTCGAGCAGAACTGTTTAGTGTCGAGCGCCTGGAGCAACACGCTCAGAGTTTGGCAACCGCGCAACGTATTGAAGATAAGCCGACGCGCGGACGTTCGCTAGTACGGCGGCTTCACGACAACACGCAGGTTTTGATTGAGACCTATCGCGCCATCGTTAAAGCCACGCATGCACAACAATCAATTACACCCGCCGCTGAATGGCTCCTGGATAATTTTCATGTCGTGGATGAACAGATTCGCGAGATCAAAAAGGACCTACCGCCTGGCTTTTATCGCCGACTGCCCAAATTAGCGGACGGGCCGTTAGCGGGATACCCCCGAGTGTTCGGTATGGCTTGGGCACTTATCGCTCACACCGACAGCGCATTTGACGTACAGAAGCTGACACGCTTTACCCAAGCCTATCAACGCGTTCAACCGTTGGCCATTGGCGAACTCTGGGCACTGGCTATCACCTTGCGCATTATTCTGGTGGAGAATTTGCGCAGAATGGCCGAGGCGATTGTGGCGCGGCTATCGGCAGGTCAGTTGGCAGATCTGCTAGCCGATAGAATTCTCGGCACAGACGATATTGCGCCGGATTCAACTGAGTTGATCCTGAAAAATCTGGACAACGCACCCTGGTCAGCCGCGTTTGCGGTGCAGCTCGCCCAGCGACTGCGAAACCGCGACCCCAATTCGACGCCCGCTCTTCGTTGGCTGAACGAGCGATTGGCTCGTGAAGAAACAACGACCGATAAAATCGTGCGTGAAGAAGTCCAGCGCCAGAGTGCGATGAACGTCACCGTACGTAATGTCATTACAAGCATGCGTCTTGTGTCGATGATAAATTGGCCGGAATTCTTTGAGACGGTCAGTCCTGTGGATGCTGTAATGCGCAGCGGCAGCAATTTTGTCGCAATGGATTTCCCTACGCGCGACCACTATCGGCGCGCGATCGAGGAAATTGCCTATCGCTCAGGGCGTGGCGAAGTGGAAGTGGCAGAGCGCGCTATCGCCGCCGCCAATTGCAACCATGACAAAAATCCAAATGCGCGGGAAAGGGATCCGGGATATTACCTTATTTCTGGTGGCAGACCGTCATTTGAAAAAAGCCTCGGATACCGGACTCCGATCAGGGAGAGAGTTTTCCGCCTTAGTTCGGCTCTCGGGGTGGCAAGCTATGTTGGACTGATCGCCGTACTAACGGCGCTCATACTAACATTGTCCGTTGCATGGATTGGCCGCGCTGATGTTTCCGGCTGGCAGTTGTGGATTTTGGCCTTCGTGGGTTTCGTGCCCACATCGGATGCAGCCGTTGCGATCACAAATCGCTTGATTACCCAGACGGTCGGAGCATCGCCTTTGCCCGGATTGGAATTGCGCAATGGCGTGCCGTCTGAGTTAGCGACCCTTGTTGTAGTACCCACGTTACTGACTTCGCCCACAACAATTGTCAGGCAGATAGAGCGGCTCGAAGTTCATTATCTATCAAATCCAGATGACAATCTTTATTTCGCACTGTTATCCGACTGGAAGGACAGTGAGCACCAACACTTACCGGAAGACGATACGCTTCTAGATGTTGCAAAGACGGCAATTGCACGGCTGAACGAACGCCATGCCTCACTTGCGCAAAAGCCACGCTTCTTTCTCCTGCACCGCCGGCGCATTTGGAATGGAGGTGAAGGAAAATGGATAGGCTGGGAGCGTAAGCGGGGCAAGCTAAACGAACTAAACAGATTGCTGCGCGGCGCCAACAATACGAGCTATATCGCGCTGGACGGAACACCCCCCTCTCTGCCTGCGGGCATACAGTATGTCATAACACTGGATGCGGATACGCGTCTGCCGATTGGGACCGCCAGACGGCTGGTGGGAAAGATCTCGCACCCTCTCAATCGGCCGGTTTTCGACCATCAAGCTGGTCTGGTAGCACACGGTCATGCCATTCTTCAGCCACGCGTAACGCCGTCACTTCCCATAGGTAGTGAAGGCTCATTGTTTCAGCGCGTCTTTTCCGGGCCGAACGGCCTTGATCCCTATGCTTTCGCGGTTTCCGATGTGTATCAGGATCTATTTGAAGAAGGATCCTATTGCGGCAAGGGTATCTATGACGTCGATGTTTTTGAAGCCGCTCTCGATGGGCGGATTCCGGAAAATTCGGTTCTGAGTCACGACCTTCTCGAAGGCATATTTGCTCGTGCGGGTCTTACGTCGGATATCGAAGTTGTTGAGGAATTTCCCTCGCGCTACGACGTCGCTGCGGCGCGCCAGCATCGTTGGGTACGGGGCGACTGGCAACTCCTGACATGGATTTTCGGATTTGGTTGCAAGGCCACTCGCAGCGGCAGGAATACGTCTATATCGCTGATGGGCCGCTGGAAGCTGCTCGACAATCTACGTCGTTCCCTGTCAGCTCCCACGACTTTGTTGAGCTTGCTACTTGCGTGGCTGTTGCTGCCGATTGGCATCCGCACAAATCTGGACCTTCTATATTCTTCTAACTTTAGTGTTGCCGCCCTTGCTTCCGGCGCTTGCCGGTATAGTACCGCGCCGGATTAGCATTTCTCTGGGCAATCATTTTCGCGCTGTGCGCAGCGATTTCGCGTTGGGCCTACTTCAGAGCGCCTTTTTAATCACCTTTTTGGCGCATCAGGCCTGGCTTATGGTCGATGCGGTGGCCCGCACTCTATTCCGCCTGTTCATTCGCCGCCGCAATCTCCTGGAATGGACCACGGCAGCACAGGTCAGCGATGACCTTACTTTCGACCAGCGCAAACTTTTTACGCAAATTTCAGCAAGCTTGACCTTTGGCGCGTTCGTGGCCGCCCTCATGTATTACTGGGCCAGCAAACCTGGCTTTTGGCGGCGCCATTTGCAGCATTATGGGTGCTATCGCCCATAGTGGCGCTGGTTGCAAGCCTCCCACCTCCCAATGAAGGCCAGGTGTCGCTTACGCAAGCAGATGCGCAGGAGTTGAGGCTCGTGGCCCGGCGCACATGGCGCTTCTTTGAATGGTTCGTTACGGCGAAAAGCAACATGCTTCCTCCGGATAATTTCCAGGAAACGCCAAAGCCGGTCGTCGCGCATGCGGACCTCGCCGACAAATCTTGGTCTATATCTTTTATCGATCAGTGGCCGCGCGTGACTTTGGCTGGGCGGGAACGCTGGACACTATAGAGCGGCTCGAAGCGACCATGACCACGATGGACAGACTGGAGCGGTTTAGAGGCCATTTCTTCAACTGGTACGACACGCAGGATTTACGGGCTCTGGAGCCAAAATACATTTCATCTGTTGATAGCGGCAATCTGGCCGGACACCTCATTGCTCTGGCTAATGCATGCCGTGAGATGGCCGCGCAACCCATTCTTAGTCAAAATTGGACTTCGGGTTTGGGAGATGTGCTCGAATTGATCCGCGAAGCGGTGCAACCAAGCGGCACGGACCCGCGCAAAAAAAATGCCAAAGTCGCGAAGCTGAACATTGCACTGGATGAGTTCAAGGCGTGCATCCAGACCGTGCCGGAAGACCTCGCCGGGCTTGTTCATTTTCTGGGCGATCTCTCCGAAAAAGCAAAGACGATCTTTGTGCTCGCGCAGGCGAACATCGAAGCCACACAAAGCGACGCATCTGAAGCGGTCTATTTGGGCATCTTCTCTACAAGCAAGTGTTCTAAGCCATCAACGCGACATCGAGTTCCTTGTGCCCTGGGTCAAGCACGGTTCGAATAAAAACCTCATGGGCGTGCTCAACACCGTGCCGTCACTGCTAACTCTGCGGGACTATTGCGATGCTGTGCTCGCATCCTCGGGGCAGCACAGCGAAAAGCAGGGGCAAATATTTCGCAGGCGCTGGCAAAATCCACTAGCGCGGCGCAACTTGTTATTCACCGTCTAAGGACCCTAGCGGATAATGCAGCTGCAATGTGTCATGCCATGGAATTCGGCTTTCTGTTTGATAAAAATCGTCAATTGTTGTCGATCGGCTATCGTTCTGAAGACGGTACCCTTGATTCAAACTATTATGATTTGCTGGCATCAGAAGCACGGCTTGCAAGCTTTGTCGCCATTGCAAAGGGTGACATTCCGGCCAAGCATTGGTTCAGAATGGGCCGAACCCTGACGCCCATAGAGGGTGGCTCAGGGCTAATTTCCTGGTCCGGTCGATGTTTGAATATCTGATGCCCTCATTGGTCATGCGCGCACCCGCAGGCAGCCTCCTGGAACAAACGAACCGATTGATCGTCCGCCGACAGGAGGACTATGGCAATCATCTTGGTGTGCCGTGGGGCATGTCTGAATCCGCATATAACGCCCGCGATATCGAGCAGACCTATCAATATTCCAGCTTCGGCGTCGCCGATCTTGGATACAAACGCGGCCTCAGCGCCAATATCGTCATCGCGCCTTACGCGAGCGGACTTGCGGCCATGATCGATCCTAAAGCGGCGGCGCGCAATTACCGGCGCATGGCAGAGATTGGCGCACGCGGCTCTTATGGCTGGTATGAAGCACTGGATTATACGCGTGCGCGGTTGCCGGAAGGTACCAAGCTTGCCGTAGTTCGCGCCTATATGGCTCATCACCAGGCCATGACAATCGTGGCCATCGCTAACACTGTACATGATGCGGCGATGCGCGAGCGATTTCATGCAGAACCAATTATTCAGGCAACCGAGTTGTTGCTGCAGGAACGCATGCCCAGGGATGTTGCCATTGCGAGGCCGCCACCGGAACAGGCGGGGGCCGTGGAAGTGGCCAATTTGATCCCGGAAACGCAGCGGCGCTACACCTCGGCGCATTCGCGCGTTCCGCGCACGCAGCTCCTGTCGAACGGCCGGTATTCGGTCATGGTGACGGCAGCGGGATCCGGTTACAGCCTGTGGCGCGATGTGGCGATCACGCGCTGGCGCGAGGATGTCACGCGCGACAATTGGGGCTCATATGTCTTTTTGCGTGACACGCGCAGCGGCGAATTGTGGTCGGCTGGCTATCAGCCCAGCGGCGTCGAGCCCGATAACTATGAAGTGACTTTCGCCGAAGATCGCGTGGAAATGATCCGTCATGACGGCTTCTTAATGACTACATTGGAGGTCGTAGTGTCATCGGAGGACGACGCGGAAGTGCGCCGCGTCTCAATTACAAATCATGGCAACCGTACGCGCGATATAGAAGTCACCTCTTATGCAGAAATCGCCCTGGCGCGCCAGGTCGATGACATGGCGCATCCTGCTTTTTCCAAATTGTTTGTGGAAACGGAATTTATCCCAAATTTTGGAGCGATCTTGGCCACACGGCGCCAGCGCTCATCGGCCGACCCAGTTGTATGGGCCGCTCATCTGGCAGTGGTCGAGGGCGAAATCGTCGGGCGAAGTGCAATTTGAAACGGACCGGGCCCGCTTTCTGGGACGTGGGCAAACCATCCGTTCACCCGCCACTATTGTCGATGGTTGGCCGCTCTCGAATACGGCGGGTACCGTGCTCGACCCCATCTTCAGCCTGCGCCGCCGTGTGAGAATTCCACGCGGCGCAACCGCACGCATTGCATTCTGGACATTGGTGGCCAAGTCACGGGAAGAAGTTCTAGATCTTGCCGACAAGCACCACGAAACAGTGTCATTTGAACGCGCCACCACTCTTGCTTGGACGCAAGGGCAAATGCAGCTTCATCATCTCGGCATCAGTGCCGATGAAGCTCATTTGTTCCAGCGCCTCGCCAACCATGTGCTTTATTCTGATGCAAATTTGCGTCCACCACCCAACATTATTCGGCGGGGTCTGCGCAAGGTGTCAACACTATGGTCTCAGGGCATTTCGGGGGATCTGCCTATCGTTTTGGTGCGGGTGGAGCAAAATGACGATCTGGAACTGATCCGCCAATTATTGCGCGCTCATGAATATTGGCGCCTGAAGCAACTTGCCGTCGATCTTGTCATCCTAAATGAACGTGCTTCCTCCTATGTGCAGGATCTTCAAAACGCTCTCGACACTATCGTGCGGATGAACCGGTCCATGCCCAAGATTGCCAGCGACGAAGCCCGCGGCGGTATATATGTGCTGCGCGCTGACTTGGTCCCGCAGGAGGTTCGTGATCTGTTGCAAGCATCGGCGCGCGCAGTACTTGAAGGCAACCACGGAACGCTCGCAGAACAGGTCAATCGCGCACGCAACCGCACGCCTGCCAGAGCGCCGCCGCCCAAGAGGAAGCTCACATCCGCAATACCAGAGGTATCATTGCCACGACCGAAGATGGAGTTCTTCAACGGCCTTGGCGGATTTACCAACGCAGGCCGCGAATATCTGACCATATTGAATGGTGCTGACCGCACCCCCCTGCCATGGATAAATGTTATTGCCAATCCATCCTTTGGCTTTCAGGTTTCTGCAGATGGCAGCGGCTTCACCTGGTCTGTGAACAGCCAGCAAAATCAGTTGACGCCCTGGTCGAATGATCCGGTCAGCGACGCGCCGGGCGAGGTAATTTATGTGCGCGATGAAGTCACCGGCGAAGTGTGGGGACCAACTGCGCTTCCAATCCGCGACAAAAGCGCTACCTATTCGGTATGCCACGGCCAAGGTTACACGCGGTTTGAACATACATCGCGCGGGATCGCCATGGAGCTTTTGCAATTTGTACCGGTCGCGGATTCGATAAAAATATGCCGGATCAAGATTACAAATCAATCCGGACGTAAGCGCCACCTTGCCGTCACGGCCTATGTGGAATGGGTGCTGGGCAATTGCACGGTCTTCTACTGCGCCGTTTATCGTGACGGAGATCGATGCAGAAACGGGCGCGCTCATGGCGCAAAATCCGTGGAACGAGCAATTTGGCGACCGAGTCGCATTCATGGATCTCAACGCCATGCAAACGGCGTGGACAGGAGACAGAACCGAATTTCTGGGACGTGACGGGGCGCTCGATCAGCCCCTGGCTCTGACTCTCGGAACGATCCTGTCTGGCCGCGTTGGAACCGGCCTGGATCCCTGCGGCGCGCTACAGACCCACGTCAGGCTGAGTGAAGCGGGCACAACAGAAATCGTCTTCTTCCTGGGAGAAGGCGCTAACAGCACCGAAGCGCAAGCCCTGGTCACTAAATATCGACAGGCCGATCTGGACGCAGTGTTCAGGGAGGTTGTTGAGCAGTGGGACAAGGCCCTGGGGGCCGTTCAGGTTAAAACCCCGGATCGGTCGCTCGATATTCTTCTGAATCGCTGGCTGCCCTATCAGACGCTGGCCTGCCGAGTCTGGGCTCGCGCCGGCTTCTATCAGGCGAGCGGTGCCTATGGCTTTCGCGATCAGTTGCAGGATGTGATGGCTCTGTGTCTGTCGAGACCTGACGTGGCACGCGAACATATTCTCAGAGCGGCGGCCCGGCAATTCCCCGAAGGTGACGTCCAACATTGGTGGTTGGCGGAATCGCAACGTGGCATCCGCACGCGCATTTCAGACGACAAGGCCTGGTTGGCCTATGTCGTCGCGCACTATGTCCGTGTCACCGGAGATAGCGCGATACTGAATGTGCCTGTTCCTTTCCTCGAAGGGCCGGTCCTGCGCAAAGGCGAGCACGATGCCTTTTTCCAGCCGTCGATTTCCACGAACGCGGTCAGCCTGTTCGAGCATTGCGCACGCGCGCTCGACGCCTGTTTTGCGACAGGTCTGCATGGTCTTCCCTTAATGGGCACCGGCGACTGGAACGATGGCATGGACCGCGTCGGCCAGGGCGGCAAAGGTGAAAGCGTCTGGCTAGGCTGGTTCCAGTTCTCTGCCATGAATGCTTTTGCAAAAATCGCAGAACAACATGGTCGGCCAGAATATGCCAGCCGCTGGCACGCGCACGCCACAAGTCTTCAAAAGTCGCTGGAAAAGAATGCCTGGGATGGTGATTGGTATCGCCGGGCCTATTTCGACGATGGAACGCCGCTGGGCTCGGTTTTGAACAGTGAGTGCCGCATCGATTCTATCGCGCAGTCCTGGGGCACAATATCCGGAGCAGCTGATCCTGCGCGCGCCACGCGCGCCATGGCAGCGGTCGAAAAATTGCTGGTACGGCGCGATGAAAAACTTATTTTATTATTCACGCCGCCATTCGTCCATCCGGGACATGATCCCGGCTACATCAAAGGATATCCGGCTGGCATCCGCGAAAATGGCGGACAATATACTCATGGTGCTGTCTGGGCGGCCCTCGCCTTTGCCATGCAGGGAGACGGCGATAGAGCCGGGGAACTGCTTTCAATGCTCAATCCGATCAATCATGCGCACAGTCCAGCAGACGCTCAACGCTATAAAGTGGAACCCTATGTGGCATGCGCCGATGTCTACTCCATGCCGCCGCATGTCGGGCGCGGAGGATGGACCTGGTACACGGGGTCGGCGGGATGGATTTATAACGTAGCGCTTGAAAGGCTTCTTGGATTCCGGGTGCAAGGCGAGAACCTTGTGCTAGATCCCTGCATTCCTCGGAATTGGCCGGGTTTTGAGATTTCCTTCCGCTATCGATCTTCCACCTATGAGATAGACGTCGAAAATCCACTTGGTGTCTGTACTGGCGTGATTGCCGCCAAGCTGGACGGTAAGATGGAGACCGGAGATATAAAAAATCTTATTCCATTAGTTGATGATGGCGCCCAGCATCACATTCAAATCCTGCTTGGATAAGACGCAGGATAAGAGGAATTCGCCGATTTCGAAGTTTTGTCCAGCAGCCCCATGTCGAAGTCAACGCGTGGCAGGTGTGATGCATAACGCGCAATTTGGCCTGCGGCTCTTCCCTGACCGATCCTCCAAGGCTTTCGGGCTCCCCGTCTGATATTGCTCATTTCAAGGTTAAGAGGTGGCACATGACATGCCGACTTGCACCTAAATGGGTCGCCCGCGCGTTGTCTATCCGAGCAATGCCTTCGGGAAGCACTGCAAATTAATTGTATGGGGCCCGCATAATTATGAAAAAGCCGGTTGTTCTGATCGTGGAAAGTGCTGCGCTGATCCGAATGTCCGCCATTCATATGGTGGAACATGCCGGTTACGCCATGGTTGAGGCGTCAAATGCCGAGGAGGCGATGACGCTTCTGGACATGCGGTGCGACATCGGCGCGGTCTTCACCAATATCAGGATGGCGGGCTCTATGAATGGGTTGCGCCTCATCCATGCTATACGCGACCGCTGGCCGCCGATACATTTAATTGTGGCGTCCGGTGTCCCGACTGAGGAAGAATTGCCTGCAAATACCCGGTTTATTCAAAAGCCCTATCGCACTGCGGAGGTGGTAGCGGTGCTGTGGGAACTTTTTGGCGCCCATCCCGCACCGCGCCAACTAATGCACCGCTACGCCCGGAATTATGGTACAATGCGCTTACGATAGGCCTACTGCGAAAGCTGGCTCTGTCCGTTTTCATGACATTACTGACGGGTATGGCTTGTGCTTCGTGAGCCTCCGGTATTTTCAGAAAGGGGCATTTTTGGCTCCCCAACCGCCTGTGTCTGTCGATGTAGCTCTTAATCTCGCGTTGGCAGTGATTGCGTCCTCCACTGCGCCATTGCTGCTGCTGGGCGAGGATTTGACATTGATAGCGGCCAGCAAATCATTTTGCGCTGCCTTCGGCATTGAACCCAAGGCCGTAGTGGGCCGCAAACTGAGTGCGCTGGGCGCTGGCGAATGGGGTGCCCCCCAACTGGCGGCGCTGCTGGAAGCGACCGCAGCGGGTTATGCGGAAATCTCCGGCTATGAAATTGATCTCAAGCGCAATGGTAAAGTGGATCGGCGGCTGGTGCTGAACGCCCAGAAGCTGGACTACGGCGCAGGGGAGCACGTGCGGCTCCTACTGTCGGTGTCCGATGTTACCGCTGCGCGGCAGGCGGAGAAACTCAAAAGCGACATGCTGAAGGAAAAGGCCGTATTGCTGCAGGAATTGCAGCACCGCGTCGCCAACAGCCTGCAGATCATCGCCAGCGTGCTGATGCAGAGCGCACGCAAGGTACAATCCGACGAGACCAGGGCCATCTGCATGATGCCCATCAGCGGGTGATGTCGGTCGCCGCGTTGCAGCGCCAGCTTGCCGCCTCATCGGTGGGCGACGTCGAGCTGCGGCCCTATTTCACGACAGCTGTGCGAACAGTATTAGCGCCTCGATGATCCGCGATCACGACCAGATGGCGCTGGAGGTGTCGGTGGACGACAGCGTAACCAGTCGCGCGATATGTCGGTCAGCCTTGGGCTGATCGTCACCGAACTGGTGATCAATGCGCTCAAGCACGCTTTCCCTGAAGAGCGGAATGGCAAGATCAAGGTCGATTATAAATCGCGACGGACCGAACTGGACTCTGTCAGTCAGCGATGACGGCATCGGCATGCCGCCCGACGCGGCCAACGTCAAGGCGGGCCTGGGCACAAGCATCATCCAGGCGTTGTCAGCACAATTGAACGCCGTAATCGGCGTCACCGATGCCAATCCCGGCACTACCGTATCGATTACCCATACGCAGATCGCCGCCGTACGTAGCATCGATGCGGCACTGGATATCCGCGCGATCTAATCATCTAAGAATACCGCAGCAATTTCGCCAAGACTATCTGGCTGACAAATGCGCGGTATCTACGGCACTACTGTTTATCTCGCGTACCCAGCAACAGCAGCGTCGCGCCCAATACCATTAGTACGCCGTAATAATATTGACCAAATGCGAGAGAACCCGTTTCGCTGGTAATGAAGCCGACGATTGTCGGGCTGAAAAATGCACCGATGCCACCGACCGTCGTGATCAGCGCAATGCCGCCAGCTGCTGCCGTGCCGGACAGATAAAGAGACGGCATTGTCCAAAACGGTGCAGTCGCTCCGAATGTTCCCACTGCCGTAACAGTTAGCAAGGGAAGGGCCACCCAGGGATTGCCGCCAAGGGCCGGCAACAGGAGCCAACCGACTGAGCCCAGCAGTGCCGAGCCGCCCGCGTGCCAGCGGCGTTCCTGCGTACGATCCGAATGCCGCGCCACAAGAAATTGCGAGAGCAGGGCAACGGAAAACGGCACGCAGGATATCAGGCCGATATGCCAGACATTGGTATAGCCCATTTGCCGGATAATGGTGGGCATCCATAAGAACAGGCCGCCTATGCCGGCAATCAAGGCCACCGACATGCCGGTCAGGGCGTAAAACCGGATATCCTTCAGGGCTTCCAAAAACAGAGAATGCGACTTGCCCAGTTTGGTTTGTTCTTCATTTCGAAGTTCAGACAGAATAAACGCTTTTTCGTCCGCACTTAGCCAGCGGGCCTCCGCCGGCGAATTGTCGAGATAATAATAGGCAAATACGCCCAACGCCGCCGCCGGGGCGCCTTCAATCAGGAAGAGCCACTGCCAGCCCTTAAAGCCTCCAAACCCGTTCAAATGCTCCATAATCAGGCCGGATACCGGTCCGCCAATGATGCCTGACAACACGATTGCCGACATGAACAGCATGGTGAAACGCGCGCGGCGCGACGCCGAAATCCAGACCGTGAGATAAAATAGAACGCCGGGAAAAAATCCGGCTTCCGCGGCGCCCAGCAAAAAGCGGAGCGCATAGAAATGCACAGGTTGGGTAATAAAGGCGAGCAGGGTGGCCGCAATGCTCCACAGCACCATGATGCGCAACAACGTCTTGCGTGCGCCAATGCGCGCCAGCATCAGATTGCTCGGCACCTCAAACAGGCTGTAGCCAAGATAGAACAGCCCACCGCCCAGGCCGTAAATTGCTTCGCTAAAACCCAAATCTGCGTTGAATTGCAGTTTGGCAAATCCAATATTCGCCCGGTCCACAAATGCGACGACATAACAAATGATCAGAAGCGGGATAATGCGCAGAGCAACTTTGCGATAGGTGGCATCTGCCGTGCCCAAGGCCGTATCCGGCGGCGTAATATTCTGCATGACGTCGCCTTCCCCTGTTACGCCTTCTGGTTGAGGCGTTACATGACCCAAAGACATTAGGTCATAATTATGGACTTTTAAACATTTTGTCCATCACGGACTGTCAAACGCGCTCCAATACCGTGGAAATGCCCTGCCCAACGCCGATGCACATTGTACAAAGCGCGTATTGGGACTGACGGATTTCCAATTCCCGCACAGCCGTTAAAACGAGGCGTGCGCCGCTCATCCCCAGCGGATGTCCGAGCGCAATGGCGCCGCCGTTGGGATTGACGTGTTCAGCGTCCTCCGCGATTGCGAGCTGCCGCAATACTGCAAGCCCCTGGGCGGCGAATGCTTCATTCAGTTCGACGACACTCATGTCTGCGACAGACAGATTGAGGCGCGCCAGCAATTTTTGCGTCGCTGGTACGGGACCAATACCCATCACGCGCGGCGCAACCCCTGCGGAGGCCGCGCCAACAAAGCGCGCACGTGGGCGCAGATTGTATTTTTTCACGATCTGCTCGGAGGCGATAATCATGGCGGCTGCGCCATCATTGATGCCCGAGGAATTTCCAGCCGTAACGCTACCGTCCTTGCGAAATGCCGGTTTCAGCTTTGCCAATTGTTCAAGCGTGGTATCGGGGCGCATATGCTCATCGCTGTCTATCTGCACCATCTCCCTGCCGCGCTTAACTGTCAGTGGAATAATTTCGTCGGCAAATCTGCCGGCTTTCTGGGCGCGTGCGGCACGTTGTTGACTGCGCAGGGCAAAGGCATCCTGATCGGCGCGGGATATACCGTAATCGGCGGCGACATTTTCAGCGGTTTCGCCCAGCGCATCGGTGCCATAGGACTCCTGCATTTTCGGATTAATGAAGCGCCAACCTATGGTGGTGTCATAGACATTTGCATTGCGCGCAAACGCGCCTTCCGCCTTCGGCATCACGAAGGGCGCGCGGCTCATGCTTTCGACGCCGCCGGCGACATACAGTTCGCCCTCTCCGGCTTTGATGGCGCGCGCGGCCAGGGCCACCGCTTCCATGCCCGAGCCGCACAGGCGATTGACCGTGACACCCGAGACGGTCTGGGGTATTCCGGAAAGCAATCCGGCCATACGCGCCACATTGCGATTGTCTTCGCCTGATTGATTGGCGCAGCCAAGCACCACGTCATCGATTTGCTCCCAATCAATCGAAGGATTTCGCGCACGTAAGGCGGCGAGCGGTGCGGCCGCGAGATCGTCAGCCCTGACCGAAGACAGTGCGCCGCCATATCGCCCGATCGGAGTGCGGATGGCATCGCAGATAAAAACATTCGTGTTCATTGTTCCACCTCAGGCAATTTGACGGCATTCGCTAAAGAATAATAACATGACCTTTAAGACGATAAGCGTTGTTTTGACGCAATAAGGGGTGCCGCAAAATGAATCTCGCAGTGCTGCGTTGGTGTCTTGTGTTTGCGGGGCTGATATCGGTCACATCCGTATCGGCGGCCGAACGCACGCGCGTGCTGGTCCAATATGCCGATGTTCAAATCGATACCATTGTGGAGGGTAACGGACCGGCCATTGTTCTTTTGCCGTCGCTGGCCCGCGATTCCGAAGATTATGACGCCGTCGCGGAAGGCCTGGCGGCAAATGGGTTCCGCGTTTTGCGGCCGCAACCGCGGGGCATAGGACGCAGTACCGGACCGCTGACCAACATTTCTTTGCATGATTTTGCCCGCGATGTTGCCGAAGTTATTTCCCAGCAGGGCAATGGCCGCGCCGTTGTTGTCGGACATGCCTATGGCAACTGGGTGGCACGGATGACGGCGGTCGATTTTCCCGAACGTGTTCGCGGCGTGGTGATCGCGGCGGCGGCCTCCAAACAATATGATCCGGCACTCTCGGCCGAAATCAATAAGGCGGGCGATCCAAGCCTGGCCGATGACGTTCGGCTTGCGGCATTGCATGTCGCCTTTTTTGCGCCCGGCAATGATGCGAAAAGCTGGCTGTCCGGCTGGCATCCCGAAGTCCGCGCGGCGCAACGCGCCGCCGCTGCTGCGGTGGATCAATCGGAATGGTGGTCGGGCGGCAGCGCGCCGCTGCTTGAATTGCAGGCCGCACTGGACCCGTTCAAGACTCCAGACAAACGCAATGAAATGAAGGACGAGTTTGGCGACCGGGTGACCGTCATGGTCATTCCAGACGCCAGCCATGCGCTGATGCCCGAGCAACCCAAAGCCGTGGTGGAAGCTCTGACCAAATGGATAAAGACACTGCCCTGAGCCGTTATTCATGCGTCATGCGATCAAATAAGGCCTGGATATCGCCCCGACAAAATCCAAATCCTGTCGCGTCCTGCACGGCATCGATCGCCGCCTTCACATCCTGTTGCGGTCTTTGGCTTGCCCAGAAGAGCGGGCCGCCACGATAATCGGGAAAGCCATATCCGTTGACCATGACCAGATCGATATCAGACGGTCTTTGTGCAATCCCTTCCGAAAGTACCAGTGCGGATTCGTTGATGATGGCACCAAGGGCACGGGCAATGATTTCCTGCGCCGTAAAAGCGCGCCGCGTCAGACCCTTGCGCGCCGAAGCATCCTCGATCAAGGCGCGCGCGTCGTCATAGGGCACGCCGCGCCGCGCCTGAGGTTCATATCGATACCAGCCCTGTCCTGTTTTCTGGCCAAGATTTCCGGCCTCACACAGTCTGTCCAGAATATCCGGATATCGGACGCGCGGATCGCGGGTAGCGGCATGTCTCTTGCGCGTATTCCAGGCGATATCGAGTCCGGACAGGTCGCCAACGGCAAACGGACCCATGGCAAAGCCAAATTCTTCCAGCGCGGCATCGACCTGTTCGGGGTAGGCGCCTTCTTCCAGCATGAATTCGCACTGGTTACGATAGGCGTAATATATGCGATTGCCGATAAAGCCCTCGCAGACCTGTGCAACAACCGGAACCTTGCCCAGGCGTTTGCCAAGCGCCAGCGCGGTGGCCAGCACGTCCAGACCCGTGGCGGCGCCCTGTACGATTTCCAGCAACCGCATGATATTTGCCGGACTGAAAAAATGCAGGCCAACAATGTCGCCGGGGCGTGCTGTCGCCTGCGCCAGAATATTGAGGTCAAGATAGGAGGTGTTGGAGGCCAGGATGGCGCCAGGCCTGACAATGGCGTCGAGCTGGCGAAGCAGATCCTGCTTCACGGCCATGTCTTCGAAAACGGCTTCGATGACCAAGTCGGCATTTGTCAGATCGTTCAGGTCCGTACCGCGCGTGATCAGACTTTGCCGTTTATCAGCCTGGGCCTGCGTTATCCGTCCCGATGACACCGCACGCGCATAATTTGTCTTCGCCCGTTCAAGGCCGCGCTCCAATACGGCAGCATTCTTCTCGACCAATGTCACCGCAATGCCGGAATCGGCAAGCGTCAATGCAATGCCAACGCCCATATTCCCTGCACCGACAACACCGACGAACTCGCACTGGCGCGGATGGATTCCTTTAAGTCCGGGAACCCGGGCGACGGCGCGTTCGGCAAAAAATAAATGACGTAGCGCGGCGGCTTCCTCACTTGCGCGCAAGTCCTGAAAGGCTTGCCTCTCGGCAGCCAGGCCGTCCTTGAAGGGCAGGGCGGCGGCATCGCGAATGGCCTTGATGGCCTGAACCACGGCGGGGCGGCGTTTGCCTTTTTTGAGTGCAGCCTGTGCCGCTATCTCTATTGTCTCCGGCGTCTCTTCCGGAACACTCATTTCGCCTACATGACGCTTTTTTCCCGTCCAGCTGCGCGCTAGCGTGATGGCAGCATCGCGTAAGTCCGAGTCCGCAATGGCATCAATCAGTCCCAGCTGCAGCGCCTTTTCAGCGGGGATGCGGTGCGCTGCTGTTATCAATTCGATTGCCGCAGATGTTCCGATAAGGCGTGGCACGCGTTGCGTGCCGCCCGCGCCGGGAATGATGCCAAGCTTGACCTCCGGCAGGCCAACCAATGTACCAGGCGCCGCAATACGGGCATCGCAGCCCAACGCCAGCTCAAATCCGCCGCCCAGAGCGGCACCATGCAAGGCCGCGATGACCGGCTTGGCGCAGGACTCAATCGCCGAAATCACGGCCGGCAACTGCGGGTCAGCCAAGGGTTTTCCGAACTCGCGAATATCGGATCCGGCGATAAAGGTCTTTCCCGCACCGATCAGGATGGCGGCTTCGAAAATTGAGTCCTGCGCAAATGCCGTCACCGCATCCAGAATCCCCTTGCGGACCGTCAGCGACCCGGCATTGACCGGCGGATTGTCGATGACAATTACTGCGATTGAGCCGCTTTTCTCAATTCGAACAGGGTTATTTTGATTGTTATAGGTCATGAAATACTCAACGTCCCTGAAACACCGGCGGCCGCTTTTCGACCACGGCGCGCGTTGCTTCGCGGGCATCTTCTGTGTGCATCAGTTTTGTGCTGTAGGTCTGCTCCAGCGCATAGCCTTCGTCCACCGGCATGAATTCCACGCGATTGAGCGCTTCCTTGCCAAGGCGTAATCCCAATGGCGCCTTTTTAGCGATTGTTTCCGCAAGTGCCGTGGCGACAGACATGAGCTGGGGAAGCGGCACAACTTCCTGCACGAAGCCCAGGCGCCAGGCTTCATGTGCGTCGATCGGCTGTCCAGTGAAGAACATGCGTCGCAGAAAACCCTGTGGGATATGCCTGCCCATATGCGCCGTGCCGCCGCACCGTCCGACATTTATTTCGGGCAGCGCAAATGTAGCATTTTCCGAGGCAATGCGAATGTCGCACACGGATACCAATACGCAGCCAGCGCCAAGAGCTGGGCCATTAATCGCTGCGACGACCGGAATTTTGCAATGACGCACCGATTGAAATAATCGGCGAACAATCGCCGCGCGTGCCGGATCATCCTCGACTTTCGCCGCCAGAAATTCATGCAGGTCCAACCCAGCACAAAATGCACGCGTGCCCCGCGCAGATAGCAGTACACAGTTGATGTCCTGCCTGTCGCCAAGTTCCTCGAATATTTCTGCCAGGCGCTGATATAGGGCTATGGTCAGGGCATTAACGGGCGGACGGTCCAGAAAAACCGAAGCTATCTTGCCAGTAATTTCCACAATGACATCGCTCATGGCACTATCCTGCCTCAAATTTAGAATCCAAAAAGTTGCTTTGTATTTTGCGCAAATATTTTTACGCGCAAGCCTTCGTCTCTGTCTGTCCAGCTATCGAAGATATCCAGAAGATGGCCGATATCCGGCGTTTTCGGCCCAAGACGAATATGTGGCCAATCCGATCCCCATACCAGCCTGTCGGGGTTGGCAGCAATCAACGCGTCATGAAACGGACGTGCATCGGGATAGTCGGGATAATTAGTGGAGACCCGGCAGAGGGAAAGTTTTACCCAGAATAATCCGTCCGACACGTAGCCAACAAATTTCTGGAAATCGGAAGAGCTTGCTCCAGCCCGCACATCTGGACGGCCCATATGGTCGACCACCAGTGTCAGCCCAAGGCTTTGCAGCATGGGCGCGTCGGCAACCAGACGTTCGCAATCTGCCCAGAGGTGCGCCTGCATTCCAAGCGATCTCAGGCGCGGTGCAAGCATTATTAGTTCGTCAAATCCGACACTGCCCTTAAACCGTCCGCCCCCCTTGGGATCTGCAACTTCAACAAAGCGCAACCCAATGATGCCGCCAGCCTGTAATGCAGCAAGCTCATGATCGATGATGTCGGCATGGGCCAGGCCGATACCCCGAACGCAACCTCCGGCCTTTACACACGCGTCGAGTATTGCGCTGTGGTCGGAAAGATAGGCTGCCGGTTGAACCAGAACGCCGTGCTCCGCTCCAACCGTCGAAAGCATGTCCCTGTAGGCCTGGTAGGGCGCGAGCGGCGGATCATAGCTACCGCCACCGGCCAACGGGAATTTATCCGCAGGCCCAAAAATATGCGCATGGGTATCGCAGGCACCAGCGGGTAGGGCGCGCATTGGCGGCGACGGGCACTTGGGCATGGGCGCGAATGTCGACTGGCTCTTTGTCATGCCTGAACAGGTTGCTGCGCGAACAGCGGGGTCACGCCAGCCGGCAATGGAAACTCGTGGGCATTTAGTGTCATGGCGACCATCGTGTAATAGCCGATTAGGGCCGTAAGTTCGACCGTGCCAACCACGCCCCATCGATCAAGAACCTTTTGATAGGTTTCCGGAAGCACCCTACGAAAATCATGCAGCTCTGTGGTAAAGTCATACACGGCCAGTTCATCTTGGGTGGCATTTTTTGGTCTGCGGCATTGGTAGATGTCATCAATGACGGTTTGAGCAACGCCTGATTTTAGCGCAAATGCCGCGTGCAAATACCACTCAAGCTGGCACTGCCATCGCTCAGCGGTGGTCAGAATGGCAATCTCGCTCACGGGTGGCGGCAGGGACGTGCGATATCGTAGAATTTCGCCAAATTGCTGCCACTTCTCTGCAAGCTCCGGCCGGTGCAGCGCGGCCAGCAATGGGCCCTGCACGCGGCCACGTGGGCCGGAGACAATTTCGTCATACACTTTGCGCTGTTCGGGCGAGAGATTTTCAGGATCGACTAATGGTATGCGCGGCACATTGATCTCCTAAAGCCCAAGTTCACTTAATATTTCGTTCGTGTGCTGACCCAACAATGGCGGCGCCCTGTCGAACGACAAAGGGGCCTGCGTAAATCGTATTGGGTTTATGACCTGCGGAACCGAGCCTGCTAAGGGGTGCGCAATATCGCGGCGCATCTGGCGATGCCGGATCTGTTCGTCCTCAAATACGGAAGCGACAGTGTTGATCGGACCGCACGGCACTCCGGCAGCCTCCAGCGACGCTATCCAGTCCGTGCTGGCGCGCTGGCACAGGATATCGGTAATGCGCGCCTTGAGATCGGAGACATTGCGCACGCGATCAGCGTTTGTTGCGAATTTCTGTTCGCGCGCAAGTTCCGGTTGGCCCGCCACTTCGCAAAATTTGGCAAATTGTCCGTCGTTGCCAACGACAAGCACGATATGGCCATCGCGCGTTGCAAAAACGTCTTGTGGCTGGATATTGGGATGTGCATTGCCGGTGCGTTGCGGGACTTTTCCTGACACCAGATAATTCATGGCCTGATTGGCGAGGAAGGCTACCCCGACATCGAGCATGCCGATGTCGATATAATCGCCCTGTCCTGTTTCGCCGCGGCGGGCCAGGGCCGCCAGAACGGCTATGGCAGCGTACATGCCCGACATGATGTCGATAATGGGCACGCCGACCTTTTCCGGTCCGCCGCCCGGTTTGCCATCGGGTTCTCCGGTAACACTCATCAGCCCGGACATGGCCTGAATCATGAAATCATACGCCGCGGCTTCGCGGCGCGGGCCGGTCTGGCCAAAGCCGGTAATCGAGCAGTAGATCAATTGTGGGTTGACGGCCCGCAAACCTTCATAGTCAAGGCCATAGCGCGCCAGCGTGCCGACCTTGAAATTTTCCAGCACAATGTCGGAGCGCGCAGCCAGCGCCCGAACAATTTCCTGCCCTTCAGGCTTATCTAGCTCAATCGTGATGGAGCGTTTACCCCGATTTACGGAAAGGTAATAACCAGCTTCCTTTGTTTCCGTGCCGGATTTGTCCTTGAGAAAGGGCGGCCCCCAACCGCGGGTATCGTCGCCGGCACCGGGACGTTCGACCTTGATTACGTCGGCACCAAGATCGGCCAGCATCTGGCCGGCCCATGGGCCAGCCATGATGCGGCTGAGATCCAGCACGCGAATATGAGACAAGGGTCCTGCCATATTATGCCATTCCTGCGTTATGCATCGACGATCTCTGTCGCTTTCGCGGATGGGCGTGATTCAAACTCTGCATGCCAGGCGGCAAGGCCGGGCCGGCCTTCACGCCAATTTTCCGTGGCAAATCGAAAATCGAGATAGGACAGGGCGCAACCGATTGAAATGTGGCCAATAGAAAATCTGCTGCCGGCCAAGGCCGCGGCATCTTTTTCCAGCACCTCCAGTGTCGCTGCAAATTTCATTGCGAACGCCGCCAGATGCGTCGGCGATTGAAGGGCAACGGGACGATTGCGTTCATTGCGCCACAAAACCAGAAGATCGAGCAACCCATCGCCCAGCGCCTGTCGCCGCAATGCCGTCAGTCTTTCGCGGCCTGACGGCGGAAATAATTTCTCCGTGGTGTGAAGGCCATCCAGATATTCGCAGATCACCCGAGAGTCATAGAGTGGCTGCCCCATCATCCAATACCAAGGTTGGAATCTTGTTCAATGGATTGTCGGCAAGCAGAACCGGATTGGGATCATTCATGATGGCCACAGTGCGGACACAGGTGATGCGCTCTGCCAAACCAGTTTCATGCGCGAAAATCATTACTTTGCGCACAAAGGGGGAGCGGGGAGACCAATGCAATTTCATAGGCGATTATCCACCCTGAGATGCCTTATCCCAAGGCGCCTTCTATACCAATTAACTAGCACTATGACCTTTTAATGTCGACCCGATTTTTCGGGCTTATCCGCGCGATCCAGCCTATTTGAGCTTTATATCCACACGCACGACATCGCCGCGATAGATGCCATGCGCAATAAGAATCTGACAGCCCGTCTTGTCGATCGCCGTACGATGCACATAGGCCACTGGCGCATTGAGCGGCATTTGCAGAATCTCTGCCGTGGCAACGTCGGCGGCACCAATCGTCAAGGACTGGATGGCGTCGACAATTTTGATGCCCGGAATGTCGGCGACGAGTTGCAGCGCCGTTTTCGATTTGAAGGCGCCCTTTGGTATTTTTGAGCACAGGCGTTCATCGACATAAACGTCTGCTATCAAAAATGGCTGGGTGTCGCGCCAGTGGCGACGCCGTAAATGGCGATAGGCAGGGGCGAGTTTCCCCGGCTGTTCGGTTTTGGTGCGCGGTTGTGTGCGTTTTTCCTCGCTCAACACTTCAATGATAGCACCGTCGCGGGCGCGCAGCAGGCCGGAAATGTCGCTGCTGACATCGCACCATAATTTCTGAGCGGGATGATGGGTTACAAAGGTGCCCTTTGCGCGAAAGCGGGCAATCAGCTTTTCCTTTTCAAGCAAGCCCAATGCCTGCCGAATTGTTGCGCGCGCCACCCCGCATTCCGTGGCCAGATCATCAATTGTCGGAATTTGTGCCTTGGTAGGCCCATTCGCCGGACTCGATCCGGCGCCGGAATAGACTTGCCAGTTGAAGGTATCGTGAAACGCTGCTGCGCGTGAAATCTGGCATTGTTTTCATGAAATCGCGGGAAGTCACCTTAATCATCCAGGCCAATTTTGCATTCGCGCTTCCGGTCAGGCAATCGGTCAATAAGTTGGCATATTGGACCTAATCATTTTGGGGCGCAAACTTCAGTTTACTGCGTCTGGTGGTGAATTGGGACTGGGTACGGATCTGGCTGGTGCGGTTCGATCCCAATATCGTGCAAGTCCCGATTGCGCGGGGCGAAAATGGCGGCAGCACGCTGCCGCACAAGAATGTGGTGAAGGCGCTGGTTAAACTCGGTGACTGGTCAGGCAAGGCGCAAAGCTACCGGCTGCCTAAAGCGGGACAGCCGGGATAGCGCAACGCCATTCTGGTCCAGCAGGGCACGGGCGGCGCCATTCTGGCCGCCGCCCATGACTGACTATTTCCCGAAGGCGCTTGCGTAGAAGGCCATGGTGTCGAAGGTCTCGTATTGCACCAGCTGGTCGTGGTTATGCGGCGAGCCGGTCACGGGATAGAATGTGTGACTGACACCAAGAGCGGTCAGATCGTCGTCGAGCTTCTTGCCCACGGGAAAAAGGCCATCCTTGGTGCCGACAATGATGCGGATTTTCTGGGTCTTCACCTTGGCCAGATTGGCCTTGGCCAGCGTCGCCGGTTTCTGCGAGTCCCAGAATTTCTGATCGCCCATGTCGTCGGTAACTTTGTCGACCAGCGCCGGCGAATTGCCGGTCACCGCCGAGAACAGGTCCGGATATTTAAAGCCGATATGCAGGGCGCCGTAACCGCCCATGGAATGGCCTTCAATGGCGCGGTCGTTGCGGTCCGCCAGCGTGCGGTAACTGGCATCGATATACGGAATCAAATCCTTGATCAGGACGGACTCCATGGGATGCTTGCCGTCCTGGGCGTCAAGATACCAGCCGGTGTTGGTTCCCTGGACAAGAACGATGATTGTGGGCGGCATCACGCCGCTGCGGATCGCGGCGTCCGCGCGGGCGATGTAATATGCCGTGATCGGCCGCTTGGAATCCACGCTGCGACCGTGCAGGAAATAGATCACCGGATAGCGCTTGCTCGCATTGGCGTCGTAACCCGGCGGCAGATAGATGCGGTAGCTGCCAAAGGTGTTGGCCCCGCGCGTCGGTGTCGGATAAAGCTTGTATTGGGTGCCGCCCAGGTCGAGCGCGATGGGATCGACATAGGAATCCGCCGGCGTGGACATGAAGGACGACAGGCCGCCGCGTGCGCGAACGCCTTTCAGATTCTGGTTCAGGAAGGCGGTGGCCGACGCCATGGCGTCCTGTGTCATCAGCGTGCCGAGGTCATGGCCGACGGCAAAGGGCATTTCCAGCGTGGAATCGATCTCCCCCACCTTCAGGGCCGAGATCAGCTTCTGGCTTTCCTGGGTGGAAACCTTCGAATCCGCCGAGCCGTGGAAAATCAGGGTCGGCGCATCGCCTTCCGACACATAGGTCGAAGGATCGAGCCCGCCCGAGGTTACCGGTCCGGCGACATCGATCACCGCCTGCACGCGGGCATCGCCCCCGGTGCCGTTAAGGGCCGGCACGTCCGCCGTGGTTCCGGCCAGTGCGGCGAGCTGGCCGCCAATATCATAGCCGAATACCGCCGATATGCGCGCCATCCAGGCCATAGGCTGCGCTGTTGGCGCGCAGCCAGCGGATTGCTGTCTTGACGTCGGCGAGTTGCTGGGCGCGGGTGACGCCGTTACCGGTGCGATAATCGATACTTGCGACCGCATAGCCATTGGCGGTTGCCAGCGCCGCTGCCGGGGTCGCCGTGCGGCTTGCAAGATCGCCGTCCATGCCGTGAATCCAGACCACGACCGGCAACGGATTCTCCGCGGGCAATACGCGGTACAGATTGAGCTTCAGCGACTGGCCGCCGGCCTGGCTGTATTCGACGCCGTAATCGATCTTCAATTGCGGACCGGGCTGGCCGCGGCCTTCATTCGGCGCCGGTTGAGCTCCCAGATTGAGCGGGGCCAAGACGATAGTCACTGCGGCAGCGATAATCAGTTTACGCATGTTCCCACCCACTGTTTGAATTTCACCGTCTAATTTTGCGGTGCGCAAAATTGATCTTCTAAATTATAGATCGACGGCCCGTTAGTAGCGAATAGCTTTTGAAATGCTAATAGGGACTAAGGTCGAGGGTCGCTTCCGGCCATATTGACCTTAGCTATATGTTTGGCGGGCTGCGCCGAAAAAGCAAGGCTGACTTAGGAATTCCCGCCAGCTTTCCATAACAACCAGTGACATGGTCCCGGGGCATAGTGCTTGCTTCCCTGTTTGCACCGCACTCTAGCGGGTCACAGGTAATTGCATTTTTTCCTAAACGGGCGTTGCATTCCCTGCGGGTCGAGCTGGGGCTTGGGAATTGACAGAATTACTCATATACGCGCTGCTACTCATCTTTGCCTTGGGCTTTTTTGCACTGGCCTGGTGGTCAGATCGCAGCGGGCAAATCGAGAGCGCCCGCTTCCGGGCAGCCGTCTATGCCCTCTCTATTCCAGTGTATTATGGCTCCTGGATATACTTTTCCAGCATTGGTAACGCATCGCGTTACGGCTGGAATTATATCACTGCTTATCTTGGAGCGGCACTCGCCTTCTCGTTGTTCTTCCCTGTCATGTTTCGCGCGGCAGGTGTTGTGAAGCAGGAAAATATAGGTTCCATCGCTGACTTCCTATCGTCGCGCTATGGCAAAAGCAGATCTGTTGGGACATTGGTTGCCTGTCTGGCACTTATTGGCAGTTTGCCCTTTATAGCAATGCAGCTGAAGGGTCTGTCGATGGCGTGGTCTGCTGTAACGCGAACGGAAGGGTCCCCTTTTGGCGTTCTTGCTTTTGCCGTGATCCTGGCAGGATTTGTCGTTGCGTTCGGTGCCCGCAATCCGACTATAACTGAACATAATCGCGGACTTGTAAAAGTTGTGGCACTGGAATCCGTTATGAAAATTGCGGTGATGGCATTGGTTGCCATACTCAGTGTTGCCGTCATCCTGTCCTTTTCCAAT
Source organism: uncultured Alphaproteobacteria bacterium (assembly GCA_963837555.1). Taxonomy (GTDB): domain Bacteria; phylum Pseudomonadota; class Alphaproteobacteria; order Micropepsales; family Micropepsaceae; genus Rhizomicrobium. Next base: position 162,387 of record CAWINU010000004.1, on the reverse strand, counting down.
GGGGCCGGATGGACCGACAATCTCGGCGCGCTCAGTGAGCCTATTCGGTTCGATGGCGGATTCTTCAACAGTACACTAATGGTTATCGCCGGCATCTTCTGCGCGCCACGACAGTTTTACATAGGCTTTGTCGAACTTGAAAAGTTAGGCGACTTGAAGAGGGCGCGGTGGCTAATACTCGCATACATAATGGTTGCCTGTCTGATGGTTATCCCCATTGTGATTGCCGGCACAATGATTTTTCATGGTCAAGGCGCAGAGACATATATTTTTAGCCTTCCGCAGCAGTTCGGTGGAAAGTTTCTGACCGCACTCGTATTTCTCGGTGCATTCTCCTGCATTGCGGCTATGGTTACAGTCGAGACCGTCGCACTCTCAACGATGATCTCGAACGAACTTGTTCTTCCCGTTCTTGCCCGTACAGGATGGCACGCCAATCCCGACATCAATATTGGCCGCATCATAATCAACATTCGTCGCGCCGCTATATGTGCGCTGCTTTTGCTTGGATGGTCATATTTCTATTGGATGAGGCGTGACGTCCCCCTCGGTTCAATGTCTCTTGTCGCCGCTTCCGGATACGTGCAATTTCTTCCGGCATTTATTGGCGCACTCTATTGGCGCCGTGGCCATGCACGTGGCGCCATAGCGGGGCTCTGTGGTGGCTTCGCGATTTGGCTTTATGCAATTGCTGCGCCCCAGTTTTTGAACAATTTTGGCGTTGTCTATGATCTCGGGCTTCGACTGGCCGCGGCGAGCGGCACCGATCAATTTGTGCAAAAAGTTCTGCTGTCGCTGCTGGTAAATACGTCGCTTTATGTTGGTATATCGCTTTCGGTGCGGCCACGCCTAATTGACCGGCTCCAGGCTATGGCATTTGTCAATACGTATTCAAACCATGAGCACGCTCCCCATGAGGCCGAACTTCGAGGCACTGTTGGAGATATGAAGAAATTGGTTGCGCAGTTTTTGGGGCAGGAGTTTGCCCTGCATGCCTTTGAGGATCTCGAGAAAGACGAACATATCGTATTGAATGATAGCGATAGGGTAAATCCAACTTTTGCACGCGCTACAGAGCGAATGTTGGGCGGCGTTATCGGCTCAGCATTGGCGCGACGTGTGGTTGGCTGGCACCTATCAGACGAAGATCAGCGGACGACTGACGCGCTTGATGTGCTCGACGATACAGCCCAAGCGGTTCAATTTAATAGAGAGCTTCTCCAGGTCGCGCTCAATCATATGAGTCAGGGTGTATATGTCGTAGACCAAAATGGTCGATTGATTGCCTGGAACTCGCGGTACATAGAGCTCTTTCATTTTCCGCGGGGCTTTATTCACGTCGGACTGCAGATCGGCGAGGCAATACGTTTTGGTCTTCGCGACCTAAAGATAAGTGCTGAAGTAATCAATGCCCGCGTTCAATTGCGTTTAACGGAAATTCGGCACGGCATTCCGCACGATTCCGAGCGCAGACGATCGGACGGATCGGTGCTTAAGGTGCTTGGCTCGCCTATGCCCGGTGGGCGGTATGTAACCAGCTTTACAGATGTTACCGAATTGCGCCGCAGCGCAAGCGCGCTACAACATGCAAATGAGCGCTTAGAGGAGCGCGTTGAGATACGCACGCGCGAACTTACTGCTGCGAACGTGGCCTTGGCGGACGCAAAAATCCGCGCCGAACGCGCCACCAATGCACAAGCGCGATTTATCGCTGCCGCAAGCCATGATTTGCTTCAACCGCTCCAGGCGGCCCGGCTTTTTATTGGAACGGTTATCGCGGACCATCCGGCTGATGAAATGGGGACAAACGAACTATTGCGTCACGCCGATGATTCCATAGAGTCTGCAGATCGACTGATGCGTGCCTTATTGAATCTCTCGAGACTGGAGATTGGGGGTGTAAAACCCGAAGTGCGGCCGGTTAGTGCAGTCGAGTTGCTCGCCGAAATGGGACGGGAATTTGAACGCGTGGCCGCTGAAAAGGGCGTATCGCTGCGTATTGCCTCGACTCACGCCTGGGTACTTTCGGATCCTGATCTTTTGCGCTCGGTTCTACAAAATCTTATAGGCAATGCGATTCGTTACACCGTTAACGGGAGTGTGCTGGTTGGATGCCGCAATGATCAGGGCAAAATTAGATTTGAAGTGCGCGATAGTGGCGAGGGTATTCCGGAGGATTCACATAAGTTGATCTTCAAGGAGTTTGCGCGACTACATAGCGATCTGGTGACTGGGCGTGGCGTAGGCCTGGGTCTCTCTATTGCGCAACGGATATGTAATTTATTGGGGCACACTTTGAGGGTGCGCTCGCGCCCCGGCTATGGCAGTACTTTTTCTGTGACGGTACCGCGCGGCTGCGCGCCGGAGAATCTCCCTGTAAGCGTTACAGCGGCGAGAGTGCCGGTAGGCCTGCGTGTCTTGTGTGTCGAGAACGAAATTGCCGTTTTGCAAGGTATGCAGTCGCTGTTTACGAAATTTGGAGCAGACGTTTCCATTGCTGCCTCGGCAAGCGAGGCATTGGCGCTGGATGGATCATGGGACGTAATATTGGCGGACTATCATCTTGAGCAGGGTGGCAATGGATTGGACCTTTTAGAGTCTATGACTGCCCGCGGTAAGGTATTCGCACTGTTGACCGCAAACGCCAGTGAGGAAGTGATTGAGCGCGCGGCGAGTCTAAATATTGAAGTTATCCGTAAGCCCGTTTCGTCTCTTTATCTTCGAACATTTCTTGCAAGGGCTACACATCTTGCAATTGCTGCCGAATAGCCCATCTATGATTTAAGTTCCGTTCCGGTAGAAATTGTCTGCACGGCAAGTATGGCCTGCGTGCGACTGTTTACCCCCAATTTTCGAAACATCGTTGTCGTATATGCCTTCACGGTTTTCTCCGTTACACCCATCTCATATGCAATTTCCTTATTTCGCAATCCGCGTTGCAACCCCATTAGTATTTGCAGTTGAGCTGGCGACAATGAAGCGATTGATTTTATCACCGGGGGGATGGGTGTTGTATCAGGTATCGGCGGTGCGGAGAGTTCTCCTGCCAATACCGCTTGTACAGCGCTTGCGATAGCAGCGTGCGCCGACGACTTTGGTATAAAGCCTGCCGCTCCGAAGGTCATCGCGCGGCAGATTGTATCGGCGTCGTCGCTTGAGGATACAATTACTACTGGAATTTGCGGATACTCCCCTCGAAGTTCGAGCAGGCCCGCAAAATCTCCACTGTCCGACATTTTCAAGTCAAGCAGTACCAAGATGATATCATGATCATTGGCAAGAATTGCCTTGGCACCGGCTAGCGTCTCGGCTTCGCAAATGTCCATGTCAGGTTGAATGCGTGATACAACACTTCGCAGGGCGTGCCGGAAGAGTGGGTGATCATCTGCGAGTAACACACGGGCCATCTAATTTTCAGCAATCCAATGTGGTTGGCCCTTCTAGAATATACACTGCAAATTGAAAATTGAACCATGAATAATCGGCGGAAAGCCGCCCATGGGGAATATGGACTAAAGTCGTTGGGCTAAGGTCTATATCGGCTTCCAATGGCTTTGCTGCCACCTTCCCCGATAGATGAAGCATAGCTTCATATGTCGTTAATAACACGTACAAACAAAAAACCTCGGGGGATCCAATGCAAAAATCTGCGGAAGTCACGCTGCGTAGTCTATCCCGTGCACTAATGCTGGGAACCGCTGTTTTTGGCGTCGTCGGTTTGTATACGACAAGCGCGACAGCACAAAATGAGAGTGTGACCGTTACAGGCACGAGCATCCGTGGACAGCAACCCGTGGGCGCCAACGTGATTTCGGTAGATCGTGCAACGATTGAATCCGCTGGGGTGCAAACGACTGAGCAACTACTCGCCACCATACCGCAGCTCGACAATTTTGGCGGTGCAGGGCAAGGTCCGCAGAATTCGTTTTCCACGACGGCGTCGCCGACTATTCACAGCCTTGGTAATTCGGCTTCCAACTCCACGCTGGTTCTGATCGATGGTCACCGGATACCGCCGTCGGGCAGTGGCTACGGTCTTATCGACCCCAGCATTATCCCGGCTGCTGCAACGCAAAATGTCGAGGTGCTTCCGGACGGTGCCTCGGCAATTTACGGATCTGACGCAATCGCTGGTGTGATCAACCTCCACACGCGCAAGGAATACAGCGGCTGGGAAACATCGGTACAGGCCAGCGTCGCCGATCACTATAACAGTTTTAACTTCAGCCAGCTGTTTGGTCATAGCTGGGAAGATGGCGGGGTTCTCGCGGTATACAACTATTCCAACCGATCTAACCTGATGAATAGGGAGCGCAGCTTCATTTCAGCCCGACAGGATTTGCGCCGGGGCGCGGCAGATCCCTCGCTATTCACGGGCTTGCCTGCAGCGTCCACTTATGGCTCCTCGTTGCAGACAGTTGCTCCGAACGGGCAGGCCGTGCCCTATCCATCAGATGGAGGCAACTTCCAGAACTTCGCCTGTCCGGTTGCCACGATCGCCACAGCGTCGAGCGCTGCTACCGGCGCATATGCATATCCTTATGTTGGGACGACGATTATTCCCCGTCAAACCTCGCCGTCAGGCGGTCCCGGCACCGGTATATGTGATACCAGCGACATTGAGTCAGCATTGCCTTCCGAAGTTCGCAATCAGGCTCTGGTTTCTATGCATCAAGCCCTGAGCGACAGGCTGGTGGCAAATGTAGACCTTGTATACTCGACGCGCCTGACCAGCACGCGTAGTTCGAGGGGGGCGGTCACAAACGCCGTAGCCTTTAATCCAGCCGGCGGTGGTGACACGGCCTTTGGCGCTTCCGGCAGTGCGGCAGCCCTCGCACATGTCAACCCATTCTATGTAGGCGTACCGGGTGCCGCAGCCAACACCAACCGGGAATATGTTACGCAAAATTTCGATGAACTATTGGCCGGCCAGGGTCTGGGATACGCCAGCAGCAAGCTCAATGTAACGACAGCCTTTACAACCCTTGGTCTTGATTATGATGTAGGGAACGATTGGCTTGCGAGCTTAGGGGGGACGTTCGGGACCGACACTACTACTACCGCCAACGCTGGCTCTCTGAACAGTAATGAAGCACTTCTCGCCATTAACGGCACGACACAAACCGGCGGTGGGGCTGCGACCAGCGCGGGGTCATCGGTTGTTTCCGATCCGTATGGTTTAAATACTGTCGTCGAGGTCACGCGGGCCCTGACGACGGCCAATGCGCTGGACGTCTGGAACCCGGCTGCTACCAATCGCACAAGCCCGTCTGTTTTGCGCTCGCTTGTTGATAGCTCAACCTATGGGGCAGCCACGCAAAACTTTCAGGATGTTACGCTGCATGCGGATGGTCCGATTGGCGATTTTTGGGGCGCCGGCCAAATCAAGGCAGCGTTCGGTGGCGAATATATTCACCATACAATAAATACCAGAGGTACCAGCTCCAGCTCCAGCGGCCCCAACAGCACAAGCGCGAATTCCAGCACAATCAACTTCGCGCGCACAGTTTACTCCGGCTATGCGGAGTTCGTCGTGCCGATTATCGGACCGGATATGAATGTTCCGCTGGTACAAAGGTTCGTATTCGACATCGCTGGCCGTTATGACTACTACAATGATTTTGGCGAGACCAAAAATCCCAAGATCGCCTTTAGCTGGGATATTATCGATGGAATCCGAACCAGTGCCAGCTTCGGCACTTCGTTTACGGCCCCCCAGCTGATAAACCTGGGTGATCCCGTCACCCATCGGAACGGGATTTCCGGTATTACTGCCAGTAACAGCGGTGCTTCCAACAATCTGGTCGTGCTTTTCAACGACACCCGTCCGTTCAATAATGGCGCCGGTATTGCAGGCACCTTTGTCAGCAACCCGTACGCTTGTGCGGCCGCAGGCAGCCAGCCTGTTACCGATGCAACCGGCAACACAAACGCAACGCTTGCAGCCGGGGTTTGGACGAATGCCGTGGGCTGCAAGAACGTCAACCAGAACGGTACCGGCAGCCAAGGTCTGAGATTTACTTCCGGTAGTCCATTTCTTAAACCCCAACTTGGCCAGACCTATTCCGTCAATCTGGTCTTCGACAATTTCGGTAAATTCTGGGATGTTCTGGAGGGCCTTAGCACGCAGTTCACCTACTATCAGGCAAAATTTTCAGGTGCTATTACAAACATCGGTATTATCACCAGCCAGACTAACGCCGGCCTTCCCAATCTGACCACATTCGGGCCTGCTAATTGCACGGGCTCAGGTGCAGGCACGGTCTGTACCCCTGGTTGGGCTCCCTCAGACCCCGTGATTCAGAACCTCCTTGTTCAGGCACCATTGAGCGACCCGTTGCCTACAAGGATTTACTCCGTTCTGGATAACTCGGTACAAAATGCCTACACGCTATGGCAGAACGGTTTGGATTTTAGCGTCAATTACCGGCTCCAAACCGATGACTATGGCGCATTCACCTTCGGCCTGACTGGCAACCAGATTTTGCGGGCAACCCAGCAGAACGGTGCCGGGACGGTACCTTTTGATACCAAGAATGGCCATAACCCCGGACGGTTCTCGGACATCGAATTCACCGGTCGATTGGCTATTAACTGGCAAATGGCACCGTACAGGGTGGGTCTCTCCCTCAATTACCAGCATCCCTATAATATAGCCAACTCAACGTTCCCCTTTAACTTTCCGGGACCAGACCGGACGGCAAGCAAGCAGCACATTGGTGCGCAGCAGACCGTGGATTTGAGTTTTGGTTACGACCTTCCCGATGAATGGCTGTCGGGAACGTCGTTGAATGCGAATATTAATAATTTGTTCGACACCGATCCGCCGTATCGAAATAACTCCAGCGGTTATGTCGGCGGCAATGTTATCGGCCGCACAGTTACAATCGGTATTCGCAAGAAGTGGTGACCGGCGTAGAAGGTTAGCGTCCTGTTCCCCTACAGGCGCTTATTTTGGGGCGGGCAGTGATCATACTGCCCGCCCACCTTTTCATTCGTTGGAAGTATCTCGTCCAGTCAAGCAGGGAAATCAGCGAGCTTTTGTTCCACATGTAGAAGGGAACTCGACCATGACAAGACTTGGAAAAGCACAAACTGTAGCGCTGGCTATTGCGGTAACACTGGGATTCGCAACCCATGGATTTTCGCAAACGGAATCCGGGCGTGGCGGTGTTACGCGGGGAGCCGACGGTACCATTAACCTGCCAGCGGGGGTTATGCCGCCATCTGTCATAATGAGTGACGCCGCTAAAGCCCTGCTTGTTCCGTCGGGCGCGGGACGCGGCGGTGGACGGGGCGCAGCGGCCGAACCGCCCGCAAGCATGGCAGATCAACGCATCCAAATGAATGCGGCTTTGCAGCCGCGCGTCGAACATATGCGCGAACTCTATCCGGTTGATATCGAGGAAGCGACTGTAGACGGTATCTCCATTGCGATCGTCACGCCAAAGGGCGGCGTACCTGAGCGAAACAGGAATCGCATTATGCTGAACGTCCCCGGCGGTGGTTTCGTTACAGGCATACGGGCCAATGGCTTGTTCATATCTATTCCGGTTGCGGCGTTAGGGCAGATGAAGGTCGTTACAGCTCTCTATCGCCAGGGCCCTGAAGAACGCTTTCCCGCAGCCACAGAAGATTTCCTGAAGGTCTATAAATGGGCACTTCAGGATCACAATCCCGCCAATGTCGGAATGTTTGGTTGTTCGGCCGGAGGCACGCTGGTTGCCGAGACCATCGCGGCGGCAATTGTAGGCGGCATGCCTGCACCGGGTGTCGCCGGCCTATACTGTTCGGGCGCAACCGCCCACTACGATGGCGACAGCCAGAGCTATTCTCAGCTCCTGAGCGGAAGTTCCGGCGGCGACCCGCATGTCGTCATTGGTGCCGGACCGGACGGTTATTTTAATGGTGTGGATGCAGAGCAGCCGACCGCTTCTCCGATAAATGACCGCAATCTGATCGCTAAATTTCCGCCGACGCTGCTGGCGACGGGAACGCGGGATTTCGCCATGAGCGCCGCTGCTTTGACAAACCGCCGGCTAGTCGCTGCCGGAATTGATACCCAGCTTCTGATTTTTGATGGAATGGGTCACGGCTTCATGACCAATCCAGACTTGCCGGAATCGCGTGAGCTCTATGAGGACTCGGTGCGATTCTATGACAAGCATTTGGGACATTGAGGTTCGCCACTCGCGAGATGAAGTGAAGGGATCGTTTCCCCTCAAGACTGAAAGGGAAAGACTATGAAAACCTTTGGCAAAAAAATTCGCTTAGCAATATTGATGTCGGGTGCTTCCATGATTGCCGTTGCGTCGGGAGGCACCGCGCTTGCTCAGCAGTCATCACCTGTAGTTCGTCCGGGACCGGACATATTGTACGCGCCACCCGCCGAATCGCCGCAGCTGGAAAATGTCGGTGTTTGGAAAGCGGCCCCGATAATGATTTCCGGCGTCAGCGCGTACCGGAACGGAGAATTTCTGTATCAGGATTACATTTACGATGATCGCGGCGCGATGCAGCGCGCTCAATATCCGGAGGCAGTTAAGGAAAAGACCCACAACAATGCCGCTGATATTCTTGAGGTTCGCATCAAGCCGGAGGCAACAGCGACAGCAATTCGAATCAACTACAACACGATGCTTGACGCAGATATCGCCGCCACCACGCTTGCGCTGGGCGACGGGGTAAAGGCTGCTACAATTCCATTCGGCGCGGGCGGCAGCGAGCCGGCTAGTATTTTTGTCACCGTGCATGGCAATACAGGCGTTGTCACGGACGCTGCAACTGGACGCACAATCGGCAATGCGGCGGTATCCGTCGACATGCCCAGGCGGCAAGTGAATGTTCGCATTCCATATACGATCTTTGATCCCCGTAACAGGATTGTCCGCGTTGCGGCGGCCAGCGGACTGTGGGATGCCCCTAAGGGTGCCTATATGGCTCCCGTCGATCCAACAGCGGCTCCACCGCCTGAGCCGGGCGCAGCGGCAGCCGGTCGCGGCGGGCGGGGAGGGCGCCAAATTCCGCCACTGCCCGCAACCCATTCTAACTTTTTGAATGTCGCATTCCGCTATCATGAAGCATTGAACACGGATTCCACGCTTGCATTCTATAACGACGTTTCTCAGGGGGCGTCGTTGGCAAGTGGTGATCTTTCGCCCTTCTATGCCGATGTGGATTTTACGAAGCTTGCGCGCGGCGTGACGGATGACAGCGGCATTCCGACCAAAGGCGTGATGAATCGCATATTGGTCAGTCATTTTGAATCCGCTCAGGGCAGGGGAGATGGAAGCCGTCTGGATAAGGAATGTGCCAATCCCTGCATTCCGGAGGTGGCTGGTCGGCTGCAACCTTATTCGATTTATGTTCCGGAAAAGGCACCACCGCCAAGCGGCTATGGACTAACTCTGGATCTTCATTCCGCAAGCGCAACCTACGCGCGCTGGGTCGGGCAGAGCCGCTTTTCCGAGGAAGGGGAGAGGGGTACGGGTTCGATAGTGGTCACTCCATTTGGACGCGGGATTCGGGGCGGTTATTACGGTCAGTCCGGTGCCGACGTCTTTGAAGTGTGGGCTGACGTTGCGCGGCATTACAAGATCGACCTCGACTATGTTGCGCTGTCGGGTCTGTCGATGGGGGCGTATGGCAGCTTCAAGCTGGCGGGGCAGTTTCCCGACCTGTTTGCAGCCGCTGCGGTGCAAGTGGGATGTCCGTATCCCACGGTTATGCGCAATCACAGGTATGTGCCATTCATGGCCATGACGGGGGACGTCGATAGCACCACAAATTGCCATCCGGGAGGAAATCCCGCGTTGGAAGAATGGCTGGCGTTAAATCAGGAGTATGAGTGGTGGAATTTTCTGGAACACCCCCATGCGTTCTCATCGCGTCCGCGCGACTGGAAACCGTTTGTTGACTTTCTGGGCATGAAAAAGCGCGCGGCCGATCCGGCTCACATTGTTTATGGCGTTGACGGGGACATGATTGAACCGAACTTTGGTATGAATTCCGACCACGCTTATTGGATTTCGAATCTTACACTGCGTGATTTGAAGCACCAAATGAAGATAGACGCCGCGGATCCGGTCGCCGCGGGCAGTGCGCCACCCTATGGTATGATTGACGTGATGAGCTACGGATTTGGGAAGGGGGACCCGGTTCCGAATCCAGTGGTGAAGGGTTCTGGCACATTCAGTTTTGGCGTGGACTATCCGTGGCCGAACTATAATTCGCAGCAAGTAACATGGGGACCGGCACCCGCCGTTCCGGTGCGCAATGTCATTGACATTAAGGCGGAGAACATCGCCACCGTTACAATTGATCCCAAGCGGGCCAAGGTTGATTGTAACGCGACCATAAACATTGAAAGTGACGGCCCCATGCAGGTCCGGCTGTTGGGATGCGCCCGCGTCAATGTCGTGACACCTGGTCGGTGATAAAGTGGCGTATTCCCTGAGTTCTATTGCAGGCTAATTTTGGTCGTTCATGATCCGGGAGGGTCCTCGATACATCCATCCCGCCGAACGGCGCCTTCCACTTGTGGAAAGTCGTTACCGCTGATCCCGCGCTTGTGGTAGGCCTCGGCCGTCTTTTGTCTCGAACTCTTAATCGCACAAAGTCCCGATAATCTGCTCTTCCATGAACCGGTTACGCTCCATGCCCGTCTCTTCAAGGTGACGGACTGTACCTCAGAACGGATACATTTTTACGGGGACCATGTAAAATGCTGGGCTCTCTGATGTTGGGGCGGTTCGAATGTTTGTGGACATTTCTGGAACTACGCATATAAATAACCGTCGAAATCGTTTCGTAGTTTCGATCCTTCAGCGTACGCCGCGTTTGCGTGGCACACAAACTTGTGTGTCCTAGGCCGATAAAGCCATGACGACCGATTTTATTTTCAAGATCATGGATCAGTTTGCTCCGCCCGAACTTCATCGGGCGATCTGGGCAAACTGCATGGAAAAGAATTGGTATTTCGGAAATCAGTCGATCGACTTTTCACCTGATATACCATTCTGGAAGATGGATCTGGAACAGGCCGTTTCGGTGAACCGCCTTTGGCTGATAGCAAAAGAGATTTGCGAGGAAACCGTGGGCCATCCCTTAAGAGTGGTTCGGCAAAATGCCAACGGGCAGACCTATGGACAGAACGGCCGCAAGCATGCGGACGATGCGCGGGAGGGCTGTCCTACGTTACTTTACTATCCAATGCCTCAGTGGAATGCGGAATGGGAAGGCGAAACGATATTCTTCAATGCTCAAGGTGATATAGTGGCGGGAGTACTTCCACTGCCAAATCGGGCCGTACTGTTTGACGGTCGGCTTCCTCATGCCGGTCGTGCGCCTAGTCGTCACTGCAAGGGGTTGCGGGTCACCGTGGCGCTAAAACTCGAACGGGCCTAGCTTGAGGTCAACAAACTGTGTACCGGGCCAGTGGTCGCCAGTTGTCCGCATGCTGCCAGCGAAAGGAAATCAATGCCCAGGGCAAGGCCATCTGGGCCTATGCCATGACCTATGCCAGGGGAAATGTGCCACTGAATTCGCGCTCCCGCCATGCCAAGGGCGGCTACCGAATAGAATAGCGCGTCAACTGGAACGGCGGCGTCGGAATCGCCATGAATAAGAAGAATAGGCGGTGCTTCGGCGCCCAATGCTGGTAGAGAATTGCTGTCGGCCAGAAAACCCGAATAACCAAGAATGGCGGCACAGGGGCGCGCCAGACCTACAGCCAGCGATAACATGGCGCCTTGGCTGAACCCGATCAGCATGAGCCGTTGGCGCCCGAGACTAAGACTCCTCAGCTCGGCATCCAGAAAATCGTCCAGTATCGGAGCAGCCGCGGTGACGCCACTCTGTATTTCTGATCGGTCTCGTCGCGAAATCGAAAACCATTGGTAACCGGCACCGCCGGACACGCGCGTGGGTGCATTGGGCGCTACAAAGGCGGCAGTCGGCAAGGCGCGTTGGAAATGCCCCCCTAAACTGATCAGGTCCCTACCATCTGCGCCATGGCCATGCACCAGCACCACAAGATGGGTTGCTTCGCCGTATTCAGGTTGCAGGCGGGGACCGTCCAGCGCCATGAAGTTTTTCCCGACAATCCGCTCATGTTTGTCATGCGATACGCGCGGTGTCCAATGTGACAACAGAATTTTGCGCATGCATTTGATGAACCGGCGCTGCGGCGATTCTACCCCTGAATCTCCTCCAACGAGAACTGTTGGTCGGGCAGAATGAATGGATGGACTGAGCAATTTGCCCTGGCGTCAGGACGACCGGGCAATCGCACCTACGAAAGCGCGCCTACTAATCCAAGGACTGCGGATTCATGCCGATCATATCAAAGCGGATGGTGCTCACTAAGTACTGTTCAACGTCTTCAGCACGTCCGTGAATTCGCATAGCACAAGTGCCGGACATCGCGTTCTAGGTGCACAAGGGTATGCTGCATTTGCGAAGCAGAAAATGGTACGCAAGACGCACTAATTGTGGGGCCAACTTAGACGAAAGTCCCTATAGCCAGTTGGCGGATTGGTCCCATATGTTGAGAAATAATTACGGGGCTTTAATTCTAAGGCTTCAGAACAGCCTCAGCATTTTGCGCCCGCAACAATAACGAACCGGGATCCAACGGATCCTGATCTTCGGGGGGGGCATCGCATGCAGTCTCAAAATTCATGGTCTGTTACCGCGCGACTTCTGATCGGTACTGCCTTGGCCGCGCTCACTGTTCCGGCTGCGTTGGCACAAAACGAATCCGTAACCGTTACTGGCACCAGCATCCGCGGCACCGCACCGGCGGGTGCAAACATTATCACCGTGGATCGGACTGCGATTGAGGCATCGAGTGCGATTTCGGTTCAGCAATTGATGTCCAACATTCCCCAGATCAATATAAATTTTGGCCAGTCAGGTCAGAACACGGAGGGCGGCGCAGGCGGCGCATCCGGTCCAACCATTCACAGTCTGGGCGCCCAGGGTTCGAATGCCACTTTGGTGCTAATCAATGGCAAGCGCATCCCGGCATTGGGGGCGACGACCACCATCGTGGATCCGAGTGTAATCCCCACGGTAGCGCTTCAGCGCGTAGAGGTTCTGCCCGACGGCGCGTCCGCCATCTACGGTGCGGACGCGGTGGCCGGTGTGCTAAATTTCATAACCCGCAAGGACTATTCGGGCTGGGAAACTTCGAGCCAGTACGGCATTGCCGACCATTACAACACCTTCAACATCTCCCAACTGTTCGGTCATGACTGGGGTGATGGATCGGTGCTTGCCGTTTACAGTTATTCCAATCGCTCGGCTTTGATGAACAATGATCGTTCTTTTAGCACTTCCCGCCAGGACATCCGCAGAGGCATAGCCGATCAATCACTGTTCAATGCCCTAGCTCCCAATCCGCCGGCAGGTTCGCTGCTTACGCTTCCGGACCTTGGCGATGCAGTTAGTGGTGCCGGCGCCTACCGCGGAATGGCCATTCCCTATCCCTCGACAGGTTCCAACTTCCAGAATTTCAATTGCCCGGTTGCTGCCATCTCGGCAAGCAGCAGCAGTAGCAATCCAGCTTTCCTGTATCCGTACACGACAACCGCCAACACATTCGCCGTCGCCGATGGTTCAGGCGGAACAACGACGCGATTGGGCCTTAGCCAGTCTGCGACCAGTCCGGGACAGGGTGTTTGTGATACGAATGATGAGACCAGTTCGCTGTCTTCAAACGTGCGCAATTCAATGCTGGTTTCGTTGCGTCAGGCCATATCGGATCGCGTGATGGTGAGCGTCGATCTGGTTTATAGCGCCAGCTTTAATTCGTCACGCGCCTCGCGTGGTACGATCACGGCAACGGTATTTAATCCCAATGGCACCGGTGACACTGCATTTGGCGCCGCAAACTCAGCCGCCGCAAAGGGACATACCAATCCGTTCTATGTCGGCGTTCCGGGAGCTTCGTCGACGGCCAATTCCGAATTCATTCGCTTCAATTTTGACGATCTTTTGAGAGATGTGGCGCCACCAGCGTCTGCCAAACTCGCGTCATACAATATGTTCGCCACGCCAGGCCTCGACGTCGATCTGGGCAGTGACTGGAGTTTCAGCCTGGGCAGCACATTTGGCGTTTCGGAGACCGTCAACGGCGGGCAGGGCCAAGTCAGCATGGGTACCGTGAACAGCGCCGAGGCTTTGCTCGCGTTGAACGGAACTGTCAACTCCAACGGCACGGCCAATTCCAACCCGACAACCAGCGCTTTGGTCGATTCTTACGGTCTGGGCACTGTGGTTTCTGTCACGCGCGCGCTGACTACGGCAAATGCGTTGGACGTTTGGAATCCACAGGCGACAAATCGCACATCCCCCTCCGTTCTAAGGTCTCTGCTTGACAATGCCAGCTATCAATCACGGCGCAGGAACCTTCGGGACGTCACGATGAAATTCGATGGTCCGCTCGTTGATCTTGGCACGGGCATGATCAAGACCGCCTTTGGTGCAGAATATTTACACCTTACTCAAGACAGTCATGTGCCAATCGCAAACGGCACGGGGCCGGCGTCCACGAGTTCGCGCTCAGCCGATTCATCCCGCCACAGGGCATCCTATGCCGTGTTTGCCGAGTTTTTCATTCCCGTGGTCAATCCCGACATGGAAATTCCCCTTATTCAGCAATTTACGCTGGATGTATCGGGTCGCTGGGACCATTTCAGCGATTTCGGTAACACTACAAATCCAAAGGTCGGTTTTGATTGGGTCATTGCCGACGGCCTGAAGGCGCGCGGCAGCTACAGCACGTCATTCGTCCCGATAGAGTTGAATTTCTTAGGCACAGGACAGAGAAGCTACACTCCCGGCGGCATCGGGTCGGGCAGGACATATCTGTTCAACTCAACGTTGGATTATAGCAACACCCCCAGTCTTACGGGCGGCGGTATCGCAGGAACTTTTGTTTCTAGCGCCGTTAGTTGTGCCCAGGCAGGCGCAACTCCCGTGGACGCAAGTGGAAACGTTGTAAATGTAGCTCCTTATACTGGTGCCGTGGGGTGCAGGATTACCTCGGCCACCAACGGCCTGACCGTGGGGGGCACGCCTTTAACCGTGAAACCTGAAATTGGTCTGGCATATTCGGGAGGGTTCGATATCGATTTTGGCCGCTTTTGGGATCGTCTCGACGGACTGAATGTCGGCCTCACGTTTTACAATACTAAATTCATAGGAATACACACAAATCAAAGCCTTCTTGATTTTATACCATCAGCCAACGGCTTCGGGCCGGCGTGTGGATCGGACTCCACCAACTTAACGCCCGGCAATGCAGGTTGTATTCCGGGCTGGGCGCCGACAGATCCGGCCATCGTAGCGGCGTTGCAGAACTCAACCTTGGGCGGCGTGTTGCCAAACAGAATCTACACGATCGCCGACAATGCCGTGCAAAATGCCGCGACGGTGTGGCAAAACGGTTTGGATTTCGAGATTAATTATCGCTTGCCTACCGATGATTTTGGCACATTTGCGTTTGGCCTCACTGGCAATCAGATTTTTCGATTCAGTCAGAGAGGCGGCTACACAGGTCCAGTGACCGACATCAAGGACGGCAATAATGCCGGCCGCTTCACAGGCATTGAACTGACGACAACTGCGAACATTGGCTGGAACATGGATCCGTTCGGCGCAAGGCTGTCGATCGCATTTCAGCATCCCTACAACGACACCGTGACGGCATTCCCGTACACGTTGTCAGGTCCCGGCCGCCAGGCCGGCTATCAGCACATCAGTGCATATGTGAACTATGACCTGAATCTGACTTACAATCTTCCGGATGACTTATTCAGTGGTGTAACAGGCGGCACCCAGGTGTTTGCAACCATTAACAACTTGCTCGACTCGCCGCCCCCATACCAAGACAACGCAACCGGTAATGCAGGCTTCAATCAAATCGGCCGTTTGGTCACCTTCGGCTTCCGAAAGAAATGGTGATCTAGCGAATTCCAAACGCACGGATTGTTTCGATCTCAATCCAATCTCAGGAGGTGTCTACAAATGAAAAGGCATTCCAGACTGTCGCTGGTGTTCGCGATATCATTGATTTCCGGTGTGGCTCTGGCGCAGACGCCGGCGCAAACTCCAGCTGCGGGGCGCGGAGCGTCGGCAGATGCACCGCGTCCCCCGCGCGCAGAGTGGCCGGCGGGTTATCTTGAACCCGGTCTACCCCAACCGCCTTATATGCCGGCCAACACTCCGCTTGGCAGCGGCCCTTACAAGGCGATTATGGCCACGGAACAGGGTGCCGAAGAATTTGTTGCTTACTATCCGGCAAACATGGCTGCGTTGGGCAACAAAAAGCTCCCCGTTGTAATGTGGGTCAATGGCTCTTGCACCTATCGCGGCAACAAGTTCCGCCACTTCCTCACCGACATTGCCAGTTACGGCTATTTTGCTCTTGCCGGGGGGCCAATGGGGCCCCCGGATGACGGTCGTTCGGAAACCATTGGGATAGGGTCCAATAATCCCCTTCGCAATCCGCTGGAGCGTCTCAACACGCCGCCCAGTCCGGCGGCTCCGGCGGATCCCGCCAACAAGACAGTTACCGTCGCTCTGATGTCGCAAGGGATCGATTGGGTGATCGCCGAAAACAAGAGATCGGGAAGCAAATTCTTCGGCAAACTCGATACCGACAACATTGCGGTCATGGGCCAATCCTGTGGGGGCCAGATTGCCTCCAACTTCGGCAGCGATCCCCGGGTCAAGACCGTCGGCATCTGGAGCGGCGCGACATTAACCGTTCCTAATGCTGAGATCCGGAATAGGTTCAAGGCAAACCACCCGACGCTTATCGTAACGGGCGATGCCAGATACGACATCTGCTTCTACGACGGTTTGTTTCTCTATGATGCCTTGAAGAGAACGCCCACTCCGGTCGTTTATGCCTGGCGTATTAATATGACCCACCTCGGTACCTATCGACAGACGGACGGCGGAGAATTGTCTCCCGTCGCGCGGGCATGGCTCGATCTGCAACTGAAGGGTGACCAGAACGCAGCCAAGATGTTCAAGGGCGTGAATAGTGAATTGGGGTCGAAGGTGGGCTGGCACGTTGAAACCAATAATTTCAACTGATCCAGCCTGTTAGATGAGTTGTTTGCACATGAGGCACCGTCCACCAGTCAGATGTTCGTTCCGCAAAGCTACACAAGAAGGAATTGCTAGATGAAATACGGCACGAAGTTTTTGTTTATTGCACCTTTTGTCTTTGCATCGGTTGTGGCTTTAGCACAGACGCCTGCGCAAGCTCCGGCTGCAGGGCGTGGAGCAGCCGCAGATGCGCCACGCCCACCTCGCGCCGAATGGCCGCCGGGCTATCTCGAGCCCGGCCTGCCGCAACCGCCCTATATGCCAGCCGAAACACCACTTGGCAGCGGCCCTTTTAAGGCGATTATGACCACGGAACCGGGCGCCGAGGAATTTGTTGCATACTATCCTGCCAATTTGGCCGCACTGGGCAACAAGAAACTGCCCATCGTGGTGTGGGGCAACGGGTCTTGCACATATCGCGGCAACAAGTTCAGGCACTTTCTCACCGACATTGCCAGCTATGGCTATTTTGCCCTAGGCGGCGGACCGATGGGCCCAAATGACGGAGGTCGCTCGGAAACCATTACGATCGGGTCGAACAACCCGCTTCGCGATCCGCTGGCGCCGCCTGCGCCTCCGGCCACGCCCGCCACTCCGCCGGATCCGAATGCCAAATCAGTCACAGTTGCGCTTCTATCTACGGGTATCGATTGGGCAATTGCTGAGAATAAACGGCAGGGCAGCAAATTCTTCAACAAACTCGACACCGCGAACATCGCCGTGATGGGGCAGTCTTGCGGCGCAGGTCTCGCCAGCAATTTCGGCACTGACCCGCGCGTAAAGACCATCGGCATGTGGAGCGGCGGCGCGGGAAATCTCCCTGTGGCGGAAATACGCGGCAAAATTCAGAAACCGGCTCTCATTATATCGGGCGATGCGCGATATGACGTGGCTTACTACGGCAGCCTCAATATGATCGAAGCCTTGAAGGGAACGCGCACACCGGCATTTTATGCCTTCCGCGTGAATATGACCCATCTGGGTACCTATCGCCAGACCAACGGAGGAGAACTTTCACCAATCGCGCGTGGCTGGCTGGATTGGCAGCTGAAGGGCGACCAGAATGCCGCGAAAATGTTTAAGGGCGTTGACTGTACCGTGTGCAAGCAGCTCGGCTGGCACGCGCAGACCAACAACCTGAACTGATTGCTTGCATCCAACGAGATTAAAAAGTTGCGCGCATGCCGTCCAAACTGCTTGCGGATTTTGGGAGAAGTGTCGTGAAGAGACTGGGTCGCGCATTGGCTTTGATTCCCATCCTGATGTCGGTCCCTTGTTGGGCGCAAACCCCGACCAGTCCGGTCCTTAAGACGGTTATGGCTGACGTCGACAAGGCAGCCCCAGGCGTCAAGCCCGACAAAGCAATTTCGGCCACGCTTTCAAGGGCGATGGATACACTTTCCTCAAAAATCAATGATGGTACCCTAACCCCCAATGATCTCGCCCTCGCACATCTGTACAACGCAAAGGCGTGGTATTTTCTGGCTGTAAATGATCATGCTTTCACGGTGGCTGATTACGATCGTGAAGATGCCCGCGCCTATGTGTATGAGTTCGAACAGTCCATCGAACTTATGTGGGAACAAGCAGCAAAAACCGGCAAAGACTGGAATGCTCAGATTGCAGACGCAAATTGGCAGGCGGCCAATATGGTTCTCACACTGGCGGTTGACACAAACAGGGCGTACAGCCGCTTCCTGCCCGCTTGCGCTGCGCTAGGCCATCCCGATTGCAAGCGCATGATGGAATCGGCGCGAAAGTGAGATGGGTGTAGATGACTTATTGTCATTTTGATCACGTTTCCCCCGAATGGATTCCCTTGACCATCCGGAAACTGAACCCGCATGCGGCCCTGTCGGTCGCATGCGGGATTTTTCTTGCGAGATGATTTTGTGATACTCATTAGTATCAGGAGAGGCGTTCGATGAAAGTCCATTCTAATTTTCTGCTTATAAGGCCGCAAATTTGACCTCTGGCATGGCCTTGGCGCAAGCGCGCGCAGATATCCCCACTACGGCGTGTGTGCAAAAGTGGATTGTCATGTTCAGAAAAAAATATTGACTAATCGGACACGTTTTCGCTCGAGGAATTATTGATATGCCGTCCGCGAGAATTGAAATGGAGAATGGAGAATGAAGAAGATCCTGAAAGTCCTGTGGCCTGTTTCGGCGTTCCTGATTGCCGGGTTGGCAGTCGCCCAAACTCCAGCTCAGGCTCCGGCGCAGGGGCGCGGGGCAGGCAGGGCGCAAGCCGCGCCGGCGACCGAATGGATGCCGGGATACGTCGATCCCACAAATCCCCAGCCGCCCTACATGTCGCCGGATTCGCCGCTCGGGACGGGCCCCTATAAGGCGATCATGTCCACCGAGCCCGGCGCCGAAGACCTGGTGGCCTATTATCCGGCCGATCTGAATGCCCTCGGCAACAGAAAACTCCCTATTATGGTTTGGGGCAATGGTTCCTGCGCTTATCTCGGCAATCGCTTCCGGCACTTTTTGACGGAGATATCCAGCCATGGATATTTCATCATGGCAGGCGGGCCGATGAGTGCACCGGATAACGGGCGTTCCGAAACGGTCTCCATGTCGCAGAACAATGCGCTGCGCGATCCGGAGGCTCCATTGGCTCCTGCTGCCGCGCCTGCACCCGCAGCAGACGGAGCGGCGCCACGGCCGACGGTCACGGTCGAGCTGTTGTCCAAGGGCCTAGACTGGGCGCTTGCTGCGAACAAACAGGTCGGCGGCAAATTTTACAATAAGCTCGATCCGTCGAATGTCGCAGTCATGGGTCAATCCTGCGGCGGCGGATTGGCGGCGCATTTTGGCAACGGATCCCCGCGTCAAGACGATCGGCGTCTGGAGCGGCGCAACCATGCGCGCCACAGAGTATCGCGATACCCTGAAGGTACCGCTCCTTCTTGTTACAGGCGATGCTCGTTATGACATCGCATTCTATTGGGGATTGGCAGACTTCGAGGGAATGAGAAAGACCAGTGCGCCGGTATTCTATGCCTGGCGAAATAATTTGACGCATTTGGGCACCTATAGGGTCGCAGATGGCGGAGAATTGGCTCCGATCGCCACCGCTTGGCTGGATTGGCAGTTAAAAGGTGATCAGACTGCGGGAAAGATGTTCGAGGGATCTGATTGCGGTCTTTGCACAAATTCGCATTGGCATGTGCAGAAGAGAAATATGCCGTGATCAATGAGACACTGCAAACGCAGATAGGCGTGGGGGTTATATTTCATTGAAGTGCATGGCGGGCCGCATGGATGCAGTCCGCCGACCCATTCGGCCTGTGAGGAGGAAAAACCATGAAACGTCAATTCCTTTTACTGTGCGCAATATTCAGTCTGGCGGGCGCTGGTGCCTCGGCACAGCAGGGAGCTCCTAACGAGGGTCAGCCACAAGCCGGAGCACGTCTTAAGATCGAGCGGAACATTGAATTTGCGCGCGTAAGTGGCCAGGCACTGCAATTGGACATTTATCGGCAGGACCAGGCGGCAAAACCGAGCGGAGTGGTGGTTTGGATTTATGGCGACGATGCAGGGTCTGCCGGCAGATCGCCAACACCGGCGGCCGCGCTCGTGACGCCAGGGTTTGCGGTAGCGAGCATTGATTACCGCACCGGGCCAAGCTCAAGTCTGGCGGATCAACTCGCCGATGCCAAGGCTGCTGTACGATGGCTGCGTGCCAACGCAGGCGCGTATAATCTGGACAGTGCGAACATTGCCGCAATGGGTTACGGCCCCGGCGGACAAATCGCAGCGCTTCTGGGCACCTCCGCTGATGTGAAGGCTCTCGAGGGAACGGAAGGCAACCTTAATCAGTCGAGCCGCGTACAGGCAGTCGTCGATCTTGCAGGGCCGATGGATGCGGGCCAACTGAATCCGGTGGCTTACGTTACTAAGGATGCTGCGCCAGTGCTTATCCTGCACGGGACCGCGGATAGCAAAGTATCGACGCATGACAGCCAGAGGTTCGTTTCGGCGCTCAAGGTAGCCGGCGCGAATGCGACGCTCGATTTGCAGATGGGTGCCGGACATGATGTCGGCCAATTGTTGTCGCCAACCGCGATGATGACCGTGACGGATTTCCTTAACCGGCAGCTTCGGGGCTTAAGGACGACAAGCGGACTTTCGAACTATCTCTCGACGCCGCTCACCGAATATGTCGATCCGGTTGCGCTGGATCTGGGCGGCACGCTGTACAAAACCTATCCCACGCCGGTTCGAGGGCCGAATACCATTGCGAGTTATCGCGTTTACCTTCCGCCCGACTATCGGTCCAACACAACACGGCGCTATCCCGTCATTTATTTTCTGCACGGATCGCTGGTCGATTTCCAAGCGTCCCATTACCAGCGGATATATTGCCCGCGTTGATGCGGCGATCCGCGCCGGTGTCATGCCGCCGGTCATTGTCATCCTGCCACAGGGACTGAATCAGGGGCGCTGGATCGACTCCAAGGACGGAACGGCGCCGATGGAATCGGTATTCATAAAGAATCTTATCCCTCACGTGGACGCAACCTACCGGACCATCGCGAGACGGGAAGGGCGCGCCATTGAAGGGCATTCGATGGGCGGCTTCGGCGCGTTACACAATGGGTTCAACAACCCGGATCTTTTCATTGCCGTGACGGGTAATTCGCCTGGAGGGGCGACGCTCGATACGGGAGAAGGATCGGAACCGACGCCAGGACGTATAGATGCCTTCAAGATTGTCTATGGCAGTGATCGCGCTTACTACATCGCAATGGCGCCAACGACCTTGGCGGAAAAAAATGCAGCAAAACTACGTCAGCAGCAAATTCGCATCATTTGCGGCACGAGGGACAATCTTTTTGCGGGAGCCACCTTTGTGCACGACGCGCTCGCGAAACTGAATATTCCCCACGAGTTCATTCCTGTTCCCGAATCGCCGCACAACCACGACCAGCTGCTTCAGTACGAGACCTTCGACACTATGGCCTTTTACGCAAAGGTATTCGGAAATCTCAGCGGGGCTTCAATTTCCAAAAGTCCTTAGGTAGCTACCACATCACCAGCGGGTCGCGCTGCGTCTAGCCGAAATTTCTCGCGCCGAACAGTCACGTGCCAATAAAAATACCAACAAAATGTGCGTAGTATTGCCTGTTAGAAGCAGCAACTAAAAGCATCAAAACGTCAAGCTCAGTGTGTTTGTGCAAAAGTACGCTGATCTTTTTTGTCGGTGTTGCTCAGCGGAAGAGCCCTCCCTTCACACGGGAGGGGTTAGAGGTTCAATCCCTCTCGCGACCATTATTTAACTCCATGCTATGATTAGAATTTTTGAGCGACCCCCACGACTCGGGCATTCATGCTACGTCCTCAGGAAGCCCATAGGAAGCGCGCGGGAAGATTTCACAACCTGTGGATATTCATGTCACCCCTATTACATTGCGTGCCGCCGACAACGGAGATCCCGCGTTTCGTCGACTTCTCCCCAGCGTCCTCTCACACTGAGCCCCTACCGAAGCGTCCGGTTGCAATAACTCAATGAATGTTTGGTGCCGAAAATTTTCCAAATAGAGGCATTTTAAGCCTCATGGGCTGCTGTGCCTGAGATGGAGGTAGAGAAGTGAGGACGGAGACGATTGCTGGTGAGCACCTTAGCGTCGGTGAGAGCCATGTTGGTACCGCGCCTAAAAGTGCTGGTGCAGGATGCCGATTTGTACCAACAATTTATGCAGGTGGTGGCGAACGGCCAAGAACACCTATGCACCAAAATTCCTATTTCAATGGGTTATTTTGAGGAGCGCGGACGTCTGCGGACGACGGCGAACAAAACGCTGGTGGGCCCGGCAGGACTCGAACCTGCGACCTAACCGTTATGAGCGGTCAGCTCTAACCAACTGAGCTACAGGCCCCGGAGCCGGGTTTAACAGGATTTGGGGTGCCGATGTAAACGGATTTCTTGATATCGTGCGGACGACTATCGGGCTTCGCGCATCTGTTAGGCCGGCCAATAGCGCCGCAGGAATTCCAGGCTGTGGCGCATCTCCGGCGGCGGAATATCGATCATGCATTCCACCGAAACCGTCCCGGTATAACCGCCTTCCTTCAGGTACCGAAAGAAGCTGTCATAGTCATAGGCGCCGGTTCCGGGATTGCGGCGTCCGCTGTCGGCCAGCTGTATATGCACGATCCAGTCGCCATAGGTCTGGAGATCGGACAAAGGCTCTTTTTCCTCGTCCATATGGTAGAAATCGGCCATGACCCTTATTTCGGGGCGGTTCACGGCTCTGGCGTAGTCCACCGCTTCACTCAGTCGGGTGATGATATTGGCTTCCTTCAGGTTCTGCGCCTCGATCCCCACAGTCACGCCGCTGCCCTGAAAGGCATCAGCCACCCAGCCATAGTTCTCCAGAATCTGCTCCCGGGCGCGGGCGCGTGAATAGCCCTCAGGTACATTGCGCGACCAGGCGCTGCCCAGCACCGCAGAGCTGGCCTTGGCATGGTGCATAAGGTCGGCCGCGCGCGCCAGATAGGATTTGATGCGCGCTGCGTCCACAAAATCGCCCACGGTGCGGAAATCCTGAGGGTAGAACCAGTTGAAAACCGTCAGGGGAATGGGTGTGGCGTCGACCGCCTTTTTGGCGGCAATCAGGCTTGCCTCATCTTCGAGGCCGAAGCCGGCCAGCGGCACTTCAAGATAGTCGTATCCTATCTCCTTGACCAACGCGGCTTTGGCAAAGGGCGCACACCATCCAAGTTTCATGGTTCTTTCCGAAATTGGGCCAGCAGGCTTTCGCTGGCTTTGACTAGCGCCATCGCATCGATGCCGACCGCGGTAAAAGTTACGCCCATCGTCATCAGGCGTTTTGCAAAGCTGGCATCCGGCGTCAAAATGCCGGCGGGTTTGCCGCAGGCATGAATGCGTCTGACGGCACCTTCAATTGCCGTTCTCACATTCGGATGGTTTGGTTCGCCCGGATATCCGAGACTGGCGGCGAGATCGCCCGGGCCAATAAAAATTCCGTCAATGCCGTCAACGGCAGCAATTTCTTCCAGCGCATGAAGGCCGGCCTGGGTTTCGATTTGCACCAGCAGGCAAAGTTCCTGCGCCGCAGTGCGGGCATAATCCTTTATGCGGCCAAATCGCGTGGCACGCGTCACTGCGGAAACGCCGCGCATACCGTCGGGTGCGTACCGGGTGGCGGCAACCGCACGGCTGGCTTCCTGCGCCGATTGCACATAAGGGATTAAGAGTGTCTGCGCGCCAATGTCGAGAATGCGCTTGATCAGAACAGCATCATTGCTGGCCGGACGAACGACGGCGGCTACGTCATAGGCGGCGACAGCCTGAAGTTGACCAAGAACCGTTTCGATATCGGCAGGTGAATGTTCGGTGTCGAAAAGCAACCAGTCAAAGCCCGATCCTGCTACAATTTCGGCGGCATAGGCATTCGCCAGCGTGCACCAAAGGCCGAGTTGAGGTTTGCCTTCGCGCAACGCAGCCTTGAATTTGTTTTTCGGCAATTCCATGAACGAATGGTCCTAGTCGAATGATACAGCCAGCGCGCCCAAAGGCCCGTAATTGGCAGTGAACACGTCGCCCGCGCGTACGGCAACCGTGCGCGTAAAGGAGCCCGCCAGCACAATCTGGCCGGGCTCAAGGCCTGCATCCAGTACCGCCAGCTTGTTGACCAGCCAGGCGATTCCGGCAGCCGGGTGTCCCATGACGCCGCAGGACACACCGGTTTCTTCGATGGTGGCGTTTTGCGACAGGCTGGCGCCAACCCAGCGTAGATCGATATCGAAGGGACGCACGGTGCGCCCGCCCAGGACCATCGCGGCTGCGGCGGCATTGTCGGCAATGGTATCGGTGATCTTGCGCGGTACCTCCGTGCGATAGTCGATAATCTCCATCGCGGGGGTAACATAATCGGTGGCGCGCAGGACGTCATGAATGCGCGTTCCCGTGCCTTTTAGCTTTTTGCCCATGACAAAGGCCAGTTCGACTTCGATGCGCGGTTTCATGAAGCGGCCCGCGGTAATCTGGGCACCGTCACTATAAATCATATCGTCCAGCAGATGGCCGTAGTCCGGCTCTGTCATATTGGACGCCATCTGCATGGCGCGCGACGTCAACCCGATTTTGTGTCCAACAATTTTTGCGCCATTCTTGACCCGTGCATCCACCCAGTATTTTTGAACGGCGTAGGCATCCTCGATAGTGATATCGGGAAATGTGGTGCTGAGTTGCGTAATGGGCTTTTTATTTTGTTCGGCCAGCAACAGATCGGCGGCGCTTTTACGGCGTTGGTCTTCGGTCAGCATCGGGCAGTCTCCGTTGTCCGGTCTTATTTTATGGGTGGGCGCGGCAGCACGGCATCGCCGGGCTCCATGACATAGGTGTAGTCGAGAGAATACCAGGGCGATCCGGCTTCGGGATAGGCGGAATTAGGTTCGTCATGACCACGATAATCGCCCAGCACTGCCGCGGTCACGCCAAACTGGACATCGCTGTCTATGTTGGGATCGGCAGGATCATAGACCTGCGAAATCAGCGTCTTGTACCCTGGCTTGAAAATCAGGGCATGCAAATGGGCCGGCCGGAACGGGTGGCGATTTTGCGCCTTCAGCAGGCGCCCCACCACGCCATCCGTCGGAATGGGATAACCCACGGGCTTTACTGTTCGAAACCAGAACCGCCCATCGGCATCGGTGGTGAATTTCCCCCGCAGGTTCATTGGCGCCTGGCTCTCATCCTGATTTTCATAAAATCCGGCAGGCGAGGCGTGCCAGACATCGGCCTCGGCAGCGGCAATCGGCGCACCGCTTTCGTCAACGACTTTGGCGTTGACGAATAGCACCGGTCCGGGCGTCGGCGAACGCACAATAGTGCCGCCGTTTTCGGTGACGGGCGATTGCATGCGCCAGAAGGGTCCGAGAAGATTTTGAGACGTCGCCTTCTTTCCGCGGTCGCCATTGTTGAGCAGGCAGACCAGTGAAGATACGCCAAGTGAGCCCGCCATCAGCACGGCTTCGTTGTGGGTATCACTGGTCAGTTTTCCGATTTCGTTGAGGATGGCGGTGGCGCTGCGAAATTCGGGTTCGGTAAGCTGGACCTCCCGGACAAAGCCGTGCAGATGCTTGACCAACGCAACCATGATTTCGCGCAGGCGCGGATTTTCTGTCCGCTCCATGACGGCAATGACCGCATCCGTAAGTTCTTCGTGCCGTCTGATCGTCATGGTTCGTTACCGGAAATCACGGGCATGGAGAAATCCGCCCCAGCCTTTATGCCCGAGGACCAGCGTGTCGTCACGGTCTTGGTGCGGGTCCAGAATTTGATCGAGTCCGGGCCGTGCTGGTTCAAATCCCCAAAAACCGAGCGTTTCCAACCGCCGAATGAATGAAAGGCCAGCGGCGTGGGGATCGGTACATTGATGCCAACCATCCCCACTTGCACCCGGGCGGCAAAGTCGCGCGCCACATCGCCGTCCTGGGTGAAGATGGCGGAGCCATTGCCATATTCGTGATCGTTGGTGAGCTTGAGTGCCTCTTCGTAGTTTCCAGCGCGCACCACCGACAGGACTGGGCCGAAAATTTCCTCCTTGTAGATACGCATATCGGGCGTGACGCGATCGAACAGACACGGCCCGATAAAAAAGCCGTTTTCATAACCTTGCATGTGAAAGCCGCGGCCGTCCACGAGCAGTGTCGCGCCTTCTTCCACGCCCTGATCGACCAGTGCGCCGATTTTCTCGCGCGCGGCGCGCGTGACTACCGGCCCGAAATCGACATTGTCTGACGTATAAGGGCCGACATTCAACTGCTCCACGCGCGGCTTTAAAATAGCGATTAGCTTATCCGCCGTTTCTTCGCCAACCGGTACGGCCACCGATATCGCCATGCAGCGTTCGCCCGCCGAACCATATCCCGCTCCAATCAGCGCGTCGGCGGCTTTCGCCAAATCTGCATCTGGCATAATGACGGCATGGTTTTTGGCGCCGCCGAAACATTGCACGCGTTTGCCGTTTGCCGCGCCTTGCGCATAGACATGGGCCGCAACCGTGGTAGAGCCGACAAACGATATCGCACCTATTTCGGGCGCGGCCAGTATGGCGTCCACCGCCTCCTTGTCGCCATTGACGACGTTCAGAATGCCCGGCGGCAGGCCGGCCTCAATCATCAACTCTGCCAGCCGCATCGGCACAGAGGGATTGCGCTCGGACGGCTTGAGAATAAAGGCGTTGCCGCACGCGATGGCGGGCGCGAACATCCACATCGGGATCATGGCAGGAAAATTGAATGGTGTAATACCGGCGCCAATGCCGACCGGCTGGCGCATGGAATACATGTCAATGCCCGTACCCACATTGTCGCTGAATTCGCCTTTGACCAGATGTGGTCCGCCGATTGCGAATTCGGCCACTTCCAACCCGCGCTGGATATCGCCGATGGAATCCACGATGGTCTTGCCATGCTCGCGCGACATCAATTCGGCTAGATCTTGTAAATTGGCATTTACCAGATCCACAAAGCGCATCATTACGCGGGCGCGGCGCTGGGGGTTGGTAGCTGCCCAGGCCGGTTGGGCGCGCTTGGCACTGGCAAGTGCGGCGTCCAGTTCTGTACGACCGGCCAGCGCCACCTGTGCCTGAACCTCGCCAGTCGCTGGATTGAAGACGTCGCCGCGCCGGTCACCCGCGCCGGCGACGGATTTGCCATATATAAAGTGCCCGATCCTGCGCATAGCTATTTATTGCACTCGAAATTATGCACAGCAACGCCAAGTATTGCGGTTTCAGTGTGCAATAATTAAAGTCATACAATGGATTGGGATCGGGTACGCATATTTCTGGCCGTGGCGCGGTCGGGGCAGATATTGGGCGCCGCCAAACGTCTGGGTCTCAATCACGCCACGGTCAGCCGGCAACTATCGGCGCTTGAAGACGAGGTCAAAGCCAAGCTGGTTGAACGCAGTCTCGGAGGCTGTGTACTGACCCAGGCCGGTGAAACCATGCTGGTCACCGCGGAGCGCGTTGAATCCGAAATCTTGAAAGTGGAATCTGATCTGTCGGGGATCGCAGGCGCAATCAGCGGCACGGTGCGGGTGGGTGCGCCCGACGGGCTCGGCAATTATTTTCTATCGCGCAGTTTGGCGGGCCTGGCCGCGTGTCATCCCAATCTGGTCATCCAGTTGGTGCCCTTGCCGCGCAGCTTTTCGCTGTCGCGGCGCGAAGCCGATATTGTCATTACGCTGGATCGGCCTTCGCAGGGCAGTCTGATGATTCAGAAGCTGACCGATTACAGCCTGGGCATTTACGCGTCGATTGACTATCTGAGCGCGCAGGGTCCGATTCGCCGCGAGAATGATTTGGCGCAGCATCTTTTCATCACGCAAGTGGAAGACCTGGCTTACAGCCCGGCACTGGATTATGGGCGGGCGCTGGCCGAACGCATGCCGCGGCACTTTGAATGCGGCAGCGTGGTTGGTCAGATGGAAGCGGTGCGAGCCGGGCATGGCATCGGGATTTTGCATGACTATGCCGCCCGGCAGTTTCCTGAACTCAAAAGATTGCTCCCGCGAATTAATTTCACTCGCACCTATTGGCTGATTTCGCACCCCGATACGCATAATGCGCATCGTGTCGCGGAGGTTCGGCGTCATATCGCCGGGGCGGTGAATCTGGCGCGTAGCAGCTTTGTTTCAAGGTCCCACGTCCCGGCGAAGTGATCGTCAGGTGGAGAGCGCGGTCGCGATATACGTGAAGCACTTAGCGACCTCATTCGCCATCGTAGAACCTTCCGGGATCGGGTATTCCAACTCAATCGTGACTGGGAAGGGCCACTTATTATCGCGGATCATATGGAGAACTTCTATGATCGGTGTGTCACCCTGACCCCAGGGGACATTTGGCCCGCCCAGCTTGCGGTCTTTCAAATGCATGCTGACAATACGGCTGTGGTGCTTCTGTACGAAGTCTAAGGCGTCCGAATTTCCCGCGCCGACATAATGCCCGATATCCAGATTGATGCAGTTGTAGGGCGATTGCGACATGGCCAAATCCCAGTAAGTCGGGCTGGCCTCGCCATGCGCATGATAGCCAACCTTCATATTATGTTTTTTGCCAAGGTCCCCGACACGCTGTGTGACCCGCGGATCATCGTCCATTTCCATGTTGAAATGGGATGCACCGAGCGCCTTGGCTGCATTGAAAGCGTAATCTGCTTCCGAATCTGACATTTCCAGGGTAATGGGCATCTTAAAGGCGTAAGGCTGGATTCCGGCTTCAACCCATATCTTCTTGGCCTCAACATATCTGCTCATTGGCAGCGATGTGCGCCATTCTGAAAGCGCATCTGCCGCGGCTTTTCGTTGTGTAACCTGCTCGGGCGTCTGCGGACCTCGACCAGCGCCGAATCCGTTGGTTGTTAGGGGCGCACCCAGCGCCGTCTCCCACGGTCCCTCATGGGTTTCACAGCCGGAAAGGCCTATCTTGAGCAAGGCATCTCTATAGGCTGTTAAGGTATTGGGTATGCCGCGCAAACTGTTTGGCACCATGACGCCAACTTGCACGCCGGCGATGATGGAATTCGGCTTGGCTTGGGCAAACAGATTTGTCGGCAGTAATAAACCTGAAAGCACTGATGCGCTGCCCAGGGCCATTGCGTTGATCTGACGTCGCGAATAGTCCATCCCCCAACCTTTCCCTATCTGCTTATATTTCTGGGATCGTATTGATATGTCCCTTTCGGCGCAGAATATCAGGAATTGCGCGCGGCGCAGACGTCAATTTCCGCACCTTTAGGACGCATATTTTCGCCTCGCCATCATCGTCGCGTCAGCAGCATCAATGCCATCGGTCGAAAGACCATGGATCCGGCCCCTGTGTCTAAGGGATGGCTCAGTTTAGAGGCAGGGTGCGCTCATGAAATGAGCAGGCGCGCTTTGACGCCTTTTCTCAATGCACTGAAATTGCTGGAATATTTTTATGCCAGCGCTGGCACGGGCTTTGCGAAGTACCAGTATTACGTTTTTGCCTTTTCGTAATACTGAAGGAACGGAGCAAGCGATGGCCCACAAGCGGTATGCAGGATTTGTGTATGGATTGGCCCTGTCTTTGGGCCTTATGGCGGCGTCTGCCGCCCAAGCGGCGCCGATCAAGATCGGCTACAGCGACTGGCCCGGCTGGGTGGCCTGGCAGGTAGCGATCGACAAGGGCTGGCTCAAGCAGGCCGGTCTCGATGTTACCTTTGAATGGTTCGATTATGTGGCATCGATGGACGCCTTTTCCGCCGGAAAGGTTGATGCCGTCACGATGACCAACGGCGATGCTCTGGTCACCGGCGCAGCCGGCGCCAAGAGCGTCATGATACTGATCACAGATTATTCCAACGGTAACGATATGATTGTCGCCAAGCCGGGAATCAACAGCCTGAAAGACTTGAAGGGCAAGAAAATCGGCATCGAGGTCGGATTTGTCGAGCATCTTCTGCTGCTGGACGGGTTGGTCAAAAACGGCATGACCGAAAAAGACGTCACGCTCGTCAATACCGCCACCAATGAAACGCCTCAGGTCCTGGGGTCAGGGCAGGTCGACGCAATCGGCGCCTGGCAGCCCAACTCCGGCATGGCCATGAAGGCGCTGCCTGGTTCAAAGCCGGTTTATACTTCGGCGCAGGCACCTGGCCTCATCTACGATGTGATTGCCGTCAATCCGGCCAAGCTGGGACCCAACAAGGCGGACTATGTCAAACTGGCGAAAGTCTGGGACCGTGTTGTCAAATACATAAACGACCCCAAGACACAGGACGATGCGGTCTCAATCATGGCCAAGCGGGTAGGGCTGACGCGCGGCGCAGTATAAGCCGCTGCTGAAGGGTACCCATTTGATTGACCTGACTGAAGCCAAGAAAATCTACAAGAAGGCTGATGGTTTTGGATCACTTTATGGTTCGTCGAAAATCGCGGACAATTTCAACGTGAAATATGCCGTCTATAAAACTGCGCAGGATGTGGATTCCTACATCGATGCGTCGGTAACCGAGGCTCCGTGATTTAACCCGCACAGAAAAACACAACACGATGCGGCGACTAGGCTGGTTTCAGGTTAACAGGACGCTTTCGCGCCGCGCGAAATTCGTTCTCGGTACTCTATCCTTCCTTTTGCCGCTCGTGTTGTGGTGCGTTGTAAGTTACACGCCTGAAATTTGGCATCCGCAGGTGCTGATCACGGATCCCGGTTCGGTCGACTATTTGCAGGTCGATATGCGAATGAATCGGGCCGATTTCGAGCGGGAAGTTGCGGACGCCGCAAAATCGGATCAACCGCCGCCGCAGGGCGTGCCTTCAAATCCGGTCTACCTGCCTTCGCCCGGCGAAGTATTGGAAGCATTTTTCACCTCTTTTTCCACGCCGCCACAAACCAGTGACGGCGAGTGGTTGCATCAAAGCCTGTGGCACAGCATTCAGGTCATATTTTGGGGCTTTGTTATTTCGTCCATTATTGGCGTTCCGCTGGGGGTATTGTGCGGCACCTATGCGGTCATTTCGCGGCTGTTCGAACCCTTTGTCGAATTCTTCCGCTATCTGCCCGCGCCGGCCTTTGGTGCGCTGGCCGTCGCAATTCTGGGCATTTACGACGGACCCAAAATTACCATCATTGTGATCGGGACGTTGTTCCAGCAAATTCTGATTATCGCCAACACAACACGCAAACTCGACCTTGCACTTGTCGAGGCCGCGCTGACGCTCGGAACCAAGAATTCTCAGTTGCTGCGCCATGTGGTGCTGCCCGGCATTATGCCCAATCTGTTCCGCGACCAGCGGATACTGCTTGGCTGGGCCTGGACTTATCTGATTGTTGCCGAACTCATTGGCACAACAACCGGCATAACCTGGTTCATCACACAACAGGCGCGCTATCAGCACTTCGACAATGTCTTCGCTGCCATCATGATGATCGGCATTATCGGGCTGGGTACAGATCTTGTGTTGGCCGCGCTTGGCCGCCGGTTGTTTCCCTACGACCGCACGCTGGCGGGTGAGGGGACGTGATGAATCAGATAGCTGCTCAACCCGTGTTACCGTCCTATCTGGATCAGTCGGAAGAGGTGCGCGCGCGCTTCGATCGATTGAAGGCGCGTGACGTTCTTCTACGGGTCGAACATCTGGGCAAGACCTTCGAAACCGCCACCCGCAAGACACTGGCTTTGGACGACATTAATTTCATCACGCATCGTCGCGAATTTCTTTGCGTGGTGGGACCATCAGGCTGCGGGAAGTCGACGCTGGCTCGCATTATTGCGGGGCTGGAGGAGCACACGGTCGGCGACATCCTGCTCGATGGCAAACCGGTACGCGGTCCGGGCCGCGATCGCGGTATGGTTTTTCAGGGCTATACGCTGTTCCCCTGGTTGACCGTCAAAAAGAACGTAATGTTCGGTCTGGAAATTAACGGCAAAGGAACAGTTCCGGCAGAGCGCGATGCCATGCAATGGCTTGAATTGGTGGGGCTGGAAAAATTCGCCGATGCCTATCCTCATCAATTGTCCGGCGGGATGAAGCAGCGTGTGGCGATTGTGCGGGCGCTGGCCAACCAGCCGCGTGTTCTGTTGATGGATGAACCGTTCGGCGCGCTGGATGCGCAAACGCGATGCCGAATGCAGGCCCATCTTCTGGAAATATGGAAACAGATCGACATCACCATCATATTCATTACGCATGATCTGGAGGAAGCGGTTTTCCTGGCAGACCGGATTTTGGTTTTATCGCCGCATCCCGGCAGAGTTCAGGAATTGATCGAGGTGCCTGTGCCGCGGCCCCGTAGTTCGGCACAATTTCTATCGCCGGAATTCCTCGCCACCAAGACTAGGCTCGAGGATTTGATCCATCAGCTGAGCGCGCATGATGAAACCGAGGTCTATCCGGCCATGGCCCGCCTCACGGACGTCACGGATAATGTGGAATAGCGCCATGCTATGGACGACGCGGACATGGGCGGAATTGCCTGATGACCTCAAGATTGCAGGTCAATCCGCAATTCTTCCAGTCGGCGCTGTAGAGCAGCACGGCCCCCATCTGGGAACTGGTGTGGATTTTGTGATTGCCGACAAATTATGCGCGGCAGTTTCGGAGCGCACACAGGTCCCAATGCTGCCGGCCATTCCCTATGGCTGCTCGCTTGGCCACAGCCGGCGCTGGCCTGGAACCATCGCCGTACAGCCGATCACCATTGATCAACTATGTGAAGGATATCGGTGATTGGGCCTATCACTCCGGCGTACGGCGTCTGTTTATTGTCAACGCACATGTCACCAATGCGGCGCCGCTGCGCTGCGCCTTGGAAATGTTGCGCGCCGCTCATGACGACCTCATGGTGGCTCTCATCAATACCCCGGAAATCAGCGCCCGCGTTCGGGCGTTTCATTTTGCCGATGGTTGCGACTGGCATGCCAATGACGCGGAAACATCCATTATGCTGGCGATTGCGCCGGATCTGGTGCGCCAGGAGACCTACTCCAAAGCGGACGATCCTGATCGTACCGGCGGCCTTGTGTTTGCGCACCCTGTCAATCGCACCAGTAGCAATGGCGTGACCGGCGCGCCAAGCCGCGCCACCAGCGACAAAGGCAGCGACTGGTTCGAAATGATGGTGCGCGACCTTTCTGCCGTCATAGAAATCGGAAAAAGCGAAACGCCGCCATTGCCACATTCCTATTTCACCCCTTTGTCAGGAGAAGGTTAAATGACCATTGCGCTTGTTCCAGACAGGATTGCCAAGGTCGAAAAGGAATTGCGCGACAAGGGTGTGAAATATTGCATTGGCGCCTATGTCGATATTCATGGCGTGCCGAAGGCCAAGGTCGTGCCGCTGCATCACCTTGGCCATATGGCGCATGGGTCCGAACGCTATACCGGATACGCGCTGGATGGCCTTGGGCAAGCGCCGCACGACGATGAAATAACGTCGGTGCCGGATCTGGACCACATTATTCAGCTCCCCTGGGAGCCCAAGGTCGCCTGGATGCCGGCGGATAATCATTTTCAGGGAAAACCATATCCTCTCAACACGCGCGTGGCGCTGAAAAACGTATTGGCCCAGGCGGCAGAACTCGGATTTGGATTTAATCTTGGCATTGAATGCGAGATCTATCTGTTGAAGCAGGCCGCAGACGGAACGCTCAGCGTGCCGCATGCCGACGATAAGCTGATCAAGCCATGCTATGACGTGCGTGGATTTCTCGACAATTTTACCTGGCTCGACAAAATGGCAACGGCCATCAACGATCTTGGTTGGGACCTGTATTCCTTCGATCATGAAGACGGCAATGGCCAGTTCGAATTCGATTTCCAGTATGCCGATGCCCTGACCATGTGCGATCGCTTTATATTCTTTCGCCACATGGCCAAACATTACGCCCGTGAAGAAGGGCTTGCTGGCCACCATGATGCCCAAGCCCTTTCCCAACAAGACCGGCACTGGCGCGCATTTCAATATGTCGTTGTACGATTTAGCCAGCAAAGCCAATGCTTTTGCCTGCGATCCCAAGGATGATCCGCGCGGTTTGGGATTGACGCAAACCGGCTACTATTTCATCGGCGGCATTCTGAAACATGGGCGGGCGCTCTGCGCCGCATTTGCACCGACCGTAAACAGCTACAAGCGGCTCGTTCGCCAGGGCGCCATGTCGTATTTTTCCTGGGCGCCGGTGTTTAATTCATATGGCTCGAACAATCGTACCAATTCAGTTCGCGTGCCCATGGGTGGCGGGCGCTGCGAATCGCGCAATGCGGATGGCGCGCTCAACCCCTACCTCGCGGCCACGTTGGCGCTGGCGGCGGGACTGGAGGGCGTGCGGGAAAAAATCGATCCCGGCAATCCCAACGAAGACAATCTTTATACAATGTCGGACGATGAAAGGCGCGCGCGTGGCATTGAATTTCTGCCGCAGACCCTGCAGGAGGCCGTTGCGGCTTTTGCGGCCGATTCTCTGATGGAAAAAACGCTGGGTAAGGAATTGCGCGACGAATTTATCAAATACAAATCGCAGGAATGGGAGAGTTATCACCTGAGCGTCAGTGCCTGGGAAATTGAGCAATACAGCCACTTGTTCTAGGAATGGAGACCATGCCCGCCGCTTTTCGTACGCACTCCAATGGCAACCGTCCGGTGACGCGCATCAGCATGTCGTTGCCCGAGGAGTTGCTTACGGATCTGGATCGCATGGTGGATATGCGCGGCTTTGAAAGCCGGTCGCAGGCTATAAATGACGTGCTGTATCAGACACTGGTCGAGCACAAACGCGATTTGGGAAACGACGTCATGGTGGGCGTCATTACCCTCTATTACGACAATTCCGTCCCTGGCCTGCAAAAGAGTCTGGCCGATTTGCAGTTTCGCCATATTGATGAAGTCATCAGTTCGCTACATGTGCATTTGATGCATAATCAAACCATGGAGGTGCTGTTGGTGCAGGGGCCTGCTCATAAATTGCAGGCCATTGCTGACGAAATGTCTTCGCGCCGCGGGGTGCTTTCCGGAAAGATGCAACTGATTGCAGCGGTTATCCCGCAGCTCCATCCCTTCGCAAATAAAAAGAAATCGCCCAAGAAACGAAACGGAAAATCCTGATCAAACAAGGCGAGACGGGACGACCCGGCCGCCACAGACATTGCCGGGACGGCCCGGCGCATCCGTCTGGAGATAACAATGCGTGAGACAACACCGGAAGAATATCGCCGCCGCTATTTTGCCCTGAAGGAAAAGGCACAGGCGGTAAATACCAGGCGTCCTGCGGCCACGCATGTGACAAATGAGAAAACGCTACCCGGTGAATTAATCATTGCCGAGGATAGCATTCCGCCAGGTTGGTATTGGACGGGCAGGGTTTCGCGCGGCCAAAGTCTGCGCATTATTAACGAAGCGGCGACACATGGCGTCTCGGCGCTGTTCTGGAATGCACGGGATTTTAGCGAGCGATACAACGCCGGCGATACCGTAAAAGTGCAATGGACGGCGCAGCTGTCGCGCGGAAAGCTGCTTTTATCCGATATGGGGCGGGTGCTTGCATCCATTACCGACGATAGCTGCGGGTTCCATGATTTCATCGCAGGCGGGAGCACGCGCAACAGCGATTCTGCCAAATATGGGCCTGATCCTACGCGGCGTAACAGCCGGGAGAATTTTGTGCTTGCTGCCGGCAAGCATGGCATGTCTGCGCGCGATGTCGGGCCTTGTGTGACATTTTTTGCACCAGTGTCGGTGGATGAACAGGGTGAATTTGTCTGGAATTCTGATGCGCTTGCCCCTGGCCAGTATGTCGATTTGCGTGCCGAAATGGATCTAGTCGTCGCCCTGTCCAATTGCCCGCATCCATTATCTCCGGCGCGCGAATGGCAAGCTCAACCGGTTCGTTTCCAGATTTGGCGCGCGCCTGAAGCGGCGGCAGATGATCTGTGCCGGACAGTCAGCGAGGAGGCCGTGCGGGCATTCCAAAATACAGATGCGCTGTTGACGGGAGAAATCCCATGAAAAAGCAGGTGTCGCCCCGTGACCCGGCCAACGCCGTGTATGACCATATTGTTCCTGCAACAACGCCATGGTCTGGCGTAGTTCGTAAAGGTCAATTTATCCGCATCGTCGATGTGGAGGGACAGCAGGCAGTGGATACGCTATTTTATCGTCTCGGAAACTTTGACGAGCGCTATTGCGCGCAATCCACTCTTGCAGCGCAGGGCAGCGCCTATATCGGCGCAGGCACGAAGATACTGTCCAATGAAGGAAATATACTGCTGACCATGGTGGCGGATACCAGTGGCGACCATGACACTAGCGCGGGCGCCTGCTCCTGCGAGGCCAATACGGTACGGTTTGGCCATCACACCCGCTATATGCACGCCTGCCGCGAAAATTTTCTGATTGCGCTAGCGGCGCATGGGATGTCCAAACGTGACATTGTCAGCAACATAAATTTCTTTATGAACGTGCCGGTTCTTCCCAATGGCGATCTGGCTATCGTCGATGGACTGTCAAAGCCGGGCGATTATGTGGAGCTGCACGCCGAAGAGGATGTGTTGTGCGTCATATCAAATTGTCCGCAGGTCAATAATCCCTGCAATGGATTTAATCCAACGCCGGTCCGCATTCTGATCTGGAATTCGTGACCATGTTCAAGACTGTTTTGGTCGCAAACCGGGGCGAAATCGCAGCGCGTATCCTGCGCACGCTAAAGCGCATGGATATAGCGTCGGCCTGCATTGCATCGGATGCAGATCGTTTTACAGCACCCATGCGCGCGGCGGACCGGCTGGTGCGGCTGGGAGATGGGCCTGCTGCAGCGACCTATTTGAATGTTGAAGCGGTTATCGCGGCATGTCATGCCACCGGCGCCGAAGCAGTTCATCCCGGTTATGGATTTCTGTCGGAGAATATCGGATTTGCCGAACGCTGCGCCAAAGAGGGCATTGCCTTCATCGGTCCCCGTCCGGAGCATATCCGGTCGTTTGGACTAAAACATACCGCGCGCGAAATCGCTGCCAGGGCAGGCGTCCCGCTTCTGCCGGGCAGCGGCTTGCTGGATAGCACCAGCCACGCATTGCGCGAGGCAGAGCACATTGGTTACCCCGTTATGTTGAAGAGTACGGCGGGCGGCGGCGGTATTGGTATGCAGCTGTGTCACACGCCGGACGAGTTGGCGCAGCGATTTGAAAGTGTCGCGCGACTGGCCTCCGGAAATTTCGGCGATGCCCGTCTTTACCTTGAGCGTTTCGTAGCGCGAGCGCGCCATGTTGAAGTCCAGATTTTCGGCGACGGTAAGGGAAAAGTGCTGGCGCTGGGTGAGCGCGATTGTTCGTTGCAGCGGCGCAATCAGAAGGTCGTTGAAGAGGCGCCTGCACCGAATTTGCCAGACGCGGTGCGCCAATCCTTGCGCAGTTCTGCGATCGCATTGGGCGTCGCCATTTCGTATGAGTCTGCCGGAACAGTGGAATATGTCTATGATGTCGAACGTCAACAGGCCTATTTCCTTGAGGTCAATACGCGCCTGCAAGTCGAACATCCTGTCACCGAAGAAATTTTCGGTGTTGATCTGGTGGAATGGATGATTCGTCAGGCCGCCGGGGACTTTAATCTGCCCGCGCAGGACAGCCTGGTGTCCGATGGCCATGCCATCGAGGTCCGGCTCTATGCGGAAAATCCCGCATTGGATTTTCGTCCCTCCTCGGGAATCGTAACGTCGGTAAATTTTCCCAAAAGAGTTCGTATTGAAAGCTGGATAGAAAATGGCGCGGAAGTTTCGCCCTATTACGATCCGATGCTGGCAAAAATCATCGTTCACGGCACGACACGCGGCGACGCCCTGACGAAAATGGAGACGGCGTTGGCACACAGCGCCGTCTGGGGCATAGAAAGCAATTTGTCCTATCTGGCGGAAATTGTCGCAGCGCCTGCATTCAGAAGCGGTGAGGCTGTCACCGCCACCTTGAAGGATTTTGTGTTTTCGCCAAGCAGCGTCGAGGTGCTGGCACCGGGTGCGCAATCGTCCTTGCAGGATTTTCCGGGCAGGTTGGGTTTTGGAATGTCGGAATCCCGCCTTCCGGTCCGATGGATGATCGTTCTCACCGCCTGGTCAATCAGATTGTCGGCAATGCGGATAATGCAGCTACTCTGGAATGCACGCTCACGGGTCCGACGCTGCGCTTTTCCTGCGACGCCGTAATAGCCCTGGGCGGCGCTATCATGACGGCCACGCTTGACGGCGTGCCGATTGAATATTGGAAGCCTGTTGGCGTTAAGGCCGGGCAAATTCTTGCATTGGGAAAAATTGCCGGACCGGGGTTGCGAACCTATCTCGCGGTGCGTGGTGGATTCGATGCACCTCTTTATCTTGGATCGCGTGCAACATTTTCGCTCGGCGGATTTGGCGGTCACGGCATCGGGGTCCTTAAGGCAGGAGACACGCTGCGCATCGGCGATCTTGCGCAGGATGAAATTGCAACGCCAGCGGCGATACCCGAGCTTACCACGCACTGGAAAATCGGTGTGCTGTATGGCCCGCATGGTGCGCCGGACTTTTTCGCGGCAGAGGACATCGAAGAATTGTTCTCTTCCGAATATGAAGTGCATTTCAATAGCGCGCGCACGGGTGTACGTCTGGTCGGCCCGCGGCCGCGTTGGGCACGCACCGATGGCGGCGAGGCTGGCCTTCATCCGTCGAATATTCACGACAATGCCTATGCAGTCGGCGCCATCGATTTTACCGGAGACATGCCGATCATTCTTGGTCCGGATGGCCCCAGCCTGGGTGGCTTTGTCTGTCCGGCTGTCGTCGCAAAGGGCGAATTGTGGAAGCTGGGCCAGCTTAAGCCTGGCGACAAAATCAGATTTTATATGCTCGATGATCGCGACACGCTCGATCTGCGCGCCGGACTGGATATTTCGTATGTCCGGCGGCCCGTCGACAGCGATATCTTATATGCAATCGATGGCCAACCCGCCGTGACCTACCGTCGGGCAGGAGACGAATACCTGCTTGTCGAATATGGCCCTATGGTACTCGATATCGGACTTCGGCTCCGCGTGCATCTGCTGATGCAGGCAGTGACCAGGGAGAGATTGTCCGGAATTATTGACATGACGCCGGGCATCCGATCATTGCAGCTGCATTTCGACAGCAC
Organism: uncultured Alphaproteobacteria bacterium; assembly: GCA_963837555.1. Taxonomy (GTDB): domain Bacteria; phylum Pseudomonadota; class Alphaproteobacteria; order Micropepsales; family Micropepsaceae; genus Rhizomicrobium. The sequence goes on along the minus strand of CAWINU010000004.1, from coordinate 122,610 downwards.
AAAGCTTTCCCTGTCACGGTTACTGGAAACCCTTGTGATCATTGAAAAGGACCTCCCCGACCCTCGCAAAGTTTCCGTCCCGAGCCGGATAGTTCACCTCCCTCTGTCCTGGAACGATGAGCAGGCCCGATTGGCCATGCGTAAATACCAGGAACTGGTCCGCCCCAATGCTCCCTGGTGCCCTTCTAATATTGAATTCATCCGTCGCATAAATGGTCTTGAATCCGAAGATGACGTACGCCGCATAGTCTTTGATGCCAGCTATCTGGTTCTTGGTCTGGGCGATGTCTATCTCGGCGCACCGGTGGCAACGCCGGTCGATCCCCGTCATCGCCTCGTCACGACAAAATACAATCCTGCCAGAACCTGGACCCCGGAAAATGCCGTCGGCATAGGCGGGGCCTATTTGTGTGTGTACGGAATGGAGGGGCCGGGCGGCTACCAGTTGTTCGGCAGAACCATTCAAATGTGAAATCGTTGGCGCAAGACAGATTGCTTCGACAAGCCATGGTTGTTGCGGTTCTTCGATCAAATCCGTTTTTTCCCCGTCTCGGGCGAAGAATTGTTGGAAGCACGCGCGGCATTTCCGCATGGCCAATACCCTGTCCGCATTGAACAGCAGGAATTCTCGTTCGCCGCCTATGACACGTTTCTCGCGAAAAACCGCGCCGATATCGCGGCATTCAAGCAGGGTCAGCAAAATTCATTCGATGCCGAGAGGCAGCGTTGGCGGGATCAGGGCCTCGATTCCTATATCAGCGATGATGCCGGAAACATCGGAACAGATGATCATGCCGTCCCGGAAGGATGCACACCCGTGCACGCCGCTACGATGGGTACAGTATGGAAGATCGAGGCAGAAGTCGGCGCGCGGGTTGAAGCCGGACAGGCGCTTGTCATTATTGAATCGATGAAAATGGAGGTCACCATTGCTGCGCCTGCAAGTGGCAGATTGCGCGAATTGCTGTGTCAACCGGGCCGGGTGGTGAAGGCGGGCCAGATCGTAGCGTTTGTGGAGGAGGCATAGTGCAGGATTTTCTCACTGTTGCCGGACTTCTTGAGGCATATCACGCAGGGCATTTGACGCCGGTAGACGTGGTGCGGCAGGTCCTTGTGCGCGTTGCGGATTATGATGATCCGGCAGTGTGGATATCGCGCGTGCCGGATACGGATGTGCTGGCGCGCGCGCAGGCACTCACGGATAATTCCGCAGCCAGATCTCTGCCGCTTTACGGAGTTCCCTTTGCGGTCAAAGACAATATTGATGCGGCCGGCCTTCCTACGACGGCCGCCTGCCCGGCATTCTCTTATCTGCCAACGGGAAATTCGACGGTCGCGGAAAAATTGCTGGAGGCTGGCGCGATTCTGATTGGAAAAACCAACCTTGATCAGTTTGCGACCGGGTTGGTCGGCACGCGTTCGCCCTATGGTGCCCCGCGCTGCGTATTCAATAGGGAATATATCTCCGGGGGATCCAGTTCCGGTTCCGCCGTGGCTGTTGCGGCAGGTTTGGTGGCGTTTTCTCTCGGCACAGACACTGCGGGCTCCGGACGGGTACCTGCCGCCTTCAATAATCTGGTGGGATTGAAGCCGACGCGTGGGCTGATCAGCACGCATGGTGTTGTACCGGCCTGCAAGAGTCTTGATTGCATTTCCATTTTTGCGCGCGACGCTGCCGACGCCAAGGCCGTGCTGAATGTCGCCAGAGGTCATGACGCGCAAGATTGTTATTCGCGTCAGCCGGAGACGCGCGATTTGCCTTTGACAAATTTCCATTTCGGAATTCTGCCGGAAGGGGACCGCGAGTTTTTTGGCGAGCGGGAGAATGGAAGCCTATATGCAAAAGCCATTGCAAGGCTGGAAAGCCTCGGCGGGATTGCAGTAGAAATCGACTATAGTTCGTTTCGTCAGGTTGCCGAATTTCTCTATCAGGGACCCTGGGTGGCAGAGCGCTACGCCGCGGTCAAAAATTTCTTCGACAATCATGCTGCGGAAATGGATGGAACCGTGCGCACGATAATCGGAGGAGGCAAGATGGTTACGGGCGCCGATGTATTTGAAGGACAGTATCGTCTGGCCGCACTCAGGCACACCGTCGAAAAAGAGTGGACGCGAATGGATGTAATGCTTCTGCCTACTGCGCCGGCGCAATACACCGTCGATGAATTGCGCGCTAATCCGGTCGCACTGAATTCGCGGCTCGGCACATATACGAATTTTGTCAATTTGCTGGACTATTGTGCCGTGGCCGTTCCCGCCGGGTTTCGCGCGGACGGTCTGGCCTTTGGTGTGACTTTAATTGCGCCGGCATTTTGCGATGCAGATTTGACCGAATTGGCCGGACATTTTCACGCGGAGTAATCATGTCGGATGAACGGATCTCCCTATTTGTCGTGGGCGCGCATCTCAGTGGTATGCCGCTCAATCATGAACTTACCAGTTTGAACGCGCATCTTTTGTATGAAGTGCGGACCGCAACGGACTACAAACTGTTTGCGTTGCCGAATACCAGCCCGCCCAAGCCGGGTTTGCTGCGCGTCCCGGGGTACAACGGGCCGGGGATTGTTGGGGAGGTTTGGGCTCTGCCCCCCGAAGCTTTCGGCCGCGTTATCGCGAAAATTCCGTCGCCTCTGGGAATTGGAAAAATCCTGCTGCAGGATGGAACTGAGGTCAGTGGATTTCTGTGTGAAGCCTTTGCGCTTCAGGCTGCACAGGACGTAACCGCGTTTGGCGGCTGGCGCGCCTTTATGGAGTCCCTGCAATAGGGGTGGCAAAGGGCAGCTCAAAGCCACTTCATTTGTCACCGTGTTTGAGGCACTCTCGTCTCCAGAGATTATAAAAACGCCGGCTCTCAAAAGCGGGCGACATCGGGGAAGCGTACATGAAAAGGCTCGTTTTAGTTGGCGTATGTTTGCTTTCGAGTGCAATTTGCGTTGCTGCTGCCACTGATCAGGCTAACTGCTGCATTCCGACCGGGAAGGATTTCCCCAAAGTCGGCGGTAACTATGGCAATCAGAATTATTCATCGCTTTCACAGATCAGCACGAAGAATGTCGCGCAGCTTGGAGGGGCCTGGCACGTAAAATTGGAGAATATGCCATCTGCTGCGTCTGAGGATGACGCAGGTGCAGGAGGACGCGGCGGTCGCGGGGCCGGTTTTGTCAGCGGCCAGCAATCCACCGCGGTTGCGGTGGATGGCGTAGTTTTTGTCGAAACTACGCAGGGTAATGTTTATGCCGTCGACGGCAAATCCGGACAGATCAAGTGGAGCTATAAATCCGATGCGGGAACGCAGTTGCGTCGTGGCGTCGGCGTTGGGGCAGGCAAGGTTTTCACCGCTACGGCCGGCAAAGGGGTGGTGGCGCTGGATCAGAAGACAGGCAAGGTCGTCTGGCAGAAAAAAATCGCGGACGATGACGGCAGTCGCGGTTCGTTAAAACCGGCAATAACCTACTATGACGGCATGATCTATTTCGGCAATGCCGATGCTGCGCGCGGGACAGCCTATGCTCTCAACGCCGAGACCGGCGAAGAAGTCTGGCGCTTTTATGGTCCGGCGGTGCCGGGCGAACTGGGTGGCGACACCTGGGAAGGCGATAGCTACAAAACCGGCGGCGCGGCGCCCTGGATGCACCCGGCGATCGATCCGGAATTGGGACTGCTTTATTGGACGTTCGGGAATGCGCGCGCGGGCGGTGCCTCTGACGGTTCGACGCGCGGCGGGCAGAATTTGTTCGCCAATTCCATCGTTGCGATGAATGCCAAGACCGGAAAAGTGGTTTGGTATTTCCAATCGGTGCACCATGACATCTGGGACATGGATAATGTCATGGCACCGGTACTTGCCGACGTGACTGTGGACGGCAAGCTGCGCAAGATCGTCGTTTATGGCAGCAAGACCGGAATGTATTATATTCTGGATCGCACCAACGGCTCGCCCATTACGCCGATTGTCGAAACGCCGGTGCCCCAGGAACCGGCCCAGAAAACCTGGCCGACCCAGCCAATTCCGCAAGGCGATTCCCTCATTCCGATTTGTCCCGATCCAAACGGGCCAAACCGTGTCCCGCCGCATTTTAAATATGGCTGTTTGTTTACGCCCCATCTTGACGATCCCGTCGTGCAGTCACCGGGAACCGGAGGTGGCATGGTGTGGAACGCGGTGTCGTTCGATCCGCAGACAGGATTTGTCTATACGGGAGTAGGCATCGTCAATTCCGGCCACCAGCAGCATGATGGCGGCGTCGGCTTTCGGCCACTCGGTGAAGATCGCAGCGGCCGCATCGTGGCGTTCAATCCGGCAACACACAAAATCGTCTGGGCCAGGGATACTGAATGGTCGCTGGCGCATGGCAACGGGATTTTGACGACTGCGGGCGGCGTCATGTTCATCGGCCAGCCTGATGGCGAGCTGCTGGCCCTCGATATCAAAAACGGTTCGCAGCTTTGGAAATGGCAGACGGGTGCCGGCGTTCATACCAGCCCCATCACCTATGAAGTTGACGGACAGCAATATGTTGCCGTTTTCGCAGGCGGAAACAGTTTGCCCTATAATTCACCGCGCGGTGATGATTTGTGGGCATTTAAGATTGGTGGCGTGGTGGCCCAGGCTGAAGCGCCGCCGCCACCCGATAAGCGCCAGCCCATTACGGCTGCTGCCGTCGAAGGCTCCGCCGTAAACAACACCATCGTGATAGCTCGCAATTGGAGCAATGGAGCAGTCTCGGATTCGGAGTCGGAATCTCAGAATGCAATGGCTCCGCAAAAACTGCAGGTACGGGTTGGTACAACCGTTACGTTTAAAAATCCGGCGGATAACAAGGAGCCGCATTGTGTAACGCAATTCTTTGAAGGTCTGTTCGATTCAGGGTCGCTGGAACCCGGTCAGGCGTTCACCTACACCTTCGCGAAGGCCGGCGAGTATTACTTTAATGACTGCACGTCACCCCGCATAACGGGCGTGGTGATCGTTCGCTGACATCAAGGTGCCGGCGGGAGGCCTATTTCTTATTCCGCCGGCGTCTATCCGCCAGCTTTGACAAGACCATTCCAGATATGTGCGCAACCCGGCGGCGCCTGGATATGCCCATATGGGCGTTGTCGGGCATGACATGCAGATTGAGGAATATGGGGTGATGGTCCGATGGACCGCGTTCCAGCACGCTCGTGTCCAGACAATTGATGTTACGTACAAGACAGCGGTCCAGGCGGAAGGACAATACGTTCCTTTGCTGATGCGTAGACTGGCGCGGACCCACATCGCGAAATCCCGGAAGCTTGACAGGTCCGACAGCATTGAAATCGCCGATAATGACGGCAGGGCCTTCGAGCCGGCGTGCGATATGCAACAACTGCCAGCGATTTAGAAATTGGCCATGAGACAGATGAACATTCGCGAAAGTCATATCGGCCACGCGCAATATCTGCGCAATGCGCGGCGGAACGCCACCCGGTATCGTCGTCACAGGCAGGAGCAGTGCCGAGGGAGCTGCAAAGGGGATGGGGCTCCAGGCGGCAAGCCCGTAAATGCGGCTATGCATCGGTTCGCGGAAGAAGTGTCCACCTGCCAGCGTGGGGAGGGCAGAGAACTCTTCGGTGACCTCCTGCATAAGCAGAAGGTCCGGCTTATAGCGCCCGATCAGCGAGGCGACATCCTCGACGCGCGCACCGCGCCCGTAAAACAAATTCCAGCTTATAACCTTAAGCTTGGGTGCGGGCACGTGATGCTCAACCGCACCTTTCTCGCGAACATGTCCGGTCGGCACGTCCAACGCCCCCCTGGAGCCCTCATTCAGCACGTAATGTCTCCGCCGGGGGCAAATCGACCTTGCATATTATTTATGAAACGATAGGGGTAATTCAAGGTTGCCGCACAGGTAAATTAGAACATTTCGAATATACAGTCAGCCCATATTGGAATCATCATGATTCTTTTGCAATCGCCGTCGGACTGGACTGGGTGGCTGTTCTTTGGGCTGCGGTTGTTGATTTCCATCATTGCGACGGCCGATATTCTATTGCGCAAAAACGATGTGCGCGCAGCCTTTGGCTGGATAGCCGCGGTTTGGTTATCGCCATTGCTTGGCGGAACCTTGTATTACCTTTTCGGCATCAATCGGGTGACGCGACGGGCTTCGCGGCTCTCCAGGACCAGGCAGAAATCTGAAACCGGCGACCCGCTACCTACGAACGCCGTTCCCGCCAACATTTCCGAACTTTCCGAAATCAGTTGGCGGGTGACCCAATGTCCGCTCAGAGGCGGAAACACCATTTCCATTTTGAAAGGCGGTAAAGAGGCCTACCCGGCCATGCTGGCTGCCATCGCATCGGCGGAGCACAGCATAGCGCTCACGTCTTACATTTTTCGCGACGATGTCGTTGGCCAGGCATTTGTCGACGCGTTGATTGCCGCGCGCAAACGCGGCGTAGAAGTGCGCGTTCTTCTGGACAGCATTGGAGCCGGCTACTTTTTCCCGAAGGTGATCCGCAGGCTCGCTGCAGGTGGCGTGACGGCCGATCAATTCCTGCATACATGGATACCGTGGCGCATGCCATTCTTGAATATGCGTAGCCACAGAAAGATTCTGGTTTGCGACGGCAGTCATGGGTTCACAGGTGGAATGAACATCGGCGCGGAATATTCTGCCGACCATGCGCTCGATGGCTGCATCAAGGATATTCATTTCAAAGTGGAGGGTCCGGTGATTCGGCATCTTCTCGACACGTTCGCGCAGGATTGGTCGTTTACGACCGGCGAGGAACTGAAAGGCAATCAGTGGTGGCCTGCCGTTGACGCGAATGGCTCGGTTTTCGCGCGCGGCATTCGCTGTGGCCCGGATGCGGATATCTACAAAATAGAAACGCTGCTTGGCGCCGCATTGGCGCAAGCCCGAAAGCGCGTGCGCATTGTCACGCCGTATTTTTTGCCCAGCCAGAACCTTCAATTTGCAATCATGGAGGCGTTGTTGCGCGGAGTGACGGTTGAAATCGTTCTCCCCGAAAAGTCCGACCAGATCATTATGGATTGGGCCATTCGTGGACATCTGCGTGCATTTCGGCATATCCATGCGCAATTTTATTTGACACGACCGCCTTTCGATCATTCCAAACTCGTTACGGTGGATGACGACTGGTGCCTGGTTGGAAGTTCGAACTGGGACATCAGAAGCCACCGGCTCAATTTCGAGTTCGATCTTGAATGCTACAGTGCGGAAATGGTTGTGAAGCTTAACAGGATAATCGATTCCAAAATCTCTCAGGGACGCAAATTTGACCCGGAGGACATAGTGTCCTGGCCGAAGTGGATGCAGCTTCGCAATGCGGCAACGCATCTTTTGCTACCTTATTTATGATCTATCACCCCCATAAACCTTGCTCGACAGTGCTGAATTTCGTGCCGTATAGTCCGGGCGGCGATATATTATTCCGAGTGCCGTTTTCATGCTGATGCGCAGCAAGCTGTTTATACCGGCCTCGCGGCCAGAATTGTTCGAAAAAGCTCTGGCGTCGGCAGCGGATGCTCTTTCGTTCGATCTTGAAGATGCAGTAGCCAAAGAGCGAAAAGCGGAGGCCCGCTCCAATTTGGCGCAATTTTTAAAGGCGTCCTCCGCTAAAATTCAAAAAACGATGGTCGTGCGGGTCAACGCGGTCGATACCGAATATTTCGTATCGGATATGGAGGCCATTGTCGGGCCGTCGGTGCAGATTATCAATCTGCCCATGGTGGAGGACGTCTCGGCGATTCAGGAGGCCGCGCGCCTGCTTGACCGTTTGGACAACGCAAAGTTTCACACCGGTATTCTCGTCAATATTGAAACGCCCAAGGGATTGCGGCTGGCCGCCCAACTCGCCGGGGCGCATCCGCGCGTCATGGGTTTGCAAATCGGGTGGGCAGATCTTCTGGAACCCTACGGAATCCTTCGGTCTGATCAGGCGGCTCTTTCATCTATCCGGTTGAAGGTAAAGCTGGCAGCCGCTGAGGCCGGCATTGCTGCCTATGATGGAGCCTATGCGCTGGTGAAGGATCCGGACGGCTATCGCCGCGAATGCGAAGCGGCGCGCAGCGTCGGCTATGCGGGTAAAAGCTGTATTCATCCGTCGCAAATTGGCATCGCAAACGAAAGTTTTATGCCAACAAAGTCGGAAATCGATCTGGCGCACCGGATGCTGACCGCTGCCGCCGAAGCCGACGCAAAAGGGATCGGGGCCTATCTGGTGGATGGCCGCATGGTAGATAAGCCCTTCCTGGTTCGGGCACGTGCCATTCTCGCTTTGGCAGAACACGACGCGGCGGCTTCGGCAAAGGCGGATTGATAAAATCTTTCATTGGGTTGGCAATCGTCCCAGTTCAGCGCACGCGGCGTTTTCTGCAGCCGCTCTGATACATCTTGAGACACATTAAGTTCGCCTCGACCATTGCCCGTCGGGGCCGCCACCAGATAGCATGCGTTATGAACCAGATGGTTCATTTTAGAAAACTACGACGAACATCTGCTTACGGGCAGCAACGTTCGACGCCAGTGGGGAGATATTGAATGTTGAAGAAAATTCTGGCCGGGGTGAGCGTCAGTCTCATCGCGGCGACGTTGGCTTATGCGCAGAATGCACCGCAGGCGGCGCCCGCGGCGGGTGCAGGCCGCGCTGCAAATCCCAATGCACCGGCCCGTCCGAAAACACTGCCGACAGAGGAAGAATGGGCCGCCAACCCGCAAACGGCTGAATATGTCGCCAAGGCCAAGTTATTGGCGGGGAACGACGCAGATCTGAAATTTGACGTCGGCATTTTCTGCAAGGCTTCGGGCGGTTCGGGCAATCAGGATCGCCAGACGATTGGTGTTCCCGAGGGCGCCGTGTACGCGGCCTTCCCGGGACCCAGTCCCGCCATCCACATGCCGGCCCAGCACATGTTCGACAATTTCTGGTGGTTCGGTGATTCCTATGTTGGGGCTTGGCTGGTAACCAGCAATGACGGCTACATCCTGTTTGATGCTTCCAATAATGAACAGGAAGCACAGGAAGTCATCATTGACGAAATGAAAAAGAACGGCCTCGACCCCGCCAAGATCAAATATGTCATTTATGGGCACTCACATGGTGATCATACTGGCGGCGGCACATTGTTCGAGCGGCTGTATCACCCGCGCATGATCATGGGAAAGGCGGACTGGGATGTATATCTGCGGCCGAGCCAGGGTCGCGATGGCGCTCCGCCACCTGCAAAAATGAAACGTGATATCGACGCGGAAGACGGCATGAAAATCACCGTCGGCGACACGACTGCCACGATCTATCAGATGACGGGGCACACGCCCGGTTCAATTGGCATGGTCGTTCCGGTGAACTGGCAGAACGCCAAGCACAATATCCTGATTGTTACGGCCGCCACGGATATTCATAATCGCGAGTCATTTGTTGGCGGTTACGAACATATCTGGGATATCGGCATCAAAAGCAGGGTTGAGGCGGTGTATCAGGTTCATCCGAACACCAATATGAACCTCCTGGCGCGGACGAAATACGTCAACGACAATTTCGCGACCCTTTCCAAAGGGGGAAAGAACCCGCTGCTATATGGCGTCGATAAAACACGCCGCTATATCGAAATCATGCGGACTTGTACCGAAGCCCGAATGAATGTCTTGGGCTGGTAACAGGTCATCCTGCAAACTGCGGACGCCCCCGTCGCAAGACGGGGGCGTTTTGCTTTTAGGCATACATTTCCTGGAATTTCAGAAGGCGGCCGGCATTTATTATTACGATCAGAATGCTGAAATTTTGCAGCAGTGCGGCCAGCAGAGCGCCTTCGCTTCCCAGGAGGCCAAAGATGGCAAAGCCCATAACCCCGACAGTCCATAACAAGCCGACAATCACATTCGTATAGATGGTTCTGCGGCAAAGCCGGCTCAGACGAATGCAGGTGCCCAACCGGCGCAGATCGTTGGTCATCAACACAAGATCTGCAGAGGCGAGCGCCACATCCGTGCCCTGTGCACCCATGGCAATGCCGACGGTCCCGGCCTTGAGCGCGAGCGCGTCATTGATGCCATCGCCCACCACCAAAGGTCGATAGCCCGCGGCGGTTTCGTTTAGGATCAACTCCATCTTTTTTGCTGGGAGGAGTTCGGCATGAACCTCATTTATGCCAAGTGCCTTGGCGATGGCCCGGGCCGCTGGCCAACGGTCGCCGGTGATAATCTGAAATTTCCGCAGTCCCAGTTTGCGCAGGTCTTCCATGGCCTCCGCCGCTTCAGGGCGCGGCTCGTCTGCCAGAAGAACCCAGCCCAGAAATTTCGTGCCGCGGGAAACGCCCACGCTGGGGCCGTCATGTTCGGGAGGTGCAGAGCTTTGGATACCCAGTTGGGCAAACAGGGCAGCGCGTCCGAGAGCCACCTGGTCTTTTCCATCCCGCGCCGTCACGCCCAAGCCGGATGTCTCCTTGACGTCGTCGAGCGTGAATTGACTATCGGCCTCCACCAATGATGCCAGGGCGCGGCTGACAGGGTGATTGCTGACCTTACCCAGTGCAGCGGCGGTCCGGATCAATTCTTCGCGCGTCACGCCGGATTCAGGTTTGGCCCCGGCTAGGCGCGGGCGACCCACGGTAACGGTGCCAGTCTTGTCCAGGGCGATGGAATCCACTGTGGCAAGCGTTTCCAGAAAGGCTGCCCCTTTCACCAGAATGCCGTGACGGCTGGCGACTGATATCGCAGCAATTGATGTGGCAGGCGCGGCAAGAATGATTGCGGCCGGGCAGGCTGCAACAAGCACCGCCAGCATGATCGCCGAGTTGCCCGTGACAAACCAGGTGCCGGCGGTCAGCAACAGCACAAGAATGAGATAGCGGTGAGCATAGTGTTCCAATAGCCGGGTGACAGGTGGTTTTGCGCGCTCCGCCTCCTGCAGCAGCGTAACCACGCGTCCCAGCGTGGTCTGCGCGCCCACGCGATTGATCAGCACCGTCAGGTGGCCGTCCAGGTTAATAGAGCCGTTAAAGACTTCGGCACCCGTCTGCACTTCTACCGGAATTGATTCCCCGGTTATCGATGCAATATCGACGCTGGAAAGTCCGGTTTGAACGATGCCGTCCGCGGGAATGATTTCTCCAGGTCGAACTTCGATTAGATCGCCCACACGCAATTCCTGAGCGGAGATTTCCTCGACATCGCGATTGGCCAAATAACGCCTTGCCTTGGTTTGCGTCAGGCGACTGAGGGCGCGAACGGCTTCCTGCGAGCCAAGCAGGGAACGTTCTTCCAGGATATGTCCGATTGTCATGACCAGCGGCAGCAGCGCTGCCGTTACCATGTCGCCGTCGGCCCAAGCGGCCAGGATGGCCAATGCGATAAGCTGGTCCATTATCCCGTGCAGGTCGGGATGGCTGAGGCTGCGCCATGCCGCAGACAGCGCCGGCCCGGCAACAAGCGCCGCCGCAATTCCGGCTATTAACTGGGCAACGGCTTCCTGGCCCGGATTGATAAATTCAACAATGGCGGCCAAAACAAGACAGCCTGCCGCCATCAGGGATAATACGAGTCGCAATCCCAGCGAACGTTGCTCGCCAGTCGTCAATAGACCGGTGGAAGTCGGTACGGCGTCGAAGGTCTGGTCACTCATTTGACTTGCGGGACTCCTGACGTAATGACGCGTCCACCGTTGCCGGTGACCGTGATGACCTGTCCGGCTTTACCCAGAATGTCGCCGATGCGCTGATAGAAAATCTGGTTTGCAAGATTGTCGCCCTTCAAAGCCGCGGCGTCTTGGGTCAGCGCGGCAGTGGCTGCCGTGTGCGCTGTAGCATTGGCAACGCGCTCGTTGGCGGACGCCTGAGTGTCCGTGAGAATGCGATCCTTGTCCTGATTGGCTTTCTGCGCGGCGAACTCAGCTTGGGTTCGGGCATTGGCCTGCGCCGTCGCCGCGCCCTGCATGGCAAGCAACACCGAATTAAAGGCCGCCCGCGCCTCGCCGGGAATGGACGGCAGCAGGTCCACACGCGTAACGGTTATGCCCAGGCCGGCATGGCGCTTTTCCAGATCGGCCAGCCTCCGATTCACTTCACCGAGCAGATCTGGGCGCAGGCGTTCACGCCCAACTCGCGCGGCATCGCCGGTGGCCAACTCCGGGCGCGCAACCAGAATGGAATCCAGATCGCGGCTGCCGCAAATTGCAACGGCACTGGCGATGAAAAGTCTTTCAAGGGCCGGTGCCACATGCTCACCAGCCAGAACATAATCGGCCGCATTGGTGATCTGGTAAAAAACGGTGGCGTCCAAATGTATGACATTGAAATTTCCAGTCAGAAGCATGCCTGAATTCAGACGTGGGTCGGAATCGATCAGATAGGCTGGCTGTCCATCGGAAGACTGCAGATTGGCCGCCGCCATGAAGGGCTTGATCTTGAATTCGACCTGCCTGCCGGCCGACGGCAACATGAGAACGCGCGCAAACGGAGGCGGTAGCGCCACCAGAACACCGGATGGCTGTTCATAGCTCACCGATCCGAACTGTATCACCACTGCGCGGCTGTCCGGCGGCACCAGCCGGAAGTTGGAAAACAACCAAACAACGCCCAATACGCCGACGACAATGAACAGGAAACGGAAGGACAGCGCCAGCGATTGCGCCACTGCGCCCTGTGTTTCGTCGGGTTTTGTGCCTGTGTCGACCATTGTCATCTACTTGAAGGCAGTGTGCCGGACGTGCGCCCTGGTCCGTCTACAAGGACGCGGAATGGCGCGGCATCGGTGCGCAATATGATTTTTGTGTTGCTGCCGATTACGGAGCCTAACGTATCCAGCGAGCGCAATTCGTTATAGAGATTGCTGTTGCTGCCATAGGCCTTGGCATAAATTTCGGCGGCTGTGACGCGGGATTCTGCGTCGATGGCGGCCGCGTCCACCTTGCTTTGCGACAACAACACGCGCGCTTCACGATCCGCATTGGACGCGATTTGCGCTGCGGAGCGCTTGCCCTCGGATTCGCGTTCGGCCGCCACCGTTTCACGTTCCGCGCGCATCCCGGCAACGGTTGCCTGCAGTGTTTCATTGGGAAGCGTCAGCCGCTCAATACCGACCTGAAGAATCTTTACGCCATAGACTTTCAGCGCCTCGCGATCGATACGGTCGCGCAATGCATCCTCAAGTTCGCGCAGGCGTATTTTTGATGCATCCGTGTTCACCAGGCTTGCGAGCTCGTAGCCGCTGATGGTGATTTCCAGCGAGGAAGCCGTCAGGCTGCGCAATTGTTCGGCCGCGATATTCGGTTCGTTGCGGACTGCGCGCAGGAACTGCTGCACATGCGCGGGGTCGTCATAAACCTGCCAGGCAATATAAGCCTGCACCAGTATCCGAAGCCCGTCCTTTGTGCCGACATCCTGCAGTCCGCTGGATGTCGTTTTGAGTTTTAAATCGACTGGAATAGTGGTTTCGATCGGTGCCGGGATGCGCAGCGCAATCCCCGGCTGCGTCAACACGCGTACCGGATTTCCCAAGCGCACCACCACAGTTGCCTCGCCCGGTACCACCAGGATCACGCATGCCGACAAAACTATGGCGAGCACAATGAAGCCTGCCGAGAGAAATACGATGTGCTCCCGCAACCAGGCTATCAGCGTCTTGCTCTGTGATGTTTCAGTATCGTCGTCGCCAGCCATTGACCGCACCCTTATTCACCTTCATCGGAATATGTGGGATCTTCCAGTTCTTCGTATCCCGGCAACACGTCGGAACCGCGACCGCCGCTATTGGAGGCGCCGGTTCCACCTTGGTCGCCCGGACCACCTGATGGTCCTTTCACGCCCAGACCCCGCAAATCGATCATCGGTACATCCGCACCCTGCAAGCGATGATCGACAAGGATTAGCGGCGCGGAATTTCCCAATGCTTTGGTTAGATTTTCCAGCCAGCGCTCCAATAAAAAGCCCCGTCCTGCTATGGCATAGGCCTTACGGTCCGCTTCAAATCGAATGCTGTCGGTTTTGGCAGTTGCAACCTGTTCAGCTGCACTCGCTAGGGCCGCATTGTGCTCGGAATCGGCAGCAAGCCGCGCAGCACTTATCTGCCGGGTCGCATCGCCCTTGCTGGTAAAGACTTCTGTGTCGGCACGAATGCCCGCCGCCTGCACGTCGTGATAGGCGCCGGCCGCTCCTGGTGGCGGGTGCACTGCCTCGATAGAGACCGCCATGATTTCAATGCCGCTCGATTGATTGTCGAGTTCGGTCTGCAATTCCTGTTGGAATTGGCGGGTGAAGGATTCCCGGCTGCTGCCTATCACATCCAATAATGTGTGGCGTGCGAAATAGCGCGTTACCAATTGTCCCGATATCGCCTGGATAAGACTGTCCGGGTCGGCAACATGATAAGTGACGTCGCGCACGGCTTCATCAGACAGGCCTATGCGATAGATGACGGTCATGTCGACATCGACAAGTTGAAAGCTTTGCTTTTGGTCGGCTTCATGCGCGATGAGGTAGCTTCCCTCAAAGGGATGGGCATCGCTCCACAGGCGATCTGCCTCCGGAGGCGCCGGGTCTTCAGCGCCTGCGAGTTCAGTTTGCTCTTTTCCGGCTTCGGCCGTTTCGCCGCCGGGCAGCACAAATTCGATGGGCAGCTGATGGATGACGCCATATTCCGCAAGTCTTACGCTGCCGAAAGGCCAGGGAAGATGTACATGAACGCCGGGCCCCAGCACAGCAACCGGAATTCCAAGCCGCTCGTAGATTCCTCTTTGTGTGGCGCTCAATCCTGTTAGTCCTGTGATGCACCAGGAGAACACACCCAGAGCGGCCAGAACGGGCAATGCAGCTTGGCGCACAAACGCCAATGCCCAACTGCGCGATAGATCGATGCCAAGCGTGCTTTGCACACTGGTATTGATTGTACGGAAATTCGGAATACTCAGGCGCAAAATCAGGCGTGCAATGCTGCTATCGGAAATTGCCCTGCGCGTTTCCAGCGGCGGATAGGGAACAAAAAACATCACCGCACTGCGCAGCACCAATTCCGCGCCCACCGCGAAGACAAGCAGTACGACAAAATACTGGATGTACTTCGCCCAAATGAATCCGGCCGATAGCAACAAAGCCGCAATGGCCAATCCCAGGCTGCTGGTCAGGGAAACGCGCACCAGCCTGTCGATTTGCGGTGCTTCGGGAAGCAGGTCGGCAGAGGCATTCGCGTAGAAGCGTTCAAGTACCAGGAGTGGAAAAGCCAGACCGATCAGCGCGGCGCCGAATATTTGCAATGTGAATGCCGTGTCTGCCGGACCGGCACCCATTCGCCACAACACCACTGCGCCTGTCAGGGCCCCCGCGCCGAACAATGCGGAAACCAGACTCTGCGGCCAGCCTGCAAATATCGCTGCTCCGGGCAGCCAGCTGCGCATTCGTTGCAAATAGTAAGATGCGCCATTGATAAATTTGCGCCAGCCGGTGCGATTTTCTTCGCGCACAGGCGCAGGCCGATATGGCGGCGCGCTTTCGGATGCAACCAGAGCATTTCGCGCGAAGGAAACGAGCGCCGGCGATAAAAAGCCTGCTGCGGCAATCCAGAACGCGGAGCCGAGATAGCCCAGCGCGACGGGAACAGGAAGGGTGGTGAACCAGATATGGCCCGCGCGCGCCAATAGAAGAAACGCCAAGCCGAGTGCGCCAAACAGCAGGCCAAGAATCAGCAGCGTTACGCCGTAACGCCTTGCTGCATTGAATCTAGGCAGTTCCGAAAGCATCTACCCCGCCAGCACGTTCCCCTGAGAGCCCAATAAATTAGTTCAAACAGGAATGCGAATACATTACCCGCAATTCCAGTTTCGTCCGCGTTACGCATTGGACATGTTAGCCGCTTCTTCTCGCGCCTATTCAACATTGTATGCGAAACAAACAACTTGTTGCGCAGCGGTATAAAATTTAGCGACAAAAAGAGACAGTCTGACCATTGCCCTTGCCAACCTGAAACGTATAGCATCATAAACCATGAACTGAATGGTTCATTTGAAGAAAGGTCCGGGAATTGCTGCTTTTGGGAGCAGTTGATAACCTCGGTCTTGGGGACGCTGCGGCGAAGGGATTGATCTAAACAGACGGGGTTAGCCGGACCATAGAGAATCCGGCACTTGGGCTTGGAATACAAGAACTGCATCATCCACAAAACGCAGCTCTGGTTCGTGAACCACAAGCGCATTGAGCGCTATGGATGGCGTATAAACGTGACGTTCGTATGAAAATCAGGAAGGAAACTTTTAGCCATGGATAGACGCGAACTTCTGCAGATGGGCGCGGCGACAGTTGCCGCCGCCTCTCTTGCAAAACCGGTTTTCGCACAAAACGCAGCGCCTGCCGCGGCCGCACCGGGACCGTCCGGGTTGGTCGCCTATTCACGGTCGCTTCAATGGCTTCGGTCGCCGCAAGATGTCGGCAAGGCCGTGATCGACCTCGGCCTGCGGGATATTGATCTTACGGTTCAGGCCAACCCGGGACATGTTGATCCGGCCAGGGTCAAAAGTGATCTGCCGACTTTTGTAAATGGCCTCAAACAAGCTGGCATCAATACCGCTTGCATCACAACCTCGATTGTCGATGCAGATTCTCCCTACGCGGATGACATTTTGGCCACGGCGTCTTCGCTGGGCGTTCAGAATTATGTGTGGGGTGGGTTGACCTACGACGAAGCCAGGCCTTACCAGCCGCAACTTGATGCTTTGAAATCCCGTGTCCAGCGTTTGGCGCGCCTTAACGAGCGCTATAAGATCAAAGGGCTGTATCACCCGATGGCGGGTGCCGGGAATGTCGGGTCTGGCTTCTACGATATTCTTGAGGTTCTTCGGAATTTCGACCCGCGTTATGTGGGTATTCAGTACGATACTGCAGCACTCTTGGGTGCTACCAACCAGATCTTTCTCACCCATATGCGCACGGGAGGAAACTATATCGGCGGTATGGCGCTGAATGATGCCGCGGTCACGCTTGATCTGCCGGAATATGAATACGGGCCTTTCCTACCCAATAGCGGAGCGAACGCAAATAATGGTCCGGCCGGCGACAATGTCGGCAACGCCAATGGTAATCCGCTGGCCTATGGCGGCGGCGGGCGCCCGCTTCCTTACCACCTGCGGCCGGTACGTGTGGGCACGGGCATGATTGATCTGATATTAATTGGAAAAACCCTGAAAGAAATTAATTTCAGCGGGCCCATTGAAACACAGGTTGCCTGGGCTTTGGGCGGCGTCGAAAACGGCGCCAACAAGATAACCTTGCCGCGTCAGTCCGTGATTGGTCAGCTTAAGCGCGACCGCCTTACCGTGGAGCATGGTTTCTTTGCCGGCGGTTGGAATATCGACATCAACAGACCTGCCTTCCTCGAAAACGGCGGTCGGCCAGTTGCCGGCGGTCGCGGCGGCGCCGGTGGTGGTGCCGGTCGTGGCGCAGCGCCTGGCGGCGGAGCGGACAACTAAGGCTCACCGGAAAATTTTCTGATTCTAATTCCAAGAGGAATTGCCCCATGAATGCGATGAAATGTTTAGCCCTCTCGACCGTCTCGGTCACAGCACTCGCACTTTGCTCCGGCCCGGCATTGTCCGCGGCCGGCAAAGACTGGGTGACCGTTGGCGGCGGTTTGGATCACTCGAAATATTCGACGCTCAACCAGATAACGCCTGCAAACGTGACGCAGTTGAAGCTTGCCTGGGAAGCGGCGGCCGGTGGATCTCAGATCACGCCAATCATCATCAACTCGATCATGTATTTCCCCAGCGGTACCACCGTGTATGCACTGGATGGCGACACCGGCAAGGAACTCTGGACTGTCGATATGAATGGCATCATTCCGTATTCGCCCGATCTTGCCGAGAATGCGGCGCGTGCGCCGGGTGCGGGCGGACGTGGAGGAGCGGCTCCGGCGGAAAAAGCCGCGCCGCCTAAATTCATGCAGCTTGGCGGCAGTGCAAAGTACGGCGTTACTTATTATGATGGCGGCGGCAAGGCAGCTCCGCGAATTGTTGTTACCGCTCGCAGCGGCTATTTGTTCCAGCTCGATGCCAAGACGGGCGCACTTTACAAAAATTTCGGCATCAATGGCGCACTCGATCTGCGCATCAATGCCATGGAGAAATTCAACTACTCCGATTACGCCCCCGGGATGCTGGCGACAGTATACAAGAATCTGGCCATCATCGCGCCGAGGACCAGCGAAAACGGCCGCTATGGACCTCCGGGCGATGCGCGAGCCTTTGATTTGACCACCGGTAAGGAGGTCTGGCGCTTTCATACCATTCCGCATCCCGGCGAGCCGAATTTTGGCGGTTGGGGCATGAATGGCTGGCAAGATCGTCGCGGCCCCGGTTCGTGGGTTCCCATGTCGGTTGATGTGAAGAATGGCCTTGTGTTCATGGATACCGGCAACGCTACCGATCAGGATTATGGCGGCGCCCGTCCCGGCGACAATCTCTATGCCGCCAGTCTGGTGGCTATCGACGGCGATACCGGCAAACCGCGCTGGTACTACCAGACCACGCACCACGACATCTATGACTGGGATCTTCAGGGCGAACCGGCTCTGGTCACCATGACGGACAAGGACGGCAAGAAAGTCGATGCCGTCATCCAGTCCACCAAGCAGGGCTATATCTTCGTACTTGATCGTCTGACTGGTAAACCCATCCTCCCGGTGGAAGAACGGCCCATTCCGGCCAGCGATGCGCCCGGCGAATTCACCTCGAAGACACAACCGGTGCCCGTCAATCCGGGTCTGACGGTGGCGCGCATTGGACTTACGCGCGACGAAGTCGGCGGCGTCACGCCGGAAGATCATGAGGCCTGCCTCAAAATCTACGACAAGGTGTTTTCTGACGGTGAGGGCACGCCGTATTCCATGGTGCCGACATTGGTCTATCCGGGCACAACCGGAGGGGCGACCTTTGCGGGCGCAACCTTCGATCCCAACCTGAACTACATCTTCATTAACACGAAGAACCAGGGCCAGATCGCGATGCTGACGCCGCAAATGTCGTCCGGCATCTTCGAATCTCTGGGCAAGTCAAAGATGCCGTTCAATTCTCCTGATGGCTATACCTGCACGCCCGGTCCTTGGGGTGAATTGATGGCGATCAATGCCGCGACCGGTGACCAAGTGTGGCATGAGGTCTTCGGCGAGGATAAAGAGGTAATGGCCAAAGGGATGAAAAATCCCGGCACGCTGAATGGCGGCGCCTCTGTCGCCACCGCCGGCGGCGTACTGTTTATTGGAGCAACATCAGACCAGATGTTCCGCGCCTATGATCCCAAGACCGGCAAAGTATTGTGGTCGTATGAACTTCCCGGCAGTGCAGGGTCCACGGCCTTTACCTACCAGGGCAAGAGCGGCAAGCAATATGTTGGTATTTCGGGCGGTGGTCGCGGCGCGGGGGGCACTACATCGGTGTTTGCGTTGCCCTAGGTTGCGGACCAATTGAGATCCAAAAGGCGGCATCGGATGCGATGCCGCCTTTTTTATGGGTGACCAGTTAGGCTGGCGGGCGTGATGGTTTGCTGATCGAAAACTGAACGGATCCCATGCTACCGGGTACTGGTTATTTCAGAGCAGCGCTTAGTGCTTTTTCTGCGGGACCCAGCGCGCGCGCCGACTTTGCCATATGCCTCCAGGGATCGGTGCGCTTCAGCCATTTGCTAGCATTGGCGACTGTGAAGCGCATGGGATCAAGGCCGGATTTCAATTCTTTCCAGTTCAATGGCATGGCAATGGGGGCGCCGGCGCGCGCCCGTGGGCTCCAGGGCGCAATGCCGGTAGCCGTGCGGTCATTGCGCAGATAATCGATGAAAATCTTTCCGTGCCGCGCTTTCTTCGCAAGAGTGGTCGTGTATGCATCGGGATGGGCGGTTTGCACTGCCCGGGCCACCGCTTTGGCGAACGCTTTTGCCCGGCGCCACTCAACCCCCTTCACTGGCAGCACGACATGTAATCCCTTGCCACCGGTGGTTTTGACGAATGGGATCAAACCGAGATCGGTCAAAAATTTGCGCAAATCTTTCGCGGCCTCGATGACACGAGTGAACGGCACATCGGGCGCGGGATCCAGATCGAAAATGATCCGTTCTGCGGTTTCGGGATCGCACTTTTTCGCGCCCCAGGGATGAATTTCCAGCGCGCCCGCCTGCGCCAACGCCAACAAGCCTTTTTTGTTTGCCAGCGCCAGAAAGGGTTCAGTTTCTCCTTTTGCCCTAATCGGATTCATAGGCGCAGCGGCACCGATGAGCTTGTGCCGTTGGTAAAAAGCACCGCCGCTGATGCCGTCGGGCGCCCGCACCACCGTGATGGGACGCATCGTTATGTGCGGAAGAATATGGTCGGCGGCCGCGTCGTAATAGCGAGCGAGATCGAGTTTGGTTATGGCTGGCTGGCCGCTCACCGCCGGCCATAAAACCTTGTCCGGGTGGGTAATGGTAATTCCCCCCACGACCGGGTTTTCGCTACTGGTTTTTTTATCTCGCACAGGCAATTTCTTGCCCCCTAAGAGGACATGCAGGGTCAGGCGACGGCTCTTTCGTTACGGCCGGAGAGCGGTAACGCCATTCTGCTCCGGCCTCAAATCGAAATGCAGGCGTCTGGGGTGGCAGGCAGACAGACGTTTCATGACTAAAGGATTGGGTTTTCCCCAGCGAGCCAGACAAAACCGGCAAAATCTCCCACCAAGTATCGACATTAAATTACTAATTGGAGCAATATTATTGCTTACAGCCTTTAGTTATTACAAACCTTGCGAGTGGGAAATCAGGCTGGTGTTGCATACAAGACATGCAAAAAACCCAAGGATTACTTGGTCTTCGTCGACTAGTCTGATAATTTCAGGTGGTAGAGGAACTGCGGGATTTTTGCAGATGCACAGCTTTGGCCGCGCATTGATCGCTGCTGCGGGCATTTTTGCCCTGCCGGCAGGCGCGTTTGCGGCTGACGCTGTTGTGCCTGCCTATCAAGTGTCTCCGGCGCCGAATGCAAGCGGGCCCCTCACAAACTCCGGTCTCCCTATAGCGACCAATCTGTTCAGTTCGACCTCCTTGGGCAACGCGGCGGAATTTTCCAGCACGCGTAATGCGTTGAACTGGCCGGCCGGTAATGGCATCAATGTACAGCTTGGTGCTGCTGGGCTCGACAGGTCGTCTTTCGGCAATCCAGTTGATCCATTTACTTATCGGCAGACTTCCTCCAGCGCGATTAATTCAGCGTTGAATTGGAATTTCGCCAATTGGGGCAGTGCGCAATTCACCACCTCAGCCGTGCAGGATCGCTCGCTGCTGCTTGGAAGCGCCAGCAGCAAATCGCTCGGATTATCAGCCTCTCTCGGATTGGGGGAGGGCTGGGTTGGATCCATTTCCTACAGCGAAAATCAATTGGAACTGAAACCGATTTCCGCAGTGGCGCAGGATTTAAATCGCAGCAGCTATGGCGTTGCCATCGCCAAGCATGGTCTTTTCGGCGACGATGCCTTGGGACTCCTGCTTTCGCATCCGGCAAGCAACCGGAATGCCGCCACCGCCCTGGACGGCGTAGGCGCCAGCACGATTCCTTCTCTCTATGTTCGTGATCGTCTGCTGGACAAGCCGGCGGATGCGGATATCGAGCTGGGTTATGTCACCAGTTTCCTGGACGGAGCGGTGGCGCTTCAAACCAATGCGTCCTATCAGATGAATTTTGACAGTAAGAAGCCAGATTCCGTGTCCTTGCTGAGCCGCGCCAAGATCAAGTTCTGATTTGGTTGCGAGCCCGGCTGCGCTTCGTTAAAAGCCCCCAACTCAACTTATATCCATAAGGAACCGCCGATGGCCGGGCCGCAATTCGTTTATGTCATGAAGGGTCTGTCAAAGACCTATCCCGGCGGCAAGCAGGTACTTAAAGATATCTGGCTGAGCTTTTATCCCGGTGCCAAGATCGGCATTGTCGGCGTCAACGGCGCGGGCAAATCCACCCTGATGAAAATCATGGCGGGCCTCGATACGGAATATACCGGCGAGGCCTGGGCCGCAGACGGCGTGAAAATGGGATACCTTCCCCAGGAGCCGCAACTCGATCCGACCAAGAATGTCCGCGAAAACGTCATGGATGCGGTTGCGCCCAAAAAGGCGCTGATTGATCGTTTCAATGAAATCGCGGCCAATTATTCCGACGAAACCGCCGACGAAATGGCCAGGCTTCAGGACGAAATCGAAGCACAGGGCCTGTGGGATCTGGACAGTCAAATCGATCAGGCCATGGATGCCCTGCGTTGTCCGGAAGGCGATGCCGAAGTCTCAACCCTGTCCGGCGGCGAAAAGCGCCGTGTGGCCCTGTGCCAGCTACTGCTGGAAGCACCGGACGTTCTGTTGCTGGACGAGCCCACCAACCATCTGGATGCGGAATCCGTCGCCTGGCTTGAACATACGCTACGCGAATATAAGGGCTGCATCATTCTGGTCACCCATGACCGCTACTTTCTGGACAATGTGACGGGCTGGATTCTCGAACTGGATCGCGGCAAGGGCATTCCGCATGAAGGCAATTATTCTTCTTTCCTTGCGGTGCAGGAAAAGCGCCTGAAACAGGAAGGCGCCGAAGAGGCTGCCCGCGAGCGCACCTTGGCGCGTGAACGCGAATGGATTCAGCAAAGCCCCCGAGCCCGGCAGGCGAAGTCCAAGGCGCGTATCAATTCCTATGAGGAATTGCTGGCCAAATCGCAGGAGCAGCGCGGCGGCACGGCGCAGATCGTCATTCCGGTTGCCGAACGCCTTGGCTCGGTTGTGATTGAGGCCGAAAATCTCAGCAAGGCCTATGGCGACCGCCTGCTGTATGAAAATCTGAACTTCAACCTCCCTGCCGGCGGCATCGTCGGCGTGATCGGGCCTAACGGCGCAGGCAAAACGACGCTGTTCAGGATTTTGACCGGCCAGGAAAAGCCCGACGCCGGCACCATGCGCATCGGCGATACCGTACAGATTGGCTATGTCGATCAATCGCGCGATGCGCTCGACCCCAAAAAGACGGTATGGGAGGAAATCTCCGGCGGCCTGGATGTGCTGGAACTGGGCAAGCGCACCATGCAATCGCGTGCCTATGTCGGCGCGTTCAATTTCAAGGGTGGCGACCAGCAGAAAAAGGTCGGCCAGCTATCCGGCGGCGAACGCAATCGCGTCCATCTCGCCAAAATGCTGAAGTCCGGCGCCAATCTGCTGCTGCTCGACGAACCGACCAACGATCTGGACGTCGATACCCTACGCGCGCTTGAACTGGCGCTGGAGGAATTCGCCGGCTGCGCCATGATCATCAGCCATGATCGCTGGTTCCTGGACCGCATCGCCACGCACATGCTGGCCTTCGAAGGCGACAGCCATGTCGAATGGTTCGAAGGCAATTATCAGGACTATGAAGCGGACAAGAAGCGCCGCCTCGGCATCGACGCCGACCAGCCGCATCGCATCAAATACAAGCGTTTCGCCCGCGCCTAGCGCAGGGAGCCATTGATACTGTCCGTAATGGTTTTGCAGTTTGTCGACGAGTACCGGAATTTTGCCGTCATTGTTGCCAAGTACGGCGGCAAATTCGGCTTTTTTCGTAAATAGCAGGCGGGCCCCGGCGACGGCGGCGTCCGTCACGACAAAGTGACCATTGCTGCGCGACAGGCGAAACACGATCTCGAGTGGCGGATTTCCACTTTTGTCTGCCGGATTGATCAATTGCGTATTGACGTAAATTTCGTCCGGTGAGAGCTCCTGGGAACCAGTTACCTTCAGGGATTGCCCGGCGTACCTATCGAAATAGGACTGAAACACGGCCGAAAAATAATTCTTGAATGCGGATTCAAAGGCGTCGAGATCGGCCTGGCTGGCACCGCGGCGATATACGCCCAGTGCATCCATGACAGGCTGTGCATGTCGGTCAGGCCGAACAGAAACTGTTCGAACTGCTGCTGCCGCTGGTCCTTGGAAAGACCTTTGTCGTTCAAAATCATCAACCCCTTGTTGATGTTGTCCTGAACAAAGGATTCCGCCGGCGTTGCGGCTTGTACCGGAGCGGCAGCCAGGAATGGTGCTGCAAGCAGCAGTCCGAGCGCCAATAAGGCGCGTCGGGCGGACGGGAACAGGCGCATGGCGGTCGGCACGGTCATCTGGTTGCTTCCTGAATAACACTTTTAAACGGCGGCATTTTTGGCCAAGCTTGTGGCAGGTTCATGGCAAACCAACAAATCACAGAAAAGCGCCAACAAAAAGACCGCTAATTTGCGCTTTCGGACTTCCCGTTGTGGATTTCGTAATTACGGTACTGCCGGTAATAGGTGCGCAGGGAGACATAATAATCGATCGAAGTCCGCTGAATTCCCTGGATTGTTTCCCAATTCTGGGCCCTCAGGTCGAGCAGTTTAAAATAGGTACGCCCCATATCCCACCAAACATGCTGCTTAAAATGAATGTAATTGGTGGGATCCAGAACAACCAGATCCGCCAGTTGCCCGATCAAATCGCGCGGCGGGTCGGGCCCTAAAAAGGGCATCACCATATAAGGGCCTTCGCCGGAGCCCCAGATAGCCAGCGTCTGGCCGAAATCTTCGCGATGCATCGGCATCTTGAATTCGGTTGTGGCGACGTCAAATAGTCCGCCCAGTCCCAGCGTGGTATTGACTACAAACCGTTTGGCGGTTTCGCCGGCGCGTTTACCCTCTCCCTGCAGCACGTCGTTGACGAAAACTCCCGGCAGATCCAGATGCGTAAGCAGGTTGTGAATGCGGTCGCGGCCCCATTCAGGCACCGCGACGACGTAGAGGCCGGCGCTCGGTATCACGACGTATTTGTCCAGCTTCTGATTGAGCGAAAACAGATCGCGATTGAAGGGCTCGAAGGGATCGTTGTCGGCCCCGGACGGGGCCGATGCGCAGGCTGTCACCAGCGGCAGGGCGGCGATTGCTGCCGCTATGTGCCGACCTATCCCCATCTACATGCCAATCTTCAAATTCCGTAAGTCCAGGCTTTTAGCCCATTTTTTATAATGACGCCTATGTCATTTTACAATTTGCCACTCGACATTTGCATAATCATATAAAGATATGTTTATTGTCTTTAAAGCGCGAGGAGGCATTCGATGGACCGGCTTGTAACCATGCTACGGGCGGCAGGGGATTCAACCCGCCTGCGGCTGTTCCTTTGCTGCGTCAGGCCGAGCTCACGGTCAGCGAACTGATCCAGATTGTAGGGCAGAGCCAGCCGCGTGTTTCGCGCCATTTGAAGCTTCTTGTGTGAAGCCGGCCTGCTGGAGCGTTTCAAGGAGGGGAGTTGGGTGTTTTATCGCGCCGCCGACACTGGCTCGGCCTGCCAAGCCGCTGGGTGACGTCATTTGGAGATTGGCTGAGGCCGCGCCGGACTATCAGGACGATTTAAAGCGACTGGCCGCCGTGCGGGAATCGCGCGCCGCCCATCGCAGCGAACTACTTCCGGGCAAACGCCGCGTGAATGGGAGCGTATCCGCGCCCTTGCATGCTCCGGAGAAGGATGTTGAGGCCGCTATTCTGCACGCTCATTGCCGAGCAGCCGATCGACAATCTCCTGGATGCCGGAACGGGTACGGGCCGGATGCTGGAATTGCTGGCGCCGCAGGTGAAACGGGCGGTCGGCGTTGATGTCGAGCCCGGAAATGCTCGCCATCGCCCGCGACCGTCTTCGCGCGCGCAAAACCAGCATTGTCAGGTGCGGCCTGGCCGATACGTTTCGCCTGCCGTTTCCCAATGGCTCTCCTTGCAAGGATTTGACGCTGTCGCTCTTTCATCAGGTTTTGCACTTTCTCGACGATCCGCAGGCCGCCGTGATTGAAGCCGCGCGCGTCATGCGCGCCCGGCGGCCGCCTTCTGATCGCGGATTTTGCGCCGCACGAACTCGAATTTCTGCGCAGCGACTATGCACACCGGCGGCTTGGCTTTTCCGATAAGGAAGTGCAAGGTTGGTTTTCCGCTGCCGGATTGAAGCCGCTATCCAGCGATGCCGTCACCGGCGGCAAAGACAAACTCATTGTAAAGATATGGCTTGCGCAATCGTCCGCGAAGTCACGCGCGGGAGGCCGCATGAGCATTCAAGATCTTGTTACAAACGGGCAGCCACCGATCGTTTCTTTCGAATTTTCACCACCGAAAACGTCCGAAGCGGAAGAGGCGTTGTGGAAGGCCATCAAGCGGCTGGAGCCGTTGGCCCCCAGTTTCGTCTCGGTGACTTATGGCGCGGGCGGTTCCACCCGTGATCGCACCCACGCGACGGTTAAGCGTATCGTCGATGAAACCAAGCTGAAACCTGCTGCGCATCTGACCTGCGTGGGACATCCGAAATCCGAAATCGACGCCATTGCGCGCGCCTATTGGGATTCGGGCATTCGTCATATTGTGGCCCTGCGCGGCGACATGCCCGATATGCAAGGCGCCTATCGGGCACACGATGACGGTTATCGATCCACACCTGAATGATCGCGGGCCTGCGCCGGATTGCGCCATTTGAAATTAGCGTGTCCTTCTATCCCGAAGCGCATCCGGATTTGCCATCGCTGACTCACGATATGGAGCTTTTGAAACGCAAAGTAGATGCGGGCGCGGTGCGCGCGCTGGGTCAATTTTGTTTCGATAACGAGGCTATCGCCCGATTTCGCGACAAGGCAGCGGCCTCCGGCATCAATGTACCGATTGTGCCCGGCATCATGCCGACAACGGCATTCCGGGGCGTGGAGCGCATGGCGGCACAGTGCGGCGCGTCCCTGCCGGCGATGGCTTGCCAAGGTTTATGATGGCTTGGACGACGATGCGGAGACGCGTCGCATTATTGCCGCCTCCGTACTTACCGA
The DNA here is from genome assembly GCA_963837555.1 of uncultured Alphaproteobacteria bacterium. Classification (GTDB taxonomy): domain Bacteria; phylum Pseudomonadota; class Alphaproteobacteria; order Micropepsales; family Micropepsaceae; genus Rhizomicrobium. The sequence goes on along the minus strand of CAWINU010000004.1, from coordinate 95,788 downwards.
TCAGGTTCAGGCCCTGCGCGCCCTGGGCTTCGGCCAGTTTCACTTCTACACGCTTAATCAGGCGAACCTGACTTATGCCGCGTGTCGGATTATGGGTATTCGCCCCGAAAGGAATTGTCATGAGTTTTACCCGCGCCCAACGTATCGCCTGGCTGAAGAGGAAGCGAAAAAACGCATCCTGCTGCTCGACGGGTTATGGGGCGTCATGATTCAGGGATACAAACTGGGCGAAGGCGATTTTCGCGGCGCACGGTTCGATAATCATACCGATGATCTCAAGGGCAATAATGACATCCTGACGCTGACGCGGCCCGATATTATTCGCGAAATCGGCCATGCCTATCTTGATGCCGGCGTCGATTTTCTGGAGACGAATACTTTTGCCTCCACCGAATCCTCGCAGGCCGACTATGGGCTTGAACATCTGGTCGGTGAATTGAATGAGGCCGGCGCCCGTCTGACGCGCGAAATCTGCGATGCAGCGTCCACACCGTCGCGTCCGCGGCTGGTTGCGGGCATTCTGGGGCCGACCAACCGCTCGGCCGGCATATCACCCGATGTCAATGATCCGGGCTTTCGCAACATTACCTTCGATCAGCTTCGCAGGACCTACAAGGAGGCCACGCTTGGCCTGATCCGTGGCGGTTCCGACGTGATCATGATCGAAACAATCTTCGACACGCTCAATGCCAAAGCCGCGATCTTCGCCATAAAGGAAGCCTTCGCCGAAACCGGTGAAGTTCTGCCGATCTGGATATCGGGAACCATTACCGATTTGTCCGGCCGCACCTTGACCGGACAGACACCGGAAGCCTTTTGGCATTCGATTTGCCATGCCGATCCCTTTGCAATCGGGTTGAATTGCGCCCTGGGTGCCAAGGAATTGCGGCCCTATGTGGCTGAACTTTCCGCTGTTTGCGACACGCTGGTGAGCGCGCACCCCAATGCCGGTTTGCCCAACGAATTCGGCGGGTATGACGATACGCCTGAACATATGGGCGCCCTGATCGAGGAATTTGCCAGGTCCGGTCTGGTCAATATCGTCGGTGGCTGTTGCGGTACGCGGCCCGAACATATTGCCCGGTTTGGCGAAGTGGTCAGAGGCGTAACGCCGCGCGCGATTCCGGAAAAGCCGAAATATCTCCGCTTGTCCGGACTGGAGCCGTTTACGCTCACGCCTGAAACCAATTTCGTCAATGTCGGCGAACGCACCAACGTCACCGGCTCGGCAAAGTTCAACAAACTGATCAAGGCGAACGATTATGAAGCAGCGCTTGGACGTCGCCCGCCAGCAGGTGGAAAATGGCGCGCAGATTATCGACGTCAACATGGACGAAGGCATGCTGGATTCCGAAGCGGTCATGGCGCGCTTTCTGAACCTGATCGCGGCCGAGCCGGACATCGCCCGCGTGCCGGTCATGATCGACAGCTAAATGGGCAGTGATCGAGGCCGGGCTGAAATGTGTCCAGGGCAAAGCGGTGGTCAATTCGATCTGCCTGAAGGAAGGCGAAGAAAAATTCATCGAACAGGCCCGCGCTGGTGCGCGCATATGGCGCCGCGGTGGTGGTGATGGCATTTGATGAACAAGGCCAGGCCGATACGTTGCAGCGCAAGGTCGAAATCTGCACGCGGGCCTATCGACATACTGACCGAACAGGTCGGATTTCCGCCGGAAGACATCATTTTTGATCCGAATATCTTCGCGGTCGCCACCGGCATTGAAGAACATAATGATTATGCCGTGGCCTTTATCGAGGCGACGGGAGAGATCCGGGCGAAGTTACCGCATGCCCATGTCCCGCGGCGGACTTTCGCAACGTTTCTTTTTCGTTTCGCGGCAATGATCCGGTGCGCGAAGCGATGCATTCGGTATTTCTGTACCACGCCATCAAGGCAGGAATGGACATGGGTATTGTCAATGCCGGCCAGCTGGCGATATATCAGGATATTCCGACGCCGAACTGCGGGAGCGGGATCGAGGATGTGCATCTTTAATCGCCGCGCCGATGCTACCGAGCGGCTGCTGGACCTGGCGCAGCAATTACAAGGGCGATGGCAGGGTGGCGCGAAGTCAGGATGCTGGCCTGGCGTGACTTGCCGGTAATCGAACGCATTGACGCATGCCCTGGTGCAAGGCATCGATGAATTTATTGTCGAGGATACCGAAGAGGCGCGCGCCAGCAGCCGAACGGCCGCTGCATGTGATCGAAGGTCCGCTGATGGACGGCATGAATGTCGTCGGCGATCTGTTTGGGTCCGGCAAGATGTTCCTGCCGCAGGTGGTAAAATCCGCCCGCGTCATGAAAAAGGCCGTCGCCTATCTGATGCCGTTTATGGAGGCGATCAGGCAAAAATACCGGCCAAGGAACCAGCGGGCCAGCATCATCATGGCAACGGTGAAGGGCGATGTGCATGACATTGGTAAAAACATTGTCGGCGTGGTGCTGCAATGTAACGACTATGAAGTCATCGATCTTGGCGTCATGGTGCCGGCGCAGAAAATTCTGGATGCCGCGCGCGAACTCAATGCCAACGTCATTGGTCTGTCCGGTCTGATTACGCCCTCGCTGGATGAAATGGTGCATGTTGCCGCGGAAATGGAGCGTCAGGGCTTCAATCTGCCTCTCCTGATCGGCGGCGCCACCACCTCGCGCGTACATACCGCCGTGAAAATCGATCCCAACTATCGTCGTGGCCAGACAGTCTATGTAACCGATGCCAGCCGCGCTGTAGGCGTCACGTCAAATTTGCTTAGCAAGACCGGTGGTGCGGACTATGCCGCCGGAATTCGCACGGAATATGAACAGATCGCCCGCACCCATGCCGCGCAGCGCGCGCCGGGGCGGCGCCTGACCATTGAAAAGGCACGGGCAAATAAACTGAAACCCGATTGGCCGAACTATACACCGCCTGCGCCGACTTTTTTAGGCGTGCGGAATTTTGACAATTTCGATCTGGGGGAACTCGTCAGGTATATCGACTGGACACCATTTTTTCAGACCTGGGAGTTGGTGGGAAAATATCCGGCCATTCTGACCGACGATAAAGTCGGCGAGGCGGCACGGAATTTGTTCGATGATGCCCAGGCCATGCTCAAAAAGATCGTGGATGAAAAATGGCTGACAGCGCGCGCCGTCATCGGCTTCTGGCCGGCAAACGCCCTGGACGATGACGATATTGCCGTGTTCGGCGACAAGGCGCGTAAATTTCCGATTGAGACGCTGCACACGCTTCGCCAGCAAATGGCGCGCGATAACACCAGGGCAAATCTGGCGTTGGCTGATTTTATTGCGCCTGACGGCGTGGAGGACTTTATCGGCGGCTTTGTGGTCACTGCCGGTATTGGCGAAGAAAAACACGTCAAGGCATTCGAGGCGGAGAAGGATGATTACTCGGCGATTTTGTTGCGCGCGTTGGCGGATCGCCTGGCAGAGGCCCTTGCAGAGCGCATGCATGAAAAGGTGCGCCGCGAATATTGGGGGTACGCCAGGTCTGAAAGCCTATCCAATGACGAATTGATTGCCGAAAAATATTCCGGCATTCGTCCGGCGCCGGGCTATCCGGCGCAGCCCGATCACACCGAAAAGGGCACGCTATTCAAATTGCTGGATGCGGAGGCCAGGTCGGGCGTGAAGCTGACGGAAAGCTATGCAATGTGGCCGGGCTCATCGGTTTCGGGTTTCTATTTTTCCCATCCGGATAGCCGCTATTTTGGCGTCGGCAAAATTGAACGCGATCAGGTGGAAGATTATGCACGGCGCAAGGGCTGGGACATGGCAACGGCCGAACGCTGGCTTGCACCACTGCTGAATTACAATCCACGCGAAAACGCAGCGGCCTGATAAGAAAAAACCCGTGATGGATTGCCATCACGGGTTTTCTGCTTGTTTTTGTTAAGCCCAATTACCAAACGCCGAGCACAATTGCTCCTAGGAACAGAAATACAAGGCCGGTCACAACGTGAAGTTCGCGGGTCATGGTGCTCCTCCAAACCGACGGGCTAACCATCCCGGGATATCCCTAGAATCGTCAAGCAGCTACCGCGTGCAGGGCCGGCGGTTACCTTGATTTTCCTCGCAAATATAGGAAAAAAATATTTAATGACTCTGGAGTCAGCCACCATTGCGCAATTGCGAAGGGGCGCGCTCGCATTTTTGCACCGCATCGCGTAACGGTTCCGCTATGTCGATTTGGGGAAAATTGAGCGGCGCGGCCGCCGGAATGATCGTCGGCGGCCCGCTCGGCGCTGCGTTGGGGGCGGTGGCAGGCCATTTTCTGATCGATCGCGAAATCATGCCGGTGGGCGACGGGGATCCGGGTGTCGTCTTCACCATCGCGTTGATTGCCTTGTCCGCCAAAATGGCCAAGGCCGATGGCGTTGTCAGCGACGCGGAAGTCGAAGCCTTCAAGCGTCTGGTGCGCGTACCGCCTGAGGAAGAGGCCAATGTGCGGCGTATCTTCAATCTGGCGCATCAGAATATCGCTGGCTACGAGGCTTATGCAGGCCAGATCGCGCGCCTGTTCGTCGGCAATCCGGCCATGCTGGAAGATATACTCGACGGACTGTTCGAAATTGCCAAGGCGGATGGATCGCTGCACCCGGCCGAGTGCGCGTTTCTGGAAAATGTTGCGGCCATTTTTGGATTTGCGCCCAACGAATTCCGCCGTATTCGCGCCAGCCATGTGCCGCCCGACATGGCCGATCCCTATGTCATTCTGGGCGTGGCCTATGACGCTGGCGAGGACGAAATCAAACGCACCTATCGCCGGTTGGTGCGGGAAAACCATCCTGATAGTTTGATCGGGCGCGGCGTGCCGGAAGAATTCATCAAGCTCGCCACCGGCAAGATTGCAGCCATCAATACCGCCTATGACGCCATCTGCAAGGAGCGCGACTTGGCATGACAAGAATAGTTGCACGACCATCGCCCAACCATGACGCACGGCCAGATGGCGTGCGTCCCGATATGCTGGTGCTGCACTATACGGGCATGCAAAGCGCTCAGGCCGCACTGGATCGCCTCTGCGACCCCGCGGCGAAAGTCTCGGCGCATTACACAATCGACCGAGACGGCCTGATATATGCGCACGTTCCCGAACAGCGCCGTGCCTGGCATGCGGGCCAATCCTATTGGGCTGGAGCGATGGATATAAATGCGCGCTCCATCGGCATTGAACTGGTCAATCCGGGCCATGAGTTCGGCTACATTCCCTTTGCCGACGATCAGGTGGACGCGCTCATTGCATTGGCAATGCAGATCGTTTCCCGCCACGGTATCGTGGCCTCAAGAGTGCTGGGCCACTCCGACGTGGCGCCTGCGCGCAAGGAGGATCCCGGCGAACTGTTCCCCTGGAAAGGGCTGGCCGATAGCGGCCTCGGCCTCTGGCCACGCGGAGGGGTAGCTTTGCGGGAGCCCCACCACACCGCTTTGGCGCGCTATGGCTATGATCCGAATGCGCCGTTGGACAAAGTCGTTATGGCCTTCCAGCGCCATTTTCGTCCGGAAACCGTAAACGGCGTCTGGGATATCGCCTGCGGCGCGGCGCTTGCGTCTTTGCTCGCACAAGCCGACGGGATCGCATAAGCTTAGCGCGCGTCAGATGGCTGGATGACCGCGGGCAGGGCAACCTGTTCGAGGAAAGTCCGGGCTCCACGGAAACACGGTGCCGGATAACGTCCGGCGGGGGAAACCCCAGGGAAAGTGCCACAGAAATGACACCGCCTACCGGCCTAAAGCCGCGGCAAGGTTGAAATGGTGCGGTAAGAGCGCACCGCGTCCCTGGCAACAGGGGCGGCTAGGCAAACCCCACCGGGAGCAAGACCAAATAGGGATGGCACTTGATCCGTTTCCGGATCGCCGTCCGGGTAGGTCGCGTGAGGCGCGGGGTAACCCGCGTCCCAGAGGAATGGTCATCCAGTTGCCGCAAGGCGACGGACAGAACCCGGCTTATAGGCCATCTGACGCATTTGCCGCTCTGGATACAAAAATGAGAACAAAAGGGGCACTTAGTCTTAAGCTTTTCTTTACCTCAATGACTCCATTCTTTCGGTGTTTTCTTTTTGTTCCTGCAAAGACTACAGCTAGTTGTTCCGGGGTAAGGTATTACTACGCAAGCCCCTAATTTACTTAGCTTTTTTCATTGACGCTGATTTCTGTCCCATGCTATCCCATGCTGTCCCAGTGTTGAGTGCCGGCCGATAATCGGCTGACCCCGCGTTGAGGGACTTGAGGGGCGGAAATCCGATGACCGCGTTGGTCCAGCCGTTCATGTCGACGGTATCCGGCACGCTGGATAGCAAGGGGCGCGTTTGCATCCCCGCGCCCTTCCGCCAGATCCTCGCCGTCCAGAACACGCCGGGCGTCCTGATCTGCCCGTCCTTCTTTGAGCCGGCGCTGGAAGGCTTCGGCCAGACCCTGTTGGACGGTGTGCACGCGCGGTTGTCCGCGCAGGACCCGTTTTTTTCGCCCAGCCATGACGACGAGGCAGCGGCGGTCATCGCCCGCACCCAATTGTTGCCGGCCGACGAACAGGGCCGCGTGCGCTTGCCCGAGGCCATGATCGAGTATGCCGGCCTGAAGGATCGCATCGCCTTTGTGGGTCTGTCGCAGAAATTCCAGATCTGGGATGCCGCGCGCTATGCACCCATCGAGGCCGAACGTCTGGCCCGCGTCAAAGCCAAGTTCGAGCGCGCGCGCGACGGAGGGGCGGCATGAGCGGACATCTTCCCGTGATGCTGGCCGAAGTGCTGGCGGCGCTGGCGCCGCGCGATGGTGCGCATTACGTCGACGGCACCTTCGGTGGCGGCGGATACGCGCGCGCCATTCTCGAAGCTGCCGATTGCCGCGTGCTGGGCATTGATCGCGATCCCGATGCCATTGCCCGCGGCCAGGAGCTGGTTGCCGCTTATCCGGGCCGCCTCACGCTGGTCCATGGCGAATATTCGCAGATGGACTCCTACGTCGAAGCAACCGACGGTGTGGTGCTGGATCTCGGCGTTTCATCCTTCCAATTCGATGAACCGGCGCGTGGCTTTTCGTTCCGCGAAGACGGTCCGCTTGATATGCGCATGAGCAAGGACGGCGAATCCGCCGCCGATTTTATCAATGCGGTGGATGAGAAAACGCTTGCCGGCGTCATTGCCCGTTATGGCGAGGAACATCAGGCGCGTCGTATCGCGCGCGCAATCATTGCCGCCCGTCCCATTACCCGCACCGCGCAATTGGCCGAGCTCGTGTCGGCCACGTTGGGACCGGCCGCGGCCCGCTTTGCCATTCATCCGGCGACGCGGACCTTTCAGGCATTGCGCATCTATGTGAACAACGAGCTTGGCGAACTGGAACAGGGGCTCGAGGCCGCGCTGCGGATATTGAATCCCCAGGGACGCATTGCTGTGGTCTCCTTCCATTCGCTTGAAGACCGTATTGTCAAAAAATTCCTGTCCGGCCGCAGCACCTCTGCGCCGCGCCTGTCGCGTCACGCGCCTGTCGCCGATCCGGCGCAGACCGCGAAATTCCATCTCATTACCAACCGCGCCGTTATTCCCACGGACGCGGAAATTTCCGCCAACCCCCGCGCCCGTTCCGCAAAGTTGCGGGCCGCGGAACGCCTGGCGGCCTAGGAGAGTGCCATGGTGCGTGTGATCAATTTCTTCTGTGTTGCATTGATAGGCCTGACGGTGTTGGGCCTCTATCACGTCTCGGAACGCACACGCGTTGCCAGCGTCGAATTGCAGCGTACAGAGCGCCAGATGGTGCAGGAAAAATCCGCCATCAGCGTTTTGGAGGCTGAATGGGCCCGTGTTGCCGGACCCGCCCGCATTCAGGCCTTGGCTGAATCCAAACTGGGAATGTCCGATACCGCATCCGTGCAATTATCCTCGCTCGAACTGCTGCCCCACCGAGGCGAGGCGGTGCCGACCGTCACGAGCAATATTCGCGAAGCCAGTGCCGTTGTTCCGGCCCAGGCACTCGCAGACACGTCTTCTGTAATTCCCGCCTCCGTCGAAACCGGCGGATACTAAAGGTGGTTTAGCGAGGGTATGCGTCAGGGGGTCACAATCTATCAAAGGCGGATCGTTATCGGCGCGGCGATATGCGCCGCTGCGTTCGCGATAGTGGTGATCCGGCTGGCCGACGTCACGCTGATGAGCGGAATCTCGGCAGGCGTCGGCGTTGTGCGCGCCGTGGCGGCGCGCGCCGATCTTGTCGATCGCAACGGTCAATTGTTGGCGCGGGATCTTCCGGTGAAGGATCTGTACGCGCGCCCCCACACATTCTGGGACAAGGCCGAGGCCGCGCATGGTCTTGCCGAGGCGACTGGCGCCGGAGAAGAGCGGCTGCTGCGCGGGTTCAATGGAAAATCTCCCTATGTGCTGGTGGCCCGTCAGCTGACGCCGGATCAACAGGACAAAGTAATGCGCCTGGGCTTGCCCGGCCTGGAGTTCGAGCCGAGCGCAAAACGGTATTACACAAATGGCCGGGCCACAGCGCAGTTGCTTGGCCTGACGGATCCTGACGGCAACGGTGTTTCCGGTCTGGAGAAAGCATTCAATTCAGAATTGAGGGCCGATCCCGATCAGCCGGTTGCGACGTCGATCGACGTTCGGGTCCAATACATTCTGGCGGCCGAGGCCGAGGCCAGCATGAAAATGTTCCGCGCCAAGGCCGTGGGCGGCGTGGTGATGGACGTCAGAAGCGGCGAAGTACTTGGCATGGTTTCGCTGCCGGATTTCGATCCAAATCTGAGAACTTTCGGTCCCGGCAATTCCACGCGCAATATCATGGCGCAGAATGTCTACGAACTGGGTTCGGTATTCAAAGTTTTCACCATGACGCTCGCCCTGGAAGACGGCACCAGCAACCCGGAAGAAGTTCTCCCCATCGGCAATGGATTGAAGGTCGGCCGCTATATCATTCACGAAGCCGAGCATATGCCGGCCACGCTGACCATGCGCGAAGTGCTGGCGCAATCCTCGAATATCGGCTCCGCTCAGATCGCCATGCGCTCGGGCGGCGACCGCCAGCGGCAATTCCTCTCCCGATTGGGCCTTCTCGCGCCGGTTCAAAGTCAGCTTCCGGAAACGGCGCGTCCTCTTTACCCCGAAAATTGGGGGACGATTGAGACCGCTACCATCGGTTTCGGCCATGGCATCGGTATCAGTCCGCTGTCCTACATCACGGCTGCGGCGGCGGTGGTGAATGGTGGCCGCAAAATTGCGCCGACCTTTGTTAAGTCGCCTGGAGACGCCCGCGGAGAGCAGCTTATCAAGCCCGAGACAAGCGCCAGGATGCGTGAATTGCTGCGTTATGTGGTGACCGACGGTACCGGCAAGAAGGCCGATGTCCCGGGTTACGATGTCGGCGGCAAAACCGGGTCTGCCGAAAAGCCCGGCAATCATGGTTATCAGAAAAATGTTTTGGTGACGTCCTTCTTCGCCACATTTCCGGCGGATGATCCGCGTTATGTGGTGTTCGTCATGTTGGACGAGCCGCATGGCACCAAAGAAACATTTGGCTTCGCGCTGGCCGGGTACACTGCTGCGCCGCTGGCGGGCCGCATAATTGCGCGTATAGCGCCACTTCTGGGTGTGCCCAACCGCGCGCCGCCCATGACACTGGCGCAGTCGGGTTTGTGATGGGTATGGCATTGCCGATTTCAGCGTCCGAGGCACGGCAGTTTTCCGGCATCGCTTGCGACAGCCGCAGCGTGCGGCCCGGCTTTCTGTTTGCTGCATTGCCCGGTACCAAAACCGACGGTGCACAATTCGTAAAAGAGGCCGTGGCCAAGGGGGCGGTCGCCATCCTGGGAAAGCCGGAGGTGGCGGCAGCCGCGGCGGCGCTAGGCGTGCGCTTTATCGCCGACGATAATCCGCGCCTGGGATTGTCGCGCATTGCAGCCGCCTATTATGAGGCGCAGCCCGCTCAGATTGCCGCCGTTACCGGTACCAAGGGCAAGTCATCGGTTGCGGCCTTCGTGCGCGAAATTTGGACCGCGCTCGGCATACCGGCCGCCAGCCTCGGCACGGTCGGCGTAGTGACGCCAAGGGGCGAGCAGTCTTTGCGGCATACAACGCCGGACCCGATCGAAATTCACCGTCTCCTTGCTGAGTTGAAGAAGGAAGGCATCGACCATCTGGCGCTGGAGGCTTCAAGTCACGGTCTCGATCAATTTCGTCTGGACGCTGTTGTTATTTCCGCTGCCGGTTTTACCAATATCACCCGCGATCATATGGATTATCACGCTACCTTTGATCGCTACCTGGCGGCGAAGCTCAGATTGTTTGCAGATCTTCTCCGGCCCGACGGCGTGGCCGTCATCAATATGGATGCCGATCATGCCGATTCCTTTTTTTCGGCGGCCAAGGCGCGAGGCATTCGAACGCTTACGGTCGGCGAGAAGGGCGACAGCCTGAAATTGCTGCGTTCCGAAGGGCATGAAAACTGCCAGGACCTGCACATCGCCCATTTGGGCAAAACCTATCAGGTGAAACTGCCGCTTGTCGGGAGCTTTCAGGCCTCCAACGCGCTGGTCGCAGCAGGGCTGGTAATTGGCCTGGGCGCCGATGCGAGCAAGGTGTTCAAGGCACTTGAAACGCTGAAGGGCGCACCGGGCCGCCTTGAGCGCGTGGCCTACGCTGCGTCGGGCGCGCCCATCTATGTGGATTATGCCCACACGCCGGATTCGCTGGAAAAGGTTCTCACGGCCGTTCGTCCCCATGTGACGGGCCGGCTGCATGTCATTTTTGGCTGCGGCGGAGACCGCGACAAAGGCAAACGTCCGCTCATGGGCGCCGCAGCAGCAAAATTCGCCGACGATGTAATCGTTACGGATGATAATCCACGCAGTGAGGATCCCGCCATCATCCGCAAGGAAGCACTCGCCGGCGCGCCCGGCGCACGCGAAATCGGTGATCGGGCGCAGGCCATTCGAGCCGGGATTGCCGCTCTCGCAATGGGCGACGCCTTGGTCATCGCGGGAAAAGGGCATGAGACAGGTCAATATGTCGGGGATCGGATCATTCCGTTTTCGGACCGTGAAGAAGCGGTGATGGCCGCGCGCGCGGCCGGCGGGAGGGCGGCGTGACAGCACTGTGGACATCCGCCGAAGCCGAAGCAGTCACGCTGGGCATGGCCGCGCGGGCCTTTGAGGTAAGCGGTCTTTCCATCGATACGCGCACCATCAGGGAAGGCGACCTGTTTGTGGCACTGAAAGGCGACAACCGTGACGGCCATGACTTTGTCGCTGCGGCGCTCGCAGCCAAGGCCGGTGCGGCCCTCGTTGCGCGCCACCCGGACGGGATTGCCCCCGATGCGCCGCTCCTTACCGTGGCCAACACCCAACGCGGCCTGGAAGATCTGGCGCGCGCGTCGCGGGCCCGTACGCACGCAAAGATTATTGGCATCACCGGCAGTGCCGGTAAAACCACGACCAAGGAAATGCTGCGTCTCGGATTTGATGCGCTCGGTCGCACCTATGCGTCGTCGGCGTCATACAACAATCATTGGGGCGTACCGTTCAGCCTTGCGTCAGTGCCGCGTGGTGCCGAATTCGGCATTTTCGAAATCGGCATGAATCATTTCGGCGAAATCCGCGCACTGGTGAATATGGTGCGCCCGCACATTGCCATTGTCACAACCATCGCGCCCGCGCACCTGGAATTTTTCGGTACCTGCGAGGCAATTACCGATGCAAAGTCCGAGATTTTCGAAGGCGTTGAGCCTGGCGGCACCGCGCTGATCACGGCGGATAGTCCTTATGCCGGGCGGCTCAGGGCGCGCGCGAAGCAGGCGCACGTCGCCAATATCTATTCTTTCGGTGAAGCCAAAGACAGTGATGCCCGGCTGCTGTCGATGACGGAGACGCCGGACGGCATGCAAATGGAAGCCGATATCTTCGGCAGAAAATTGTCCATCTCTTGCGGTGCGCCCGGCGCCCATATTGCCCGCAATGCGCTTGCGACGCTGGCGGCGGTGTCCCTTTTGGATGGCGATATATTCAATGCCGCGGCGGCGCTCAGGAATTTTACCGCGCTTAAGGGCCGGGGCGCACGCTTTGACGCGGCCGGCATTACCGTCATTGACGAAAGTTATAACGCCAATCCCGCCTCGATGACCGCAGCGCTGTCCTTGTTGGGTGGGGCCAAAGGCAGGCGGATTGCCGTACTCGGCGACATGCTTGAAATGGGTGCGGAGTCCGACGCCCACCATAAAAGCCTTTCACAACCCATAGAAGATGCCAGGGCCGATCTGGTGTTTGCCTGTGGTCCGCATATGAAATCGCTTTGGGAGGTTTTGCCTGCGTCGCGGCGCGGAGCCTATGCAGCGAATTCGTCTTCACTGGTTCCGCAACTGCTGAAAGAGCTGCAAATCCGGCGACACGATTCTGGTCAAGGGATCCTTTGGCAGCAAAATGTCGGTTGTCATCGACGCATTGAAGGCGCGGGGCTAGGGGACCATGTTTCACTATCTTTCCTGGATACCCGACGCCGACAGCATCGCGGTCCTGCGCCTGTTCCGTTATCTCACCTTCCGTTCCGGTGGCGCAGTTATCACGGCATTGCTGCTGGCCTTTCTGGTCAACCCCGCTCTGATCCGTGTTTTGAAAATCAGGCAGGGTAAGGGTCAGCCGATACGGGCCGAAGGACCGCAGCGGCATATCGTTGAAAAGCAGGGCACACCGACAATGGGCGGTCTGCTGATCCTGCTGCCCTGGTTGGGTGCGACGCTGTTCTGGGCGGATTTGACCAACGGCTATATCTGGATGGTGCTTTTTGTCACCGTGTCATTCGGGTTGCTGGGATTCTTTGACGACTATCGCAAAGTCACCAAGCGCTCTTCGGACGGACTGTCCGGAAGATTTCGATTGCTGACTGAGTTCGCCGTCGCCATCGGCGCAACGGCGCTTGTCATGCGTATGCAGGCGCCTGAGCTGTCCGGTGCGCTGGCTGTGCCATTCCTGAAATCCGTGCTGTTGCCGCTCGGCGTATTCTTCTTCCTGTTCGGCGGGTTTGTCATTGTCGGCGCTGCCAATGCGGTGAATTTCACCGATGGACTGGACGGCTTGGCTATCGTGCCCGTCATGATTGCCGCCGGGGCATTTATTTTTATCGCCTACATGGTCGGCAATATTCGCTTCGCCGATTATCTTCAGCTCAATTATGTGGCCGGAACCGGCGAGCTTGTGGTGTTTCTCGGCGCGCTGGTCGGCGCAGGCCTGGGCTTTCTCTGGTACAATGCGCCGCCGGCCATGGTTTTTATGGGCGATACCGGCTCGCTGCCGCTGGGCGGAGCCTTGGGTGCGGTGGCGGTCGCGGTGAAACATGAAATCGTGCTCGCCATTGTGGGCGGTCTGTTCGTGCTCGAAACCGTCTCGGTGATTGTGCAGGTCGTATCCTTCAAATTGACCGGCAAGCGCGTATTTCGCATGGCGCCGATCCATCACCATTTCGAACAGCTTGGCTGGAAAGAGCCGACCATCGTGATCCGGTTCTGGATCGTAGCTGTGGTCTTGGCTCTGATCGGCCTTTCAACGTTGAAACTCAGATGATCCCGGCGCACGGCTTTTCCGGCAAGACAGTAGGCGTATTCGGGCTGGCGCGTTCCGGCCTGGCTGCGGTGCGCGCCCTGAAAGCCGGCGGCGCCGAGATTATCGCATGGGACGACAAGGTGGCGGCGCGTTCTGCGGGGCAGGCGGAAGGCGCCGGCATTGCCGAATGGCAAGCCTGGCCGTGGGACAAATTGGCGGCGCTTATCCTTTCGCCGGGAATTGCGCTGACCCACAATCCGCACGATGTGGTAAAGCGCGCCAGGGAAACGGATGTCGCCATTATCGGCGATGTCGAACTCTTTTCGCGGGAAATCCGTCCTGACAGAAATGCGGCCGGACGCGCGCCTGTCATCGCCATTACCGGCACCAACGGCAAATCCACCACCACGGCCCTGATCGGCCACATACTTCAAGCTTGCGGCTTTGTTGCCGAAATTGGCGGCAATATCGGCAAGGCGGTACTGGATTCTCGCCGCCTTCGGCCAAAACGATATACGTCGTAGAGATGTCGTCCTATCAGATCGATCTGTCACCCGGATTTGTGCCTGATATTTCGATTCTGTCCAACATCACGCCTGATCATCTCGATCGCCATGGCACGATGGAAAATTATGCGGCGGTCAAGGAAAGGCTGTTGCACGATACGGCCAAATCCGGCGCGGTTATTATTGGCGTGGATGACAAATACACGTCCGCGATTTTTACCAAAATGGCTTCCAATGGCGGACCGCCTGCCATTCCCGTTTCGGTGCGCAAGGTTCTGGGGCGCGGCATATTTGTGGTGGATGGGGTGCTGTACGATGCACAGGGGCAACGCGCCACACCTGTCATGAACTTGGCCGAGGCCGACGCCCTGCCCGGGCTCCACAATTGGCAGAATGCCGCGCTCGCCTATGCCGCGGTCAAACCATATGTGAAAGACGCCCGGGCCATCGCGCGGGCCATTCTCAGCTTTCCGGGCCTGGCCCATCGCATGGAGAGCGTTGGCACGATTGGCAAAACCCGCTTTATCAACGATTTCAAGGCAACCAATGCCGAAGCTGCCGAACGCGCATTGGTATGCTTTCCCGATATCTTCTGGATTGCAGGCGGCAAGGCAAAATCCGGCGGCATCGACAGCCTCGGTCCGCATTTCTCCCGCATTCGCAAAGCCTATCTGATCGGTGAAGCCGCCCAGGCCTTTGCCGCCACCCTGAAGGACAAAGTCGAGTTCGAGATTTCCGGCACATTGGATGTTGCGGTCCGGCATGCCGCCACGGACGCCGCTTCCTCGGTACTCCCGGCGCCCGTGGTATTGCTGTCTCCGGCTGCGGCATCCTTCGACCAGTTTGAGGATTTCGAGCAGCGCGGCGATGTCTTCCGTTCCGCCATCCATGATCTTGCTTCCGTGCGGGAGGCGTCATGAGCTTCTCTCGCGCCAGCAAAAGCCCTTTGGCGGCCTGGTGGTTCACCGTTGATCGCGTGGCGCTGACAGCCATGTTTTTGTTGCTGGCTATCGGATTGACGCTGGCTTTTGCCGCCAGTCCGGCCATTACCGGCGGCCCACTGACCGGTGGTGATTTCCGCTACGCGCTCAAGCAGGTCGTGTTCGCCTGCGCGGCGGCGGGAATCCTGCTGGGCACTTCGCTTCTGTCGCTTCGGCAGATCAAGATTTTTGCGGCAATCATTTTCGCATGCGGCCTGATCGGCGCTTTTCTGGTTCTGTTTGTGGGAAACGATGTGCTGGGCGCCCGGCGCGAATTGGATTTTGGAATGTTGTCGCTTCAGCCCTCGGAATTCCTCAAGCCGGGCTTTGCAATTCTCGGGGCAGCCATCCTCGCGGATAAGGCGCCACTGCCGCTTCCCAAACCGTTCATCACATTTCTGCTTATCGTTCCGGCGATTTGCATTTTGTTGCTGCAGCCCGATGTCGGACAGACCTTCCTGTTGCTGGCGCTATGGGGTGGATTGTTGTTCTTTGCCGGACTGCCGCTGATCTGGGTGTGGAGTTTAGGCGGTGCGGCGTCGCTTCTGTTTGGCGTTGCCTATTTCTTTTTTGACCATGTCCACCGCCGCGTGAACCAGTTTCTCGATCCGGACAGTATCGGCTATCAAACGGGACTGTCGCTGAAGGCCTTCGCCCATGGCGGCTTGTTCGGCGTCGGTCCCGGCGCCGGTACGATCAAATATCGCCTGCCGGACGCCCATTCGGATTTCATCTTTGCGGTGGCCGGCGAGGAGTTCGGCCTCATTCTGTGCGCAATAATCGCCATTCTGTTTGGGCTGCTGACCGTAAGACTCTTGCTGCGTTCCGCCAACGCACGTGAACCCTTTTGCCAGCTTGCCGGCGCGGGCCTTGCCATCGTCACGGCGGTTCAGGCTTTCATCAATATGGGCGTGGCCATCAGCCTTCTGCCCGCCAAGGGCATGACGCTTCCCTTCATTTCCTATGGCGGGTCCTCCCTGTTCGCCATTTCCCTGACCATGGGGCTGGCGCTCGGTGTGACGCGTCAGCGGCCGAAAGTGGGCGCCCGCGAGGATTCTCTGATGTGGTTTCTGGGGGCGCGCGCATGACCGTGATTGTGCTCTCTGCCGGCGGTACGGGCGGCCATCTGTTTCCGGCACAGGCTTTGGCCGGAGAACTGATCAAACGCGGCATGACCGTTGTGGTGATGACCGACGCCCGCGGTCGTGGCTATGCCAAGGCCTTTCCCGGCGCGGTCATCGAAACCGTGCCGTCTGCGGCGTTTGCCGACCGCTCGATTCTGGAATTGGCGACGGCGCCATTTGAAATTGCCGCTGGCGTAGTCACGGCATTCGTCAAATTGCTGAAACTGAAGCCCGGAGCGGTTGTGGGGTTTGGCGGCTATCCTTCGCTGCCGGTTATGATTGCCGCCTGGCTTGCGCGCCTTCCGACGGCCATTCTTGAGCAGAACACGGTCGTGGGCCGGGTCAACCGGCTGGTGATGAATCGCATGCGGATGGTGGCAGCCGCTTTCCCGATTGCGCGCTTCGCACCGAAGGACAGCGGCAAGGTCGTCCTGACCGGCAATCCGGTGCGCCCAGAGGTTATTGCGCTGGCCGGGGCGGCATACGATGCGCCCGTCGCAAACGGTTCGCTGAAGTTACTGGTGTTCGGCGGCAGTCAGGGCGCGCGCGCCTTAAGTAAAATCGTGCCTGCTGCTATCGCGCTTTTGCCACAGGAGATGCGCAACCGGCTCGACGTTGTGCAGCAGTGCCGTCCGGAGGATCTCGATGCCGTTCGCGCCGCCTATGCCAAGGCCAATGTCAAAGCCGAACTTGCGCCATTCTTTTCCGACCTGGCGACGCGCATTGCCTGGGCCCATCTGGTGATCGGCCGTTCGGGCGCCGGTACCGTCAGCGAATTGGCGGTTATTGGACGCCCCGCCATTCTTATTCCCCTGCCGCATGCAATGGACGATCATCAACGTCCCAATGCCGAATTTCTTGCCAATGCAGGTGGCGCCTGGGTTGTCGCGCAGCGCGATTTAACCGCAAAAATACTGGCTGAAATGCTCGTTGGAGCTTTCTCGTCGCCGCAGGAACTGGCAGCTCGTGCCGCCGCCGCGCACGCCATTGCCCGCCCCGACGCGGCCTCGCGCCTTGCCGATCTGGTTGAACGTCTGGCGGAGGCCGCATGACCGAACCCGCCAAAACCCGCGTTCCACTCGATATCGGTGCCATTCATTTTATTGGCATCGGTGGTATCGGCATGAGCGGCATTGCCGAGATCATGCACAATTTTGGCTACAAGGTTCAGGGATCTGACGTCGCCGACAATGCCAATGTGAAACGCCTGCGGGCGATGGGTATTTCAATTACGGTTGGCCATAGCGCCGACAATCTCAAGGATGCCCATGCCGTGGTGTATTCCTCGGCAGTGAGGCCGGGCAATGTCGAATTCGATGCCGCGCGCGCGCGCGGATTGCCGCTGGTACGCCGCGCGGAAATGCTGGCCGAGATTATGCGCCTGCGGTCCTGCGTTGCGATTGCGGGCACAAATGGCAAAACCACCACCACAACAATGGTGGCCGCCCTGCTGGATGCGGGCGGGCTCGATCCCACCGTCGTCAATGGCGGGATCATCAATGCCTATGGCACCAATGCCCGCGTCGGAGACGGTGAGTGGGTCGTAGTCGAAGCCGATGAAAGCGACGGCACCTTTCTGAGATTGCCGGCCACGGTTGCGGTCGTGACCAATGCCGATCCGGACCACCTCGATTTTTACGGCACCTTCGACAAGATGCGCGAAGCGTTTCAGCGGTTTGTGGAAAATATTCCGTTTTACGGATTCGCCGTGCTGTGCCTGGATCATCCTGAAGTGCAGGCCATGGTCGGCCGCATCGAGGATCGCCGTATCATCACTTATGGCTTCTCGCCCCAGGCCAATGCGCGCGCCGTCAATGTCCGCTTTTCGCAGGGCGCTTCGCATTTCGATGTGATATTCACCGACCGTCATAAAGGCACCCGGACGCGGCTGGACAATCTGGTTTTGCCTATGCCGGGCGAACACAATGTGCAGAATTCGCTGGCAGCCATTGTGGTGGCGCGCGAGCTGGGCGTGGCTGAGGCGACCATCAAAGCGGGCCTTGCAAGCTTTCGCGGTGTTGGGCGGCGCTTTACGCGGGTCGGGGAATGGCACGGCGCTGCCATTATTGACGATTACGCCCATAATCCGTTCAAGATTGCTGCAGCGCTCAAGGCCGCGCGCCAGGCCTATAGCGGACCGGTGGTCGCGGTGGTGCAGCCGCATCGCTATACCCGTTTGCGCGATACCTTCGAGCAGTTTTGTACCTGCCTCAACGAGGCCGACGTGGCGATTATTGCGCCGGTGTATACGGCGGGTGAAAAGCCGATCGAAGGCTACAATCGCGATACCTATGCCGAGGCCTTGCGCGCCCACGGTCATCGCGATGTGCGCGTTATCGAAGGCGAATCCGAGCTTGCCGCCTCCATTGCCACGATCGCCAATCTCAAGGATGGCGCCATCGTCCTTCTGGGTGCCGGATCTATTACAAATTGGGCCGCAAACCTGGAAAGTGCGTTGAAAGCAAAGGAGGGCAAGGCGTGATGATGACCCGCGTCTGCGATGCCCTGCCGCCTGTGCGCGGCACTTATGCAGAAAACGCGCCGTTGAAGGATCTTGTCTGGTTCCGCGCCGGCGGCAACGCCGAAATTCTGTTTCGTCCTGCCGATGCGGACGATCTGGCGACCTTTCTGGCCGCGCGCAATCCCGATACGCAGGTCAGCGTAATCGGTGTGGGTTCCAATCTGTTGTTACGCGATGGCGGCGTTCCCGGCGTCGTCATCCGCCTGCCGGCGGCGTTCGGAAAAATATCGATTGAGGGCCTGCGCATGCGCATTGGCGCAGCTGCATTGGATGCCGCCGTTGCCCGTGCCGCGGCGGAAGCGGGTATTGCCGGGTTCGAATTCCTGCGCGGCGTGCCGGGCACCATCGGCGGCGCCCTGCGCATGAATGCGGGGTGCTATGGGCGCGAGATAGCCGACATATTTGTGGAAGCAACAGCCGTAGACGGAGCAGGCAACAAACACACGCTGTCGGCCGCCGATATGGCATTCGTCTACCGCAATTCTGGCGTTCCAGATGACTACGTCTTCGTTGAGGCCGTGCTGGAAGGCACACCCGACGATCCTGCCGCGATTCTGGGCCGCATGAATGTGCTGATTGAGCAGCGCGAAGCCACGCAACCGGTAAAATCCCGTACTGGCGGTTCGACCTTCAAGAACCCGCCCGGCTACAAGGCCTGGCAGCTGGTCGACGAGGCTGGATGCCGCGGTCTGACGGTCGGAGGCGCGCAGGTCTCCGAAAAGCACGCCAATTTTCTGATCAATACCGGCAATGCCACCAGCGCGGATATCGAGGCGCTGGGCGAACAGGTGCGCGCGCGCGTCAAAGCCAAATCCGGCATCAGTCTGGAATGGGAAATCAAGCGGGTGGGCGTACCATGACCGCTTATGAGCGCATCGCTGTATTGATGGGTGGACGCTCTGCCGAGCGTGAGGTCAGCCTGGTTTCGGGCCGCGGCTGTGCCAAGGCCCTGCGTGAGGAAGGCTTCGAGGTCGTTGAAATCGACGCGGCAGAGAAACTCGCGGAGAAACTTGGCGCCGCCAGGCCGGATGCGGCCTTTAACGCACTACATGGGCGTTGGGGCGAAGATGGCTGCGTCCAGGGTCTGCTTGAGCTCATGCAGATTCCCTATACGCATTCCGGCGTGCTGACCTCGGCGCTGGCCATGCACAAGCAGCGCACCAAGGATGTGTATCAGGCCGCAGGTCTGCCCATCGTGAAATCCATCGTTGCCGACCGGCGCGAAGTGGCGGGCAGGCATCTGATGGAGCCGCCTTACGTGATCAAGCCGGTGAATGAGGGTTCTAGCGTCGGAATTTATATAATCCGCAAGGGCGACAACCGCCCGCCTGCCGAACTGGGCACGGACAACTGGAACCTCAGCAATGAAATGATGGTCGAGGAATTTGTGCCCGGCCGGGAGCTGACCGTGGCCGTGATGGGTGATCGCGCGCTCGGCGTGACGGAGATCACCACAGATCTGGCGTTTTACGACTATGAAGCAAAATATGCGGCCGGTGGTTCGCAACATATTCTGCCTGCGCAGGTTCCCGACGAAATCTCCGCCGAAGCGATGCGTCTTTCGGTGGCGGCTCATGCGGCCCTTGGCTGCCGCGGCGTATCGCGGACGGATTTGCGCTATGATGACACCGGTGGAAAACACCGATTGATTCTACTTGAAACCAACACACAGCCGGGCATGACCCCGACCTCTCTGGTGCCCGAGCAGGCGGCGCTGCACGGCATGAGCTATGCGAAATTATGCCGTTGGATGGTGGAGGATGCCTCGTGCGATCGGTGAAAATTGACCGCAAGCGGCGTGGTGGCCGGTCCAAAGCGAACCGCAAGTCTGTGCGCGGGCAGCGTGATCGTGTTGCGCCGCGCGTCGATTACGCCAAACGCGAAAAATTTCACGACGGTCCGGTTTCGCGCCTCGTTCTTCGTATCAAGGCCATGTTCAGCTTCAGTCGGCCGATGCTGATGCTGACGGTCGCGTTTCTGGTGCTTGTAGTCGTCGGTGGCCTGTTTGCCGGCGGCTATGTTGGCCGTGGCATCAACGCCGTGAACACGACATTTTCGACTATTATCGCCGAAGCCGGCTTCGGTATTGCCGAGGTGCATATCGACGGCAACACGCGCACGCCGCCCGAAACTGTGGTGGCGGCGCTGGGCTTTGCGCCCGGCCAGTCCATTTTTGGCGCCGACCTGAAGGGTGCGCGGGCCCGTTTGATGGCGCTGGACTGGGTAAAGGACGCCGACGTCGTGCGCCGCTATCCGGATTCCATTAATGTCAGACTGATCGAGAAGCAGCCCTTCGCGCTCTGGCAATCGGGCAACACGATCTCCGTGGTCGAACGGTCCGGCGGGGTCATTACGTCGGACGATATTCGGCCATTTGCGCATCTGCCGTTCCTGATGGGTGAGGGCGCCCCCCAACTCGCGGCCGATATTGTCGACGCGGTGGCGGCGCGCCGCGCATTGTCGGCGCGGGTCAAGGCGTTCCAGCGCCAGTCCATGCGCCGCTGGAATCTGATTTTGGACGATAACGTCGTGGTCAAGCTGCCTGAAAAAAATTGGCAGACGGAACTCGACACGCTCGAACGCCTCATCATTGACGACGGCGTGTTAGAGCGCAACATCATCGAAATTGATTTGCGTGACGCTAATCGATTCTTCTTTGTGCTCCGGGGCGGGGAAAAGAAGGAAGTCAAACGGGGGAAAGCGGCCTGATGGGTGAGACCATTAAAATGCGTACGGGCGGGCAGACACCGGCCTATCGCACCGGTCTGGTGGCCGCATTGGATGTCGGGTCCTCAAAAGTCGTTTGTCTGATCGGCCGGGCCGAACCCGGCATGCTGCGGGTACTGGGATCGTCCTTGCGGGAAAGCCAGGGCCTGCGCGCCGGAACGGTGACGAGCCTGGAACTTGCCGAGGAGTCCATTCGCGATTGCGTCGCCGCAGCGGAAAATTTGGCCGATGCGCGGATTCAAAATGTGCTGATCGGCGTCAATTGCGGCCAGCCGACCTCCGTTAATGCACGCGCGATCATGGCGCTGGACGGTGAGCTGGTCTCCGATGCCCATTTGCGTGCGCTACTGGCCGAAGGTCGCAGCAAATGCAAGCTGGAGGGGCACGAAATCGTGCAAAGCGCGCCGACCGCCTATGTCGTTGACGAGGCCAGGGGCGTTCGCGATCCCTCCGGCATGTTTTGCCAGCGCATTGGCGTCGCCATGCATGCCGTGGCCGTTAAGCCATCGCCGTTGCAGAATCTGAAATTGGCGGTCGAGCGCTGCCACCTCAATGTAGTCGGGTCTCTGTTTGCGCCGTATGCCTCCGGCCTTGCCACCCTGACCGAAGATGAAAAGCAGCTGGGTGCAACGGTCATCGACATGGGTGGCGGCGTCACCTCTATCGCCGTGTTCCTGGAAGGTCATTTGGTCCATGCCGATGTCGTCCCGATCGGCGGCTTTGCCGTCACGTCGGATATCGCCCGTATGCTGGCGGCCCCGATCTCCGCCGCCGAACGGGCCAAGACTCTATTTGGCGCGGCGTTGGGCGACATGGAATCCGGAGCCGATGTCATATCGTTGGCCCAGATGGGCGAGGATGGCGAAGAAGCCGCCATGCGGGTGCCGCGCTCGATGCTGACCCGCATTATCCAGGCCCGATTGGAAGAGATATTCGGCGAGGTTCAAACGCGCCTGCGGGCCTCCGGTTACGATGTGGCGGCTGGCCGGCGCGCGGTTCTGACCGGCGGCGCGTGCCAGTTGGCGGGCTCGCGCGAACTGGCCGGACGCATTTTGAACAAGCAGGTCCGTATCGGCAGGCCTCAGAGTTTCCCCGGTTTGCCTGCGGCATCGGCCGGACCCGACTACGCCACGGCGGTCGGACTGCTGATGGCGGGCGCAACAATGCCGCCAGAGATATTAAACCCTGATTTGGCGGCGTCACAGGAACCCGAAACGAATAAAGGATGGCTTAGCCGGTTGACCGGCGGCCTCCTGAAGTGATTCAACAATAACAAGCCGAATCGGCGAATCAGTTGGGCTTTTGTGGCGTGTAACAGGGTGATCGACGAGCGATGACCAAGGAGACTGAATATGGTGTTAAACCTTAAAGCCCCAGAGACAAAAGAACTACGGCCCCGCATTACCGTGCTGGGTGTAGGCGGCGCGGGCGGTAACGCCGTGAACAACATGGTCAACGCCAAACTTGAAGGCGTGGATTTCGTGGTGGCCAACACCGATGCCCAGGCACTGGTGCAGTCAAAGGCCCATCGCAAGATTCAGTTGGGCGCCAAGGTCACCGAAGGCCTCGGAGCGGGCGCGCAGCCGGATGTGGGCCGCGCGGGCGCCGAAGAATCCCTGGATGAAATTCTCGAACAATTAGCCGGCTCGCACATGGTGTTCATCACCGCCGGTATGGGTGGCGGAACCGGCACCGGTGCGGCGCCAGTCATTGCCCGCGCGGTGCGCGAAATGGGCATTCTCACGGTTGGCGTTGTTACCAAGCCCTTCGCCTTCGAGGGCGACAAGCGGATGCGGGCGGCCGAGCGCGGCATCGCCGAATTGCAGAACTACGTCCACACCCTGATCGTCATCCCGAACCAGAATCTGTTCCGCGTCGCCAACGACCGCACCACCTTCGCCCAGGCCTTCGCCATGGCCGACGAAGTTCTCCATGCGGGCGTGCGCGGTGTGACGGATCTGATCGTCATGCCGGGTCTGATCAATCTGGACTTTGCGGATATCAAGTCCGTGATCTCGGAAATGGGCAAGGCGATGATGGGCACAGGCGAAGCCGAGGGCGAAGATCGTGCCGCCAAGGCTGCTGATCTGGCCATCTCCAATCCGCTGCTCGACGATGTTTCAATGAAGGGCGCCAAGGGCGTGCTGATTAACATCACCGGCGGCCCCGATCTGATGCTGTTCGAAGTGGAACAGGCCGCCAACCGCATTCGCGCCGAGGTCGATCCTGACGCCAATATAATCTTCGGCAACACTATTCTGGACGATATGGAGGGTCGCATCCGCGTCTCCGTCGTTGCCACGGGTATCGATGTGGTCGAATCTACCGTGCCCGACAAGGTCCATCCGCTGCGGCCTTTTCCGAAGCCGGTTGCCATCAAACTGGAATCCAAGCCTGAGCTAAAACCGGTGCCTGCCGCCGCTTCGATGGCCGGCAATCCGGTTCATCGCCAGGTGGAGACGCTGGCACAGGAACTGTCGGCGAAGCAGTCCAGCAATGAAGCCTATATTCTTGGTGGTGAGGATGCTCCGGAAGTCGTCGACGACATCCCGGAAATGCCCGCCATTCCGGTGCGCGCATCGGTACGGCGTGCCGAGCCCGCGCGTCAGCCGGAACCGCCAGGACGAACGCCGTAGCGTGTTCGGTCTGTTTGGCCGCAAAAGGGTGGCCAAAGAGGATCACCGAATGGAACCGGCCGCACCGCGCGCCACCTCGCAGGTCATGCCGCCGCGCCCGGCGCCGCAGCAGGCTCCGGCGGCCGGATCGGCGGAAGATCTGTTTCCGGAACACCAGCGTGACGACCAGTTCGAGATTCCGGCGTTTCTCCGGCGCCAGACGAACTGACAAGCCGGCAGGCTTGTCATCCCCGGCGAGCGCAGTAGCGCGAGGAAAGGGGATCTACAGATAAATAAAGGGCGGTGCGGTTCGCGCCGCCCTTTTCTTTTCATGCTATGAGGCCGGTATGAGCAATCGCCAGACCATCGCCGGAGAAGTTTCCGCCAAAGGTGTCGCCCTGCATGCCGGCACGCCCGTCAGCATGACTCTCTCGCCCGCGTCGCCAGGCAGTGGCATTGTTTTTCGCCGCGCCGATCTGGGTGTCGACATACCGGCGCGCTATGATCTTGTCGCGGAAACCAGGCTGGGCACCGTCATTGCCAATGCCGCCGGCGCGAGCGTCGGCGTCATAGAGCATCTGATGGCTGCGGTGGCCGGCGCGGCCGTGGATGACTTGCTGGTGATCCTGGACGGTCCCGAGCCGCCCATACTGGACGGGGATTCACTATCCTATTTGAAACTGATTCAGCAGGCGGGCACCAAGGCGCAAACTATTCGTCGCCGCGCCGTAAAGGTTTTGAAGCGCGTAGAGGTGCAAAGCGGTGACGCCCGCGTTGCACTGACGCCGTCGGAAAATACCGTCTACGAGTTTGAAATCGATTTTCCGGGTACTGCCATTGGTCATCAGACCTTTGCCCTGGCGTTTTCGCCCGAAAATTTTGCACGCGACATCGCCCCGGCGCGCACGTTTGGGTTCACCAGGGAATTTGATGCCCTCACCGCCATGGGGCTTGCGCGCGGCGCCTCGCTCGACAACACCCTGGCCGTGGACGGCGGTAAGATAGTCAATGCCGGTCTGATGCGCTTTGACGACGAATTCGTTCGCCATAAGATCCTCGACGCCATTGGCGACATGGCCTTGGCCGGGGCGCCGTTGCTGGCCAAATTCCAGGGCTTTAGGTCCGGCCACGCCACCAACAATGCCGTATTGCGGGCCTTGTTCGCAGACCCTGAAAATTATGCAATGATTGAAATGGCTTAAGACTCACTCAAGCGGATTGCATGGCCCCCAAAGGGCTGTGCTATAACAAAACAGTCTTGGCCGGGCGTTGCCGGAGTTAGGCAAGCCGTTGAGGCAACAGGGAAATCGGAAAACTATATGGCTGCTGGACACATCAGATTGCGCGCATTGGGGGCAGGTCTGTTGCTTGCCGCAACGCTGGGGCTGTCCGGTTGTTCATCCCTTTTTGGCGGGGATGACGCGCCCGATCTGAACAAGGATGCCGCCAACTACTCCGAGCGCGCCGTCGAAAAGATTTACGCCGATGCCTGGAAGGAAATAAACAACGAGAACTGGGAAGACGCTGCCAAGCAATTCGATGAAGTGGAGCGGCAGCATCCCTATTCGCCCTGGGCGCGCCGCGCCACCTTGATGGCCGCCTACTGCTATTACATGGCGGACAAATACGATCTGGCGATTTCGACCGCCGATAACTACATATCGTTGCATCCCGGCAGTCCGGAAGTGCCTTATGCCTTCTACCTGAAGGCCGTTTCGCTGTACGAGCAGATTGTCGATGTCGGTCGCGACCAATCCGCGACACAGGCTGCGCTGGTGGCGCTGGAAGACGTGGTGCAGCGCTTTCCCGACACCGAATATGCCCGCGACGCCAATCTTAAAATCGACCTGACCCGGGATCATCTTGCCGCCAAGGAAATGGCGGTCGGCCGCTATTACCTGACGCGCGGAGACTATGTCAGCGCCATCAACCGCTTTCGGGTTGTTGTGACGGAATATTCCCGCACGCCGCAGATCGCCGAAGCGCTGGAACGCCTGACCGAGGCCTATTACGCGATCGGCGTCAATAACGAGGCGCAAGCCGCCGCCGCCGTCCTGGGCGCCAATTATCCCGGCAGCGGATGGTATCAGGATGCGTATAATCTCCTGCAGAATCGCAACCTGGAACCGCAAGCTGACAAGGGCTCCTGGATCACTCAGGCATTTGATTTACTGTAGAAGGGCAAGGCGATGCTCGCCGCGCTGACGGTCCGGGACATCGTATTGATTGAAACCGTGGTGCTGGAATTCGCGCCCGGTTTGAATGTGCTCACCGGAGAAACCGGTGCGGGCAAGTCTATTCTCCTTGATGCTTTGGGCTTGGCCGCCGGTGGCCGCGGCGGTGGCCGGGCAAGCATTCGGCCCGGCGCGGCGCAGGGTTCTGCCGCGGCGGTATTTGCCCCGGATGCCTCTCATGCATCGCATGCCTTTCTGGCAAACCAGTCCCTGCCTGGCGGCGAGGACATCGTGCTGCGGCGAACGCTTTCTGCGGATGGCCGCACGCGCGCCTTCGTCAATGACGAGCCGGTCAGCGTTGCGCTGCAAAGAGACCTGGGTTCATTGCTGCTGGAGGTGCACGGCCAAAGCGATGACCGCGGTCTGTTCGATACCGCCACGCATCGCGTACTGCTTGATTCGTTTGGCGGTCATGAAGCGCTGGCCGCAGAGGTTGCCGAAAAATTCTCGGAATTCGAAAAATCCCGTCTT
Organism: uncultured Alphaproteobacteria bacterium; assembly: GCA_963837555.1. Taxonomy (GTDB): domain Bacteria; phylum Pseudomonadota; class Alphaproteobacteria; order Micropepsales; family Micropepsaceae; genus Rhizomicrobium. The sequence goes on along the minus strand of CAWINU010000004.1, from coordinate 69,082 downwards.
GCGCTCGAAGACCTGAAGCAGGCCGCTGCCGCTGCAGCCGCCGACGCCGACTATGTCCGCCATGCCCATGACGAACTGTCCGCGCTCTGTGCGGAAGAAGGCGAAGAAACCAGGCTTTCCGGCGAGCGCGCGCTGCTGGCGAATGCGACGCGCATTGCGGAAGAAATCGCGGCGGCGACCGAACTGCTGACCGGCGAACGCGGCGCGGAAGCTTCGCTTGCCGGTGCGCTGAAAAAGCTGTCCCGCATGAATGACGATGCGCGTAAGGCCGCCGGCTCGGCCGAACAGGCATTGGAACAGGCCTACCATGCGGCCACCGAAGCGACGCGCGAACTGGAGTCCCTGCTGGCGCGGCTGGATTTCGAGCCGGGCAAGCTCGAGATTCTGGAAGATCGTATCCACGCCATCCGCGCCGCTGCCCGCAAATATGGCGTGACGGCGGATTCATTGCCTGGGCTGCTGGCCGACTTTGCCGGCAAGCGCGAGTCCCTGTCGGACGGCGGAAGCAGGATGAAAAATGCAGAGGCGGCAACCTCGGCGGCGCGCGAGGCCTATCTCGAATCTGCCCGGGCGTTGAGCGCGGCACGCAAGGCCGCCGCTAAAAATCTGGAAACCGCCGTGGCGGCGGAGTTGGCGCCGCTCAAACTTGGTCACGCAAAATTTCGCGTGGTGCTGACGCCCTTGGGCGGGAATGAAGCGTCGCCGTCCGGCATGGAGCGCATTGTTTTCGAAGTGGCCACCGTGGAGGGCGCGGCATTCGGCAGTCTTGCCAGAATTGCCTCTGGCGGCGAATTGGCGCGCATTTCGCTGGCGCTGAAAGTGGCGCTATCGGAGACATCGCCGCCTGCCGCACTGGTATTCGACGAAGTGGATCGCGGGGTGGGCGGTGCCGTGGCGGATGCCGTGGGCGAACGCCTTCAGCGTCTGGCCCAGACCACACAGGTTCTTCTCGTCACGCATTCGCCGCAGGTCGCTGCGCGCGCGGCCCGGCATTTCCGCATTGTGCGCATCGGCGACAAGACACGCGTGGTATTGCTGGACGATTCGGAGCGATTGGAAGAAATTGCCCGCATGCTGTCCGGCGCCGCCATTACCGATGAAGCCCGCGCCGCCGCGCGCCGCCTGATGGCCGAGGCGGCCCCGAAAAAGCGCAAGCGCGCGTGAAGGGCCTGAGCAAAAAGCCTGTTGACGGGCTGACCTCCGGCGAAGCGGCCAAGGAGCTGGATCGTCTCGCCGCTGAAATTGCCGATCATGACCGGCATTATTATAACCAGGACGCGCCGGTCATTTCAGACGCCGAATATGACGCCCTGCGCCGCCGCAACAGCGCGATTGAGGCCCGGTTTCCGCTGCTGGTGCGACCGGACAGTCCGTCCCACCGCATTGGCGCCAGGGCTTCCGAGAAGTTCGCCAAGGTCGTTCATGCCAAGCCGATGCTTTCGCTCGACAATGCCTTCGAGGATGGCGACGTCGCCGAATTTGTCGCCCGCATAAAGCGGTTCCTGGGCCTTAAGGAGCAGGATGACATCGTCTTTACGGCCGAGCCCAAGATCGACGGCCTGTCCGCGTCCCTTCGGTATGAGGATGGCATATTTGTTCAAGGCGCCACGCGCGGCGACGGTACCGAGGGCGAGGACATCACCGCCAATCTCAAGACCCTCAATGACATTCCCTTGCGCCTCAAGGGCAGGACGCCCGCGGTGTTCGAGGTGCGCGGCGAAGTCTATATGACGCACCAGGAATTTGCCGCTCTCAACAAACGCCAGGAAAAAGAGGGTAAGCCGCTTTACGCCAATCCGCGCAATTCCGCAGCCGGTTCGCTGCGCCAGCTTGATCCCGCCATCACCCAGTCGCGCAACCTGAAATTCTTCGCGTATGCCTGGGGCGAAGCCAGTGCTTTGCCCGCGCACACCCAATGGGACATGCTGCAGCAGTTCAAGGACTGGGGTTTCTCCGTCAATCCGCTGATCAAGCGCTGCGAAACGGTGGAGGAGCTGCTGAAATTCTACGCCCGCATGGAAGAAAAACGCGCCGGCCTCGGCTACGACATAGACGGTGTAGTCTACAAGGTCGACGATCTGAAACTGCAGGACCGTCTGGGTTTCGTGTCGCGGTCACCGCGCTGGGCCATTGCCCATAAGTTTCCGGCGGAGCAGGCCGAGACCGTTTTGGAAGATATCGACATTCAGGTCGGTCGCACCGGAAAGCTGACGCCGGTAGCCCGGCTCAGGCCGGTTACGGTGGGCGGCGTGGTGGTACAGAACGCCACGCTGCACAATGCCGATGAAATAGAGCGCCTGGGCGTGCGCATCGGCGATACCGTCGTCATTCAGCGGGCTGGGGACGTTATTCCCCAGGTCGTACGGGTGATGGACGGCAAGCGCCCGAAAAACGCGCGCATTTTCAAATTTCCGGAGCTTTGCCCTGAATGTGGCAGCCACGCCGTGCGCGAGGTGGACGAAAAAACCGGAAAAGCCGATGTGGATGCGCGCTGTACCGGAGGACTGATCTGCCCGGCCCAGGCAGTGGAGCGGCTCAAGCATTTCGTGGCGCGCGATACCTTCGATATTGAGGGCCTTGGCGGCGTCTATATCGAAACTCTTTATGAACGCGGGCTGGTTAAGGAGCCGGCCGATATATTTGCGCTGACAAAGAAGCCGGAATTATTGGGAAAAATCCTTGCCGAGCGCCGCGAAGAATTGAGCGCCGAGCGCCGGGTCCGCGAAGGCAAGGATTCGGTCAAGGCAAAAGCCAAAAAGGACGATGAAGGCAAGCTGGTGGACAATCTGGTGGCCGCCATCAATGCCCGGCGCACCATTGCATTGGACCGCTTTATAAATGCACTGGGCATTCGCCATGTCGGTGAAACCAATTCGCGGTTGCTGGCGCGGCATTTTCTGACGCTGGAGGCATTGCTGTCCGCCATGAAATCCGGGGACGCGCTCATCGAACTTCAAAGCATCGCAGGCATTGGCGGCGTGGTGGCCGAGGCCATCAAGGACTTCTTTGAAGAGCCGCACAACACCAGGGCTCTTGCGCATCTGTTGAAGGAAGTCGATGTGCGGCCCATGCCCAAGCCGAAAATCGCAGGCTCTCCCGTGGCCGGAAAAACCGTCGTCTTCACCGGCACCCTGGAGAAAATGACTCGGCAGGAGGCCAAAGCCCGGGCTGAAATGCTGGGCGCGAAGGTGTCCGGCTCGGTTTCGAAAAAGACCGACATAGTCGTGGCCGGCCCCGGCGCGGGCTCAAAGCTCGCCGAGGCCCAAAAGCATGGCGTCGAGGTGCTGGACGAGGATGCCTGGCTTGATCTGATCGCCGAGAAATAGGCGTCAGATTTCCCGCGTCGCGACCGTCAGCCACATGCGGGTTTCTTCATCTACCAGTGTGGTGAGCGTTTCGAAAACGCGTTCGTGATAGGCGTTCAGCCAGGCGCGTTCCGCATCGCGTCAGCAGCGACGGCTCGACCAGTTCCAGATCGATGGGCGCCATGGTGATGGTTTCGAATGCCATCATCTTCCTGTCGCCGCCGACATCGCATCAGTCGGTCCGACGACGACCAGATTTTCGATGCGGATGCCATATTCGCCGGTCTTGTAATAGCCGGGTTCGTTCGAACAGATCATGCCCGGGCATCAAAGGCTGCGGCACGTACCGCGTTGGAAATGTTCTGCGGGCCTTCATGCACGGACAAATAGACGCCCACGCCATGCCCGGTGCCGTGACCGTAATCCAGGCCCACTTCCCATAAGCGGTCGGCGCGCGAAACGTCCAGTTGCGCGCCCGGTGGTGCCTTCGGGAAAGCGAGCCGTCGCCAGCGCGATATGGCCTTTCAGCACGCGGGTGAAACGGTCGCGCATTTCCGCGGTCGGCGTGCCCGACGACCAGGTGCGGGTGACGTCGGTGGTGCCGTCGGCGATATTGCGCGCCGGAATCGATCAGGAACATGTCGTCCGTTGTCGATCTGGCGGTTGGTACTTTTGGTGACGCGATAATGCACGATCGCGCCGTTCGGGCCTGCGCCCGAAATGGAATCGAAGCTGAGATCCTTCAGCGCGCCGGTGCCGCGGCGAAAGCGCTTCCAGCATCTCGCGCCGCGTCGATTTCGCTCAGGCTGGCCCTTGGGCGCCTCGCGCGCGAACCAGGCAAGAAATCGCGTCAGCGCCGATGCCGTCGCGGATATGTGCCCGACGCATGCCCTCGATTTCCGCCGCGTTCTTGCACGCCTTTGGCAACTGGCAGGGATCGGGGCCGCGCCGGATCGTGGCGCCCGCCTTGTGCAGCCGGTCGAAAATGGCGGCGGCGCCCAGTTGATGGATCCGCCAGCACATTTTTGCCCGCGAGCGCATCCAATGCGGCGGTGAATTCCTCCGGTGCGCGCAGACGCACCTGATTGCCGAGATGCTTCGGCAAGTTCGGGCGAGGATTTGCGGGCGTCCATGAACAGATCCACTGTGCCGTCCGCATATTGAATGGCGAACGCAAGCGCAAAGGGCGTGTGCGGCACATCGGCGCCGCGGATGTTGAGCAGCCAGCAGATGGAATCCGGCATGGTCAGCATGGCGGCTTCGGCGCCGGCCTTCTTCAGATCGTCGGCGATGCGCGCGCGTTTGGATTCGGCGAGCGTCTTCGCCCGCCAGATTCAGCGGGATGCGGCATGGCCTTGGCCAGCGGCGGCGCGGGCTGATCCGGCCACACCGCATCGATGGGATTGGTGTCGCAGGCAACCAGCGTCGCGCCCGCCTGTTCCACGCCCTGGCGCAACCGTTCAACCGCGCTTTGCGTGTGCAGCCAGGGGTCGTAGCCGAGCTTGGCGCCCTTGCCGGCAGGTTGGCCTCATCCAGTCGCCCGCGCCTTCGCCCACCAGATCGCGCGTCTCGAACAGCGCTCGGTATCCGTCTGGTTCCGGACCTGCAGCGTGTAACGCCCATCGACGAAGACCGCTGCCTTGTCCGCCAGCACCACGGCCGCGCCAGCCGATCCGGTAAAGCCCGTGAGCCAGGCCAGGCGTTCGGCGCGCTTGGGAACATATTCGCCCTGGTGCTCGTCCGAGCGCGGCACGATAAAGCCGTCCAGCGCCGCGTTTCTTCAATTCGGCGCGCAGGGCGGCAAGGCGCGGCGCCACGGTGGCCGCATCGCTCTGATCGTCGAAACTCTGAAAAGGCGTTTTCTGTCCATGACGAACCCTAACCCCGCCTGACGGGCCTCTCAAGCAGCAGGGCGCTCCACGGCCCTCGCGCCAGATCTGGCGCGTCACAGAGCCGAAGGGATGGTAAAAACTTAAGACCATCTTTTCCTGCCAGCGCAGCAGGCCGGACAGCAACAGCATGCCGCCCGCGCGCGGTAAAACGGGCGATCTGCGGTGCCAGCATGGTCAGCGGCGAGGCCAGAATATTGGCCACGATCAGATCGAACGGGGCGGTGGCGGCAATGCTGGGCTGCACCAGGCCGTCGGCCATCATGGCTCTGACCAAGCGGCGCCACACCGTTGACGCGCGCATTGTCGCGCGTCACCTCGACCGCCGCCATGATCGATGTCGGAGGCCAGCACAGGCTTGTGCCACAGTTTGACCGCGCCGATCGCCAGCACTCCGGTGCCGCAGCCCAGATCGAGCACATTGGCAAAACGCGCGGCTCTTGGCCAGGTCGCTCAGCGCGGCCAGGCACAGCGCGGTGGTCTCGTGATGGCCGGTGCCGAACGCCAGCCCCGCCTCGATCTTCAGCGGAATGACGCCATGCGGCACCTGGCCCGGCATCATGCGCGCCATACACGAAGAAACGCCCGGCCCGCACCGGCGGAAGGCCTTCCTGGGACGTTTGATCCAGTCCTGATCGGGCAGCGGCGCTACCGTTACGGTGCGGCCCATCAGCCGCGACAGAAATTCGCCGTCCACTTCTTCGGCGTACAGCGCTTCGACCGTCGCGTCGTCCTTGAACGGTTCTTCGGCAATTAGCACGGCTTGCGGCGTGGGTGGCGTGAGGTCGAACACGGCCGCCGCATCATGCGCATCGGCCTTCGGCAGCTTCACCGAAGCCTTCCAGAGCGGCGGGTTGGTCATGCGCGGGTCACAAAGGTGGAAATGACTTTCTTCTCGCCCGCCTTGTCGAACTGTACGGTCAGCTTGTTGCCTTCCACGCTGTCCACCCGGCCATAGCCGAATTTCTGATGAAACACGCGGTCGCCGCGCGCATAGTCGCTGGCCGCCGGATCGCTTGTCTGCACCGAATAGCTGGTCTCGATCAGCGGCGCGCGGCTGCGCACGCCGCCGGCGGCTTCCCGGTTGGCTTGGGCGCGCTTCCAGCCCGGACTTCATAGCTGCTGCCGAACCCGCCCTGAGGCTGCGCATTGTCGCGAAAGCCGACATAGCCGCCGTAAAAGCCTTCATTGACGATGGTATCAAGCTGGTCTTCCGGCAATTCGGAGATGAACCGCGACGGCAGGGAGCTCTGCCAGCTGCCATGAATTCGGCGATTGGCGGCAAAGCTGAGGCGCGCGCGCTTTTTCGCCCGCGTCAGGCCGACATAGGCCAGCCGTCTTTCTTCTTCCAGACCAGCCAGCCCGTTTTCATCCATGGTGCGCTGGGAAGGGAAAAGTCCTTCCTCCCAGCCCGGCAGAAACACCGTGTCGAATTCCAGCCCCTTGGCGGCATGCAACGTCATCAGATTGATGCGGTCGCCGCGATTCGTTCTGTTCGATTTCCATGACCAGGGAGACATGTTCCAGAAACGCCGCCAGGGATTCGAACTGCTCCATTGAGCGCACAAGTTCCTTCAGATTGTCCAGCCGGCCCGGCGCTTCGGCCGATTTGTCGTTTTTCAGCATGTCGGTATAGCCGCATTCGTCCAGCACCATTTCGGCCAGTTCGGTATGTGGCAGATGCTTGGATACTTCCGTCCAGCGCGCGAAGTTGGCGGTGAGTTCGCGCAAGGCATTGCGCGCCTTGGGCGGGATCTCGTCGGTTCCGGCCAGTTCGCGCGCCGCCGGCAGCAGCGGCATCTGCCGCGCCCGGGCGAAATTATGCAGTGTCTGCACGCTGGCATCGCCGATGCCGCGCTTGGGCTTGTTGACGATCCGCTCGAAGGCCAGATCGTCGTCGCCCTGCGCGATCAGGCGCAGATAGGCCAGCGCATCGCGAATTTCCGCCCGCTCGTAAAAGCGCGGGCCGCCAATGACGCGATAGGGCAGGCCAAGGGAGATAAACCGGTCTTCGAATTCGCGCATTTGGAATGAGGCGCGCACCAATATCGCCATTTGGGCAAATGGATGGCCTTCGCGGTTCAGGCTTTCGGCATCGCTGGCGACATTGCGGGCCTCCTCTTCGGCATCCCACACGCCCTGCACGCGGATTTTCTCGCCGGCATCGCCTTCGGTCCATAACGTCTTGCCGAGACGGCCCTTGTTGGCGGCAATCAGTCCCGAAGCGGCGTTGAGAATGGCGGGCGTCGAGCGGTAATTGCGCTCCAACCTGATTACCTTGGCGCCGGGAAAATCGCGCTCAAAGCGCAGAATGTTTTCCACCTCGGCGCCGCGCCAGCCATAGATCGACTGGTCGTCGTCGCCGACAACGCAGACATTGCCGCGCTCGGTCGCCAGCAGCCGCAGCCACAGATACTGTACGACATTGGTGTCCTGATATTCGTCCACCAGAATATAGCGAAAGCGCGCGCGGTAATCGGCCAGGATATCGGGATGGTTCTTCAGGATATTCAGCGTCTCCAGCAGCAGGTCGCCGAAATCCGCGGCATTCAGTGCCTTCAGCCGCGCCTGATAGGCCGCATAAAGCTTGCGCCCCTTGCCGAAGGCATAGCCATGGGCCTCGCCTTCGGACACATCGCCCGGCGTCAGTCCGCGGTTCTTCCAGCCGTCGATCATCGAGGCTAGGCCGCGCACCGGCCAGCGCTTTTCGTCAATGCCTTCGGCCTCGATCAATTGCTTCATCAGGCGCAACTGATCGTCGGCATCCAGAATGGTGAAGTTGGATTTGAGGCCGGCCAGCTCGGCGTGACGGCGCAGCATGCGCGCGCCGATGGAATGAAAAGTGCCGAGCCATTGCATGCCCTCGACCACGCCGCCGATCAGCGCGCCGATCCGCTCCTTCATTTCGCGCGCGGCCTTGTTGGTGAAGGTGACCGACAGCATCTGACCGGGGAAAGCGCGCCGTGTCGCAAGAATATGCGCCAGCCGCGTGGTCAGGACGCGCGTCTTGCCGGTGCCGGCGCCAGCAAGGACCAGAACCGGACCTTCCGTCGCCAGCACCGCTTCGCGCTGCTCGGCATTAAGGCCATTCAGATAGACAGGTTCCCGCGCAGGCGCGGCGTCAGGCTTTTCTTCAAAAGCCTGATCAAGCGGATCGGAATAGCGGTCGCCATATCCGCTCATGACGCTGACATCGATTCTAGAGGCATGGAAACAATTGTAGAACGCGGGGGCTGGGATTTCTATTCTTTTTCCAGCTTGCTTTGATCGTGTTCCCGCTGGGATTTTTCCGCTCTCGCCTTGGCCAGATCGCGTTCGGCCTTTGGTACGCCGAATTTTGCGCGGTTGGCGTCGGCATCTTTGGCCGCCACTTGCCGGGCTTTGGACTTTTTTGCACGGCGGAAATTGACGATATCAGCCATGTGTCACTTTAGCGATTTTCCAGTGCAAAGATACGTAGCGCGCTGGCCAGCGGGCGGTCGCCGCGCGCACTGTCAATTTGCGCCACCAATGCCGCAAGCGCGAGATTCTGGCGCGCGGCCTGCACTGCGATCACTGCCCAGAATTCCGGCTCCAGCGCCACGGAGGTGCGGTGACCGGAAAGCGTAAAGGAACGCTTTTTCAGCATTTGCGGATTGTGCGCCACTCGAAGGCCCTCAACTCGCGCGCCAGTTTTGAGGCGCCGTGCCGCGGCGGCATCAGCAGTCTGGGCTTTCTCAGCTTTGCGACACTGCCCGCCACGATCACCGCATTACGATTTATCCAGTCGCGCGTGTCCAGCAGGCGCACGCCGCGCCATTGCCCGCGCAGGCCCCGCATGAGATTGCCGGGCGTATTGTCTTCATCGTCTTGCACAATCACGTTCATCAGTAACAGCGCGCCACGTGTCTTCATGCGTGATTTGGCCAGTCTGAAGAAACCGGGCGTTTTGAATTTCTCCGGCATGCCGTCCTCGCCGAAGGCGTCCAGTACCAGCGCATCATGGCGGTGGCGGTGTTTGCGCAGGTAATCCACGCCATCCGCGACACGGTAGGGCACATCGGCAGGCAGATTGAAATAGTCCCGCGCGATGCCGAACGAGCGCTTGTTAACGTCCACCACCGTCACCGCCACGCCCGATCTGTGGAGCATGGTGGCCAGTGTGCCGCCGCCGCAGCCGATCATCAGCACATCCTTGCATTTGGCCTGGCGCAGCAGACCAAAAATCGCGTGGATATAGTCGGCGGTAGAAACGCCATCGGCGTCGGCGGCGCTTTGGTGCAATCCATGGTGCCAATAGCTGACCTTGCCGGTGCGATTGTCGTGGACAATGACTTCGTCGGCGACCGGAGGGTTGCGCATTATCGGCTCAATATATTGCGGACAGGGGACATTGCTTTGTCGGGTTGCCTATTTCGGGCCAATCATGTCCTCGGGCCGGACAATGGCGTCGAATTCCTCGGCGGTGACGTAATTGCCCTTGAGCGCTTCTTCTTTCAGCGTGGTGCCGTTCTTGTGCGCCGTCTTGGCAATCTTGGCGGCATTGTCATAGCCGATCTTGGGTGCCAGCGCGGTGACCAGCATCAGCGAACGCTCCAGGCCCGCCTTGATATTATCGCGGCGCGGTTCGATGCCGACCACGCAATTGTCGGTGAAGCTGACAGCGGCATCGCCCATCAGCTTTACGCTTTGCAGGAAGTTATACGCCATCACCGGATTATAGACGTTGAGCTCGAAATGGCCCTGCGAGTCCGCAAAGGTCAGCGCCGCGTGATTTCCAAAAATCTGCACGCAGACCTGGGTCATGGCTTCGCACTGGGTCGGGTTGACCTTGCCCGGCATGATGGACGAGCCGGGCTCGTTTTCCGGCAGTGCCAGTTCGCCAAGGCCGGAGCGCGGACCCGATCCCAGCAAGCGAATATCATTGGCGATTTTGAACAGGCTCGCCGCCACCGTGTTGATGGCGCCATGGCTGAATACCATGGCATCATGGGCGGCCAGCGCCTCGAATTTGTTGGGCGCGGTGGTAAAGGGCATTTGCGTGATCGCGGCAATATGGTCCGCCACCATTTTGTCGAAGCCAATGGGTGCGTTCAGGCCGGTGCCGACCGCCGTGCCGCCCTGCGCCAGTTGCATCAGCTTGGGCAGGGTCTGCTCGATCCGCTCAATGCCGTTCTGCACCTGCATGGTGTAGCCGGAAAATTCCTGGCCAAGCGTCAGCGGCGTGGCGTCCTGGGTGTGGGTGCGCCCGATCTTGACGATGTCCTTCCAGGCCTGCGCCTTGTCGTTCAGGGCATTGCGCAGCTTTTGCAGTGCCGGGATCAGGTGATGGACAATCTCTTCGGCGCAGGCGATGTGCATGGCCGTGGGATAGGTATCGTTCGACGACTGGCCCATATTCACATGGTCATTGGGATGAACGGGCTTTTTTGTGCCCATCTCCCCGCCCAGCATTTCAATGGCGCGGTTTGAAATCACCTCATTGGCATTCATATTGGATTGGGTGCCCGAGCCGGTCTGCCACACCACCAGCGGGAAATGATCGTTCAGTTTGCCTTCGATCACTTCCTGCGCAGCCTTGACGATGGCATCGCCGACCGTCTTGTCGAGGCCACCCAGCGCCATGTTGGATTCGGCGGCCGCACGCTTGACGATGCCCAGCGCCCGGACGATGGATGCAGGCTGCTTTTCCCAGCCGATCTTGAAATTGCCCAAGGAGCGTTGCGCCTGCGCCCCCCAGTAGCGGTCGGCGGCGACTTCAATGGGACCGAAGGTGTCGGTTTCGATGCGGGTTTTCGTCATAATACTCTCAGGGAAGGAAATTCGCCCTGAAATAGCGGAGGGCAGAGGCCCCTGCGAAGTCCTATTTCTTGCGAAATGCGTCCAGGCTGACCACTTCACCGGCCGGGCTGGCCTTTTCGGCCTCGTCCTGCTCTTCCGGAAGCGGTGTCTCAACCTCTTCCTTACCCTGTTCGGGCGCGGCAACCGGGGCAATCATGGGCGCGCCGGAGGCGACTTTGCCGTCATCGGCGCCGCGGAACTGCAGGCCGAATTGCACGCCCGGATCGAAAAAGGCGGTCATGGCGGCAAAGGGTACCACCAGCGTGGCCGGCAATTTCTTGAAGGTGAGTGTGACCTCGAAATGATCGTCCACGACTTTCAGGCCCCAGAACTGGTGTTGAAGTATGACCGTCATCTCGTCGGGATATTGCTGGGCCAGAAAATCCGGAATTTCCACGCCTTCAAAACGGGTCTTGAAGGTGAGATAAAAATGGTGCGCGCCGACCAGTCCCTGTTTTTCAATGCGGCGCAGCGCGTCGCGCACAACCCCGCGCAGGGCCGCGTCCGTCAGTGCCTGATAGCCGATAAAATCCTTTGCCATTACCTTCAATGTCCGTGAGCCCCGGAGACTAAGCGCCGCACAATGGGAGTCAATGCGGCTGCGGAACACGATCCGTATCGGGCTATAATCATTATGGATTTGCCAAGGTCTTCTGGAATTTGACCGTGCGGCATGGTCGGCACGCGGCCCGGCGTAGAATCACCTGCGGCGGAAAATTAAGGGCATAATCGTATCAAAGATAAAGTGAGGGGTTTCTGTTGCCCGGTACCCCTCCAACCGCGCTTGTCTAACCGTGGTTAGGCAGCGAGGGCCATTTCATTATCGTTGGCACCTGTACGAGTAGCCCGATAACGGCGGATACCATACCGAACGAAAGGTCAGCCTTTACACGTCTGTCGATCCTATTTCGCCCCCACAGATACCCTCCCGCCGGAGAAGGGCATGTGGTGGAGGCGCCGGGTACCGCCCCCGGGTCCAGTCCGCTTATTACGCAGCCGTTTATCGTCATAGCCCGGGCGAACCCGAACTCTTGTAATATAGGCGCTGGGGGTTAATTTTTGAAGCCCACCAAATAGTGGCTTTTTCACCGTAATGTGCGGCACGAGATTCGGATTCTTACAAAATGCGGCAATATCACGAGCTCATGGAACGGGTGCTGAAAACCGGCGCGGAAAAGCATGATCGCACCGGAACAGGGACGCTATCGGTTTTCGGCCATCAGATGCGGTTTGATCTGGCGGACGGCTTTCCGCTGATCACCACCAAAAAACTGCACCTGAAATCCATTATATATGAATTGCTGTGGTTCTTGCGGGGCGACACCAATATTCAGTGGCTGAAGGAACACGGCGTGTCCATCTGGGACGAATGGGCCGATGCCAATGGCGAACTCGGGCCGGTCTATGGCCATCAATGGCGCAGCTGGCCGAGTGAGCACGGCACCATTGATCAGATCGACTGGCTGGTGAAAGAGATCCGGCGCAATCCGGATTCACGCAGGCTCATCGTGACCGCCTGGAACCCGGCCGATATTCCGAAGATGGCGCTGGCGCCCTGCCATTGCCTGTTCCAGTTTTACGTCGCGAACGGAAAACTGTCCTGCCAGTTATATCAGCGCTCGGCCGACATATTCCTGGGTGTACCGTTCAATATCGCATCTTACGCGCTGTTCACCTTGATGGTGGCGCAGGTGACGGGCCTGGAGGCAGGCGAGTTTGTGCATAGTTTCGGGGATGCGCATTTATATTTGAACCATCTGGATCAGGCGCGCGAGCAACTGACACGCAAACCCTATTCGCTGCCCACCATGCGCCTGAACCCGGATGTGACGGATATCTTCAAATTCGCCTATGAAGATTTCACGCTGGAAAATTATCAGGCTCATCCGCACATCAAGGCAGCGGTGGCGGTTTGACTGCGCATGTCACACTGGTTCTGGCGCGGGCAGCCAATGGTGTCATTGGCAACCAGGGCGGGTTGCCTTGGCGCCTTCCTGACGACATGCGCCGGTTCAAGCAATTGACTATGGGCAAACCCGTGGTGATGGGCCGCAAGACCTGGGACTCTCTACCGAAAAAGCCATTGCCCGGCCGCGAGAACATCGTGGTGACGCGCAATCCGGACTTTCGGGCGACCGGTGCGACCGTGGTGCGCTCGCTCGACGAGGCGCTTGATGCAGCAGGGAGTGCGCCGGAAGTCATGATTATCGGCGGCGCCGAGATTTACCGCATGGCGTTGCCGCACGCCGAAACGATCGAATTGACGGAAGTGGATGTATCGCCTGAGGGCGACACGATCATGCCGGCGTTCAGCAGCGCGCAGTGGCGCGAGGATGCGCGGCAGACATACCGGACAGACCAGGGTTTGCGATATTCCTATGTGACGCTGAAGCGGGCCTGATCAGGGCGTCATTTCAAACGCGATTGCGATGCGGGTACTTGTGCCCTCGAAGCGGCGTTCGCCGCGCGCCATAAAGGCCGGGTGAAGCAGGATCATGCCCGATTGCGGACGAATGCTTTCCGTTTGCCCGGCGGTCAGTCCGTTGGGCACGCGGAAACCCAGTTGCGATCCTACGATCGCGGGCAGTTGACCGCGCGGATCTGCAAGTTCGATCTCGCCTCCCAGCGTGGCTTCGTCGGATTTTTGATAACCGTCATCGACGATATAAAGCCCTGCCCAAAACGCGTCCGGGCGAGCCTGTGGCTCACGATATTCGCCCGGCTTCAGCAGTTGCGCATGTGCGGAAATTTTCCAGTCCAACGTTACGCGGCCACCGTTACGTGTGGCCGTCAGGCTGTCGGCCAGATCGCGCAGCACGCGCAGCAAAGTGTCGGCATGTCCGCCGCCCCAGCTGTCGAAATCCGCAAGTCCGCTTTCAGGGCGTTCCAGAATAAGCGGGCGCAGGTCGGCATTGGCTTCCTGCGCGACAGGCAGAAAATGAACGCACACGGGCGTTGCGAACATGCTGCGAATTTGCGGTTTGATAGTGCCGGCCATTACTATTCCAGTACAATTTTCGGCGCTGCGCGCTCGGGTGATGCTATAGCATTTATTATTTTCTCCGCCAGCGCCAGAAATGCTTTGGCTTCCGCGCTTTCCGGGTCGCATGCCACAACAGGCGTTCCGGCGTCGGAGGTTTCGCGGATGCGCGGCACCAGCGGAATTTCACCAAGGAAGGGCGCACCCAGCGTCTCGGCCGTCTGCTTTGCGCCGCCATGGCCAAAAATATGGTGAGCATGCCCGCAATCCGGACATATAAAGACGCTCATATTTTCGACAATGCCCAGCACGGGCACTGAAGTTTTGCGGAACATGGTTAGCCCCTTGCGTGCGTCAATAAGCGCGATGTCCTGCGGCGTTGACACAATGACCGCCCCGCGCAGCGGGACGCGTTGCGCCATGGTCAGTTGCGCATCGCCGGTACCCGGCGGCATGTCCACCACCAATATGTCCAAGGGGGCCCAGGCAACGTCGTTCAGCATCTGCGTCAGCGCGCTCATCACCATGGGGCCGCGCCAGATCATGGCTTCGTCTTCTTTGACCAGTAAGCCGATCGACATGGCCTTGATGCCGAACTTCTCAATGGGTTTGAGCTTTTTGCCCTCCATCTCGGGCTTGTGCGTAATGCCGAGCAGGCGCGGCACGCTCGGTCCGTAAACATCGGCGTCCAGCAGGCCGACTTTCAGCCCCAGTTGCGCCAGCGCAACGGCAAGGTTGACTGCAACGGTGGATTTGCCCACGCCGCCCTTGCCGCTGGCGACGGCGACAATCGCATTCACGCCGGGAATTCCCGCGGGCCTTGGGGGCTGTGTTCCACGTTGTGGCTTTTGATCCTGATGCGCGGTGAGCACAGCCGTCACGGACAATACGCCGGGCATTTGTTCAACGGCGGCAGCGCATGCCGCGCGTAGCGGCTCGGCGTCGCGCCCGCGTTCTGCAGGAACCTCAACTGCAAAGCCGACATGACCGTCGCGTATCGCAAGGCCTTCGATCATGTTTTGATGCACAACACTGCGGCCGCTGACCGGATCAATGATCTGATCGAGAGTTTTCAGCACATCGTCGCGCGTCACCGCCATGCTCGGATACCTTGATTAAAAAAAATCCCGACCATTTTATTATCTACACAAAATAGAGAGGGGTCCGCCTTCGTCATTGCGGGCATTTGCACCGCTGAGCGGATGCTCATATAACCGCCACGCCTTGGAAATCCAAGGATGTATAGGCAGGAGTTGCATCGAAATGCCTTGGAACACACAGAATGGCGGCAACGGCTCGGGCGGCGGAACACCGCCGCGCAACCCATGGGGCCGTCCGTCGGGCGGCGGTCCAGGCGTAACGCCTCCTGATTTGGACGAACTTCTCAGGCAGGGCCGCGAGCGCTTCCGGCGCTGGTTTCCGCAGGGAAATATGGGCGCAAGCGGGCTCGGCATTATTGCGCTGATTATCGTAGGCGTGTGGATGCTCAGCGGCATATATGTCGTGGGCGCCGACGAACAGGGCGTAATTTTGCGCTTCGGCAAATATGTCGGCCGCACCGCGCCGGGCATCAATTATCATCTGCCCTGGCCGATTGAAGTTGCTTATACGCCGAAGGTCACCAAGGAAAATCAGATCAATATTGGATATCGCACCACGTCCGATTCCGGCAACTCCGCGCCTGACGAAGTTGCCGAAGAAGCGCTCATGCTCACGGGTGACGAAAATATCGTCGATGTAAATTTCACGGTATTCTGGGTGATCAAGGATGCCGCTGCTTTCTTATTCAACGTGCAGAATCCGACAAATCAGCCCGATGCGGTCATCAAGGCAGTGGCGGAAAGCGCCATGCGCGAAGCTGTCGGCAAGAACCAGATCGAAGGCATTCTGACCCAGGACCGCGAACCGCTGCAGATACAGGTGCGCGATATCATGCAAAAGACGCTCGACTCCTATGGTGCGGGTGTCACCATCACGCGCGTCCAGATGCAGAAGGCCGATCCGCCCGCGCAGGTGATCGACGCCTATCGTGACGTGCAGGCCGCGCGCGCCGACCAGGAAAGGCTGCGCAATGAAGCAGAGGCCTATGCCAACAAGGTTATTCCCGAGGCACGCGGCAAGGCGGCGCAGATCGTGCAGCAGGCCGAGGCCTATAAGCAGCAGGTAACCGCGGAAGCTACCGGCGAAGCGCAACGCTTCAATTCCGTCTATGACGAATATCGCAAGGCGCCGGAGGTCACGCGCCGCCGCATGTATCTGGAGACCATGAGCCAGATTCTGGCACCGATGAACAAGGTAATCGTGGACGACGCTGCCAAGGGATATTTCCAGCTCCCGCAGGGCGCCGGCGCGGTAAACCCGCCGCAGGCTGCTGCTCAGGTTGAATCCACTACGGCGAATGGAGGTGGCCAATGAACCGTAATGTCCTCATCGGCCTTGGTGCACTTGCCGTCGTCGCAATATTTCTCGTGATGTCCAGCGTATACACCGTGCACATGACCAAACAGGCCATGGTGCTGCAGTTCGGCGCCCCGCAAACCGTGATCAACACACCGGGGCTGCACGTCAAAATGCCCTGGCAGAGCGTTCAGTTCTTCGATCGCCGGGTGTTGAATCTCGACATTCCCACCGAGGAAGTCATCGCGCAGGATAAAAAGCGTCTGAAGGTCGATGCTTTTGCGCGCTGGCGCATCACCGATGCATTGCGTTTTTATCAAACGCTCAATGACGAGAACACGGCGGTTGTGCGGCTCACGCCCATTTTGTCGTCGAATGTGCGCCGCGTGCTGGGTTCGCAGGATTTTGCGGCCGTATTGTCCGACAAGCGCGATGAGTTGATGCGCCAGATACGCGACAATGTGAACAAGGAATCGGCGGACTTTGGCATCCAGGTGCTGGATGTGCGCATCCGCCGTGCCGACCTGCCGCAGGAAAACAGCGTCGCAATCTATCGGCGCATGCAGCAGGAACGCGTGCGCGAAGCCAACGAATACCGCGCCGAGGGTGCCGAGACGGCGCAAGGTATCCGTGCCCGCGCCGATCGCGAAGTCACTGTCCTGACTGCCGATGCGACACGGCAATCCGAAATCCTGCGCGGCGAGGGCGATGCCGAAAAAACCAAGACGTTGGCCGCCGCCTATGGCCGGGATCCGGAGTTCTTCGCGTTCTACCGCTCCATGCGCGCCTATCAGGACTTGTTGAATGCCGGCACCACCGTTATTCTGTCGCCGACCAGCGATTTCCTGAAATATCTCGGCAAGGGGCCGACCGGGCGATAGCCCGACGGACCTCCTCGCTCGCCGGCCTGGCTGAAAATCAAGCCAGATCAGCGGGATATAAAGTCCGCCGCCGCGAGATGGGGCATTACCGGGATGTGAAACATCCGGTACGCGCTCTGTTTGTGCCGTACTTTGTTCGCCTATGCTGCCCGTGCGATTCGCTGCTTCGATGATAGGGTTCGATGCGTTTTGTTTCCGCCGCCTTTTTCCTGCTGTGCTGCTCGCTTTTGCCCGCGACCGGATTTGCGCGCGGTGCGCCCGAATTGTTTGCCGAGCTATCCGCCAAGCTGCTTCCGACCGTGGTCAATATTGCCACCACGCAGAATTTGAAGGCGCCCGCCAATAGCCAGATTCCGGATTTGCCGCCGGGCTCGCCATTGGCCGATCTGTTCAAGAATTTCGGGGGTCCCGGAGGCGATACGCCCCGTCACGTCAATTCTCTGGGTTCGGGATTTATCATCGATCCCAGCGGCTATGTCGTGACCAACAATCACGTCATTGCGGACGCCGATCAGATCACGGTGACGCTCAATGACGGCAGCACGCTTCCGGCGCGTCTGGTCGGCCGCGACGAGAAGACAGACCTTGCTTTATTGAAAGTGTCTCCGAAACGACCGTTGGTTGCCGCGAAGTTTGGCGATTCCGACACGGCAAATATCGGCGATTGGGTTATTGCCATCGGCAATCCGTTCAACATCGGCTCCAGCGTGACTGCCGGTATCGTCTCGGCCCGCAATCGCAATATCGATGAGGGCGATTATGACGATTTCATCCAGACGGATGCGCCGATCAATCGCGGCAATTCCGGCGGACCGCTGTTTGACATGGATGGCAATGTCGTCGGTATCAATTCGGCGATTTACTCGCCGACCGGCGGTTCGGTTGGTATCGGATTTGCCATTCCCTCCAACATGGCCAGTCACGTTGTGGCGCAGCTTCGTCAGTCTGGCGTTGTCCGGCGCGGCTGGCTGGGCGTTCGTATCCAGCAGGTCACATCCGATCTGGCTGAAGGCATGGGATTGCCGACCACGGCGGGCGCGCTGATCACCGAAGTTACGCCAAATGGCCCGGCGGCCAAAGGCGGCCTGCAGAATGGCGATCTCGTCACCACATTTGATGGCAAAGCCATATCCGACATGCGTGCTTTGACGCGCATCGTTGCCGATACCGCCATCGGGAAAACGGTCACTGTCGACGTCCTGCGCAAAGGACGTAAGCAATCAAAGCGGATAACCGTGGCCTTGCTCAATGACGGTTCCTCCAGGGCTGCCAGTAAGCCAGCGGCGTCTGCTCCCAAACAACAGGGATCGACGGTCGCCCGGCTTGGCCTGTCGCTGACCGTTCTGAACGACGCGATGCGCGCGAAATTCAAGATCGCCGCCAATGTCAAAGGTGTCCTCATTACCGACGTGACGCCGGATTTGCCGGCCGCCGATCGCAATCTCCGGCCGGGCGACGTTATTGTTCAGGTGCAGGGTCAGGCTGTGAACACGCCTGACGATGTCGGCACCAAACTGGCAGCCGATGCAAGGGCCGGACGAAAGGTCGATACGCTTCTGATCAGCAGCGGCGGCTCCGTGGCCTATGTGGCGCTGCGCCTCAATTAATCCGCGTTGACGAAGTCTTGGTCGCGATAGCCTTGCAGATAGAGCAGGGCTGTGAGATCGCCATGATTTATGCTTGCACCCGCCGCTGCCGCAACCACCGGCTTGGCGTGATAGGCAACGCCAAGCCCGGCGCGCTTGATCATATCGAGATCGTTGGCGCCGTCGCCCACCGCCAGCGTGCATGCATAGCTGATCCCCAATTCGGCGACCGACTTTTCCAATGCGGCCAGCTTGGCTTCGCGTCCTAAAATCGGTTCACCCACACTGCCGAGCAGCGCTTTGCCATCGTCCAGCAGCGTATTGGCCTGCTCGCTGTGGAAACCGGCATCGCGCGCCACGCGCGACGTGAAATAGCGAAAGCCTCCCGAGACCAGAATAGTCTCCGCTCCATTTGCCCGCATGGTCGCGAGCAGCGTGCGGGCGCCTGGATTCAGCCGGATCCGCTCTTTGTACACGCGCTCCAGGGCGCCCAGCTCCAGTCCTCTGAGCATGGCAACGCGCTCTTTCAGCGCTGCGGCGAAATCCAGTTCGCCGCGCATGGCCCGTTCGGTGATGGCCGAGACCTTGTCCTTCAGTCCCGCCATGTCTGCAAGTTCATCCAGGCATTCACAGCCGATGATGGTGGAATCCATATCGGCAATCAGCAGTGTTTTGCGGCGATTGGCGGCTGGCAGCACATTGATGTCCGCCTTGGCATTGCCGGCGGTTTGTTTTGCGGCTGTCAGTGCCGCCGCCGGATCGCTGTCCAGTCCGATCTCGAACGCACGCCCGGCGGACAGCCAGCGCACATCGTCTGCGCCCAATCTGGCGCGAATGCGCGGGGCCAGTTCGGCGCCGCTTCCATCCGGCGCGATTACGTTCAATATGTGCGCGATGTCGCTCATTTTAAGCTCTGAAATTCCATGAAAACGGACGCCGTGCTTATTGCAGGCCCCACCGCCAGCGGCAAGTCGCAGGTCGCGCTGGAATTGGCGCGGCGCATTGGCGGCGTGGTGATCAACGCGGACTCGATGCAGGTTTACAGGGAGGTTCGCATTCTTTCCGCGCGGCCCTCCGATGCGGACATGGCTGCCGTGCCGCATGCGCTGTATGGCCATGTGCCCGTGACGGATGCCTATTCGGTCGGCCGCTATCAGGCCGATGCCAAGGCGGCGCTGGCAGCAGCGCGCAATGCCGGGCGCATTCCGATTTTCACCGGGGGCACGGGACTATATTTTGCGGCGCTGACAGACGGTCTGGCTAACATTCCCCCGATCCCGTCGGCCATTCGCGAGACGGCACGCGCACATCTTGCGGACATCGGCATCGCGGCGCTTCATGCCGAGCTGAGCGCAGTCGATCCGCAAATCGCCGCTCAGCTTCGCCCGGGCGACACGCAGCGCGTATTGCGGGCCTATGAAGTCTGGCAGGCTACCCGGCGCTCCCTGCTGGAATGGCAGCGCAACGCAGGCGTGCCGGTGCTGGAAGGCATGGACTTACGGAAGTTCCTGCTCGATGTGCCGCGCCCGGATTTGCGCGCCCGCATCGACACGCGCTTTCGCGCCATGATGGAACGGGGCGCGCGGCAGGAGGCAAAAAGCCTGGCGGCACTCGATCCAGCGCTTCCGGCGGCCAAGATTCTGGGCCTGCGGGAATTGGCCTCAGAGCTGCCGGAGGAGGAGGCGATTGGCCTTGCCGTCACCGCGACCCGCCAGTTCGCCAAACGCCAGACTACCTGGTTTCGCACGCGAATGGCGGACTGGGACCGGATAGGCGGGGATTTGAGCAATATTATTGCGCGCATGACCCAATTAATTTCGTGAAGTTGCTTGACGGCCAATTATTGGCCCTCTAGTTTTCGGGCCATGGACAAAAAGGTCGTACTTATCGGCGGGCCGCTGGCCGGACGAGGATAACCCTCGGCACCGATGAGCGGCTTGCGATCAAGGGGCGGAAACGCCCCTTTTGCATTTCTGCCCTTTGATATTTTTTTGAACGCGTGAAAGACGAAGGTCCTATGGACAAGAACGGAACAGCGGTCGGGGCAAAGCCGGCCATCGATGGCGCCATCGAAATGTCGGGCGCCGAAATGGTGATCCAGGCTCTGAAGGATCAGGGCGTGGAGCATATTTTCGGCTATCCGGGCGGGGCGGTACTCCCCATCTATGATGCGCTTTTTGCTACCGAAGGCTTGATCCATGTTCTGTGCCGTCACGAACAGGGCGCCACCCACGCCGCCGAAGGCTATGCCCGCTCAACCGGCAAGCCCGGCGTGGTGCTGGTGACCTCCGGTCCCGGCGCAACCAATGCCGTCACCGGCCTGACCGACGCCCTGATGGATTCCATTCCGCTGGTCGTGATCACCGGGCAGGTGCCGACCCATCTGATCGGCACCGACGGCTTTCAGGAAGCCGATACCGTCGGCATTACCCGGCCCTGCACCAAGCATAACTGGCTGGTGAAAGACGTGAATGATCTGGCGCGCATCCTTCACGAAGCTTTTCAGATCGCCACCACCGGCCGTCCCGGCCCGGTTGTGGTCGATATCCCCAAGGATCTTCAGTTCAAGAAGGGGCCCTATATCTCGCCCCAGTCCGTGCGCCATCGCACCTATAAGCCCAAGATCGACCCGGAACTGGGTGCGATCGTGAAAGCCATCGACCTCATGGCGGGTGCCAAGAAGCCGGTCTTCTATACCGGCGGCGGTATCATCAATTCCGGTCCGGAAGCCTGCAAATTGCTGCGCGAATTCGTGAAGCTGACGGGCTTTCCCATCACTTCGACCCTGATGGGCCTGGGTGCCTTCCCGGCCTCCGATCCGCAATGGCTCGGCATGCTGGGCATGCACGGCACATACGAAGCCAACAATGCCATGCATGATTGCGATGTCATGATCTGTCTGGGCGCGCGCTTCGATGATCGCGTCACCGGTCGCATCGATGCATTCGCGCCGAACGCGAAGAAGATTCATCTCGATATCGATGCCAGCCAGATCAACAAGAATGTCCATGTCGATCTGCCTATCGTGGCGGATGCCGCCAGGGCCCTGAAGGAAATGCTGCATTTCTGGAAAACCCAGAAGCGCAAAGTGGATGAGCCTGCGCTGAAAGCCTGGTGGGCGCAGATCGACAAATGGCGTGAGAAAAAATCGCTCAGCTACAAACCGTCAAAAACACTGATCAAACCGCAATATGCCATCGACCGGCTGTATGAGCTGACCAAGGACCGCGATGTCTACATCACCACCGAAGTCGGCCAGCATCAGATGTGGGCGGCTCAGCATTTTCATTTTGACAAGCCGAACCGCTGGATGACCTCTGGCGGCCTGGGCACCATGGGCTATGGCCTGCCTGCTGCGCTGGGCGTGCAGATGGCCCATCCTGATTCCCTCGTCATCGACATCGCCGGCGAAGCCTCGGTGCAGATGACCATGCAGGAAATGTCGACGGCGGTTCAGTATGAAGCCCCGATCAAGATTTTTATTCTGAACAACGAATATATGGGCATGGTGCGCCAGTGGCAGCAATTGCTGCATGGCGGGCGCTATTCGCATTCCTATTCCGAAGCGCTGCCCGATTTCGTCAAAATGGCCGAAGCCTTCGGCGCGGTCGGCCTGCGCGCCACCACGCCCGACGAACTCGATGGCAAGATCCTGGAAATGATCAATGTCAAAAAGCCGGTGCTGTTCGATTGCCGCGTCGATCCCAAGGAGAATTGCTATCCGATGATCCCATCGGGCAAGGCGCATAACGAAATGATTTTGGAGGATGCGGAGGAAAGAACCGAAGTGTCCGATGAAGGAAAGATGCTCGTCTGATGTCTGCTGCAATCGAACGTCACACCATGGCCGTGCTGGTCGACAATGAGGCTGGCGTGCTGGCCCGCGTCATCGGGCTGTTTTCCGGGCGCGGCTATAATATCGAAAGTCTGACGGTGGCCGAAGTCGATCATCTGGCGCATACCAGCCGGATAACCGTCGTTACCTCCGGGACACCCGCCGTGATCGAACAGATCCGCGCCCAGTTGCAGCGTCTGGTACCGGTGCATCGCGTGGTGGATTGGAGCGTCGACAAGCCCGGCATCGAGCGCGAAATGGCGCTGGTGAAGGTGGCCGGCACTGGCGACAAGCGGGCCGAAGCCCTGCGCATGGCGGATTCCTTCCGAGCCCGCGCCGTGGATACCACCCACACCAGTTTTGTCTTCGAAATCACCGGCGCGCCCGGTAAAATCGATACCTTCGTCGAATTGATGCGCCCCCTGGGGCTGGTCGATGTGTCGCGCACCGGCGTGGCCGCGATTTCCCGCGGTCCGGAGGCAATGTAACCCGCTTAGCATACCCCCTTTGTCCTGGCCGGGCTTGACCCGGCCATCCATCCGAAACATGAGTACCGCCGCCAAAACGGCCGTCAGAACCAGGAGCCTGAAATGCGCGTTTATTACGACCGGGATGCCGATCTCAATCTCATCAAGGGCAAGAAAGTCGCCATCATCGGCTTTGGCTCGCAAGGTCATGCCCACGCGCTCAACATGCGCGATAGCGGCGCCAAGGATGTCGTCATTGCGGCGCGCCCCGGCGCATCGGCCAAAAAGGCCGAAGCCGCCGGCTTCAAGGTCATGAGCGTGGCCGATGCCGCCAAATGGGCCGACGCCGTAATGATGGTCACGCCCGACGAACTGCAGGCCGACATTTACAAAAACGAGCTTGCGCCCAACCTGAAACAGGGCGCGGCGCTGTTTTTCGCGCACGGCTTCAACGTGCATTTCCGCCTGATCGAGCCGCGCGCCGATCTGGACGTGCTGATGGTGGCGCCCAAGGGTCCGGGCCATACGGTGCGCGGCGAATATCAGAAGGGCGGCGGCGTGCCCTGCCTGATCGCTGTCCATCAGGATGCCAGCGGCAATGCACTTGAGCTGGGCCTGTCCTATGCCTCGGCCATCGGCGGTGGCCGCGCCGGCATTATAGAAACCAATTTCCGCGAGGAATGCGAAACCGATCTGTTCGGCGAACAGGCCGTGCTGTGCGGCGGTCTGGTGGAATTGATCCGCGCCGGGTTCGAAACCCTGGTCGAAGCCGGGTATGCGCCGGAAATGGCCTATTTCGAGTGCCTGCACGAAGTGAAGTTGATCGTGGATCTGATCTATGAGGGTGGCATCGCCAATATGGATTATTCGGTCTCCAACACCGCCGAATATGGCCAGTATGTCACCGGCCCGCGCATCGTGACGCCGGAAACGAAGGCTGAAATGAAGCGCGTTCTGAGTGATATCCAGACCGGCAAGTTTGCCCGCGACTGGGTGCTCGAAAACAAGGCCGGCCAGCCCTCCTTCAAGGCCATGCGCGCCCGTCAGGCCGCCCATCCCATCGAGGAAGTGGGCACCAAGCTGCGCGCCATGATGCCCTGGATTTCCAAGAACAAGCTGGTCGACCAGGCTAAGAACTGAGGCCATGGCCGAGCGGCCCCCCATTCCGCCGCCGCCTTATCATGGTGGCTGCCTGTGCGGGGCGGTTCGCTATGAACTGACGGCCAAACCCGTGGCCGTGCTCGCCTGCCATTGCAGCGACTGCAAGAAGATGTCGGGCGCGACTAACCTGCTGATGGTCTGGCTGCCGCGCGAGGGCTTTCGGCAGGTCTGCGGGGCGGTTGACCGCTTCCGCCGGCGGGCTGATTCCGGCCGGGAAAGTGATATTGTGCGCTGCACAAAGTGCGGCACGCGGCTGTGGCACGAATCCCTGACTGCCGGCCATCTCGCCTTTGTCGCAGCCGGGACGCTGGACGACTCCAGTTGGGCGGTACCGGCCTGCCATATCTGGGTTGAAAAGGCCTCTGCCGGGGCTGTGATTCAGGCTGATGCCGTCCTGATTCAGGGCCAGCCCATAGAGCGCCGCCTTGTTATGGAAGCATTCAGCGCCATTTATGGTCACGACGGGTGAGCGCCTGCCTGTGGCGGCTTCCGAGGCGGTATTGCCCGTGCGGAAATCCTGCGGAGAGGGCCGCCGAATCAGTTTAAATTATAGTTGTAATGCGATGTTCTAGTGCCGGACTTGCTATTGCGTGACGTAGGCCAATCAGCGTAAAACCCAGTGCAGGAACTGCCCGAAAAATCAGCTTTTACGGCAGGTTAAGGACTGTTCCTTAGGGTGTTCGAACTGTAATTCGGGCCGGTGGAACGGCGACCAGGATAAAGATGACGACAGGCGCAACAATCGCGAATGACATGGGCGGATCTTCCGCCGGCATTCGTGCGCGCGTGTCCCATTGCTTGCGTCAGTCCCTCGGTTCGTCGCGCGCGCTTCTCCTCCTTAGCTGCCCCTAGGCGCCTGCTGGCGCGCGAATGATCGCGCGCCGGGTGTTTAGGGGACGAAGAGCGAAGGAGAGATTGAAGCCGCAAGAGCGGCGAACGGAAGGAAATCGTAGCCATGAGCACCGAGATAGTGAAAACAGAACAGAGTCCGAATCTTCGACACCACATTGCGCGACGGCGAGCAATCGCCCGGTGCCGCAATGACGCTCGAAGAAAAAATGCAGATCGCGGAATTTCTGGACGAGATGGGCGTCGACATCATCGAAGCCGGATTTCCCATTTCATCGCCCGGCGATTTTGCCGCCGTGCAGGAAATTAGCCGGGTTGTAAAAACGGCCAGCGTTTGCGGGCTGGCGCGCGCGGGCTTCAAGGATATCGACCGCGCCGGTGAGGCGCTGAAATCCGCCAAGCGCCCGCGTATTCACACGTTCATATCCACCAGTCCGGTTCATATGAAGCATAAGCTCCAGATGGGCCCCAATGCTGTGCTGGACGCGGTCGGCGCATCGGTCACCCGCGCCCGTAACTTTACCGATGATGTGCAATGGTCGGCAGAGGACGCCACCCGCACCGAGCATGATTTTCTCTGCCGATGCGTGGAACTGGCCATCCGTTCCGGTGCCACCACCATCAATATTCCCGATACCGTCGGTTATTCGACGCCGCAGGAATATTTCGAACTGGTGACCATGCTGCGCGAGCGCGTGCCCGATGCCGACAAGGTGATCTTTTCCACCCACTGCCACAACGATCTGGGTTTGGCGGTAGCCAATTCATTGGCGGGCGTTTTGGCCGGCGCGCGTCAGGTGGAATGCACCGTCAATGGCATCGGCGAACGCGCGGGCAATGCGGCTCTGGAAGAAATCGTCATGGCGCTGAAGGTGCGCCAGGATCGCATGCCGTTCGAGACCGGCATACAGACAAAGATGCTGGCGCGGGCGTCCAAGCTCGTTTCCAACGTCACAGCCTTTCCGGTTCAGTACAACAAGGCCATCGTCGGCAAGAATGCCTTCAGCCATGAATTCGGCATTCATCAGGACGGCATGCTGAAAAATGTCGAGACCTACGAAATCATGCGCCCGGAGGATGTGGGCGTGAATGCCACGTCGCTGGTGCTGGGCAAGCTCTCGGGCCGCCACGCTTTCAAGGACAAGCTGGAAAGTCTGGGTTATGTGCTGGAAGAGGGTGCCTTCGAGGAGGCCTTCCGGCGCTTCAAGGATTTGGCCGACAAGAAGAAACACGTCTTCGACGAAGACATTGTGGCTCTGGTGGACGACGAAATCGTCCGCGGTCAGGATGCAATTGTGGTCAAGTCCCTGCGCGTGGAAACAGGCACCGGGCTGATGCCTGCCGCCGATCTCACGCTGTCGGTCAATGGCGAAGATAAGCAGGTCAAGACCGAAGGCGACGGCCCGGTCGATGCCATATTCAAGGCCATACGGGAACTTTATCCGCATACGGCGACGCTGCAGCTCTTCCAGATCAGCGCGGTCACCGAAGGCACCGATGCGCAGGCAACGGTCAGTGTGCGTTTGGAAGAGAATGGGCGTACCGTCACGGGCAGGGCGCCGACACCGACACCATGGTGGCTTCGGCTTATGCCTATGTGAATGCGCTCAACAAATTGTTGGTGAAACGTGAAAAGCTGGCGCCCGAAGCATTGACCGTAGCACGATGAAACATGTTGCCCCGGCAGCTAACGCTGCCGGGGTATGGTTCACCTGAACGACGGTTGACTGAATACGGCGTTGGCACAGAAAGGAATGGGTACCTGACATGTTCGGCAGTCTTCTCGGCGCACTGTCGAGCGATATGGCGATTGATCTCGGAACAGCAAATACGCTGGTCTATGTCAAAGGACGCGGCATCGTGTTGAACGAGCCGTCGGTCGTCGCCACCATCAATCGAGGGGGAAAGAAACAGGTTCGCGCGGTCGGTAACGACGCCAAGATGATGCTGGGTCGTACGCCCGGCAATATCGAGGCTATCCGTCCGATGCGCGACGGCGTTATTGCCGATTTCGAAATTGCGGAGGAAATGATCAAGCACTTCATCCGCAAGGTGCATAACAGGCGGTCCTTCGCCAATCCCATGATCATCGTCTGCGTACCGTCCGGCTCCACCGCGGTGGAGCGCCGCGCGATTCAGGAATCGGCCCTGTCGGCCGGCGCGCGTCGCGTCTATCCTGATCGAGGAGCCGATGGCTGCCGCAATCGGCGCCGGCCTTCCGGTCAGCGAACCGACCGGTTCGATGGTCGTCGATATCGGCGGCGGCACCACCGAAGTGGCGGTGCTGTCGCTCGGCGGCATCGTCTATTCGCGCAGCGTGCGTGTCGGCGGCGACAAGATGGACGAAGCCATCATCGCCTATATCCGCCGCCATCAGAATTTGCTGATTGGCGAAGCATCGTCCGAACGCATCAAGAAGGAAATCGGATCGGCGTCCGCGCCGCAGGACGGCAACGGCGTCACCATGGAAATCAAGGGCCGCGACCTGCTCAACGGCGTACCCAAGGAAATCACCATTACCCAGCGCCACATTGCCGAGGCCTTGGCGGAACCGGTCGGCGCCATTGTCGAAGCGGTGAAAGTGGCGCTTGAAGCCACGCCGCCGGAGCTGGCGGCCGACATCGTGGACAAGGGCATCGTGCTGACGGGCGGCGGTGCGCTGCTGGCCAATCTCGATCAGGTCCTGCGCGAGGAAACCGGACTACCGGTTTCCATTGCCGATGATCCTTTGTCCTGCGTGGCGTTGGGCACAGGCCGGGTTTTGGAAAACACCAAAGGCATGCGGCACGTTCTTGTCGACCGCCTTCTAACGACGTCCGCACGGCGCGCGGACAAGGGCTGAGTAAAGTATGGCCAACGGCACATGGAGGATCGCGCGCAATCGCGGTGGCGCCCAGCTTCCGCTTGTCGATTGTCGCCGCGCTTGCCGTCGCGCTTGTGCTGCTCGGCAAGGCCCAGGCCTCCTTGTTCGACCGGGCCCGCGCCAGCATTACGGATTGGATGGCGCCGGCGCTCGAAGTGGTGCGTGCGCCGCTGGTCAGGTCAACCGCTGGATGCGGATCTATTGGCGACATCTTCAGTCGTCTATCGACGAAAATCTGAAGCTCAAGGAAGAGAATGCCGCGTCTGCGCCAATGGCAGAACGCAGCCATGGTGCTCGACAGCCGCGTGAAGCGCTACCAGCTTTTGCTGCACGCGGTGCCGGATCCGGCGCTGTCCTCGGTCCTGGCGCGCGTGATCGGGCGGGCCAACCGGCCCTTCCTCGAGACCATGATCCTCGATGCCGGCAAGGCACAAACGGCATCAAGCCGGGTCAG
The DNA here is from genome assembly GCA_963837555.1 of uncultured Alphaproteobacteria bacterium. Classification (GTDB taxonomy): domain Bacteria; phylum Pseudomonadota; class Alphaproteobacteria; order Micropepsales; family Micropepsaceae; genus Rhizomicrobium. Next base: position 40,595 of record CAWINU010000004.1, on the reverse strand, counting down.
GCGGTGGTCGATGCGCGCGGCATGATCGGGCGCATCTATCTGACGGGCGATCGCACCTCCTGGGTCATCCTGCTCACCGATCTCAACAGCCGCATTCCCGTGTCGATCGTGCCGGGCAATGTTCAGGCGATCATGACCGGCGATAATACGCCATGCCCGCGCTCGATACGCTTGTCGCAGAACGTGGCCGTCAAGGCGGGCGATCAGGTCGTCACGCTCGGGCGATGGCGGGCTGCTGCCGCCGGGCCTGCCCATCGGCACGGTGGTGGCAGCACGCGCGACGGCTTCCGCGTGGCGCTGCTGGCCGACGCCGCGTCCAGCGAAGACGTCGAGATTCTCGATTTCAAGGCACCGCCGGAGCAGCCGCCCGCGCCGATCGTCCGGCGACTTGCCCGCCGCCGCGGCCGGGCTTGCCGCCGTTGCGCCGCAGCCGGCCGCGCCGCCGCCATTCCGGCCGTGCACCGGACCGCGCGCCGCCGGCGTCCAAGCCGAAGCCCGGCTGCAATCGCCAGTCCCGGCCGCCGCCGACTCAGATCGACGATAGTGGACGCAGTGACGCATCGCTCATGGAGCGCGCAGGTACGCTCGATGGGCTGGTCGGTCATTCTCCGATGCGTCACTGCCTGCCTGTGCGGCCTTGCTGTGCGGTGCTGATCGCCAATCTTCCGGTGTCCTTCACCGGCGGACTGTTGCCGCCGCCGCTGCTGGCGCTGATGCCGGTCTATTTCTGGTGCCTGGTGCGGCCCGACCTGATGCCGCCTGCCGCGGCGTTCGCGCATCGGCATTGTTCGAGGATATTTTGTCCGGCGGTCCGCCCGGGCGTCTGGGCGCCGTCCTTCGTCGCCGCCTATGCGCGTGATCGATCGCCAGCGCGACGCCTTTGCCGGGCTTATCCGGGTATCGGCGCGCTGCTGGGCTTTGCCACGGCCGCTCTGTTGGCCTGCGCGACTGCGCCTATTTGCATCGTCGTCGGTCTATGTACTGGCAGATTCGCAGCCGCTCGCGCCGATGTTGGGCGAACTGGCGATGACGGTGCTGTTCTACATTCCGGGCGCTTATGTCGCTGGGCGCCGATCCATCGCCGTCTCGTCGGACCGCTGCAGGAGCGATTTCTGATGCCGCTGTTCGATCGCAAGGACAAGAGCCGTTACGCGACCTTCACGCGGCGCACGCTGGTGATGGGCGGCGGCATGGCGGCTGGTGTTCGCGGTCCTTGGCCGGGACGGCTCTACCAGCTTCAGATCCTCGACGGCGACCAGTACATGACGCGAGGCCGAGGACAACCGCGTCAACCAGCGGCTGCTGGCGCCGCCGCGCGGCCGCATCCTCGACCGCTTCGGCGTGGAGCTGGCCAACAACCGGCGCAATTACCGCGTGCTGCTGGTGGCGGAGCAGGCCAGCGACGGCGTCGAGCAGGCGCTGGATGCGATCGGCCAGGTTATCGCCATGACCGACGCGCAGAAGAAACGCGTCCTGCAGCGATATCGCTGGCGCAGAACAAGAAATTCGTGCCGGTGCCGGTGGCGGAAAATCTGTCCTGGGACGAATTCGCGCGCATCAATATGCATCTGCCCTATCTGCCCGGCGTGCAGCCCGATGTGGGCGAGACCCGCGACTATCCCTTCAGAGAACGAGATTGTCGCATATTCTGGGCTATGTCGCGGCAGTCTCGCCGGACGACAAGAAGGACGACGACGATCCGCTGCTCGATCTGCCCGGCTTTCGCATCGGCAAGCGCGGCATCGAGAAGCCAGTTCGACGAGCAGGTCGCGCGGGCACGGCCGGGACAGTCCGCGGTCGAAGTCAACGCCTATGGCCGCGTCATCCGCGAACTGGGCCGCGATGCGGGCGTGCCCGGACAGGATATCTATCTCACCATCGACCGCGAGGTGCAGCACTTTGCCGACCAGCGGCTGGGCAATGAAAGCGCGGCCTGCGTCGTCATGGATGTCGAAACCGGCGATGTGATCGCCCTGGCCTCGACGCCCGGTTTCGACCCCAATCTTTTCAATGTCGGCATTTCGACCGGACCAGTGGAAGGCGCTGACCGGCAACGATCACAAGCCGCTGCTGAACAAGGCGATTGGCGCGGCGTCTATCCGCCCGGCTCCACCTTCAAGCCGGCCGTGGCGCTGGCGGCCGTGGAAGCGGGCATCGCCACGCCGGATTATCAGCGTCTTCTGCAACGGCGCCCTACACGCTCGGGCAATCACACCTTTCCATTGCTGGAAGGAAACGGCGGCCACGGCACGCTCGATCTGCAAGAGCGGACTCGAAGCAGTCCTGCGACGTCTTCTTCTACGAAACGGCGCGCCGGCTGGGCATCGACAAGATCGAAGCGGCGCCGCAAGCTGGGCATGGGCGCGCCCACCGGCATCGAATTGCCGGGCGAACGCACCGGCTTCATTCCCAGCAGCGCCTGGAAGCAGCAACGCTATGGCGTGCCGTGGCAGCAGGGCGAAACGCTCAACACCGGCATCGGCCAGGGCTATGTGCACGGCCACGCCGCTGCAGCTGTGCCCTGATGGCCGCCCGCATCGCCGGCGGCCGCAGTCGTCAATCCCGCGCATTGCGCGCATATCGTGGGCGGCAAACTTGACCGCCGCGAGTCCGCCCGCGACCCGCTGCCATTCTCGTCCGACGGCCTGGCCCGCGGTGCGCGAAGGCATGAATGCCAGGTGACCAATGTGCCGGGCGGCACCGCCTATGCCTGGCGCATCGCCGAGCCGGGTTTTGAGATGGCGGGCAAGACCGGCACCGCCCAGGTGCGCGCCTATCAGCAAGGAAGAACGTGCCACACGGCGTCGCAGCAATGAATCGCTGCCGCTGGAAGCTGCGCGACCATGGCGCTGTTCATCGCCTTCGCGCCCGTGGGGCAGCCGCGCTATGCCTGCGCCGTCTTATCGAGCATGGCGCGGATGCGGCCATCCCCAGGTGCAGATGGCGCGCGATATTCTGCTTTTCGCCCAGAAGCGCGATCCGCTCGGCAATGCCCGACCGCCTATCCCGATCAAGGCGGCGTCGCCGCCTGGCGTAAAGTGGGAGGCCGGCTGATGACGCTCTCGCCCCTATGCCGCCGCCCGGCGCACGCTGAGCGTCGCCGACAAACTGTTGGAAGTCAATTGGGGCCTGGTGCTGCTGATCACCATTATCGCCTGCGCCGGCTTCGCCATGCTCTATTCGGTCGCCGGCGGCACTTCTCATCCCTGGGCGGCGCCGCAGATCTCCGCTTCGTCGTCGGCCTTGTTCATTCTGGTGGTCGTGGCCTCGATCGATATGCGCGTCTGGATGAGCCTGGCCTATCCCGCCTATGCCGTGGCGCTGCTGCTGCTGATCGCCGTGGATCGCGGCAGGCCATGTGGGCCTGGGCGCGCAGCGCTGGATCGCGCTGGGACCGCTCGAGCTGCAGCCCTCGGAGCTGATGAAAATATCGCTGGTGCTGGCGCTTGCCCGCTTTCTGCACGGCAAGAGCGTGGAGGAAGTCTCCAAGCCGCTCAATCTGCTGATCGCCGCTGGCGATGATCGGCATTCCCGCCGTGCTCGTGGTGATTGCAGCCCAATCTCGGCACCACCCTGATCATCGTCGCGGACGGTGTGTCGCTGCTGTTCCTGGCCGGCCTGTCCTGGTGCTGGATCGCCCCGGCCGTTGCGGCGGTCGCCGCTCGCCGTTCCGCTGGCTTGGCGATTTCGTGCTGCACGATTACCAGAAGCGCGCGGGTGATGACCTTCCTGGACCCCGAAGCGATGCCGCTGGGCGCGGGCTGGAACATCACCCAGGCCAAGATCGCCATCGGTTCCGGCGGGTTGTCCGGCAAGGGCTTTCTGAAGGGCACGCAGAGCCGCCTCAACTTCCTGCCGGAAAAGCAAACCGACTTCATCTTCACGAATTTCGGCGAGGAATTCGGTTTCGTGGGCTGTATCGCGCTGCTGATCCTGTTCGCGGTGGTGATCGGCTATGGCATCCAGATCGCCATGGCGTCGCGCAGCCAGTTCGCCCGCCTGCTGGCGATGGGCATCACGCTCAATTTCTTCTTCTACATCATGATCAACGGCGCGATGGTGATGGGCCTGATTCCCGGTGGTCGGCATTCCCATGCCGCTGATGTCCTATGGCGGCACCGCCATGCTGACGGTGATGTTCGGCTTCGGCCTGTTGATGAGCGTGCATGTCCATCGCCAGGTGGAAATTCCCCGCCATTCCGGCGGAATTATCTGATTATCCCCAGGCCGTCTCAGACGGATAGACTCGCGAAAACCTGTCTGCTATAGGCCCCGCCTCTTGGATGGGCCGGTAGCTCAGTTGGTAGAGCGTTCGACTCTTAATCGAAATGTCGTGGGTTCGATCCCCTCCCGGCCCACCATTCAGGATCCTTTGCGGTATGGCCGGGCCAATCGCCTCTGGAGCAATCCGCCCTCACGCAGTAGGGTGCCTCAACAAACGTAAAATTCGTCGGATCTTCCGTTTTCGGCCAACAGGTCTGGAATTCGGAAAGCGGATCCACCACTGACAATTTCGCGTCTCTCCGCGGAACGGCTTCGGGGACGCGATTGCTGCAAAGAATCCAGCGATGACACAACAGATACGGGCCATCGCGGCAATCCTGCTTTCGGTCTTGATATTTCTGATCGGCATTGGGCTGTTGGGAACGCTCATTCCCGTGCGCGCCGAACTGGGCGGATTTCAGCAATGTCGCGATTGGAATGCTGGGATCGGCCTATTACGCAGGCTTTGTTTTTGCCTGCCTCTACGCACCTTCTCTTTTGGCCCGGGTCGGCCACATCCGCACATTTGCGGTTGCCGGCGCTGTGGCGGCCGCCACGACACTGCTGCAATCGCTTATTGTAGACGCGCTGTTATGGGGAATTTCGCGTCTGCTGTTCGGGATGGCGGCGGCCTGCATCTATATGGTGATCGAAAGCTGGCTCAACGACCGCTCGACCAACGACACGCGCGGCAGCGTCCTGTCCGCGTATCTGACCGTTAATTTCGCCGGGCTGGTTGTCGGCCAGTGGCTGTACACCGTGGCCGTCCCGACGAGTTTTATTCTTTTCAATATTGCGGCGATTTTCTATGCGCTGTGTCTGCTGCCGGTCGGCCTGACCCGCCTGCCGCAGCCGCAGGCGGTGACGGTTCCGGTGCTTCGTCCGCGGCAATTGTTTCGTATTGCGCCGGTCGGGGTCGCGGGTTGCGCGGCGGTTGGCTTGGTCAACGGCGCGGTCTGGGCGCTGGCGCCCGTTTACGCCCATGATCACGGGCTCACCAACATTCTGCTGGCGACCTTTATGAGCGCCTTTACCGCCGCGGGTGCGCTGATGCAGGTTCCCGTCGGACGACTATCAGATCGCATGGACCGGCGCTATGTCATCGCCGCCATGTCCTTTTTGGGTGGTGTCGCCGGGTTCATCCTCATGCTCTTCGGCGGATATGACACCACGCTGGCCATCATATTGTTTGCGGTTTACGGCGCGGCGACGCTGCCGATCTACGGCCTGTCTGTCGCGCACACCAACGACCGGATTCCGCGCGAGGATTTCGTCGCCACGTCGGCCACGCTGCTTTTGGTGAATGCCGCGGCTTCCGTAATCGGACCGATCATGGTGGCGCTGATCACCACGCTATCGTCGATTGCGGCGCTTTTCGGATTCGTGGCAGTGGTCCATTTGCTGCATACCGGTTTTGTATTGTGGCGTATTCGCGTCATGGAAGCGCCGACCGAGGAATTCCGGGAGCCTTTCGCGCCGGTCCTGCCTCAGTCTTCGCCGGCTGCCCTGGAGCTGGATCCGCGCGGGCCGGAAAGCGATGAGTCCGCATTCCAGTCGCCTTGACAGTCCTGCTGCGGACCTCTTTGCTGACCTGAAGGTTCGCCTGCAGAACCGCTGGGGGGATTGGCATGCGCTGGCTGGCCAAGCTTTACGTTCAGGTCTTGATCGGAATTTTTCTGGGCGTCCTGGTGGGCGTGCTGTGGCCTGATCTGGGCACCAGCCTAAAGCCGCTGGGCGATGCCTTTATCAGACTGATCCGCATGGTGGTGGCGCCGGTGATATTCTGCACCGTAGCGCTGGGCGTCGCCCATATGCGCGATCTGGCCAAATTCGGCCGCGTCGGCGGCAAGGCCCTGATTTATTTCGAGGCAGTGTCCACGCTGGCGCTGGGGATCGGCATAGCCGTGGCGGAGCTGTTAAAACCTGGTGCCGGATTTGGCATTGATCCCGCAACGCTGGATCCGTCGATCGCGGAAAGCTATGTGACGCGCGCCAAAACCGACAGCATTGTCGGCCATCTGCTCAATGTCATTCCTGACACCTTTCTGGGCGCGTTTGCCAATGGCGATTTGCTGCAGGTGGTATTCATTGCCGTGCTGTTCGGCTTTGCCTGCGCGCGGCTGGGATCGGTTGGCCAGAAGGCCGCGAATGTTCTGCAAACCATCGTCAAAATATTTTTCTCGCTGATCCATATTGTGGTGCGGGCCGCGCCCATCGGTGCTTTCGGCGCCATGGCCTTCACCATTGGGCGGTACGGCATGGATTCGCTGGTGCAATTGGGCGCGCTGGTGGCGTCCTTCTATCTGACGGCCTTCCTGTTTGTTGCGGTCGTGCTTGGCGCAATTTCCCACATGGTGGGTTTTTCGCTATGGCGCTATCTTCTCTACATCCGCGAGGAATTGCTCATCGTCCTGGGAGCTTCCTCCTCAGAAGCCGCGCTGCCGCAGCTCATGGAAAAGCTGGAGCGGCTGGGCGCGTCGTCCGGCGTTGTCGGTCTGGTTGTGCCGACCGGTTATAGTTTTAATCTTGATGGCACCAACATTTATCTGACGCTGTCGATTCTGTTTCTGGCGCAGGCCACGGGAACGCATCTCGATGCCGGACAAATAGCGCTCATGCTGCTGGTGGCCATGATCACCTCAAAAGGCGCAAGCGGCGTGGCAGGGGCCGGTTTTGTCACGCTGGCCGCTACTTTGGCCGTCATTCCGGACATTCCCATTGCCGCCCTGGCCATCCTTGTCGGGGTTGATCGGTTCATGAGCGAATGCCGCGCCATCACCAATTTCATCGGCAATGGCGTTGCGGCGCTGGTGATTGCCGCGTGGGAAAAAGACCTGGACCGAACGCAACTGAAAAGCGAACTTGCTAAGGGCCCCGCCGCTGTCGAGAATGCGCGCAGTGAAGAAAAGGTATTGGCTGGCGTAAAGCTCTGATTCCGGAACGCTGGTTTGCTTCACGCGTTGTTCTCACGGGGGACGTCTTTATGCCCCGCGCGCCTTCGCGCCTGAAGCTGTATAAAGCGAACATCCGCAGGAGGCAGTGATGCAATTGGGTATTGTCGGTTTGGGCCGCATGGGGGGCAATATCGCCCGTCGTGTCATGAAACACGGTCATGCGGTTGTGGCGTACGATCGCGATCCTGATTTGGCTCCCGCTATTGCGGGGGCGGTACCGGCAAAGTCGCTGGCAGACCTGGCAGCCAAACTCGATGCTCCGCGGGCGGTCTGGATCATGGTGCCGGCGGGCGGGCCCACGGAAGAAACGGTTCAGGCCCTGGCGGCCGTTTTATCCGCGGGCGATGTCATTATCGACGGCGGCAACACCTTCTATAAGGATGACGTGCGCCGCGCCGCCAGTCTCAAGCCGCGCGGCATTGACTATGTCGATGTCGGCACCTCTGGCGGCGTCTGGGGCCTGGAGCGCGGCTATTGCATGATGATCGGCGGCAGCGATCAGGTCGTTCGCCGCCTTGATCCGGTATTCGCCGCTCTGGCGCCGGGCGTGGGCGACATTCCAAAAACGCCCAAGCGCGCAGGCCGCGATCCGCGCGTCGAGCAGGGCTATTTTCACGCCGGTCCGGTTGGCGCCGGTCACTTCGTCAAAATGGTGCATAACGGCATCGAATACGGTCTGATGCAGGCCTACGCAGAAGGCTTCGATATCCTGCGCGGCCGCGCGGCAGACAACCTGCCGCAGGATGAAAGATATGACATTGATTGCGCCGATGTGGCTGAAGTCTGGCGGCGCGGCAGCGTGGTGTCCTCCTGGCTTCTGGATTTGACCGCGATCGCCCTGGCCGAAAGTCCCCAACTTGAAAATTATGTCGGCAGCGTGAGCGATTCCGGGGAAGGGCGCTGGACCATTGCAGCGGCGATTGACGAGGCCGTGGCGGCTCCTGTTCTGTCGGCCGCGCTTTATGCGCGCTTTCGCTCCCGTGTCGAGCACACCTTCGGTGAAAAAATGCTTTCGGCCATGCGCGCGAAATTCGGCGGCCATGTTGAAAGCGTTACCGACACGCCCAAAGCCGGGGACGATGCCGAATGACGGTGCAGAGCGAAAGACCTGCGCCCTGTGCAATTATCGTCTTTGGGGCGAATGGCGATTTGACCAAGCGCCTCATCGTTCCCGCGCTTTACAATCTCTCCAAGAACGGACTTTTGCCGGTACGCTTCGCCTTGATCGGCGTCGACCACTCGACCAAGGGCCTGGAGGCTTGGCGCGTGGATTTGAAGGCGTTTCTGGAACAGGAGCTTGAGAAAAGGCTGGGCAAGGGTGCGGCTGCGCTCGATGAGGAGATCTGGCAGCCCATTGCGGAGGCCATGTCCTATGTTTCCGGCGATTTCCTGGATCCCGCGACTTACAAAAATCTGGCGGACCATGTGTCCGAGCGTGATTCCAAGGAACAGCTCGGCGGCAACATTTTGTACCACCTTGCCGTGGCAGATCGATTTTTCGGCAAGATCGTCGACGAACTGGGAAAAGTCGGACTTGTCCGCGAAGACAAAGGCTGGCGCCGCGTCATAGTTGAAAAGCCTTTCGGGCATGATCTGAAATCGGCGCAGGATTTGAATTCCTGTCTGGGCAAATGGCTGCGTGAGGAGCAGGTCTTTCGCATTGATCACTTCCTCGGCAAGGAAACAGTTCAGAACATCATGGCGCTGCGTTTTGCCAATGGCCTGTTCGAACCGATCTGGAATCGCGACCGTATCGATCATATCCAGATTACCGTTGCTGAGGATCTCGGCATTGAAGGCCGCGGACGCTTCTATGAGGCAACGGGCGCGTTGCGCGACATGGTGCCCAATCATCTGTTCCAATTGGTTGCCATGACCGCCATGGAGCCGCCGGTTTCCTTTGATGCCGACGACATCCGTTCGAAAAAGGCAGAGGTATTCAAGGCCATGCCGGCCCTGACATCCTCGGATGCGGTGCGTGGCCAGTATGATTCCGGCGTTGTCGGCGGCGTGAATGTGCCGGCCTATCGTCAGGAAGCCAATGTCGCCCCGGATTCCAACATGGAGACATATGTCGCCTTGCGCCTCACGATTGACAATTGGCGGTGGGCGGGCGTGCCCTTTTATCTGCGTACGGGCAAGCGTCTGGCCAAGCGCAGCACCGAAATCGCCATCCGTCTGAAAGGGGCTCCGTTGGCGCTGTTCCGGGACACGCCGGTGGACGAACTGGACGCGGATTGGCTGATTTTAAAAATCCAGCCCGACGAAGGAATTCGCCTGCGCTTCAATGCCAAGCGTCCGGGGCATACCATGGCGCTGGAAAGCGTTGCGATGGATTTCAAATACGCGGATTGGTTTCATCAGGCTCCCGCGGTTGGCTATGAAACTTTGATTTATGATTGTTTGATCGGAGATTCGATGCTTTTTCAGCGTGCAGACCAGGTCGAGTCCGCCTGGGCGGTTGTGGAGCCGCTCTTGGAGAGTTGGAACTATAAGCAGCCGCGGCATTTTCCGAATTATGCGGCGGGCAGCGAGGGGCCAGCCACCGCCAACGATCTTCTGGCCCGCGATGGCCGTGCCTGGCGGGCGATTAAATAGTCATGTCCATAACCGGCAAAGCGCATATCGCGGTGGACGCGGACGACGCGGCGGAATCCGCCGCGGAATTTATCTACACCCATATTGCGGCAAGTTTGGGCATCTACCGGCTTGTCCTGGCGGGCGGTTCGACGCCGGCCATGCTCTATCGCAAACTTGCGAGCGAACCCTTTGTATCGAAAGTGCCTTGGTCGCGGGTTGAGCTCTTTTTGGGCGACGAGCGGTTTGTGCCGCATGACGACAAAGACAGCAATTTTCGCATGGTGCGCGAAACGCTGTTGTCGAACAGCGCGGTGACGCCGCGCGGTATCTATCCCATTCCGACCGACACCACGCCGGAAGATTGTGCAAGACGCTACGAATCCATTCTGCAGGAGTATCATGGCTCGACGTCGATCGGGCCGGAGAATCCTTTATTCGATTGCGTATTGTTGGGGTTGGGCCCTGACGGACATACGGCTTCCTTATTGCCCCATCAGCCCGTTCTGGATGAAAGCAAACATTGGGTTGAGGCAGTGCCTGAGGGGCGCGAGGTCCCCCGCATAACGCTCACCTATCCCGCGCTACAGTCCAGTCGCGAAGTCATTTTTCTTGTAACCGGCGCGGCCAAAGCAGAGGTGGTGAAGCGCGTACGGGCGGGCGATACGGCGCTACCGGCCGGACGTCTGAAGCCGCAGGGCGAGACGCACTGGTTTATGGATACGTCGGCTGCGCAATGAACAATCGCATTGAAGATTATGCGATGATTGGCGATTGTCGTACTGCCGCGCTTATCGGGCGCGACGGATCGATGGATTGGCTCTGCCTGCCTCGCTTCGATTCTCCGGCCTGCTTTGCAGCCCTGCTGGGCACGCGCAATAATGGCCGCTGGCTCATCGCGCCTTCCGGGAAATCCAAGGTGACACGCGCCTATCGCGGCGAAACGATGATCCTGGAAACGATCTACCAGACCGAGGACGGCCGGGCCAAAGTTATCGATTTCATGCCCATGGGCGGCAAGCAATCGCGCATCATTCGTCTGGTCGTCGGCCTTGCCGGCCGTGTCTCTATGAAAACTGAATTGACCATTCGCTTTGATTACGGGCACACCATTCCTTGGGTCAATCGCATATCCAAAGATACGGTATGTGCCATCGCCGGAGAAAACCGTCTGGTGTTGCACACGCCAGTTCCTATTCACGGCCAGAATTTGCATTCGGTGGCCGATTTCACGGTTCGCAGGGGCCAGACGATACCCTTCGTGCTGTCTTACAGTAGTTCCTATGTTCCGATTGGAAGAAATGCGTCGTCCAAGACGGCACTCGCGGCGACGGAGAAATTTTGGAAACGATGGGCAGGTAAGAGCAAGATTAAAGGTCAGTGGCGCAACGAAATGATGCGTTCATTGTTGACGCTCAAGGCGCTGACCTATCAGCCGACTGGCGGCATCGTAGCTGCTCCCACCACATCTCTGCCGGAAGCAATCGGCGGGCCGCGTAATTGGGATTATCGCTACTGTTGGCTCCGGGACGCGTCTTTCACCCTGCTGGCCTTTTTAAACGCCGGCTATACGGCGGAGGCGAGGCGCTGGCAGGATTGGCTAATCCGGGCGGTAGCGGGCTCACCGGCGCAAATTCAAACGATGTATGGCGTCACCGGCGAGCGTCTGCTGCAGGAATGGACGGTCGGCTGGCTCACCGGATACATGGCGTCGCATCCAGTCCGGATCGGTAATGCCGCGGCGGCGCAGCTTCAATTGGACATCTATGGCGAGATGGCCAATGTGCTCGCCTTGGGCAGATTGGCGGGGTTGCCCAATCCGCCGCGGCGAAATGAACTCAAACGAACCTTTCTTGACCATTTGGAACGCATCTGGCGCAAACCGGATGAAGGCATATGGGAGGTGCGCGGGCCGCCAAAGCATTTTACCCACTCTAAGATCATGTGCTGGATTGCGTTTGATAGGGCGGCTCGGGTCGGAGAAAAGGAGGAGTGTGCGCGCTGGCGGAGAATCGCCGACGAAATCCGTGCAGACGTGCTCGCCAACGGCGTGGATCATGATCGCGGCTGCTTCGTGCAGGCCTATGGTGAGAAGCATTTGGATGCCAGCCTGCTGATGGTGGCGATTTTCGGATTTCTGCCGCCTGAGGACCCGCGCGTGCGCCGTACGGTGGAGGAGATCGAAAAAGAGTTGCTCTATGACGGCCTGGTAATGCGCTACAAGACGGAAACCGGGGTCGATGGTTTGCCGTCTGGCGAAGGTGCTTTTCTGGCATGCAGTTTCTGGCTGGTGGACAACTATATATTGCTTGGGCGTCATGCCGATGCCCGCCGGTTGTTCACGCGTCTGACGGGACTGACGAACGATGTGGGGCTTTTGGCGGAAGAATATGACCCGCAGGCCAAATCTATGCTAGGAAATTTCCCCCAAGCCTTTTCGCACGTTGCGCTTGTCAACACCGCTATAAATCTGATGAACGCCAATGCCAAAAAGAAAACTCAGCGCACCTGATCGGATCCTTGCTGTCGATGTCGGCGGCACCGGCATCAAGATCGCGATTATCGATTCACGCGGGCGGTTTCTTTCCAAGCGACATCGTGTGCTGACGCCGCAGCCCTGTCCGCCTTATGCCTTTCTGGAGACATTCGACAAGGCTGTTGCCGGGCTGAGCGGATACGATTGCGTGTCCATTGGATTTCCAGGCTATGTCCGCGACGGCGTCGTCCATACGGCGCCCAATCTTGAGCCGACGAAATGGTCCAGATTTCCGCTTGCGGAGCGCCTGACAAAAAAGCTTGGTGTACCGGTACGCTTGGCCAATGATGCAGATATGCAGGGCCTGGCGGTCATTCGGGGCAAGGGCTTGGAATTTGTCATTACCCTGGGGACAGGTTTTGGCACAGCCTGGTTTCGCGATGGCGAATTGATGCCGCATATGGAAATCGGCCATCATCCCGTCCATGGCGGCAAGGATTACGATAGCTATGTCGGCGAAGCGGCGTATAAAAAGATTGGCCGAAAAAAATGGAATCATCGTCTGAAGAAAATTCTGCCTGTGCTGCACTCCCTGTTGAATTATGATCGCCTGTATATTGGCGGGGGCAATGCGCGGCACATATATTTCAAGCTCCCGCCTGATACGAAAATCGTATCCAATGATGCGGGCATCAAAGGCGGGGCAGGGCTTTGGCACCGTCCAGGATCCTCGAAAGCAGGGCGTGCCGGACAGTGAAAATGAAACAACCGCTTGATCTCGCCGTGATTGGTAACGGCCGCACGGCTGCCTTGGTCAACACGGAAGGCCGGTTGGTGTGGTGGTGCTATCCGCGTTTCGACAGCGATCCGGTTTTTTGCCGACTTATATCGGGCGATGAGGAAAAGGGATTTACCGACGTTCTGCTGGACGGACAGGTCGAAACGCAATCCGACTATCTGCGCAATACCGCGACGGTTGTCACAATATTGACGGCGGCAGATGGATCGTCGGTCCGGATTACGGACTTCGCGCCACGTTTTCGAAATTTTGGCCGCATTATGCGTCCGCCCCAGCTTATTCGGATTATTGAGCCGATTGCTGGCATGCCACGCATTACCATTCGCTTTCGGCCGACCCAGGATTACGGCACGCCGATGACACGCCGGGTACCCGGCAGTAATCACATTCGCTATGGCGCGCCGGAAACGATTATCCGCCTGACGACCGATGCGCCGCTGTCCTATATCGAGCATGAGACGAAATTTGCGCTGACCCGGTCCATGCATATGGCCTTCGGCTCCGATAAATCCTTTACCGGCGATTTGGAGTCGACTTGCCGCGAGTTTTCCGACCGCACCCGCGACTATTGGATGGAATGGGTCCGGCGTATCGCCATTTCCTATGATTGGCAGGATGCCATGATCCGCGCCGCCATCACGCTCAAGCTGTGCAATTTTGAGGAGACCGGCGCCATCGTCGCGGCGCTGACCACGTCGATTCCGGAGGCGCCGAACTCGGGCCGAACCTGGGATTATCGCTTTTGCTGGTTGCGGGACGCCTATTTTGTCGTCAAGGCGCTCAACCGCATTGGCGCCACGCGCACCATGGAAGACTTTATTGCCTTTACACTGTCGATTGCGGCGGAGGAAAACGCCACCCTTCGGCCGGTCTACGGCATCGTGCCCAATGAAAGACTGGACGAATGGATCGCCCCGAACTTGACGGGGTTTGAGGGCAACGGTCCTGTGCGCGTCGGTAATGCTGCGGTTGAACAGGCCCAGCATGACGCCTATGGCAGCATTATTCTCTCTGCCCAGCCGATGTTTTTCGACAAGCGCTTGCCCAAGCCGGGTGGCGAATCTCTATTCCGTTTGGTGGAAAAGCTGGCGGAGAAATCTGCCGAACTGGCGCTCGAACCCGATGCCGGCATCTGGGAGTATCGTGGGCGCCAGCGTGTCCATACCCATTCCGCCGCCATGTGCTGGGCGGGGGTCAGCCGCACGGCGGCCATTGCCAGCCATCTGGGTATTGCCGATCGCGCGCAGCATTGGCAGTCACGGGCGGATCAGATCCAGGACGTTATTTTGGGCAGAACCTGGAATCCGCGGCGTAAGGCCTTTGCCGCAGCCATTGATTCCGATGATCTGGATGCCAGCGTTTTGCTGATGCCCGAACTCGGCTTGATTGAGGGCAAGGATCCGCGCTTTGTGTCGACCGTTTCGGCCATAGAACGCGAACTGGTGCGCGGAAATCTGGTCATGCGCTACACGGCGGCCGACGATTTCGGTTTGCCGGAGACTGCCTTCGTGGTTTGCAGATTCTGGCTAATCGATGCGCTTTGGCATCTGGGGCGCACTGAAGAGGCGCGCGATATGTTCCAGGACGCCCTGAACCATCGCAATCACTACGGCCTGCTGTCGGAAGATGTAGATCCGCGGAGCGGTGCGCTATGGGGCAATTTTCCCCAGACCTATTCCATGGCGGGGCTCATTCTCAGCGCCATGCGCCTGTCGCGGAGTTGGGAAGACCGTTACTGGCACGCTGCAACCTGATCAGATGCGTTTTAAGGCCGACCACGCCAGCAGGCCCCAGCCTGCAAGAAAGGCCACGCCACCCAATGGCGTAATCGCGCCAAGCCAGGTGATACCCGACAGCGCGAGTACATAGAGCGAGCCTGAAAACAGAATAATGCCAATGAGGAAACAGACCGCCGCCGCGGTAAGCCGTTTGTCCGCGTTGGCGCGCAAGGCCAGCGCGGTCAATCCCAGCGCCAGGGCATGATACATCTGATAGCGCGCGCCGGTTTCAAAGACCTCCAGCATGGGAGCATCCAGCCTTGCCTGCAGGCCATGGGCAGCGAATGCCCCGGCGGCCACGGCGATAAATCCATTAATGGCGGCGGCGAATAACCAGATCTGCATGGCCGCATCATAGACAGGCCGTGGCCCCTTTGCGAATGTCGGGTCATGATTCAGTTTGCCATTGCGGGCGACGGCGTGCGCATTGCCTATGAAAGCGTGGGCGAGGGGCCGCCAACGCTTCTCATTCACGGTTTTGCCGCCAGCCGCCTCCAAAATTGGAAGGATCCGGGCTGGTATGATGCGCTCGCCAAAGCCGGCCGGCGCGTTATCGCCATGGATTGCCGCGGCCATGGCGACAGCGGAAAGCCGCACGCGCCTGAGGCCTATCATCACGACATCATGGCGCGGGATGCGCTTGCGGTGCTTGCCGCTTGCGGTCTGGAGACTGCCGATATCCTCGGCTATTCGATGGGCGGCTTCATCGCCATGCATTTGCTGCTGGCATATCCGCTCTGCATAAAGCGGCTTGCCTTTGGTGGTGTCGGCGCCAACTACCTGCATGGCGATACCCAAGGGGACAATCTGGCCAACCCCACTGTTCGCGCGATCATTGCAGAGGCCCTGCTGGCGGAGGATCCCTCCACCATCACCCATGCGACGGCGCGCACCTTCAGGGCCTTTGCCGATCAGAACAACAAGGATCGCGTCGCGCTGGCCGCCTGTATGCGCTCGATCCGCTATGTTTATGGCGCCGCGCAACTGGCCCAATCCACCCACCCTGTACTGGTGGTGGCAGGCGAGATGGACGCGATTGCCGGTCCGCCCGGGCCGCTGGCCGCCGCTTTTGCCGATGGCCGCGCCGTCACGGTTCCCCGCCGCGATCATATGTCCACGGTCGGCGACAAGGTATTTAAAAATGCCGTGCTGGAATTCTTCGGAAAATAACCCCGCACCGGTTTTCCGCCCGCTATGATGGGTCCGTGAACGCCCCGGAATCCGATCTTCCGCCCCGCACGGAATTGCCGCCAGTATTCTCGCGCTGGTTCGCGGCGCGTGGCTGGACGCCGCGCACCCATCAGCTTGCTCTGGTCGCGGCGGCGGGCGCGGGCCAATCGGCGCTACTGGTCGCGCCGACCGGCGGCGGCAAGACCCTGGCCGGATTTCTGCCCAGTCTCCTGGATCTGGCGCCGTTGCCCGCGCGCCGTCGGCATGTTTTGCACACGCTCTATATATCGCCGCTGAAGGCGCTGGCCGTCGATGTGGCGCGCAATCTGGAAGTGCCCGCTGGCGAGATGGCGCTTTCTATCCGTATCGAAACGCGCACCGGCGATACGCCGCCCGCGCGCCGCCAGCGACAGCGCCATGCGCCGCCCGATATCCTGCTGACAACGCCCGAGCAACTGGCACTGTTGCTGGCCTCTCAGCACGCCGCGCGCCTGTTTGCCGGCCTCAAGACCGTGGTGCTGGACGAACTGCATGCGCTGTACAATTCCAAGCGCGGCGATCTTCTGGCGCTGGGCCTGTCGCGCCTGCAATCGCTGGCGCCGGGTCATCGCCGTGTCGGGCTGTCGGCGACCGTGGCCGATCCGGTTCCGTTGCAGCGGTTCCTCGTGCCGCAGCCGGCGCGGGGCGAGGCGCGTGCCGTGCTGATCAAAGGTCAGGCAGGCGTGCGGCCGCACATCGCCATCAGTGCGTCGGACGCCTACATCCCCTGGGCCGGACATCTGGCCCGTCACGCTATGGCCGATGTCATGGCCGCGATCCGGCAATCGAAAACCGCGCTTGTCTTCGTCAATACCCGCAGCCAGGCCGAGCGTACCTTTCAGGATCTGTGGCGCCTGAATGACGACAATCTGCCCATTGCGCTGCATCACGGCTCTCTGGCGACCGAACGGCGCCGCAAGGTGGAGGCCGCCATGACGCAGGGAAAATTGCGCGCCGTGGTCTGCACCTCGACGCTGGATCTGGGCATCGACTGGGGCGCGGTGGACAAGGTCATCTGCATTGGCGCGCCGAAAGGCGCGGCACGCCTGGTACAGCGCATTGGCCGGGCCAATCACCGTCTCGACGAGCCCTCGGACGCCATCCTGGTGCCGGCCAACCGGTTCGAGGTGCTGGAATGCGAAGCGGCGCGCGAGGCGGTGCTGGCGGGCGAACTGGACGGCGAACTGTTGCGTCAGGGCGGGTTCGATGTTCTGGCACAGCATGTCTGGGGTTCGGCCTGCGCGGGCCCGTTCGACGCCGAGGCGCTGTTCGCCGAGGTAAAGTCCGCCTTTCCCTATCGCGACCTGACGCGCCTGGAGTTCGATTCCATTGTCGATTTCGTCGCCACGGGCGGTTATGCACTGAAAAATTACGACCGCTTTGCGCGGCTGCGCAAAACACCCGATGGACGATGGCGGCTGGCCCATCCGCGCATGGCCCAGCAATACCGGCTCAATGTCGGCGTCATTGTCGAGGACCCGATGATCGACATCCGCCTGCAGGCCAGGGGAAAGCCGACCGGCGCCGGCGGGCGCAAGCTTGGCCAGCTGGAGGAATATTTCATCGAACAATTGTCGCCCGGCGATACCTTTGTATTTTCCGGCGAGGTGCTGCGTTTCGAGGGCATGCGCGAGGACGCGGCCTACGTTACCCGCACCCGGGATCCCGAGGCGGAAATACCGTCCTACAATGGCGGCAAGTTTCCGCTGTCCACGTTCCTCGCGGCGCGCGTGCGCGAAATGGTGTCCCGGCCTGAAAGCTGGACGGTTCTGCCCGAGCCGGTCCGCGAATGGCTGCGGATACAATGTCTGCGCTCGGTGGTGCCGCGTCCGGGTCAGTTGCTGGTCGAGACCTTTCCGCGCGGCAACCGATTCTATCTGTCCTGCTATCCCTTCGAGGGCCGGCTGGCGCACCAGACTCTGGGCATGTTGTTGACCCGGCGACTTGAGCGCGCCCGCTTGCGTCCGCTCGGCTTTCTCGCCAACGAATATGCACTGTCTGTTTGGGCCGTTCATGACCTGAGCGGCGTCGATATGGACAAATTGTTCGAGGAGGACATGCTGGGCGACGATCTCGATGCCTGGCTTGCCGAATCCAGCCTGTTCAAGCGCAGCTTTCGCCAATGCGCCCTGATTTCGGGCCTGATTGAACGCCGCGCGCCCGGCCGGGAAAAAACGGGGCGGCAGGTCACATTCTCGTCGGACCTGATCTATGATGTTCTGCGGGCGCATGAACCCGATCACATCCTGTTGCGCGCCACCTACCGGGACGCCCGCGCCGGCCTGCTCGACATCGCCCGTCTGGGCGATATGCTCAAGCGCGTCCGCAATCAGATCGTATTGAAAAAATTATCGCGGGTTTCGCCGCTGGCCGTTCCGGTTCTACTGGAAATTGGCCGCGAAATGGTTGCCGGCGAAGTCGGCGAAGATATTCTGCGCCAATCCGAAGATGCCTTGATCAGGGAAGCCATGCGCCTGGAATAACATGCAGATAGACGTAAACGGCGAAATATTATTCCTGGATTCGACAGGCGCCATTTGGTGGCCTGCGGAATTGACACTGGTGTTCGCGGATCTGCATTTTGAAAAGGGCTCGTCCTTTGCGCGGCGCGGCCAGTTTCTGCCCCCCTATGACACGCGAGCCACATTAGCCCGCATGAACGAAGCGGTATCCCGGTTCAAACCTGCGCGCATCATCGCGCTGGGGGATTCTTTCCACGATGCCGAAGCTGCCGATCGCCTGGCCGCCGACGACAGGCAGGCGCTGGGTGCGCTGGCGCAGACTTGCGAATGGATATGGATTGCCGGCAACCATGATCCCGTTCCGCCCGCCTGGCTGGGTGGCGTGGTTTGCGCGGAATTCAAATTGCGCAGCCTGACTTTTCGCCACGAACCGTCCTTAATGTATCAGGTCGGCGAAATTGCCGGACACCTGCACCCCTGCGCGACCGTGCGCAAATGGGGACGCGCGGTGCGGCGGCCCTGCTTTGTGTCTGACGGGCGGCGCATGGTGCTGCCTTCGTTTGGTGCCTACACCGGCGGCCTGGACGTGCGCGATAACGCAATCGCGGATCTGTTCTCCGCGGGATTTCTGACCTATCTGCTGGGTGCCGGCCGGGTCTATGCCGTCCCGGCTTAAACCGGCCGCCTGAATGCCACCGACGACAGCCAGCCCAAAAGTA
Source organism: uncultured Alphaproteobacteria bacterium (assembly GCA_963837555.1). GTDB lineage: Bacteria > Pseudomonadota > Alphaproteobacteria > Micropepsales > Micropepsaceae > Rhizomicrobium. Next base: position 21,358 of record CAWINU010000004.1, on the reverse strand, counting down.
CCGCCATTAGCACCGCGGCCAGTCCATAAAGAAATGGCTGTTCGTGGGCCACCAGGAATGTCTGGCGCTCCCAGGCAATCTGGTCGATGAACAGCGGCGTGGATTGCGCTGCCTCCACGGTTCCGTTTCGGAACAGATAGACTTCGGCGTTATACTGCCCGCGCGCCACGTCCGCGGGAATCGGGACCCGAACGCGGAACAGCGACCGGCTGAGAAATTCCACGGCGCTGAAGACTTCGCCATAAAGGCCTTGTGCGACTTGCTGGCGGATCAGGGCCGTCTGGAATGGCGCGGAATCGTGGTGGCTGATTGTCTCGGCCGGCCGCAAATTTTGCAGTCCGATGCCATAGCGTCCCAGCGTGGAGGCGGGCGCGATTTCATTGAGCGGCCGCGTTGCAGCCAGGAAATAGAATGCCGGCAGGACAAACTGGGCCTGATCACGATTGATCCATAGTCCGGCAACGCGATCTTTTTTGCGCACCGTCATATGGGTGTCCGGTCCGCGCAGAACCACGACCACATCGTAATTTTCCGCATTGTCGACTGCGCGCTCGATGGCGCCGAATACGACAATATCGGTGCCGGTGTAATTTGAGGTGATTTGAATCTGGTCCTGAGACAGGCCCGACACGATGTTTGCGGCCTGCGCGGGCGCGGCCAATAACAGGCTTGCAACGACGATGAGCGCGCGCCGCGTCACGTTTCCCCCTGACTAAGACTGAGAGTGTACAGATCGCTTGGCGTGATGATCAGGCTGAACAACAGCCGGACGGCAACCGCCAGCACCAGCAGGGCCAGCAAAAACCGCAATTGCTCGCCGCGCAGCTTTGCGCCTGCCCGTACTCCGAATTGCGCGCCAATTACGCCTCCCAGGATCAATAGAAAGGCCAGCACAATATCTACCGAATAATTGTTCGTTGCCTGCAGCAGCGTTACGATTGCGGTGACGAATATGATTTGTACCAGCGATGTACCCATCACCACATTGGTCGGCATGCGAAGAAGATAGATCATGGCGGGCACCATGATGAACCCGCCGCCGATGCCCAGGATCGCGGACAGCACGCCTATGATAAATCCGATGACGATCGGCGGAATAACGCTGATGTAGAGCCGCGATTGCCGAAACCGCACTTTTAGCGGCATGCCATGAATAAAATTGTGGCGTACCAGGTGTATGCCCCGCGTCGTATCGCCTTTGCGAAAGGCTTTCAGGGTGGCGAGGCTTTCGTTCAGCATCAGGCCACCGACGGTACCGAGCAGGACCACATAGCCAGCCGACACCGCGAAATCGAGCTGTCCGGAACGACGCAGCAGGGAGAACAGCCACACGCCGACGATTGTGCCTGCAATGCCGCCGGCCAGCATGACGGCTGCCATTTTCAGGTCTATGGCCCGGCGACGCCATTGCGCGATCGCGCCCGACATGGAAGACGCCGTGATGTGGCTGGCTGTGGTCGCAACAGCAACGCCCGAAGGGATGCCGAAAAAGATCAGCAGCGGCGTCAACAGGAATCCGCCGCCCACGCCGAACATTCCGGAAAGAAAGCCGACCGCTGCGCCCATGCCAAGGATGATCAGCCAATGGACTGACATCTCGGCGATGGGCAAATAGATTTCCATCCGGCACGATTCTGGAAACGATGACAACAGGATCGAGCGGAAAGCCGGACCCCAACCAGTTGCGAATGTGCGCGCGGGAGTCTTGCTGGTCAACCGCCAATCAGGCGGTTAATTGCCGTTCAGATCGCTAAGTTGGGGAACGGCGTTTGCCCTGGGATCCATCTTGGCGGCACGGAACGCGGCGGCTGCACGTTCTGCAGCGGCCCGATCGTCGGCGCTCAATTGTGTTTGCAGCGCCAGACTGCGGCTCTTGGCATCCGAATCGCCCTGCGCGGCTGCAATCAGGTACCATTTATAGGCATCCAACAGACTTTGAGGAACGCCTTCGCCGCGTTCATACAGAATGGCCAGATTGACCTGAGAATCCACAACGCCCAGGGAAGCGGCTTTCAAGAACCAGCGCACGGACTCGGAAAGATCTTTATTCAGGCCCACACCATCATGATAGGCGAGGGCCAGGTCATGCATGGCGATGCGATTGCCCTGCGCGGCAGAGGCCTGATACCAGCGCACCGCTTTCACCGGGTCCTTTGTTACACCTTGGCCCTGCGCATACATCGTCGCCAACCGGCCCTGCGCAACCGCCTGTCCCTGTTCGGCCGCTCGTTCCAGCCAGTTCGCGGCTTGTGTCGGGCTGGCGGTGACACCGTCTCCATTAAGATAACGGAAGCCTACGATAGTTTCGGCGGCGGGATTGCCGTTATTGGCAAGTGCCGTAAGCCGATCCAGCGCCGTGGTCGGTTGAGATTTGATGCTGGTTTCGGCCTTGGCGGGCGGCGCGCTCTTCTCGGATGCCGCCGGGGCAGGCACCGGTTTAGCGGACGTAGCGGGGACGGATCTTTGTTGCGTCGCATCCGGCTTCGGCGCGGCGGTTGCAACGCTCTGCGTAGCCTCGGTCGTGGCATCGCTCGGCGGCATACCCTCGGGTACGGACGCGATGTCGCTGTCCGCCTGTCCGGCGGTGTCGGTGATCAGGCCATGGGTATCCGGCACGCCGGCCCCGCTCTTAAAGGCATTGGCGGCTTCGGTCTGCTGTGATGCGCTGGGTGTGTGTCGGCTGAGAAGGGTCAATCCAACCGTTAGGGCCACAATAAGGACAGCTGCAATCAAGGCGGGATACAGATAACGGGACGTGCCCTTCTGCTCCGTAGCGGTGTTGTCATCGGACTGTTTGCCGGACCAGCTAAAGGCGGCCAGGGGACCGCGCAGACGTTCGGCATCGGCCTGCGCCGCAGCGGCCCGGGCCGACTGCCGCGCTGCGTTCAAATAGGAGTCGATGGAAGGCGGCGGCGTGGGTTCGGTTGTAAATGGGTCGGCCGGCATCGGCGTAAACTGGCCATCATTTGCGAACGGATTCGGATCCAATGGCGGCGGACTGGCGGGCGCACTGGCGAACGCGTCGTCTTGCGCTTCGAATGGCGGCGGACTGGCGGGCGGACTGGCAAACGCGTCGTCTTGCGCCTCGACGTGCGGCGGTGCGGCATCCGGGAAGGGCGGCATTTCAAACTGGGTTGGCGGCGCGGTAAATGGGTCGGTTGCAGCAGCGCCGCTGAAGGGATTGCTGTTGCTTTCGACCGTCGCCAGGCGCGCGGTTGCGTGGCCGACCGCCGCGCGGATTTCGTCCACCTCTGCGCCGTGACGCTTTTCGATAGTGTCCAGCCTTTGACTGAACTGGCGAATATCATCCTCCGCCGAATTGTTGCTCGGTTCGGAATCCAGGCGGCTGACGATACTGGTTAGTTTCTGCTCGATTCCGTTGAGGCGTTGGTCTAGGCCGGGATCAACCTGCCGGCTTTCCAGTGCGGCGATCTCGTCTTCGAGTTTCGCAATCGCGCTGGCGGTTTGCGCCGAAACCCCTGCATTTGTGTGCTCTTCAATGGTTTTAATGGCCCGTTCCAGGCCGTGCGCGTTGCTTTCCGTTGCCCGTTCGACAGCGGCGAGCCGCTGATCCAGCGCGCGCGATATGTTTTCCGTGTCCTGACGCGTTTGCCCCAGTCCGGCGGCCAGTTGTTCAAGATTGTGGGCCAGCGTGGAAACCTGAGACGCCGATTGATTGGCGGTCTGCGTAATTTGATCGGCAAGGCGCGATAAACCCAGATGCAGGCCCTTCACCGCATCCCTCATGCTGGAATCGCCGGCACGGCGCTCCACACGCTCCAGGCGCTCGGACAGGCTGACCACGTGCGAACCCAATTGATCGAAGGCCTGGGACTGTTCGCGTGTGGCGACATTGATTTCCGCGGCGGCGCGGCTCATGGCCCGGTTGTTTTCGGACTGGCTGCGTTCGGCGGCATCGAGACGGCGGCTGACATTGCGCAGATGCTCTTCGACGCGCCGTGCCAGATCGTTGGTTTCGGATTCGCTTCGCGTAACATGCTCCAGCATGTCTTCTGTATCCCGGCGGCTGGGACCGGACGGTATGTTCCAGCTATCAACCATGCGCGGTAGCGCCTCTTCGTTCGTATCCGAAAAACTGCGCAGAATGCGTCGCGTGAGCCATTCGCCTACCGGCAGCCCTTCCCGCCGGGCAGCCGCTCGCGCAGCCTCACGGGCCTCTGGCGGAATGCCCGCCACGTTCCAAGGAAGGTCAGTCCGCATTTCGACTCACTGGGTAATTTACCCCCTAGGGAAAGTACCGATGACAACATCTTGTGTAAAGAAATGTTGTGAGTCCAAGGTGATATAGGGGCAGAGCGTGTATGGGCCATGAGCGGCAGCTTCGCCGCATAGCGTTAAGAGTTGGTTATCGCGGAGGGGGGTCCGCTGCGTTTGCCTTGTCCAATTCGTGGTCCAGATGCCCAATTGCCCATAGCCAGGCCATGCGAAAGTCGGAAATCAGGGACCACCAGGGGTAGGTAAATGTGGCTGGCCGGTTCCTTTCCACCAAAAGATGGGCGCACCAGGCGGGGCCGTATCCCGCAACGAGCGCTACGGGCAAAAGCCAAATCTCCCCGGTCAGGATCAGCGCCAGAAGCGCCGCGAGCGCCAGGCCGGTCCCGCAATAATGCAGTATGCGTGTCTCCGGCTTTGCGTGTTCGCGCAGATAGTGATGCCAGAATGCGGGGTATTCCATGATCCGCTGTTCATTGGGCATCGCGGGGGCCTAGGGGCTGGTCGGCGTTTCCTGTAGACCGCGCAACGGTACAGACTGAGCCGGCGGGACGGGAGCCTTTTCTTGCGACGCTTGCGGATTGGGCAGGCTCACAATGGGCCGCAGCGGTTGTTTTGCCGGGTCGTAGCGACCCATGCCGAGATCGGTGGCGAACAATTGCGTTACATAGACAGTGTCGCCGTTCACGGCGGCGCCGACGCCGGTGCGGTTGTATTCGGTAAAAGCAAGGTTTTCTTTGTGCCTTGGGCTATTGAGCCAGGACTCCACAAATCGTTGGGCGAAGGCCTCCACGTCGATGCCGGTCTCGGGCACGTAATACTGCGCGGCGACATTCTCACCCAGCAGGCCCTGAAACTGCTCGTCCTGAGCCATCAGGATGGATGCCGAGGTGTCGCCGTCAGGTGACGTATTGGCCAGGTACTTCTTCTCCGCCATATCGGCGCTGCGCTTGCGCGCAATATCCACCAGTTGCGCATCCATGGTCAGCACCTTGGCATTCGGATTGATCTCCAACCGTTTTTGTTCGATCAGGTCTTCGATCCGCAGTTCAAGCGCTGCCATTTGGGTTTTCGGGTCGGGCGGCTGGGGCGCTGTCGATGTGATACCGAGTGCCTCGCCGACCTGATCCATCGCTGGAATATCGGTGCAGGCCGTGCAGACGGCGAGCAGCAGCGCAATCAGGCCAAGGCGGGAGAATGATGCGCCTTTCATTTAGTGCAGAATCTCGAACAGACCGGCCGCGCCCATACCGCCGCCCACGCACATGGTGACGACGCCATACTTCGCCTTGCGCCGTCGTCCTTCCAGCAAAATATGTCCGGTCATGCGAGCACCCGACATGCCGTAAGGATGTCCAATGGATATAGCGCCGCCGTTTACGTTCAGTATCTCATGGTCAATGCCCAGCGTGTCCTTGCAATATAGCACTTGGCTTGCAAAAGCTTCGTTGAGCTCCCATAGGTCGATGTCGCCCACTTTCAGTCCGTGCCGCTGCAACAGCCGCGGCACGGCAAACACCGGGCCGATCCCCATTTCTTCCGGTTCGCATCCGGCAACCGCAAAGCCGCGAAAAATGCCCAAAGGTTTGATATTGCGCTTGGCTGCTTCCGCACCATCCATCACAACTACGGCGGCGGAACCATCGGAAAATTGAGAGGCATTTCCGGCCGTAACATATTTGCCCTGCTTCACTTTCATGCCGCCCACAAGTACCGGCTTCAGCGCGGCAAGAACTTCCAGCGTTGTTTCAGGCCGGTTGCATTCGTCGCGATCTACCGTGTAGTCCAGGATGCTTTCCTGTCCGGTCGCCTTGTCGATCTTTTTCATTTTGGTGGCGAGCGGGACGATTTCGTCGTTAAAGAGTCCCGCGGCCTGTGCCGCAGCGGTGCGCCGCTGGCTTTCCAGTGCATATTCGTCCTGGCGTTCGCGCGAGATGCCGTAACGCTCCGCCACGATCTCGGCGGTTTCGATCATCGACATCCACAATTCGGGCTTCATCTTCATGAGGCCATCTTCGGTGATGTTGTTGAGATTCATGCCGCCCATCTGCACCAGCGAAATCGATTCAACGCCGCTGCCGACGGCAGCCGGCGTGCCCTCGGTCATGACCTGTTGCGCCGCCATGGCGATGGCCTGCAGCCCTGAGGAGCAGAAACGGTTAATGGAAACACCTGCTGTCGTTACCGGGCAACCGGCGCGTATGGCGGAAAGGCGGGCGATATTCATGCCGGTGGCGCCTTCGGGTTGCGCGACACCCATGAAGACATCTTCGATTTCGCCCGGCTCGACGCCAGCTCTGGCAATGGCGTGCTGCACGGCATGTCCGCCCATTACGGCGCCATGAGTAATATTGAAACCGCCGCGTGCGGATTTGGCCAATCCTGTACGCGCAGTGGATACGATGACGGCTTCTCGCATGGCAGGCTCCCGTTGTTACGCTTTGGTGCCAAGCTAGCGTGCCCTGCCGGGCAGCGAAAGGCTTACGGCTTATTCTTACGGCTTGCCGCGTAAGCGGGATAGCGCAGCGTAAAGACCAGCGCACCGGCAAGGGCAACCAGCCCGGTTGCCACCGAGATCACCAAAGGAAAGCTGGTGTCGATGGTCAGGACCGCGTCCGCGACGCTCATTATCGCGAATGCAATGGCCCAAATCATGGTGACGACATAGTTGGTGCGCAGGAATACACGTTCCGTCCAGAATTCTTCCGGCGTCGTATCCTGGGCATATTGCAGGGAAAAGGGCCGCCGCATAACGATGGAACCGCAGATCAGCAACAGCAGACCCAGATCCACGATCAGGCGCAGAGTGCCCAATTCGGTGTCCGGTTTGATAAAGCCGGTATAGAACGCAATAAGGCCGAACAGCGCCAGGCTTCCGCTGTCCAGCAACTTGAGTCCGCACGTTTCCACGAAGTCGCGAATGCTGATGACGAAAGCTGCGGCAAACGCCACCCATAGTGCGACACTGACCGACAGGTGCTGCAGCAAGGCGAACACGATAAAGGGCGCAAAACCGAGAATGAGATTCTAAGATATGTCTCCCGGTCTTTGGCCAACGAACCGCAATATGTTCGGTAGAAAAGAACCGGGGCGCTACCCGCTGCTGGATAAGCGCCCCGGATTTGCGTGAGCCCTACTGGGCTGCCGGTTGAGCGGCAGGCGCCGGAGCCGAAACCTGATTTAATTTCTGCTGCGCATAGCCCGCCCACAGATAGGCGGTCTTGGTGGCAGCGGCGTTGGCGGAATTGATGCTTTTGAAAGCCGGAATGGCATCAGAGTAATGCCCTTGGGCGACCAGACTTTCGCCTAGCACAAGCTGCGCTTCGTTCGGGTCTTTCAGGCCGCCCTTGGCAATGCCCGCGCGTGCGGCTGCTTCCGCCTTGGCGTAGTCGCCATAGCCGTAATAGGACTCCGCATTGGCGATATCCAGATTGCCATTCTTTTGTTTTGCGGCTTCGGTCTCGGCCGCCGCAAGTCCGTTCTTGTCGGTGGTGGCTTTGGTCCGGAGATTGGCGGGCAGGCCGTCAGCGCCGTGGTCAAGCGCCATTACCGCATCGCCCAGAAATCCGATGCGGTTGGCCGAGTCGCCGAACAATTTATAGTCCGATGCAGCGGTCTTGCCGTTTGTCGCATACATCAGGCGTCCCAGATGCACGACATAAAGGTCGTTCATGCCGGTAGTGCCGATGGCCTGCGAGATGGCGTAGCCCCAGTCTTCGCTGGAACCGTAGAGCAGGGCCATTTGTTCCAGCGTGTTCTGCGCGCCGGCACTGTCGCTGCGTCCGGCCTGCGCCTGTGACAGCAGCAGCAGCGTATCGTGCGACGGGTTCTGTCCGGCCGCTTTTTCGGCGGCGACAGCTTTTTCTGCCTGTGTCTGGGCGTTGGCGTAGTCGTCTTTCAGCAGATAGGCCTGCGCGGCGGCATTGTAGAGCTGCGGATCGTTCATGCCTGCCGCTTCGCCCAGCGAGGCATAGGCAATCACATTATCAAAATGGTTGGACTGCGAAGCAAACCCGGCAGCGGAGCGCAGAATGCTTTGCCTGTCTTCGGCCGGCATAGCAGGCGAACGGGCCGCCGCGTCGAAGGCGGTTTCCGCCGTCGCGAAGTCGTTTTTCTTAAAGGCGATAACGCCGATCATTTTGTTGATCTGATACTTGTCGGTCTCGTTGAGATCCGGCAGCGCATTGGCTTCCGTCATGGCGGCCAGGGCTTCGTCCAGCTTGCCTTGGTCGGCAAGCTTTGATGCGTCGACCAGTTTCTTTTGCACCGCCGAGCTCAGTTTCGGCGCGCTTTGGGCGGCCGCTGGCGCCGGCACCAGTGCGATGACGGCGGTCGTGCTGAACATGGCCGCAACGAGTGCGGCACGAATGGTCTTCTTCATGGGCTTCCTCTTGGTATATTTACTGAAATTCTGTCCCTCGCTTCGCCCATCTTGCGCCCATTTGCAACTTTAGTATGGCGAAGCTCTGTTCTCGATATGTTCCATAATTCTGTGCCACAGCGCGGTGCCGTTTGATTTACTTTGTTTTTTTGCGCGTCGCGACCCAGCGTAACACGTTATTTACCATACGGTGACACGGTGAAAGGGCTGGAAAAGAGGGCCCAAATGCGAGACGCGCGCGCTCCGGAGCTTGTTCTGGGCTCGGTGCAACTGGGTCTGTCTTACGGTGCGGCCAATCGCACGGGCAAGCCCAGCCGGCCCGAAGCCCTCCATCTGGTAACGCGGGCTGCAGAGGCCGGCGTCACCCAATTCGATACCGCCCGCGCCTATGGCGACGCGGAAGATCGGCTGGGTGAAGCGCTGGCTGGCAGGAAATCTGTACGCACCATCACCAAGCTTAGCCCGCTCTCCGATCTGCCCGAAACGGCATCCGCCGACGCCGCATGCGCTGCGGTCGAAGCGAGCATTGCGGAATCGCTCGCTGCACTGCGCCGGGAGCGGCTGGATTGTCTGTTGCTGCATCGCGCCCAGCACATGACCTCGCATGGCGGCGCGATCTGGAAACGGCTGACCGACTATGTGCGCAGCGGCGTAATCGCTTCGCTGGGCGTATCGGTGCAGAACACCGGCGAGGCCATGCAGGCGCTGGATTGCCGTGACGTCCGGCATCTGCAGTTGCCCTATAATTTGCTCGACTGGCGTTGGCGTGCCGACGGCGTAATTGATCGGCTGTGCACGCGTCCCGACACGGTCATTCACGTGCGCAGCGTTTTTCTGCAGGGCATTCTGGCCGGCGATGCCTCGGTCTGGCCCCGAATTTCAGGTGTCGATGCACCTGCCATTCTGTCCAGCCTGGCGGAATTTGCCGCCGATTTCGGCCGCGAAAGCGTTGCCGATCTTTGCCTGGCCTATGCGCGCGGCCAGAAATGGGTGGACGGCGTTGTGGTCGGGCTTGAAACCGCCGACCAGCTCGATACAAATTTGCGTCTGTTTCTGCGCCCGCCTTTGACCGTCGGCCAATCCGCCCTGCTGGAAGCACGTCTGCCGCGTCTGCCCGAAGCGCTCCTTAATCCAGCCATGTGGCCGCGATCGTGAAAACGCTCGATCTGTTTCGTCTTGAAGGCCGCACGGCCTTTGTCAGCGGTGCAGCCGGACATCTGGGGCAGGCCATGTCACGGGCGCTTGGCGATGCGGGCGCGCATGTCATTTTGAACGGCCGCGATTCGACCAGGCTGAAGGACTTCGCCGCGCAATTGCCGTCCGCCGAAATCGCGCCGTTCGACATTACGGACACCGTCGCCGTGCGCGCGTATTTCGCCGGCTGTCGGCGTCTCGACGTGCTGGTCAACAATGCCGTTACCATGACGCCCAGGCCATTTGACGAACTTCAGCCAGAAGATTTCGCGCGCACCTATGCCAGTGGCGTGACGGCGGCGTTCGAGCTGGCGCGTGCGGCGCTGCCCGCCCTGAAGGCGGGCGCGGTGGCCGCCGGCGATGCCAGCATCGTCAATATCGCGTCCATGTACGCGGCGGTGTCGCCCGATGCCCGCCTCTATAGCAAACGCGAACAGGCAAGCCCCTTTCACTACGGTCCGGTCAAGGCGGCATTGCTGCAATTGACCCGCCATCTGGCATCCGAATTCGCGCCCGAGCGGATTCGAGTCAATGCCATTGTGCCCGGACCCTTTCCCCGGCCCTCGATTCAGAGAGACGATCCCGATTTTGCGGCGCGGCTGGCCGGCCGCACCATGCTGGGCCGGCTCGGAGTTCCCGACGAAATGAGGGGTCCTTTGCTGTTCCTGGCATCCCATGCTTCGGGCTATGTCACCGGAACATCGCTGCTGGTGGATGGCGGCTGGACCGCCTGGTGAGATAAGAAGATGAACATGGCGTTTCTCTCTTCTTTCAGGACCGGGCAGCAGACCTCCTATCCGGATGAATTGCGCGCGCGCCTGCGCGGCTTTCCGCTGCTGGCCGAACTCAGCGATACGGCCCTGCGCCATTTGCTGGCCGAGGCCAATTGGTTCGGCTTGCCCGGCGGTATGCTGCTGCGGCGCGACGGCGAGAATGATCAGGCGCTGTTCCTGGTCGTCACCGGCAGCCTGGGCGTGTTTGCGGAAGACGAGCAGGGCCGCCGCCGTCTGGTCGCCCATGTGCCCGCCGGGGAAACGGTTGGCGAAATGTCCCTGATCGCGGGCGAAAGCGGCGTGCACTCCGCCCAGCTGGTGGCGCTGCGCGACACCGAATTGCTGCGCATCAGCCGCGAAGGCTTCGACGCGCTGATCGCCCGTCATCCGCGCGTCATGCTCAGCCTGATGCGCATCCTGGTGCGCCGCCTTCAGGCCACCACAAAATCTCCGTCCGACAAGCTCCAGCCCAAGACCTTCGCCATCGTCCCCTTGCAGGACGGATTGTCGAGCGAACCCATCGCCCAGCGCCTTGCCGCCGATCTGGTGGAAATGGGTTTTAAGGCGGCGGTGCTGGACGATAATGCCGCCGACCAATCGGCCGAATGGTTTGCCACCTTCGAGGCCGCGCATGATTTTGTCTTTTATCGCGGCAATGCGCCCGACAGCGCCTGGACACATTTATGCCTGCGGCAGGCCGATCGCATTTTTCTGCTCGCGCTTTCCGACCGGCCATTGCCGCAGCGTCCGCTCGACATGCCTGCGTTCAAGGAGCGCGCCAGCGGGCTGCCGCAATTGCTGCTGATCCATCCCAGCGGCGTCCAGCAAAGCCTGCCGGAGCATTTCTCCCTGCGCTCCGGATTGTTCGAAAGTCACCATCATCTCCGCAAGGGCAGAACCGAAGACACCCGCCGCGTGGCGCGCTTTATTTCCGGCAAGGCCATCGGCCTGGTGCTGGCGGGCGGTGGTGCGCGCGGCTTTGCCCATATCGGCGTCATCAAGGCGCTGCAGGATTCCAACGTGCCGTTCGATCATCTCGGCGGCACCAGCATGGGCGCCATCATTGCTGCCGGCCTGGCGCTGGAATGGGGCATTGAAGAGCTCACCGATCGCATGCGCGCGGCCTTCGTCACGGCCAATCCGCTGTCCGATTTCACCTTTCCGCTGATCGCGCTGGTCAAGGGCAGGAAGGTCAGCGCCCTTTTGCGCAAGAATTTCGGCGACATCTGCATCGAGGAACTGCCCAAGCCGTTCTTCTGCGTGTCCTCGGACCTCACCACCGGCCGCATCCACGAACATCGCGCCGGCCATTTGTGGCGCGCCTTGCGGGCCAGCGTTGCCCTGCCGGGAATATTGCCGCCCGTAACCTTTCACGGCCATTTGCTGGTTGATGGCGGCATCATGAACAATCTGCCCGTCGACGTCATGCGCCAGCACGCGGCCGGCCCCATCATCGCATCCGACGTCACCGGCGAATTGGATTTGCAGGCCAGCGACAGCCGTTACGGCGAGCGATCCTTATGGTGGTTGCTGTGGGAACGCATGCGCGGCAATCCCTCCATTGTCTCGATATTGATGCGCTCGGGAACCGTAGGCTCCGAGGCCCAGCGCCGCGTGGTCCGCGAACAGGTCGATTATCTGTTCGAACCGCCGCTTCCCGATATCGGTCTGCGCGATTGGAAGTCATTCGATCGCGCCATAGCCGAAGGTTATGAGCATGCCATCGCCATGATCGACAAGATTGGCGTGCCGGCGGTCTATGGCGAGGGACCGATAATTCCGCTTCCCCATCACGCCGTCTAGCCAGAGCGTCAGGCTGCGCTTATTGTCTCGCCGGTTTTGCGGACAGGCAGCGATGGCGATCGACTATGACGACATGATGCAGATGAAGGCCTGCGGGCTGGAAACGCGTTACGACGACAAGGATGCAATTCTCTATGCCCTGGGCGTCGGATTTATGCGCGATCCGCTGGACGAAAAGGAACTTCCGTTCGTCTATGAAAATGAACTGAAAATCGTCCCCACCTTCGCCAGCGTCATTGCGCGCGGGAGCTATCCCGATGGCCGTCCGCTGCCGCCCCATCCGCTGTCCAAAACCAATTATCTCATGATTGTGGACGGCGAACGGCGCATTCGGTTTCACAAGCCGCTGCCGAGCATGGCCGAAATTCTTTCCGACGAGCGCGTGGTTGGCGTTTTCGACAAGGGCGCGGACAAGGGCGCCCTTCTGGTGCTGGAGCGCGTCCTGAAGGACAAAACCACCGGCGACAAGCTCTGTACCGTCACCGCCTCGATCTTCGCCCGGGGAGACGGCGGATTTGGCGGACCCAGGGAGGGTGCGCCGCCGCCGCATGAATTGCCGACCCGTGCGCCCGATCTGGTCCGGGAATGCGATACCCGTCCCGACCAGGCCTTTCTCTATGCCTTGTCGGGCGATCGCAATCCGCTGCACCGCGATCCGCGCTTCGCCAAAATGGCGGGCTTTCCGCGTCCTATCCTGCACGGACTATGCTCTTACGGCACGGCCTGCCGCGCCATACTGGGCGCGGTGGCGGACTATGATCCGGCCCGCATAGCCGGGTTCGACGTGCGCTTTTCGGCTCCGGTTTTTCCGGGCGAAACCATAGTGACCGAGATCTGGGTGGATGGTACTGTCGTCTCGTTCCGCGCCCGCCTGAAAGAGCGCGAAGTTATCGTTCTCAACAATGGCAAATGCACCCTCGCTGGATGAAGGCGATCCAATAGCGCATGCCGAAGACCTGATCGCCGCGGGCGATCCCGGGCGCGCGGCTGAATTTCTGCGTGCCCGTTTGGCAACCGGGCGCGGCGGCCTGCTGGCGCGTGTGGCCCTGGTGCAGGCGTTGCTGGCGCTGGGCGACGTTCCGCAGGCATTGCAAGAGGCGCGCGAAGCCGTTGCGCAAAACCCCGGCATGTCGCTGGCCGCGCTGACCCTGGGTCAGGCGTTGATGCAGGGACATTATCTTCCGGCCTCCATTGCCGAATTCGAGCGGGCCATTCGGCTGGATGAGGGCTCGTTCGAGGCGCGTTTCTCTATGGGCTGTGCCTGGCTGGAAGCGGGCGAAGCCGACCGCGCCCTGCAATTTTTTTCCGTGTTGCCGCCCGACATGCCGCATCTGGCTGCGAAGGTTGCGGCGGCCGAAGCCATGCGGATCGCGCCGCGGTCCAATGCGGGCTATGTGCGCCACCTGTTCGATCAATTCTCCGCGGACTATGACGCCCGGATGCGCGGCCAGCTCGCCTATACCGGGCCCGAATTATTGCGCGATCTGGCCGATATGGTGATGCCGGGTCGCGCCGCTCTTTCCATTCTCGATCTTGGTTGCGGCACGGGTCTGGCCGGCGCCGCGTTCAGGGATCTGGCAATCCGGCTGGACGGAATTGATCTGTCCCCGGCTATGATTGCAATGGCGCGCGCACGGGCGATCTATGACGAACTTCTGGTCGGCGATCTGGAATCCGCGCTGATGCAGGATGGTCCCTCTTACGACCTGATCCTGGCAGCCGATACCCTGGTGTATCTGGGAGATCTGACTGCGGTATTTGCCGGTGTTGCGCGCCGGCTTACGCCCGGCGGATTTTTTCTTTTCACAGTGGAAGCCCAGCAGGGTGAAAGCTATGGGTTGGGCCCGAAGCGGCGTTGGCGACACGCCGAATTCCTATCTGCGGGCAGAGGCGGCGCGGGCAGGGCTCGACCTGTCGGGTCTGGTATCGGCATCGCCACGCTGTGAAGCCAGTCAGCCGGTGGAGGGATTTGCCGTCGCCTTGTCGCGGCCGGCCTGGCGGGCCGCCTAAAGTCTTTTTCCTTGCGGGCTTTTCCTGCAAATCACCTATGATTCCGTGATGATCGATCGGGCTGCTGCCAGGACGGAGAGGCGCGCGCAAGCGCGCGTGACGACGCGTGCGGCGATTATGGAGGCTGCCCGCCGCGTTGCGGCCCGCGACGGCGCACGTGACATGTCTTTGCGTGGCGTGGCGGCTGAGGCCGGCTTCGCGCCGGCCGCGCTTTACAGCTATTTCCGCAGCAAGGACGAACTTTTGCTGGCGCTGGCGGCGGAGGATTTATCGTCGCTTGCGCGCGTCATGCGGCAGGCGGGCGGCGGCGGACTGGCCGGCACCGCCATGGCGGCGCTGGAGCATTTGCGCTCGACAGAGACAATTGCCGCGGCATCCGGCGCATTTCCGTCCGATCCGGCGGGAAGTGAAGCCGAACGCTTGTTCAACGGCCGGTTGATCGGTGCGTTGAAGGCTTTGTCCGAAGCGGGCGGCATGCCCACCAACAGCCGCGAAAGCCAGTGCGATATTGTTCTGGTTGCCGCCGCGCTTACCGGCCTTGCCTTGCTGGGTCGCGCAGGGCGCCTGGAAGCGCTTGGCTTTTCGCCCGACGAGATCGTTCAGCGCCTCGACAGCCGCTTTCGCTGATTTTTCTAACTCGCCTCGCGACCGGCAGCCCGTTGCCAAACGGCTCAATGCGTGCGTGCCAGGGCGCGAAAAAATTAGCCGTTTGTCAAATCCGCCAGTCGTGCGATTTCTGCGCGAACCGCCTGCGGCTTTTCCATCGGCAGAAAATGGTCGGTGCCCGGAATCTGCAACAGCGTGCAGCGGCCGCCTTGCGCCAGCAGGCGCACTTCTCTGTCCGGAACGCTGCTGTTTTTTTCTCCATAGAGAATGGTGACCGGGCAGGTCACGCGTTCAACCAGCGTTGCGGTGCCCAGCGGTGTGCTGCTGTAGATTTCCGCTTCCCAGTCGGGCGCGCAGGTCAGATGCACGCCGCCATCGGCGTTCCGCAGTCCGCCTTTGAGATAATCGATCAGCATTTCGTCCGGCCAGGATTGGAACGCGCCGCGTCCGCGATAGGCGTTCAGGACCTGGTCGAACGAGGAAAATTGCGTGCGGCGTTTCCGGGTCATCTCCACCAGGGCCGGACCGGGATTTTCCAGTCCCTTCGGATCTGCCGGCACCAGCACCGGCTCAACCAGCACCAGCCCGCGCACGCGGTTGGGCCGTGATGCCGCTACCATCAGGCTGGCAACGGCGCCCAGCGAATGGCCTGCCAGAATGATGGGACCGGGATGAAGCGCATCCAGCGTTGCGGCCAGATCGTCGCGCAGAATTGACCATCCAGCGGCCAGACCGGGTCCTGTCGGCAGGGTCGTGAAACCATGCCCGCGCGCGTCGCTGGCAAACAGATGATACCGGCTGCCCAGCGGCGCCAGCAGCGCGCGATAGGTTTCGGCGTTAAAGCCGTTGGCATGGGCGAAATGAATCGCCGGACCCGCGCCGGCCCATTCCAGATAGGACACGCAACCGCCGTCCAGTGTCACGGTTCGGCGCTGTTCGGTCGACTCTGCGGCAGGCGGCATGGGCATATCCGGGCCGGACTGGCTGGGGCGGGAGGGTTCGAACCTCCGAATGCCGGAATCAAAATCCGGTGCCTTACCGCTTGGCGACGCCCCAATATGTGCGGCCAGTCCTGATGAAGGCCGGGACCATATAGGCGCCGGTCTGGCCTTTCAACGCGCTGGAAAAAAGAGCCGCAGGCGGCGTTGCGGGGGGAGGGGGCTCGCTATAAGGGCGCCTCCCGAGAAGTCCGGAGAGTAGCTCAGCCTGGTAGAGCACCACGTTCGGGACGTGGGGGCCGGAGGTTCGAATCCTCTCTCTCCGACCATTTTTCTGCCCATACGGGGTTAAAGGTTCGGCGCTGGCGTTTCTTGCCCCAACGGGACGAGGACGTTAGGAACGCTGTGTCCGCTGGCCATCTGGCCGGGCGACCAAAGTGTGAGCCGCTCCCGGGCGCAAGCACCGTCATGAACAGGACTATGTAAGTCATGGCCCAGAAAAACATCTCCGCCGGCGTCGTACACAAATTGCCCGCGGATTTGCGAAAGCCCCTTGCGTCTGATCCCAGGGCATTGGCAGCGTGGCAGGATATTACCCCGCTCGCGCGCAATGAGTGGATTTGCTGGATTAAGTCCGCCAAAAAGCCGGAGACTAGGGCCCACAGGATCGAAAGAACGCGCACCGGCCTTGCGGACGGAAAGCGGCGCCCATGTTGCTGGCCCGGTTGTCCTCATCGTTGAAATCCTGAGACGGGTCCTGAAATGCTGCGCCTTTCGCCGCCTCCGGCCGATTATTTTCCCCCTGTGATTCCCGTTTGCAAGTCCGCAATGCCGCGCCGGCCCGGTACCTCGGATTTGAGCAGATCCAGGCAGAACCCGTGGATGGTGCCGGCATACATCTCCGCGAGGCCGGTCATCGCACCGAACCTCTCGCGGCAACGGTCGTGGATGCGCTCCTTGAGTTCGGCGGCGGCCTTGTCGGTGAAGGTGAAGGCGACGATATTGGCTGGCGTACAGCCGCCACCGCCGTCTTTGATTGGGGTCAGCAGTGTCACGACCCGCCGCGCCACCACCTCGGTCTTGCCGGAGCCGGCGCAGGCGATAAGTTGGAGGTTTCCCTCGACGTGGGCGATCGCTCGCTGTTGTTCGTCAGTGAATTTCATGCTTTCCGCGCATCCTTGATTGCATCACTCGGGAACGGGTTGTGTGGCCAGCCGGGGCGGGTCAGCGACCTCCGTCAGCCAGATGATCGTCCCAGGCGAGGCGCTCGGGCCGCAGCAAGACCGCCTCATACTCACTCACCAATAGCACCGAAGCGAATGGCCACCAAAAAAAGAGGCCCGGCGGGAGTGGCCGCCGGGCCGCAGGCTTGGGAGGAGGAAGGTTACTGCCCTGGGTTGGAAATGCGCTTGCCGTCCAGGTTCACGAGCAGCCCGTCGTCGAGCCGCAGGTGTCGCATTTCAGGCAGGTGCCGCTCCGCACCAGGGTGAAATTGGCGCAGCTCGGGCAGGGATCACCTTCGTATCCCTTGAGCCGCGCCAGCCTCGCCTGAGCCAGCCGTTCGTCCTGAACCGCCGCCTCAGTCGATTCCGTGAGCAGGCGCGCGGTCGCCTCGCCGCCGCGCCTGGCCGTGAGAGTGCCGCCGCCGGCGCCGGCAAGCCCGGTGGTCGGGGTGTTGGTCGAAGCGCCGCCGGCAGGCCCCGGGCCGCTTGATGTGCCGCCAGGTGCCGCTGGCCCCTCGGTGCCGCCGTGCAAAAGACGCAGATTGCCGCGCACGTAGCCGGCGCTCGCGATCTGGGCGAGCGTGTCGTCGCGCCGGAGATCGCTCTCCTTGGCGCCGTGGCCGATGCTGTCGTGGTGCAATTCGTTCGGGTCGACGTGGGCGAGGTCGGTCCGGTCCAAGTAGGAGATCGCGAGCTCGCGGAAGATGTAGTCGAGCACCGAGCTTGCCATCTTGACCGTGTCGTTGCCCTGGACGGGGCCCGAGGGCTCGAAGCGCGTGTAGGCGAACGCCTCGACGAACTCCTCGAGCGGCACGCCGTACTGCAGGCCGATCGAGACCGCGATCGCAAAGCTGTTCATCAGCGAGCGGAAGGCGGCCCCTTCCTTGTGCATGTCGATGAAGATCTCGCCGATCCGGCCGTCGACGTATTCGCCGGTGCGCAGATAGACCTTGTGGCCGCCGACCACGGCCTTCTGGGTGTAGCCCTTGCGCCGGTTGGGCAGCCGCCTTCGCTCGGCGATCAGGCGCTCGACCACCCGCTCGGCGACCTGCATGGTGCGCGCAGCACCCTGGGCGGGCTCCGCCTCCTCGTCCTCGGGCGGCACGTCGTCCAGCAGGCTCGAGGCGAGCGGCTGCGACAGCTTGGAAGTGTCCCGGTAGAGCGCCATCGCCTTGAGGCCGAGCTGCCAGGCGTCGAGATAGGCCTGGCCGCAGTCCTCGACGCTCGCGGTTGCCGGCATGTTGATGGTCTTGGAGATGGCACCCGAGATGAACGGCTGCGCGGCCGCCATCATCCTGATGTGGCTCGCGGTCGCGAGGTAGCGCCGGCCGAGCCGGCCGCAGGGGTTGGCGCAGTCGAACACCGCGCAGGTGCTCGGCCTTCAGGTGCGGTGCGCCCTCGACGGTCATGGCGCCGCAGCAGAAGAGGTTGGCGGCTTCGTACTGGGCGCGCGTGAAGCCGAGTGCTGTGAGCAGGTCGAAGTGCGGGTCGGACAGCTGCTGGTCGGCGATGCCGAGCGCGTCCCGGCAGAAGGCTTCGCCCAGCGTATAGTGGTTGAACGCGTATTTGATGTCGAAGGCGCTCGGCAGGGCGCGCTCGAGCCGCTCCAGGACCTCGGCCGTGAAGCCCTTGGCCGCGAGCGTCTCGTGGTTGATCTCGGGGGCACCCTTGAGCGTGCCGCGGCCGACCGCGAAGCGCACGATGTCGTCGACCTGCTCGGGGAGATAGCCGAGCCTCGCCAGCGCCTTCGGCACCATGCGGTTGATGATCTTGAAGTAGCCGCCGCCCGCCAGCTTCTTGAACTTGACCAGCGCGAAGTCGGGCTCGATGCCGGTCGTGTCGCAGTCCATGACCAGGCCGATCGTGCCGGTCGGCGCGATCACCGTGGTCTGGGCGTTGCGGTAGCCGTAGGCAAGGCCCGCCTCGAGCGCCTGGTCCCAGGCCTTCTGGGCCGCCTCGACCAGCTCGCGGACCGGCACGCGCGCGGCATCGATCGCGACCGGCCGGACCGAGAGGCCCTCGTAGTCGCGCTTCTCGCCGTGGGCGGCGCGCCGGTGGTTGCGGATCACCCGCAGCATCGCCTCGCGGTTCGGGGCGAAGCCCGCGAAGGGCCCGAGCTCGCCCGCCATCTCGGCCGAGACCGCGTAGGCGGTGCCGGTCATGAGCGCGGTGATGGCACCCGCGAGCGCCCGGCCCTTGTGGCTGTCGTAGGCGATGCCGGAGGCCATCAGCAGGCCGCCGAGATTGGCGTAGCCGAGGCCGAGCGTGCGGTAGCGGTAGGACAGTTCGGCGATCTTCTCGGCCGGGTACTGCGCCATCATGACCGAGATCTCGAGCACGATGGTCCACAGGCGCACGGCGTGGGCGAAGCCCGCGACGTCGAACCCGCCGTCGTCCTTGAGGAAGGCTATCAGGTTGAGGGAGGCGAGATTGCACGCCGTGTCGTCGAGGAACATGTACTCCGAGCACGGATTCGAGGCGTTGATCCGGCCCGAGGCCGGGCAGGTGTGCCACTCGTTGATCGTGGTGTCGTACTGGATGCCGGGATCGGCGCTGCCCCAGGCGGCGTGCGCGATCTGGTCCCAGAGCTCGCGCGCCGGCAGGGTCCTCGCGACCTTCCTGTCGGTGCGGCGGAACAGCTGCCACTCGCGATCCTCCAGCACCCGCTCCAAGAACTCGCCCGTGACCCGGACCGAGTTGTTGGAGTTCTGGCCGGCGACCGTGAGGTAGGCGTCCGAATCCCAGTCGGTCGAATAGACCGGCAGCTCGATCCGCGTGTAGCCCTGGCGGGCGAACAGGATCGCCTGCTGGAGCGCGTTCTCGGGCAAAAAGACCGCCCGCGCGCTCCGGATCGCCTTCTTGAGCTCGAGATTGTCCTTGGGGCTGAAGCGCGCCTCGCCATCCAGGCCGCCCGCGTGGCAGGCGCCAAGGATCGCGTTCAGGTGCCGGGCGAGCAGCTTCGAGCCCGCGACCAGGGCCGCGACCTTCTGCTCCTCGGTCACCTTCCAGCGGACGAAGTCCAGGATGTCCGGATGGTCGACGTCGACCACCACCATCTTGGCGGCGCGCCGCGTGGTGCCGCCGGACTTGATGGCGCCGGCCGCGCGGTCGCCGATCTTGAGGAAGCTCATGAGGCCGGACGACTTGCCGCCGCCCGAGAGCGGCTCGTTCTCGCCGCGCAGGCTCGAGAAGTTGGTGCCCGTGCCGGAGCCGTATTTGAACAGGCGCGCCTCGCGCACCCAGAGATCCATGATCCCGCCCGGATTGACCAGGTCGTCCGAGATGCTCTGGATGAAGCAGGCGTGCGGCTGCGGCCGCTCGTAGGCCGAGAGCGAGCGCTTGACCTCGCCGGTCCGGTCGTCGGCGAAATAGTGCCCTTGCGCCGGGCCGTCGATGCCATAGGCCCAATGCAGGCCGGTGTTGAACCACTGGGGCGAGTTGGGGGCCGCATACTGGCAGGCGAGCATGAAGCGGAGCTCGTCGAAGAAGCTCTGCGCATCCGCCTCGCTGTCGAAATAGCCGCCCTTCCAGCCCCACCAGGTCCAGGTGCCGGCGAGCCGGTCGAACACCTGCCTGGCCGAGGTCTCGCCGCCGTGGCGCTCGCTCTCGGGCAGGGCCTCGAGGGCGGCCTGATCGGGGCGCCGGCGCCGCAGCCAGGCGGGCACGTCCGGCTCGTCGACCGCGGCCAGACGGGTCGCGATCCCGGCCTTGCGGAAATACTTCTGGGCGAGCACGTCGACCGCGACCTGCGACCAGGCGCTCGGCACCTCGATCTCGTCGAGCCGGAAGACCACCGACCCGTCCGGGTTGCGGATCTCGCTGGTGGCGGTGCGAAAGCCGATGCCATCGTAGGGCGAGCTGCCCACGGTGGTGAAGACGCGCTCGATCCTCATCCAGCCAACTCCAACACGGTTCCGGTCAAAGGCGCGCGGCCCGGCCACGCTCGCGGATCTCCATCCCGCAAAGCGGCAGCCGGCCGAGCACCCACCCACCGTGGCGTCGGATCAAGCGGCATCAACCTGGTTGCGCTCCATCTCATGTCACTCAACTCTCTTATGCCCATCGACCCGCCACGGCAACGAATTTCGCGTATCCCGAGGGCCAGGCCACCGCACCCGGCGACCGCTCCCGCAGGCCCCGACGCCCAGTCGAAACGGCAAGCCTCGCCAATCGCTTAGGCGACATCCCGCCGGTTTC
>CAWINU010000003.1:0-104164 GCA_963837555.1 uncultured Alphaproteobacteria bacterium | reverse complement strand
CGGCAACAGGAGTAAGTCATATGGGTGCCAGTGGAATGAACGCCAAGAAGAAGACAAAAGACGCCGCCACGCCAAGACCCGCAAGCGTGCCGCCGCCGTGGCCGCGTCCGATGATCGTCCTAATCAACCGACCCGCCGAACTGCCCAGGCCGCCAAGCGCTAACACTGTAGGCATCGCTATCAATAACGACCCCGCCGGTATCGCTGGCGGGGATTTTGTTTGAAGTACAGAGCCACCCAGCGGTGGGGGCGAGCGCGGCGCGAATCGGCTGCGCAGTCCTCCGGAAGCAATGGGTTGACCGCGATGCCCGCCTCGCACGATTTGCAAATGGAGACTGCCGCCATGGTATATATCGCCCGCCGATAACAGCAGCATAACAAATGGGAGTGTTGCAATGAATCGAACAAGGCGCTTTGGGAAAAAGGCGATTTCACCCGCATTGCCGAGAGTATGCGGGAGAGCGGCGAGGCACTGGCTAAAGCGCTTGGTATCACAAAGGGGCTCAAGGTGCTGGAGCTTGGATGCGGCGACGGAACGACCGCGTTGCCGGAGGCGAAGCTGGGCGCCGACGTACTCGGCGTTGATATTGCGCGCAATCTGGTCGAGGCCGGAAACAGGCGCGCAAAGGAGCAGGGCCTTGCAAACTGCAAATTTCAGGAAGGCGATGCAACCGACCTTCACGAATTCAGGGATGACAGCTTCGATCTTGTCGTAAGCATCTTTGGCGTCATGTTTGCGCCAAAGCCATTTGATGTGGCCCGGGAGATGGTGGGTGACAAAGCCCGGCGGCCGGATTGTCATGGGCAATTGGATTCCAAATGATCTGACACTGGTGGCGCAAATCCTGAAAATCAGTTCAGCATACACACCGCCGCCCCCGGAAGGCTTTGTCAGTCCGATGTTGTGGGGGGTGGAGGAAAATGTGATCGCGCGTTTTGCTGCCGCCGGGGTTCCGCAAGACAAGGTATCGTTCGCCCGGGAAACATTCACATTTCAGTTCCCCAGCGCGCCGCGGACCCTGGTGGATGCTTTCCGATTGTATTATGGCCCGACCATGAATGCATTCGAAGCGGCTGAAAAACGGCCGCGCCGAAGCCCTGCAGCATGAACTGGAAGCGCTGTTCGAAAGTCAGAACACCAGCCCGAACAGGGATAAAACGTCCATACCTGCTACATTTCTGCGCGTAACCGTTACGGTTGATTAACCGGGAGACTGGCCGGCCGGTCGCTGCAATGGTCAGCAACACGGATTTGCGGTAAAGTACATACTCAATTCTTCAGGGGAGAACGCCGATGACAGCATTCAATGCCGTACGCATGCGGGTGAAACCCGGATTGGAGCAGGAGTTTATTGAGGCCCACAAAAAGATGGTTGCGAACTGGCCCGGCCTGAGGCGAATGAGCATGATCAAGTTTGGCGAAAGAAATTATTGCATCATCGCTGAATGGTCTGGCATGGCTGCTCTTGCCAAGGCTCGTCCCAACATGATCGCCACGCTCGATACCTTCCGCGGCAAGCTCGAAGATTTGGGCGGCGGCCTTGGTGTCACGGATCCTGTCTCCGGCGACGTCGTATTCGAAATGAAACGGCAAGGCTCAACCAAAGCCAGGAAGAAGGCGGCGAAAAAGAAGGCGCCGAAAAGCAGGAAGCCCGCCGGCAAGAAAAAGGCGGCAAAAAAGACAAAGCGCAAATCTTCCAAGAGGCGCTAGTCCCGAGGAAAGGGGAGGGGGTTGTTTCCGGCATAAGGCCAGATTTGCCGTCGGTTCGCCCTTGGACCGAGAAATGGGCTATTTAGGTTTTAAATCCGGTGGCGATTGCGCCATTAGACCGCCTAAGCGTCTACATTATGCAGCAAGCACATCTGGCCGGTCTTAGCTGCCGAAAGACTCCAGACGAGGATTAGAACGCTACTGGTTGCGAGCGAAATGGGGCCTGAAATATCAGCCCTGCTTTGCCGCACAGGACAGACAGGTTGGAACGGCGGGATCAGCCTTCAGGCGTCCCTCGGCGATGGGTTCGTCGCAGACGGCGCAGAAGCCGTAATCGCCCTGATCGATCCTACGAATGGCGGCCTCGGTCCGTGCAATATCGATGTCGCGCCTGCGTTCCGCTGCCATCGCCATTTGTTGCATCTGCATAGATTCCATCCGCGACAGGCGCCCGACCGAGCTCTGGTCGAGTTCTACCGGTTTGCGGTCATCGGCGGTCTGGGCGCTGGTTTCGCGAAGCGACCGCAATTTTTCAACGAGCTGCCCGCGCAGCGTTGCAAGATTTTGAATTGGCGGCGAAGGCATTGTGGATCTCTCAAGGTTTCTTGTGCGGGTCGATCGCTTCGCATGCTCCGAGCCCAACTCGCTGCGCTCGCCGGTGCAGCTTTTCTAGGCCTCACTGCGTTCGGCAAGAAAAGCTAGCGTGGCTGGGGGACTAGGATTTGAACCTAGACTAGCGGAATCGAAGTCCTGAGCGCCACATTGAAATTTCTAAGTTTTTCTCCCGATTGCGGAGAAATGTGCCTATGGAAGATCAAGGCGTACGCAGGTTTTCCCGACTGTGTCCGGTGCAGCCATTGCCGCTCTGCTCGGCTGCGCGAGCCGCCGATGAACGGGAAGGTTGTCGGCTGGCAATGGAGCAACGGACCGGTTCGCCCGCCGCGAATTGGTCTTGGTTGAGCTTGCCGACAAAGCAAATGAGAACGGCTATTGCTGGCCGTCCGTGCCGCTGATCGTAGAGCACACGGAACTCGCCGAACGCACGGTCCGGGGGCATTTGCGGACGCTTCAGGCGGACGGGCTGATTTTGATTGAGCCCCGCATGAGTGGGAAGGGTCAAATTTCCAACGCCTACCAACTGAACATCCCGCGCGCCACCTCGCGTCAACCCATGCCCCCGTGCAACTGTCGCAGGGCGTGGCTCACGCGAGATCCAGGGAGCCCTGCGACAGTCGCAGGGAATGGGATGCAGCAGATGCAGCCTCATAAGAAGAACCGTCAATTTGGACCGTCATTGATTCTTCCGCCACCGTCTGGAAGCAGCGACTCGGAACGCATCTCCACCCTTGAAGGGCGCGGC
The DNA here is from genome assembly GCA_963837555.1 of uncultured Alphaproteobacteria bacterium. Classification (GTDB taxonomy): domain Bacteria; phylum Pseudomonadota; class Alphaproteobacteria; order Micropepsales; family Micropepsaceae; genus Rhizomicrobium. The sequence goes on along the minus strand of CAWINU010000003.1, from coordinate 101,093 downwards.
GATGCGCTGGCGAGGCTTATTGGGGAACCGGAGTTCGTCGCCCACTTCGGCGATCGGAACAATCGAAGGTCCGCCGCACACCATCGTCGTTGCAACCGAGTTCAAGGCGCATGGACGATGAAACGGTTCGAGAGAGCGCTTCATCGTGTCTTCGGTAAGGATTTGTACGTGATCAGCCGCAAAGAGGCGAAGTACAGATGCGGCATGGTCGCTGAGATCGCCACGACGGCCGATAATAGCGACGACGGACTGCCCTGGTGGGCGCGAGACGGCTAGCCAGGGGACGAAAGGTGCGGGCGTTTCGATATAAGGACCGGCGCTCACCCAGACACGCAAAGTCGCCAAATCCTCGAAAATCTTTTTTTCTCGTGAAGAATTGCTCGGGATACAGACAACGACATTGTTTTCATTTCTCCGCATTGCTGAACAACTCCCATTCCAAAGTGAGGCAACCTCCTATTGCGAGAAAGGCCGCGCGCACGCTTGGCCGGAGTCTGGACTAGAGGCCGGGCCTCTCGCCCTAAGATCATTTCTCTGAGCAGTTAGCCTCGACAGCTTAATCAGCAGTCCTCGTCGGTCATTATGACTGCCATCTCATCGATCACGTTTCAGAGGACGGCAGGAAATTGTCGATCACTTCCGGATCAGGTGTTGGAGTACTCGTTACAGTCGGTCCAGGATAGAATTGTATCTGCACCGGAAAATTACGCAGCAAAAAGAATTGCCAGAAGACGAAGTGGGGAGAGGGGGGGTAAAAGTTCAGAGGAATAAGAATGTGGACCGGCGCCCATAAGCAGTTTTTTCTCCGGCAAATTCGCCCAAAACTTTTTTTAAATTTGGTACTGACCAATCGCGCCAGCCTTTAACATTGCGTCAGGGAGGGCTATTGTGCGCGGCATTTCACAACGCATCCGTTTGAACAGTGTGGCCAGGGGGCGACGGCAAATTACACTAAGTCTGCCGTTTTTGCAGCCATTGTTGAGCTCTATCCTGCGATCGGTTGAGGTGTTTTTTAAGCTGAGCGCCCCACTTCACCATGTTTTTCTTAGAGATAATGTCATCAATCGCCCAATTTGATTTCCAAATCCAAAGCCATTCGTTGTATCGACAAACGGTGGGGATGCATCCAGCAAGTTAGAGATATTTAGACCTAGTTCTCCCCCTGAAATCCAATCATCTGGCAGTGTGTAAGACGCATTCAGGTCAAGCGTATAAAGTGCTCCTACATGCGCCCGGTATGCCATTCGTTCAGGTCCTGGAAAATTATATGGGAAGCTGTTGGTGTTCAGATTGTATGGGTGGATAAAATTCAAGGACAGGCCGAGTGAATAGGGTTCCATACGCCATTCCACATCTAGCCTGTATTGCAACTCAACGCCCAGGAAGCGACCAGGGTTTTTCCCATTCTTGATATCCAATACCGCTCCCAGCGATCCGTTCTTCTGGCGAAATCCGAATAGATAATTGCCCGAAAGGCTTGCCTGGAAATTTCCGATTTCTGTAGCACGACTATAATTCACATCGAAATCAATTCCGTTTTGCCAGACGGTAAATGCATTTTGTTGACGCGAATCAAAAACGGACCAAATGCGCGCGGGCAATGGCGTTAATTGCGGCCTTCCAACCAATAGGGTTTGGATAAATGGGTCATTCGGATCCCAACCACCAGCGGGCGCAAAGCTAGTCAGCTGGGGCAAGTTCGCTTGTGTCCCAATGTTCGTCACTAATCCGGAAAACTTTGCGTGATAGTAAGTCAGTTTAACAACAAGATCGGAAAGGTCGTCAGAAAATTTTCCGAAATTTAAGTCAAATCCGCCCGACCAGGTTTGTCCAAGTTCTGGCTTCAGATCGGGTCTGCCACCGTTCACGCTAATTCCGGCGCTGACGGCGGAGTTTAAGCGACAACCGGATGCGCCAACATATGCGGGGCCGGCGACTTCTTTACCCAACGCATCAACTACGGCGCTTCCGGCCGCTGCGCAACTGGCAGGTGAGGAAACAAATGTTCCTGCAATGCCCATGAAGTTATTGTAAGGCAGAGTCGTGTCAAAGGGCACAGTCAGATTGTTCTGCGCTCCGCCGGCGCTGATGCTGGTCCCGCCAGTTAGGCCGGTATTTTTTTGGCCGCTGCTTGTCAACGCGGGTGCCGTAAACGAGGTGCCAAAAGTGCCGCGCGCGCGCAAACCTTCCAAGATATCCCAATCGAAGCCCACTTTCGGGTTTGCGGTTGAACCGAAGTCCGAATAGTGGTCGTACCTCCCGGCCGGGTCGACAGTCAGGCTGCGCACGAACGGAATCCCCATTTCCGGACTAATGAGTGGAATTACAAGTTCGAGATACGCTGCATAGACTGAACGTGAAAAATTGAGGTTCACAAGGCGAGAACTTGTGCTTGCAGGCCCAGCCGAATTCTGCAGGCTATTTCTCAAATCCATTGCATAGTGAATGAATTCACCGCCCAAGGCGGCCTTAATATTGCCAGCTGGCAATTGGACCACTGGACCATCGACTTTGAAGGTTGCGTCATGAAAGTTTTGTACTGAGGATTGCAACTCGCTGCTATCCACAAGAGAGCGGAGAACTGCTGCAGTCGTTCGATTGGAGGAAGCAGGGCGCCATACATCCAATGCATTGGCAGTAGTTAGAGCGCGCGTAATAGTGGCCACCGTACCTAACCCGAACGGATCTGGTATGGCAGTACTCACGGGAGAATTGTTTGCTGTACCGTTGGAGTTTGCAGTCCCGTTAAGGGCGAGAGTTGCTTCCGCTGAATTGAGAATTCCCTGCATTTTGGCAAACGAATAGTCCACGCCGACAGTGGCACCTAATGTTAATACCCATTCATCGCCAATATCGTAGTCGAGTCCAAGTGTCGCAAAACTTGTCTGTGCGCCGATCTTTGTGCCCGCACCGGGCCCAAGAAGGTCGTCGAAATTCATTCGGATGAATTCCGACGCGTCTGGCAGTTGACCTGGCACTTGTACGAAGAACGGATTAGCCTGATCGCTGCCGAATGCCGGGCCGCCCGTTCCAAGCGAGCCAAACGCGGTTGCGCCTATTGCTCCCCGAGAAATTCTCGAACTGCCGACACGTGAGGAATATACTAAATCTGCGGTGAATATCGCGCGGGAAGATAAGGTTTGACTTAAGGTTATCAACGCCGTGTTGCGGGTTTCAGAGGGTAATGAAGAAGCTGCATCTACCGAATCACAAATGCCGATAGCGGGGTTCGTCTGCGTTACGCTTATTCCGGTGCCGGTGTAGGGATAAGCAAAGGTTGGCATGGTGCTGCTTTGTGCAATCGTAGCTACTGGACAATTGAAATTTTGAAAATTCGTTCCACGCGAAGGATAGGGCGTTTCTGATGGTGTGCCTGCCGGTGCTGTCGCGGGAAGTCCTGCAAAAAGAGTGGGGTTAGCGGCGCCCAACCGCAAATCCTGTCGAGCCGTTATGAATTCACGATTTCGATTCATTAGCATCGAGCGGCTGGAGTAATTGTATATTGCCAGAATGGACCCGTTATCCCAATTGTGACCGAAGATCTGACTAAGGTTGAACGTGCTGTAATGGTCTGCCCAACCAGTTTGAACCGACGTTTCCGCGCCGCTGTAATTTTTCATCGTTACGAAATTCATTACGCCGGCTACTGCGTCTGACCCATAGATAGCTGAAGCCCCGTCCGGGAGTATTTCGATTCTCTGGATGGCTGCTGTAGGTATGATGCTTGGGTCGGCGAGCGTATGGTCGACCCCCGATAATGGAATCCGGTGGCCATCAATCAGAATTAGTGTGCCATTTGATGCAGAACTTCCAAGGTTGTGTATGGTGGGGGCCTGTGTACCGGTCGCGTCTCCTGAGCCTATCGTTCCCTGTCCGGCATTGGCGAATGAGCTATTGACCTGTGGCAGGCTTGCGAGAAATTGCTGTACCGTTTGTGCTCCAGTGCTTCGAATTTTGGTTTTGTCGATGAGTATGAGATTGGCACCGATGGGCGCTTGACCACGTATTGTTGTTCCAGTGATCGTAAGGTTCTGGTTGACTGGGCCAAAATTGAACGGCGGTGGAGCTCGTGTTTCCCCTGCCGCTAGAACGACAAGCTTTCCGTCGTTAGAAGCCACCCTGATTGGAATACCAGCCAGCAACTGGTCTAGTGCTTCCTTGACCGTAAATGTTCCATTTATAGCTCGCGTCTGGAGACCTCGCACAGCTTCCGCTGGAACAATTATTTGAATATTCGCGGCGCGAGCAAATGCTGGAATGCCTGTGACCGCTGGCTGCTCCGGAATATCAAAAGATTTTCCACGCGTCTGCGTGATTCCCGCGACTGGAAACCCGACAATCGCGGCAACAAAGAAGATACCGACGGCATGTGTCGGTCGCGCCAAGTCTCCCCCCTTACATTCGGGTCCAGCCACTCTTGTGCAGCCTTATGACCCCTCGTTTCTTATTCTGGCATCAAATCAATTTTGCTTCGGCGCCAGATGAATTTCGTTTGATCTTTCAATAGCCGTAGCATCCAGCGTCATTGCCGCCGCCCGAGCAAATGTCTCCGGCTCGTCTACACGAAACAACCCGACCAATTGACGTTTTTTTAGGGCGGGATCAATTGTAATTTTACGCCGATTATAACGATTGAACTCCTCAGCCGCTTCGGTCAGGGTTTCGCCGTCGAGGACGACCTCTCCGTTACGCCACGCGAGTTGATGGTCAATCTGGAGCGGGGCCTTCACAGGTCGCGATGGGGCGGCTATATCGGAAACAAACACCTTGAGCCCGCTGCCAACGCGCCTCATTGAAGCCACTGTTGTGACATTCCAAACTTCAACTGTGCCTTCCGTAACGAGAACGTCGGCGCCGTCTTCCATGCGCCGCACTGAGAACGCAGTTCCGACTGCTCTTACGCGAACATTACCTGCCGCGACAACAAACGGGCGCTCCTTGTCTTTGGCAACCTTGAACCAGACCTCACCTCTGTCCAGCGTAACTTCGCGTATATCCCGATTGAGACTGACACTTAAATTTGAATCGGTATTTACCGTCGCCACAGAGCCGTCGGCTAAGGGTATGCGGCGAATTTCACCGACCGGCGTAACAATGTGGAGGGCGTTCGACCAAAAATAAATAACAAAGATAAACGCAGCTGCAACGGCTGCCAGACCTGTGCCTCCTGCCAAGAACCATACACGTGGAGTGAAACGGGTCTGCTTTTTGCCCGCTTGAGGCACTGGAAGGATGGCCAGTCGGTCGAGGCCATTCCAGATGGACCGGGCGCGCAAAAACGCGCCAGCATGCCTAGTGTCCTTGGCAAGCCAGGTTTCCAGTTCTAGTCGCTCGTCCGCACTGAGGTCATTACCATCCAAGCGGACGCTCCACTCGATGGCGCGTTCGTTAATTTCGTTTTTTATCTCGTCCATCACCGATTCTCTTGGGCTGCACTACAGCGCTTTTGCCAGCGACACCAGTCTCCCCGTCCTCCCATGCATTCGATATCAGTTTGAATCCGCGTCTTATTTGAGCTTCCACCGCGCTGACGGTCATTCCCATTTCTACAGCAATTTCTTTTTGAGAAGTTTGCTCGATCTTTCTCTTTATAAAGATTTTCCTGCAAGTATCCGGTAACGCATCGATCAGTCGTTGAAGCTTTCCCAATTCCTGCTTGCTGATAAGTACACTCTCTTGTCCAGGTCCATCGTCTTGAGTTCCTAAACTTTCCATCTCGGCAACTGTATCAATGCGGACAATGCGCGATCTCCTTAGCTGCTCGAGAAGCACATTCCGTGTAACCTGCCAAAAATAGGCCCGCGGATTGCTGATGGCGCCAACGTTCTCGATGTGCATGAGGCGACTGTAGGCCTCCTGAACAATGTCGTCGATTTCCGCGCGGGACAATGAACCTCGCCTCAACCGATTGCGAACTTCGGCCTCATGGGGAAGTATGCATCGCTCGACCCATTCGGTCAGCCGTTCATCGAAATTGCACATAACGCTATCCAATAATTAGATGCATGGCGCGCCAGCTTCATTCGCTGCCGCAAAAATATAGCGCGCAAAAGAAATTAAAAAAATACGACCAGAAGCGAGAATGAAACAATTTCGCCATTCATCTCTCATATGCAGGCCGCCTTGTATCGGGGCGGTAATCCTTACCCGCGGGGGTGAGGTCGTCGTCGGCTGACTTTTCTTGGGCGTATTTCACGGGCAACTATCGAGTTTTCTGGGGGGCCGGAAAGTTGAGAATTGGCCGACAGTAAAGCAATTGTTCCAGCAATCTGAGCCGGTTGCCAACATAAAAGTCAATCAGGGGGATTCCATGACCTATACCTATAAATCCGTGCGTGCTGCTATGCTCGGCACGGCCATCATTTCCGTATTCTCGCAAGTAGCGGTAGCTCAAAACGAGTCCGTAACGGTTACAGGTACGACCATCCGCGGCCAGCAACCTGTTGGTGCCAATGTCATTTCGGTGGACAGGGCCGCGATAGAAGCAACCGGCGCCCAAACGACTGCGCAGCTTCTCGTAACCATACCACAGCTCGACAATTTTGGCGCTGCTGCTCAGGGCGGACAAAACTCATCTGATTCGACCGTCCAAGCCCCCACGATTTATAACCTGGGAAACTCGGCGTCGAATTCAACGCTGATCCTGGTCGACGGTCACCGCATGCCGTTGACAGGCCTGTCTCACAATCTTGTCGATCCGAGCATAATTCCAACCTCGGCAATTGCTAGTGTCGAAGTGCTTCCAGACGGCGCCTCCGCCATCTACGGTTCAGATGCAGTAGCTGGCGTTATCAACTTTCACACCCGCAAGGACTACAGCGGGTGGGAAACCTCCGTTCAGGCCGGTATTGCGGATCATTATAGCAGCTATAATTTTGCCCAATTGTTTGGCCATAGCTGGGAAAATGGCGGGATGACCGCCATTTATAATTATTCCAGTCGATCTAACCTGATGAATCGAGATCGTGATTTTATCACGGCCAGACAGGATTTACGCCGCGGAGCCGCCGATCCGTCGCTGTTTGTTGGTGTACCAGCCGCCTCATCCTATGCCGGGTTGCAAACGGTAGCCCCCAATGGTCAAGCGGTTCCTTATCCCTCCGACGGCGGCAATTTCCAGAATTTGACAAGCTGTCCTGTGGCAACAATATCCACTGCAACATCCAACTCTACACCGGTTTACGCGTATCCTTATGCCGGTACGACGTCCATTCCCCGCCAGACCACTCCATCTGGCGGTCCGAGCACCGGGATTTGTGACACTAGCGATATTGCATCGGACCTGCCCTCGGAAACTCGCCAACAGGGCATGTTGAGCTTATATCAGGCGCTCACTGACAAATTGACCCTTAATGCCGACGTGGTCTACTCCTCCCGTCAGGACAGCGCCCGGTCCGCTCGCGGTGGTGTAACGAACGCCAAGATATTTAATCCGGCAGGCACGGGTGATACAGCCTTCGGTGCGGCCAGCAGCGTGGCTGCTATGCAGCACACCAATCCATTCTATGTTGGTGTCCCCGGCGCGGCAGCCAATACAAACGCCGAATTTGTCAGCCTTGATTTTAGTGAGTTACTGGCAGGTCAGGGACTGGGCTATGCGAGCGTCAAGACTGGCCAGACGACGGCCTTTGCAACCATTGGTCTTGATTATGATGTGGGCGGGGACTGGCTGTTTAGCGTTGGCGGGACTGCTGGCACGGACTACTCCTTCCGAAATGATACGGGCAGCTTGAATTCTGGCGAAGCGCTTCTTGCTCTGAATGGCACCACCAACACAAATGGCACTGCTGCTACCACGCCTGCGGCTTCCGTTATTTCCGACGTGTACGGCCTGGACACCGTTGTCAGCGTTACCCGGGCATTAACCACTGCCAATGCGTTGGATGTTTGGATGCCGGCGGCAACCAATCGAACCAGTGCGTCGGTACTTCGCTCCCTGGTTGATAGCGCCCGCAGCGAGAATAGCGTTCAGGGCTTCCAAAATTTAACATTGCACGCAGACGGTCCATTGTTCGACCTCTTCGGTGCAGGCGACGTTAAGGCTGCGTTTGGTGCTGAGTATATTCACTATACCCAGGATCAGCGACAGTTTACGCCCAGCAATGTAGGTCCGAACAGCACAAGTTCGCGTGCATTGAATCTCACGCTGATGCGGACTGTCTATGCTGCTTACGCGGAGTTTGTGGTTCCCGTAATTAGCCCGGATATGAACATTCCGCTGGTTCGCAACTTGGTCTTTGACTTCGCCGGAAGATACGACCAATACAATGATTTTGGCGAAACCGAAAATCCCAAGATTGCAGTCAGCTGGGACCTCATTGACGGCATTCGCACCAGTGCCAGCTTTGGTACGTCCTTTACTGCTCCTGCTTTGAATAGTGTAGGTCGTGCGTCTGACGGACTGCTGTCGACGGCAAGTGTCGCGGGAAGCAATACGGGTGCCTCCAACGGACTTGTTGTATTGTTCAACGATACCCGCCCGTTCAATAACAACGCAGGCATTGCCGGTACCTTTGTGTCCAACGCGGTAGCCTGCGCAGCTGCAGGGAGCCAGCCTGTTGAAGATGCCGACGGGAATATAAATGCCGTGCCGGGTGGTACCGGTCTGTATCCAACTGCTATTGGGTGCAAAAACGTTGTTTCGGGCGGAACAGGTAGTCAGGGGCTTGCGGTATATTCAGGCAATCGGGGATTGAGGCCTGAACTCGGGCAGACGTATTCGGCAAATTTGGTATTTGATAATTTCGGCAAATTCTGGGGCGTGCTTGAAGGCTTGAGTACCCAAATAACTTATTACCAAGCCAAATTCACGGGTGCGATTACCAATGGCGGAATTAATACCTCTCAGACCGCAAAAGGACTGCCCTGGCTGACCACGTTTGCCCCGGCCAATTGTACCGGGCCGCTAACTTGCAACCCGGGTTGGGATCCCACCGATCCGGTAGTGCAGAGTGTCGTCCTGCGCGCTCCGCTGACCACACCGCTGCCCACTCGCATCTATTCCATCCGGGACTTTTCGCAGCAGAACGCATTTAATCTGTGGGATAACGGCATCGACTTTGCGATCAACTACCGCATGTCCACAGATGACTATGGTAATTTTACCTTCGGCCTAAACGGCAATCAAATTTTGCGCGGGAGCCAGCAAAATGGTCCTTTTGACGTTGTATTCGATACCAAAGATGGGCGTAACGGCGGTCGTTTCACCAATATAGAATTCACCGGTCGTGCGTCTGTTAGTTGGCGTATGGACCCGTTCACAGTCGGCCTGTCGTTCAATTACCAGCACCCTTACAACGTTGGAAACAATACCTTCCCGTTCAACTATCCGGGGCCTGGCCGCCTAGCAGGTATTCAACACATCGGCGCGCAGCAGACGGTGGACGTGAACTTCTCTTATAATCTTCCCGACGACTGGATGTCCGGCACAGTATTGAATGTTTCGATCTCGAATTTATTCGATACTCTTCCGCCCTATAGAGACAATGCCACTGGCACCAATGGTGGTAGCGACATTGGCCGTACCATCAATCTCGGTATCCGCAAGAAATGGTAATACACTAAAATCTGGCCCGCATTACTCCCCTTGCGGGCCAGATTCTTTTTTTGCAGGTTAGTGATTGCCGCATATTCCGGGCGGATGTAAAATGTTCATTGTGGAACTCTTGTGCTGCAACTCAGCTGCGGTGGAGTAACAAAAATACGTCCTACTGATGGCGGAGCTCATGAAAAGAATTGCATTGACGTTGATGCTAGGGTCAGCTTTGGCTGGCCTTGTCGGACACGTCGTGGCGCAAGACACGGATCGTTCGGAATGGCCAACCTATGGTCATGATTCCAATGCCACCCGTTTCTCGCCGCTAACACAAATAAACACGTCCAACGTGGGCCAAATTAGTCTCGCATGGACCTACGAGATGCGACCGGAGAATTTTTCGGGTGCGCCATCGGGGCGTGGCGGCAGAGGTGAGGTCGCGCCAAATGCCGCGCAGAATGGTGCCCAAGGCGGAAGGGGTGCAGTGGCACCCGTGCGCCGTGCCCAGTCTCAGGTCATGCCGCTGGTTGTAAATGGCGTTATGTATCTGACGACCCCGTATCGGCGCATTGCCGCCATTGACTCTGCTACGGGCAAGGAAATCTGGTCAGCCGAGGGTCAGGGATCAACGCGTGGTCTGGAATACTGGCGTGGGGATGGTACGAATCCGCCGGAAATTCTCTTTCACGGGGGTCCCAATGCAAATCTCAATGCGCTTAATGCGCAGACGGGCGAGCGCGTCAAATCTTTTGGCGATAACGGTGTGATTGGATCGCCCAAAGGTGCCACGTCCTGGACTTCTCCGCCCATCGTTTACAAAAACATGGTGATCTCGCAAGCGGCCAATCCAAACGGCGACGGTCGCCCCGAAGATATTCGCGCCTTTGACGTTGTAACGGGCAAACAACTCTGGCGTTTCAGCACAAGACCGCAAAAGGGCGAGCCGAATTACGGTACATGGCCCGAGGGAATTGAAGGTCAGACCTACACTAGCGGTACCAGCGTTGGCGCATGGGGTTTTATGACAGTCGATGCGGCGCGCGGAATAGTCTACGTGCCGTTGGACTCTCCGGAATGGGAACGTTGGGGCGGAGATCGTATCGGTGACAACCTTTACGGCGACTCCATCGTCGCTATTGATGCGAACACCGGAAAATACCTGTGGCATTTTCAGGCCACACATCATGACCTTTGGGATCTCGATCTTGTCGGGGCGCCGGTGTTGTTTGATGTCAAGCAGGATGGGAAAACCATTCCCGCGGTTGGCGTAATCGGCAAGAGTGGGATTATGTTTATCCTTGATCGGGTGACAGGAAAACCGGTTTACCATGTTAAGGAAACACCTGTCGCACAGAGCACGTCCCCGGGCGAAAAAACGTCTCCAACACAACCGATTCCGGTGAAGCCGGTAGGCGTTGCGCGTACCACCATGTCGAAATCCGAAATCACAACTGTTACGCCGGAATTGCATGACGCTTGCACTAAGCTGATCGACGAAAATAATCTTGGCCTTGGCGGGCCCTACAATCCGCCCGGTTTCCATCGATCAACAGTGAATTTTCCCGGTGCAAACGGTAGCGCCAATTATGGCGGCATGGCTTTCGATCCCACACTTGGTTATCTGATTGTGAATACTCAGGACCTGGGCCAAATAACAGGGCTTGGCTTAAAGGGCGAACCCATCCAGGGCAGTGGCGGAGTACGCGCAGGAAACTCTCCGAGCGTGCCGTACGATATGGCGGGTCTGAACGGGCGGTTCGCCGTGACGATCAATGGCGTCATGATGCCGTGTCAGGAACCTCCCTGGGGCAGCCTTGTTGCTGTCAATGTAAATACCGGTGACATTGCCTGGAAGGTGCCCCTGGGCGTAACCGAGAGTTTGCCAGAGGGTAAGCAAAACACTGGTCGACCCAATATCGGCGGCGGCATTGCTACTGCCGGAGGGGTATTCTTCATCGCTGCGACAGATGATTCCTATTTCCATGCTTTTGACAGCAAGACGGGGAAACTACTCTGGCGGACTAAACTCCCGGTGGCGGCGCACTCCGTGCCGATTACCTATCTGGCGAAAGACGGCAAACAATACGTGGTAAGTTCGGTCGGCGATCAGTTGTTCGCTTACGCACTTCCATAGTCAAACCATCGAAAGGACGCCGCCGTGCAGATCAAGCATTTCGTTCTTGGCGGCCTGCTCGCAACGGCTCTGATGGCAACAGCGATTGCCCAGACGCCGCCTGCAGCGCCTGCGCAGCCGGCGCCTCGGGGCGGGCGGGGGGGTGGCGGGCAAGCAGCCGTTGTCTCACCGGAAATCGAAAGTGACGGTCGGGTGACGTTCCGCTTGCGTGCGCCGAGCGCAACAGAAGTCGCGGTGGGCGGATTACCTGCACCTCTTACCATGGCAAAAAATGCTGAAGGCGTGTGGTCAGCCACAACTGCGTCAGCGCTCGCGCCCGATATCTATAACTATACCTTCACCATCGATGGCGCTCGCGTTCCAGACCCCGCAAACTTGTTGAATTCCTGGGCGGGAACGCCGGTTGGAGCGGCGGGGCCTGCAAGCACGCTCCTCATCACGGGCGTCCCATGGACCAACGCGGATGTGCCTCACGGAGCTGTTGCGAAGCATGTCTATAAGTCGCCCATTATCGGAGGCGATGAAACGTTTTACGTCTACACACCTCCTGGGTACGACGCCAAACGTCCGCAACCGTATCCCGTAGTCGTTTTATTGCATGGGCTAGGGAATGGTGCTCCGGACTGGATTGTTCAGGCCGGCGCCAACCTGACGCTTGATACGCTGATCGGCGAAGGTAAGGCGGTGCCGATGATTTTGGTCACGCCTGCCGCATACGGCAATACCGATGGTACGCGCGGCGCAGCTACTGGGTTTCCGAATTTTACCAAGACCCTGATTGAAGAAATCATGCCGCAGGTGGAGAAAGGTTATAATGCATCAAAAAGCGCGAACGACCACGCGATCAGCGGACTTTCAATGGGCGCGGCACAATCGCTTCTACTACTAAATCGTCTCGATCAATTTGCCTGGATCGGTTCTTTCAGCCCAGGCTTTGACATGTATGCCCCCACTTGGGGCGGCGGCGGTGGTAATGGTGGTGGACGTAATGCGGCTGCGTCTGCTGCTGCTCCCAACGCCACAGGACAGGCTTCCGCGCTCGGGGACAGGGGGGCTGCGCCTGTCGGCGGCGCAATTCGTCAACGCCCGCCGCTCGAAGACGGAAATCTGGCTGCGATTTTTCCAAATTTGGACGCCAAGGCGAATACCAAGATCAAGCTTCTTTACATTGCCATCGGCACCGAGGACGACCACCTTATGCTGACTCGCCAGTTCAAGGAGTTTTTGGATACACGTGGTGTGAAGGCAACGACCTATCTTGAAGTGCCGGGCTTCGCACACGTCTGGCCGTTCTGGCGGCTACAGTTTGCTGAATTCGCACCGCAACTATTCAGGACGGCGCCGAAATAAGTGTTGCCAAACTTAAGGGAAGAAAAATCATGCAAACAAAAATGACGATGATGACCGGCGCTGCGTTCTTATTGATCGCAGGCGGTGTGGCAGCACAAACGCCAAGCGCTCCGACTGCCGGCGCTTCGACCCAGCAGGCCCAGACCCAGCCAGGAGCACAAGGCGGAAGAGGACAGGCAGCCCCGATCACCCCGGGCGTGTGTCCTGCAGAGACGGGACCACGTGGTGGTCCAGCAGGGGTAAGCACCGGCCCCGCAGCCCCCAAGCGCGTGTTGGCGTGGGCGGACTCGCGCAACGGCAGAGCACAGCATGAGTATGTGTCGTACGCCCTCGCGCAACTGCAGCGCATGGGTCATGACTCCGGCGCCTATAACGTCATTATCCGCACGGATTCCGACATCATCTCCTTCAACCCGACGATGACCGACGGCAAAACGCCGGCCAGCGGGGGCCCGAACCTGTGCAATATCGACGCCATCATTTATGCCGGGCACCGGAATGTCCCGCTCAGTCCGCAGCAGAAAGCGGATCTGATCTCCGCCCTGAAGGACAAGGGCGTGGGGTTCGTGACGTTGTTTATCGGCATGCTGCCGGACACAGACTTCCCGGAACTGGCAAAGATCGAGGGTCAGGTATCGGCGACGGTGGATGTGCACGATCCCTGGTCTGGCGGTTCGACCCTCGTCAATGAAAGCCCGGATTCGCCATTCACAAAGCACTATCCGAAAATCTGGAACGAGCCCAACGGCGCCGTGTATCAGCCGACGCAATACGATCGTAGCCAGATCCAGGTGCTGTTGCGTAAGGACCTGTCCAAGCTGCCGGCCAACTACAAATATACCCGCACGGACGGAGACTATCCGGCTGCCTACATCAAGATGTACGGCAAAAGTCGCGTGTTTGTTTCCTCGCTCGGAAACAGCGAACCCCTGTGGGACAATAAGGATCTCCTGACGATGTACGATCAGGCGATCAAGTGGTCCGTGGGATTGGTCAACTATGAGGTCAAGCCGCATCCGCTTCCGGCAGATGTCAAGCCCCCCATCGGTCCGATACCTCCGCCGCCGCCGCCGGGTGCCGGACGTGGTGGCCGTGGTGCGCCTCCGGGCTGAGCAGGCCAAACAAACGGCGCAATTCAGAAAGGGCGGACAAGCCGGCACAATCCAGGATGGCGTGGCTGGCAGTGTGCGCATGCGGCCAGCACTCGAAGACGGAATTTGGCGGTTGTTTTTCAGACGCTGGATGCCAAGGCCAATGCCAAAATTAAGCGTCTCTACATTGCCTGCGGCACCGAGTACGGCCACCTTATGGTGGCTCGCCAGTTCAGGGAGTTCTTGGACTCATTTGGTGTGAAGGCAACGACTTATCTTGAAGTGTCTGGCTTTGCACATATTCGGCCGTTCTGGCGTCGACAATTTGCAGCATTTGCGCCCTGTTGTTCAAATCGAAATCTTGATGGATGCATATGATCTGCGTGGTTGACTATCTGGCTTTTTCTGGTCCGCTTTGAAGACTTGGATCGCTTTAAAGGTGGCCTTCGGAGCTATTGAGAATTGGTGCGTTTCATCGGTATAAGTTTCACCGCATTAGCTATCAGTCTTTTCCGTTGTCGTCCCATAAGTTCAATCTGCCGTCATAGCCTGCGCCGCCGCTGTGACAGAAATCCCATTTTCGGCTGAAAAAATATTTGCGTTACGCATTGCGGCAAAGGCATGATCACGCATAATTAATTCTGCCGCTTCGGCATTGCCTTCCATAATTGCGGCGAACGCCTTGCGATGCTGGCGATGCGCAGCCAATAGACGATTACGCTCCCTGTCTAAATCAGAAAGATCGAAGGCAAAAGCATCCGCGCCGGCAAATGGCAAATAGCCATTGCGTCTTAATGCATCAATAAGCGCATTGTTGTCGGACGCAGCCACCAGTGCGTTATGAAATGCAAGATTGTAGTCGCGGTATTTGCCCAACGCGTTCACAGTAAATCGCTTGGCCCTGAAAAGCGTGTTTCCGTGCTCCAATAACGATTCCAAACGGGCCCTTAGTTCGGGCGAGCAACCGCGTTCAGCGACCAATCTGACGACAAACCCTTCTAAAACGCCCCGTACTGCGATTGCATCCCGTATGTCTGTAGCCGTAACACATCGCGCAGTGTATCCCCGTCCGCCCAGCCTAACGACTAACCCTTCCCGTTCCAATGACCGAAGAGCCGTGCGCACAGGCATCCTCGACACGCCCAGGGCTGCCGCGGTCTGAATCTCGGCAATGCGTTCGCCACAACGAATTTCACCCGCAGCGATCATTTTCCGTAGGGCGAACAAAACGCGCTGCCCTGGTTTCATTGTTCTTTCCATACCGTGAATCTAACCACATGATCGCGGGGAGGAAAGCGTATTGGATCCAATCTTGACAACTGACCCCGTATTGGATCCAATATTCTTGCTATGGCAGAGATCATCCCTAAAGATTTGGCATCCCAATGGCCTCGCAATGCCTGGTACGTGGCATGCCGCTCCGATGAGGTCGCCGATAAGCCTCTGGGACGACAAATTTGCACTCTCCCGATGGTATTTTGGCGCAATAAGGAGCGGCACGTCGCAGCGCTCGAAGATTTCTGTCCCCATCGCGGTGCTCCGTTGTCTCTTGGATTTGTGCGCGACGGAGAACTGGTCTGTGGCTATCACGGTCTTGTCATGGGGTGTGCAGGCCGTGCTTCAGCAATGCCTGGCCAGCGCGTTACCTCTTTTCCGTCTCTCCGTGTTTTCCCAGTTTGCGAGCGCCATGGGTTCATTTGGGTCTGGCCGGGCGATCCCGCCCAGGCGGACCCGAACAAAGTCCATCCTCTATTTTGGTCGGAAAGTTCGCAATGGTCCTATGGCGGTGGTCTCTTTCACATACGGTGTGACTACCGGCTGATGATAGACAATTTGATGGATTTAACTCACGAGACGTATGTCCATGCCAGCAGCATTGGACAGAGGGAGATTGATGAAACACCCGTCGAAACGAAGATTGAAGGGAAAGAAGTCGTAACCAGTCGCTTTATGACAAATGTTCTGGCCCCCCCATTTTGGCGAAAGGCCCTCAGAAGCGTCGGACTGCCGGATGACCAACCCGTAGATCGCTGGCAAGTCTGCAGGTTCAACCTTCCCAGTCATGTGATGATAGAGGTGGGCGTCGCGTTAGCCGGCCGCGGCGGCTATGACGCACCCCAGGACTGTAAGGTTTCGAGTGTGGTCGTTGATTTCATCACACCAGAGACAGAGACCACGCATTGGTATTTTTGGGGCATGGCGCGCAGCTTCGGGGTGGACGATCCTGCTCTTACAAACACAGTCCGGGAAGGGCAGGGGGCAATTTTCTCCGAAGACCGTGAAATGCTCGAGCGGCAGCAGAGCAACCACCTTCTGCACCCAGACCGCAAGTTGCTTCGACTAAATATTGATGCTGGCGGGGTATACGCTCGAAAGATGATATCTAAGGCGATTTCGCAGGAGACCTCCATTTCATAGCGCGATAGTTCCGGGCTTCGTGCGCGCCTTCTTCCCCAATTTGGAGCCAAGGCGGGCCGGGACGGGAACAGAAAATTTAAGTGACGCGCTTAAACAGGATGTTAAGCCACAGGGCGAAGCAGACGACTATAAATATCCAACTTTATGCGACTTTGATCCATCGTCGGCGAGCCCCCCATCCCTTATCCTTCCGCCTTTGGCGGGAGGCAGAAGAATAATTTGAAAACGCAGGTTGCCATTGTCGGTGCCGGGCCTGCCGGCATGTTCCTTGCCCACCTTCTCCAAGTCTTGGGCATTGCAGTCACTGTGGTGGAGCGGCGGACGCGGGCCTATGTAGAAGGCCGGGTGCGGGCCGGTGTGCTGGAACAGTGCACAGTGGATTTGCTCTCCGATCTGGAGCTGGACGGCCGCCTGCGGGCCGAAGGTTTATTCCATGCCGGAACAAACTTGGCGGTTAATGGCAAAGTGTTCCGGATCGACTTTGCGGCGCTGACGGGCGGCTCGCATGTCGTCGTATATGGCCAGCAGGAAGTGATGCGCGATTTGTTCGATGCGGCCATTGCCAGAAACATCCGCGTAATTTTTGAAGCTGACGACGTGGCTATTCATGAGGTCACGCAAAACAAGCCGTTTCTGACATGGCGGCAGGAGGGACGGGAGCATCGCTTGGAATGCGATTTCATAGCTGGCTGCGATGGCTTTCATGGGGTAAGCCGTGGGTCTATTCCTGTATCTGCCGGGAAAAGTTTTGAAAAAGTCTATCCCTTTGGCTGGCTCGGCATTCTGGCCGATGTTCCGCCTGCTGGGGACGAACTCGTATACGCAGCCCACGCAAATGGCTTTGCGCTCGCAAGCATGCGGTCAAAATCCCGCAGCCGATATTACATTCAGTGTGGGCTTGACGAAAATATCGAGGACTGGCCCGACACCCGGTTCTGGGACGAGGTTGCACTTCGACTGGGCCCGTCCGTACCGATTACCCGCGGCGCATCATTCGAAAAGAGCATTGCGCCTCTTCGCAGTTTCGTGACGTGTCCGATGCACTACGGAAAACTGTTCCTTCTAGGCGATGCAGCGCATATTGTGCCACCGACAGGCGCAAAAGGCATGAACCTTGCGGTTTCCGACGCGTTGCTGCTGGCGGACCTTCTGGCGGAATATTACCGTGATCGCCTGATCTCTGGCTTGGCGCGTTACTCTGACCGGGCTCTGAAGCGGGTCTGGAAGGCGCAGCGTTTTTCATGGTGGTTCACCGGCCTTATGCATCGCTTTCCGCATGACAACTCATTTGCCCGTCAGATGCAGCTTGCCGAGCTTGATTATCTGCGCAGTTCGACGGCGCTACAAACGGTATTTTCCGAAAACTATGTCGGTTTACCCATAAAGTGGCATGAGGAGTTACTTCCGGAGTTTGACGAGGTTCTGGATGCCCTGTGAGCGAGCTAGAGTGCCCGCATAAAAAATAAACTCTGCATTGAGGGAGAAGGACGATGAGGCGTTATAATTATTTTGGAATCTGCTTTGGCATTTTCGCTTGCCTTGCCATTGCGGCGAATGCACAGACACCAAATCCGCAAGGCCGCGGAGGCAGTGGGGCGAACGGAGGAAACGGCATTGGCCGCGGAGCGTCTCTTCAGGGACCGCCGCCAACTTATAAGGACATTGACTACGCCGCGCCGGAGCCTGCTGACAGCAAAGGACATAAGCTTGATATTTATATACCCGCCGGCGCTACCGGTGCGTTGCCGACGCTGCTGTGGAGCCGCGGGTCCGCTTTCGGCGGCGACGCCGGAAAGGAAAATATCGGGCAAATCGCCAAGAGATTTATGGACGCGGGATACGTCGTGGTCGGCGTGTCTCAACGGGGGAGTAATCAAGTAAAATTTCCCGGTTCGATTTACGACACCAAGGCGGCAGTGCGCTGGTTGAGGGCAAATGCATCGAAATATAACATCGATCCCAACCGTATCGGCTTCATAGGTACCAGTTCGGGCGGCTGGGTGGGTGCCATGTTGGCTTTAACGGGCGGTGTGCCCGAGCTGGAGGGCACAGTCGGAACGGTCGGTCCGTCCAGCAAGATCCAGGCGGCAATCCTGTTCTATCCGCCTACGGATTTCTCCCAGATGGATTTGTTTAATCCGGTTAAGTGCGTCGACGGACAGGGTTTCGGCTGCCACAACTCCGAAAGCTCTCCCGAATCGCGCCTGATGGGCTGCAAAATCACCGACTGCTCGGATAAGGTTCAAGAGGCAAACCCCGTTCGCTATGTCGATGCTCAAGACCCGCCGATTATGATCATTCATGGCATGTCCGATACCACGGTACCGTATGAGCAGGGCCTATTGCTTTACATGAAACTTAAGGAAGCATGCCGTGATGCCGTTCTGATTGGCGAGCCTAACGCGCCTCACGGCCGAAATGAACCAATGGTGGAAGATCCACAAATGCAGCAAGGGGCTGTGATGTACACCAGCAGCTCTGCCGGATGTAAATCTGAAACGCCAAAATTGATGACGCCAACTTGGCAGACGATGATCGACTTTTTCGATGCCCATCTGAAAAACTAACTTGACGAAAGTCTGGAGATGGCGTGGATGTAACAGAAGGGGTTCCGCGGACCGATGGGGCACGCGGAGCCTCTTCATTCGGACGGCAGGTATGATAGAAGGCGAGGTGTGGCCGAATTCGGGGAACGCGGATTTATAGATTTCTCTGCGTCACGGCGTTTGAACGAAATGCGCGCGGCGACTGACCCGTGCATTTCGTAAAAAAACGCGTGAAGTATGCCGCATCGTTAAACCCAAGATAGTGAGCGATCTCCTTTACGGACATATTGGAATAAAGGAGTGCGCGCTTCGCCTCCAAAACTATGCGGTTTTGGATAAGCTTGGCCGGAGGAGAGCCTGTTATCCGCATGCATGCTGTCCGGAGCGCGGTAGCGGTCGCGCCCAGTGCCGCAGTGTAAAATGTCAGATTCTGCGTAGACCGGTAATTGTTCTCAATGAGTTCGCGAAAGTTTGCGACCAAGTTGGTCTGCGCGCGCGGGCGCGGAGCTTCTTGCGTTCTGGAATATTCCAGCGCCCGTACGCATTCGACCAGGATGGTCGTCAATGACGCCTCCACGGCTATATCGTGGCCCGCGGCAATCCAAACCAGCTCGCGGGAAAGCCGTTCGGCACAATATCCGACGCCGGATGTCTGGCTAATAGGTATTGCGCGCGCGGTATCAAACAAACGCGCAAATAATTGCATGCGCGCAGTAATGTCATTGAGGTAGGCGCTGGAAATAGTGATGACCACACCGACGGTTTCGGGATCGAACTGGAAGCCGTGCACGAGCCGCGCGGGGATAAGCAGCATACAGGGAGCGCGGAAGGCCATTTGGCTGTCCTCCGCCGTCATCGTCCCTGCGCCGCGGGATACATGAACGACGTGGCCCAGGTTCGCATGTGAGTGCGGGCGGATTTCCCAATTCAGAGGTCGGCTTCTGTCTGCAATCGATTCCATATGCAGATAGTTGCCAACGGTTTCTCGGGGCTCCTCGCCGAATAAAAAGAAGCTGGGAATGCCTAAAGCGTGCTTCGCGGCAGTCATGGCCCCAACTCAGAAAATTTTAAATTCGTCCAATTTTATATCTCTGCTCCCCCCCGTCAACGCGGGTAGTCCTGGCAGGGTGCTGTAACATCAATGAAATGTCCAACTTTATACCGATTTGGTCCATCGCCAATGGCAAACCCAGCGTCTAGCATCCGGTTTGAGGAAACATTACTCGATTGCGCATGAGTTCGACAAAGATCGAGCAGTGTGCATCGCAATGCAAATATGATAATTTAGATGGTTCCGCAATCTGTCCGGGCATCTCGTCCGGCCGGCTTAGAGGACGTTGAGGGGCACACTTTAGGGAGCATGCAAACGAACACCTGCATAACACATCTTTGTGTTAGCCTTGGCGATACCTGCATCACCTTCCCTGGATTAAGTGTGGTAACTTGAATGCCAATGCAAATTGGTTTCGGCCAGTTGAGGGCCTTCGTCGCCGTCGCGGCGGCGAAGAATTTTACACGAGCCGCGGAGGTTCTCGGCTTGTCGCAGCCGGCATTGACTACCCGAATACGACAATTCGAAGAGGCCCTTGGCATAAAAGTATTCGATCGGAGCGCGCGCGGCGTGGAGCTCACGAGCGCCGGGCGCGAAATTCTTCCACATTTTAGCCGACTGTTGAATGAATTTGAATTGGCTATTACCGACGCAAAAAATTACGCTACCGGGAAGCAGGGCGCAATTAGAGTTGCATGCTTGCCATCTTGTGCGGCTACGCTACTGCCTGAGTGGATTGTAAAATTTCGAGAAATGAACGGGGCATCGCCCATCTTGGTGCGCGACGCAATCAACACCCGGATTAATTCGATGGTTCGCGACAATCTGGTAGACTTCGGAATTGCGATGGCGGAAACGGGTCAGTTCGATTTAGATAGCACGCATCTGTTTCGGGACAAACTGTGCATCGTTTATCCAAAGCATCATCCACTGGAAATAAATAACAATCCATCGGTGGCGGAAATTGCTGCATTTCCGATCATTTTGATGGGCAAGGGCAGCAGCGTGCGCGACACGGTGGAGCGAGGCTTTGCCTCAACGGGAATGCCGATCAGGCGAGTTTGCGAAGCGAACTATATGTCGACAGCAGTCGCAATGGTGAAGGCGGGGCTTGGTATTACTATACTGCCATCTACAGCGTCCGAGTTGCAGACAAATGGGATCTTTTCTCAGCCCATAAAAGATCCGGCATTTGAGCGCGAGATCGTGCTGCTAAAGCGTAAGGATGCCGTACTTTCTTCGGCGGCCATGAACTTTGTAAATATACTAATCAACAGCAAAAATGTTTCTGTCGCCCATTAGGTTCGGTCGGGCAGTTCCATGTCCAGCAATATTGAGCCGAGGCATTTGCCGTGCGCATCAAGCGCAAGCGATTGGGTAACGCCGCCGGACAACGCGCCGTCAAGGACGAAGTTTAACGCCGACAAGGCGGGAATTTCGTATCTCCGAGCTGATGTAATTTGCGGATTATTAAAGTGGCGCCGGACGACGTCCGCCGTAATGTGATCGCAGAGGTATTTGAAATCTTCCGCACGGTAGGCGAACAGAGAAATGTTGGCCGTGTTACCCTTATCACCTGTTCGACTATGAGCGATCTCACGGAGTTTCATTTTACGTCACCTCAAACTGTACCGTCGGGTTTATGTGCTCTCTTGGTATAAACGTCGAAAGAATAGCCGTGCATCTCCTGACGGATTTGGTGGCGCCCCCTCCGCCTGCGGGCCCGTTCGTATAAAGAGCTTCCACTTCGGCACCCACAGCGGCGGCATCTTGCGCGCTATAGGTACGCCCCGCCACCCGCAGTCGCACCTCGGGCACGTTTTCCGGAATGATGCCGCTGTTCCAAATGGAATTTATGCCGATTATGTCGAAACGGACGTCTTCGAGGTTTAGGTTGCGCTTTGCGAAACGAGCCCTAACCACGTCCAGGGCGAGCTGAGCGCGAGCGGACGCGCCGCCGCCCGCATAGCTAATTTGGCCTTCGCCAATCAAGCCGGCATCATATCCAATCGACACCTTCAGATGGGTTGGACGCGCCTGTCCGCCGCCACCGAGCATTTGTACGCGGTCATGACCGATTTGCTCGAAACGAATTGAGGAAAAATCTGCAATTACATCGGGAGTAATATAACGCTGCGGGTCATGGACTTCGTACAGCACCTGTTCCTTGCAGGTGGCTATTGTAATCTGCCCGCCGGAATCCGGCAGTTTGGTAAAAACAGCAGAACCATCGGCCGAGACCTCGGCAACAGGAAAGCCGAGTTCGGCGAGACCGGGTACGTCCTTGTATCCGGGGTCCGCAAAATATCCGCCTGTCAATTGCCCCGCGCACTCTAGAAGGTGTCCGACGACCGTACCGCGGCCGAGCATCGCCCAGTCATCCATTGCCCAGCAAAACTCATGAATTAGCGGCGCGAGAAACAAGGAAGGGTCGGCTGTTCTACCGGTGATCACAACGTCAGCACCGTTTCGCAATGCTTGGACGATGGGCTCCGCCCCAAGGTAGGCATTGGCGGAAATCAGGCGGTTTCCCAGGTCGCGAATGGTTCCCGGGCGTTCAGACAGGGGGTAGTCGTTTTTGCTGACGTGCTCAAACACATCGTCGCCGGTGACGGCGGCAATTTTCAGGCCCTTGATCCCCAAGGATCTGGCGATTTTCGCCACTTGCGCCGCGGCACCGAGCGGATTTGCTGCTCCCATATTGCTGATAATGCGTACGCCGTTGGCCTTAGCTGCGGCAAGGACTGCGCGCATCCTGACATCGAGCATGGTGTCGAAACCCGCGGACTGATCAGCAAGCTTCGATGTTTGCGCAAGGGCTATGGTGCGCTCCGCCAGGCATTCGAATACGAGATAGTCCAGGCTTCCGTGCTCGGCCAGATCGACCGCCGGATCTATGCGGTCTCCGGAAAACCCCGCGCCTGTTCCGATACGAATGACTTTACTCATGGATGCTTTCGTTAGAGTGGAAACAGACCGACCAATACGGCCGTTAATGTCATAACCAGCGAAGCCAATAGCAAAAACGGAAATGTGAAACGCTGATGGGCAGACAATTCCAGGCGGCATAAACCGGCCACCAGGAAGGTCGCAGGCGTAAGCGGGCTCACCGGAAAGCCGACAGTCATCTGGCCCAGCAGAGCGGCCTGCGCGGTTTGCAAAGCCGTGCCGCCGAGATTTTCGACGGTGTGGGCGAGAATGGGCAACACGCCGAAATAGAAGGAATCCGGATCGAATGCCATGCTGAGTGGCATCGAGAGCGAAGCCAGAACTACCGGGATGTGTTGTCCGGCGCCAGGAGGTACGGCCGCGACGGTTGCTTCCGCCATTGCTTTCAGCATACCCGTGCCGGTCATAATGCCCGTGAAGGCACCTGCCGCGAAGAGTACCGCAGCCATAAGCAATGCAGCCCCGGCGTGCGCATCGATCCGCGCGCGCTGCTGGGCGGCATCGGGATAATTGATGATTAGCGCCAGGGCGGTAGCCGCCATAAAGACGACGACCGGCGTTATCGCGCCGGAGATCATCACGCCCATCGCTGACAGGGTG
Source organism: uncultured Alphaproteobacteria bacterium (assembly GCA_963837555.1). Classification (GTDB taxonomy): domain Bacteria; phylum Pseudomonadota; class Alphaproteobacteria; order Micropepsales; family Micropepsaceae; genus Rhizomicrobium. The sequence continues at coordinate 77,419 of CAWINU010000003.1, read as the reverse complement.
AGAACTATATTGATCCAGAAGCGGCCGGGCCGTCGCAAGGACATATCTGATGTGGTGACTTGCGCGGCGGCTACATCTGCAGCGTTTGTTGCAATGGCTGAAGCGCCCAGCCTCTTTTCTTCTCGTCGACCAAGCCAGTAAGACACGGAGAAAACGACCAGCAAGCCGACTATTTGTACGCCGATCATCGGCCGAAAAATGTCAATGACGGGAATATTCAGCGCCGCGGAAGCCCGTATCGTCGGGCCGGTCCATGGAAGGAAATTCACGCCCGCAGCCATCGACGCCGCGCAAGCCAGCACGCGGCGATCCATGCCGATTTTATCGTACAACGGCAACATCGCCGGTATCACGACGAGAAAGCAGACGGCGCCGGATCCATCCAGATGAACCAGGAGCGCCAACAACGCCGTACCGGGAACGATCAGAGTCGGGCGGGTGCCTACCACCTTAATGACCACGCTAATGATCGGATCAAGCATGCCCGCATCAGTCATGACGCCGAAATACAAGATTGCGAAGACAAACATGCCGGCCACGGGCGCAATCGAGGAAATCCCGTCAACCATAAGCTTAACTGTGCCCAGGCCAAAACCACCCAGGAGCGCTGCCGCTACGGGGATCAACGTAAGCGCAACGACAGGCGAGAGTCGGTTGGTCAATATTCCAACGAGAAGCGCCGTGATTGTAGCTACGCCCAACAATGCCAGCATGTTGTCCCCCCCCTTTGTTTTTCGGCGTGCCTGCTTGTTTACTTACGTAAAATATCGCTGTCCTGGGCCTGCTTTATGGTTTTCGCCGCATCCTCCGGCAGCATATATCGTTCTTTCACCAGTTGCTCTGCGGCCGCTTTGACTTTCGCCACAAAGTTTTCGTGCGTTCCATAGCGCTCCTCAATGGAGGGACGTGGGTCGCCTGAAGCTAAACGTTCCGCCTTCGTCTTCGCGAAGGGGATATACCCGCCCGAAAACCCGCAAGCCTGACCGGCGTAATATCCATTTTGGGTGACATTCCATCCGACATAGGTGCCGAGAGGCACCTGAACAAGCACGGTGCGTACACCGGCTATCTGATTCCCGTCGGAATCTACCTTGGGTACCAGCGAGGGCAATGTTCTGACGAACGTTGGTACGGGCTCCGTAATTTCGCCGCTGAGGTCGGCGTAGTTAAACCCTTTGCCATAGTCGTATTGATAAAATGCGTTGATCTTATTGTCCGGCGAGGGCGAGCCCGGAATCTTGGGAAAGCCCATTGCCTTCGCGGTGGGGGGCACAAGCTGGCCTGCGGCAAGCGTTGGATAGTTACTGGGCGGAGGTTCGGTGCCCGAGACGACCCAATCAATCAGATTATTCATTGTCGCGCGGAGCAAATCCGAATTTGGAACGGCGTTTACGCCGAGCAAGCACGACCGCGATGGGGTCGCGTCTATGATGAACCCTCCGCGCCCCGTATTGTGCGGTCCCCCGGAGCTGTAATAACGGCGCACGTTTGCGGGCAGGGGCAGATCGGCCTTTGCATCGGTTCCCACCAGATCGGGCGAACCACGCAAACTCCACAACTCCGTAGCCGCAAAGTTTTCGAGCACCTTCGGACAAGTATCGCTAAGTGCGCAGCGATGCAGGAGGCCATCCAGCTTTATGCCGCGTACATTGTCTTCATAGTCTCCCCACCAAAGGACGCCGTCGCTGCCGACTTCATAGAGTTGCGCGGCGCCGCCAGGAACCGCGAAGCGGTAGTTGATGGGCGTCTGACGCGCCCCGGCAATTGGATTGATGCCGTCGAACACGCGTCGTCCATTCTCTGCGGCGTTAAAGCCGAGATGGGTGAATGTCCTCAGCAAGTTTCCGGATTGGGAAACGCCACGTCCGATCGACCAGCGGATGGCGCCCGCAACCGGGTTCGCGGTACCCGAATCGTCCTTGTCGGCGTAGCGAAGGAACGTGACCAGATCGCGGATTGCGGCCAACCCTATTCCAAGGACAGGCGGATCTTTCACTGGATAGGACAGGGTATAGAAGAACTTCGGGTCAAAGCCGCCTCTCAGACATATCTTTGTGCTGTCCGGCATGCCCGGAAATGGCTTGGTACTACAGTCCGCATAAGCCCATTCGGACGCGGGAAATCTTGGTGACGGGTCCCGCATCGCTCGTCTGTCTATAAAGGGCGGATTGTGTGGTACTGGTGCTGGAGGGATGCGGCACCTGAGAAACCAGCGTGGAATCCACTCCGGTGCTTAATGGTAAGCTCGGTGTGCCCTTTGCCATATTCAAAAAGCGAGCCAGCATCACGCCTGTGATCGCGTCACCATCCTTGTACTTCGCCGCCGGCACGGTAACGCGCTCAAGGTTGCCGTTGTCGGCCAGGTCTCCCTGCCACCCGCTTACAAGGCTAATATGACCTTCCGGCGTCGCAACGACCTCTCCTCTGCCGCAATTTACCACATCGTAAATCAATACGTCGGACGATTTTGAAATGTCGGCCGGCTTCGCCAACGTAAAAGTTGTAGAGTATTCCACCATTCCCTTGGCATTCCGAGGCGCCAGGTCGATATCATTGATGATGGCGTTGGGAGCTTCTCGCGGATTAAGCTCGCCGAATGCGCGCCCTTTGACAACAATATAGGGACCGGCCGGTCCCGGATTATCCAGCTTCGTGGTGCTCTCGATGCCAATGCGCACAATGCGCGCCTCAGCAGGTAGGTTAACCGCTCCGGCGCAAAGGAAGCTGAGCAAGATGATCATCAATGGCGAATTTTTAAAGGCCATCACACTTTCCTGTGCAGTTCTGCGAATTTTGACTCCGGCCAGCACAATGCTGAACGCCATCGAGAAAAGTAAATCCAATATTTCTATGCGCACATAGGTTTTTTTTATGGCTGTTGCGCGCGCGGCCAAATTATGAAATTTGACAATTTAACGCGGTCCCTTCGAGGCGGCAGATGCGCAAGATATATCCGGACGCAGAATCGGCTCTTCGTGGCCTGCTTTTTGACGGGATGACGGTTATGGCCGGCGGCTTCGGGCTGTGCGGCATTCCTGAAAACCTTATCTTGGCAATGCGCAATTCGGGAACGAAAGGCCTCACGGTCATTTCCAATAATGCAGGCGTTGACGACTTCGGTTTGGGATTGATGTTGAGGTCGCGCCAGATCAGTAAAATGATCTCTTCATATGTAGGCGAAAACGAAACGTTTGAGAAACAATATCTTGCAGGCGAACTGGAGCTTGAATTCAATCCGCAAGGTACATTAGCGGAAAGAATTCGCGCCGGGGGTGCCGGAATTCCGGGCTTTTATACAAGGACCGGCGTAGGCACTGCGATTGCCGAAGGCAAAGAGCGCAAAATGTTCGACGGTGAGACCTATATTCTGGAAAGGGGGCTCAGAGCGGATCTTTCAATCATTAAGGCCTGGAAGGGCGATCACGAAGGAAATCTGGTTTACAGAAAGACGGCGCGCAATTTTAACCCGGTAATGGCAGCCGCCGGGCACGTCACCATCGCAGAAGTGGAGCACCTGGTTCCAACCGGAACCTTGGACCCGGACGCCATCCATACGCCCGGGATATATGTCAGTCGAATAGTGGAGTGCGTGAACCTCGAAAAGCGGATCGAGAAGCGTACTGTCAGAGAGATATAACATGGCCTGGACGCGCAACGATCTTGCGAGGCGTGCCGCTGGCGAACTCCAGGACGGATTCTATGTCAACCTTGGGATCGGCATTCCAACACTTGTCGCAAACTATATTCCGGACGGAATGGACGTAACGCTGCAGTCCGAGAATGGGATGTTGGGGATGGGTCCGTTTCCGGTCGAAGATGAGGTGGACGCCGATCTCATCAATGCCGGTAAGCAAACCGTCACGAGCCTGCCTCGCACATCATTCTTTTCGTCCGCGGATTCCTTCGCCATGATCCGGGGGGGCCACATCAACCTGGCCGTGCTCGGCGCAATGGAAGTTTCAGAGAGCGGTGATCTTGCCAATTGGATGGTACCCGGAAAATTGGTGAAGGGAATGGGCGGCGCCATGGATCTGGTGGCAGGCGTAAAACGCGTTGTCGCGCTTATGGATCACACTGATAAGAAGGGAAAGTCCAAGCTTCTGCCCCGCTGCACACTCCCGTTGACAGGGGTTCGTTGTGTTCATCGCATAATTACGAATCTGGGCGTTTTCGATGTCACGGAAAGCGGATTAAAACTCGTTGAAATTGCGCCCGGTGTGACGGCCGATGAGATTCGGAGCAAAACTGAAGCAACACTCGTGAGATGCTGATTTCCGGAGGGGCCAGATGAAGTCGCATTTTTTTGTCGCTGCCGCGCTATTGGCGTCTATCCTGTATTCGACTTCTGCCTCGGCGGATGTTTGTTCGGATCTTCAGGGCAGGAAGTTCGGCGATGCTACTGTAACACTGGCGAGGACCGTGCCCGCCGGGGATTTTTCCATCAATTCGGTGAGCGGCAATCGCCCCAGTGTAGAGCGTGGTCTTCCCGCCTTCTGCAAAATCAAGGGCGTGGCAAAACCGGTTCCTGCGTCCAATATCGGTTTTGAGCTTTGGCTTCCCGCCGATAAGTGGAACAGCAAACTGCAAATGTTCGGAAATGGAGGATACAGCTCGTCTATCAGTTACGATTCCCTGGCAGATTATTTGAAGCGTGGCTATGCAACTCTCGGCACCGACACCGGCCATAGCGAAAATCCCGATATATTCGTGGAAAGCGCGACCAATCCGGAAGTGATTGTCGATTGGGGTTATCGCGCGGTTCATGAATCCGTGGTGGCAGCAAAACTAATTCTGTCTTCCTACTACGGCAGCATGGCAAAGAGATCGTATTTTAGCGGATGTTCTACCGGCGGCCAGCAGGCATTGACAGAAGCACAGCGATTTCCGGCGGATTTTGATGGTATCATCGCAGGGGACCCGGGAAACAACCGAACACATCTCAATGCCGGATTCCTCTGGCAGTTCATCCAGAACCGCGAGCCGGGCGACAGCAGCGGCTCGGCAAAGATCATGCCGGACGACAAGCTGGCAATTGTGACCAAAGCCGCGGTTCAACAATGCCACGCTACGGACAAAAATGGGCTGGAGACGGACAGTTTTCTGACCGATCCGCGTACGTGTCATTTCGATCCAGCCATGCTCCAGTGCAAAAAAGGCGAGGACACCGCGCAGTGTCTGACGAAGCCGCAAGTATCGGCCATGAAAGCCATGTATGCCGGAGCGGGAAGCGGAAAAGGCAGCGGAGTAATCTACCCGGGGTGGCCGGTTGGCAGCGAAAGCGGGTGGGACAGGTACTGGGAGTCTTCCTCAGATCCGGCCGAACCGATGCGTGTGGGATTTTGGCGCTATTGGGCCTTTGGCGATCTCTCCTGGGACTGGTGGACGTTCGATTGGAACGGAATGATGAAGGCGGTGGACGATAAGCTGGCCTCGCTCATCAATGCCATGAATCCCGATCTTTCTGCCTTCAAGCAGAGTGGGGGTAAATTACTGCAGTACCATGGTTGGGCCGATCCGGTGGTAGCGCCTGACGATTCCATTGATTATTACGAACGTGTCGTATCGCAACAGCAACGGCAAACGTTGCGCGGTGATGCTCTCGCAGAGACGCAGAAGTTTTATCGCCTCTTTATGGTTCCCGGTATGGGACATTGCCGTGGCGGAGAGGGCGCGGACAGTTTCGATGCGCAGGCCGCACTGGAGAAATGGGTAGAGCAGGGTGAGGCGCCTGAACGCATTGTTGCGACAAAGTATGTGGCATCGCCTTCGCGCAGGAATGGAAATACGCCTGAGCCTGCTCCGTCTGCCCCGCGGGAAGCTTTCACACGACCCATTTGCGTCTACCCGAAAGTGCCAAAATATAATGGTACCGGTGACAGCAACAATGCGGCGAATTTCACCTGCGTTGCGGCAGCGCGGGGCGCATCGATTTCGCCGGACGAGGATTTTCTAAGATAGGGCGACTGTACCGATATGAGGGACTGCGAAAGAATCAATCTTTAATTTACAGCTCGAGATCTTGTTTGTTCTGGCCGTTAGCCTCGTCGTTTTGTTTGCTGGGCGCGTATTCGACCAATTATTTTCCATTTCGTTGCGATATTTAGAATTATATCCCACAAAACGAAACAAAGTGCGCGCCGCGATGCGCATTTATGCGATGGCAATTTTCTATTGCCGGTCAAGTACTTCGTGTGCAGTTGGCGGACGCTGATGGGGCAAAACTGTACCGAATACATCAAATACAGAAATCGTATCTTTCAAAGATTGAATTGTTCTACCCGCGAGATGCTCGCCTAGTTTTCCAGGTACAGCGCGATCAACAGTCACGGCGCGGCCATGACCTTCCAGGGGGAACCAATGCAGCACTTTAAACAAACCAAGACCAAGGAACTTGCCGCAAGATTCATGCGCGGTACTGCTTTAGGGGTGTCCGTGATGGCGCCAATGGCAGTTATAATGGTGCCTTCGGGAGCATCAGCTCAGAATGAGAGCATCACCGTCACCGGCACCAGTATTCGCGGGCAACAGCCGGTTGGCGCCAATGTGATCACCGTTGATCGTGCGGCAATCGAGGCATCTGGATCGCAGACGACCGAACAACTTCTTGCAACGGTTCCGCAACTCGATAATTTTGGCGGGGCGGGGCAGGGTCCGCAGAATTCGTTTTCCACAACAGCCACACCGAGCATTCATAGCCTTGGAAATTCGGCTTCCAACTCCACGCTGGTTCTGATTGACGGCCACCGGATCCCCCCTTCAGGCTCGGGCTATGGTCTTATCGATCCCAGCATTATTCCGGCGGCTGCGATACAAAATGTCGAGGTGCTTCCGGATGGCGCCTCTGCCATCTATGGATCCGACGCGGTTGCAGGCGTTATCAACCTTCATACGCGCAAGGAGTATAGCGGCTGGGAGACTTCTGTTCAGGCGGGCGTCGCGGATCATTACAATAGCTTCAACCTCAGCCAGTTGTTTGGACATAACTGGGATGATGGTGGGGTTATCGCAATCTACAATTATTCAAACCGTTCGAATTTGATGAACCGGGATCGTGATTTCATCTCTGCCCGGCAGGATTTGCGTCGGGGCGCGGCAGACCCCTCGTTATTTACGGGCTTGCCCGCAGCGTCCACTTATGGATCTTCTTTGCAGACAGTTGCGCCCAATGGGCAGGCCGTGCCCTATCCATCAGAAGGAGGCAACTTCCAGAACTTCGCCTGTCCGGTTGCAACAATCGCAACATCGTCCAGCGCAACCGTTCCGGCCTATGCCTATCCGTATGCCGGTACCGCAGCTATTCCACGTCAGACCAACCCGCGGGGTGGTCCGGGTACGGGGATTTGTGACACGAGCGATTTTGGTTCAGCGCTGCCTTCAGAGGTTCGCAATCAGGGGATGGTCAGTTTGCGTCAGGCTCTGAGCGACAGGCTGGTTGCAACGGTGGACCTGGTATATTCCGCGCGTCTGAACAGTTCGCGCAGCGCGAGAGGTTCAGTGACAAATATCCGTGTTTTTAATCCAGGTGGAACGGGTGACACGGCATTTGGAGCTGCCGGCAGTGCAGCCGCAATGGAGCATACCAATCCCTTTTACGTTTCAGTTCCGGGCGCGGCAGCCAACGCCAATAGCGAATACGTCACCATGGATTTTTCCGAACTCCTGGCTAACCAGGGGTTGGGTTTTGCCAGCAGCAAAATTGCCGTGACGACTGCCTTCACAACGCTCGGTCTGGACTATGACGCCGGCGGAGACTGGCTCGTGAGCCTGGGCAGCACCCTGGGAACCGACGTCACCGCCAGCAGCAGCGTTGGTGGATTGAATAGTCCCGAAGCGCTTTTGGCCCTGAATGGCACGACATTTACCGGCGGGACGGCCGCAACCACGCCGGGATCATCTGTGATCGTCGATCCTTACGGCCTGGATAGTATTATCTCGGTAACGCGCGCGCTGACAACGGCCAATGCGTTGGATGTGTGGAATCCGGCCAGCACCAATAGGACCAGCGCTGCGGTGCTGCGCTCACTTTTAGATAGCTCAACCCATGGCGTAACAGACCAGGCCTTCCAGGACGCAACGCTGCATGCGGACGGTCCACTTGGCGATTATTGGGGCGCCGGCCAAATCAAGGCAGCGTTTGGCGCTGAGTATACCCACTATAACATTAACGCCAGAAGTTTCAGTAATAGTGCCAGCGGCCCCAACAGCACAGGCGCGAATACGGCCGTTACAAACTTCAACCGCACCGTTTATTCGGCCTTTGCGGAATTTGTCGTACCCGTTATCAGCCCGGATATGAACGTTCCACTGATACAGCGGTTAACCTTCGACCTTGCCGGCCGCTACGATGAGTATAATGATTTCGGAGAAACAAAGAATCCCAAGATCGCAGTCAGTTGGGACATCGTTGACGGAATCCGGGCCAGCGGTAGTTTTGGTACCTCGTTTACGGCGCCTCAGCTGGTCAATCTTGGTGACTCCGTTACCCACCGAAACGGCATCTCGGGTATCGATTACGGCAATAGAGGCGCCTCCGATGGCCTGGTCGTGCTTTTCAACGACACACGTCCCTTCAACAACGGCGCCGGCATTGGCGGTACCTTCGTCAGCAATCCGTATGCTTGCGCGGCTGCAGGAAGCCAACCGGTCGCCGACGCGGCTGGGACTACGAACGCGACACTGGCAGCCGGCGTTTGGACCAACGCTGTTGGTTGCCTGAATATCAACCGCAACGGCACAGGTAGCCAGGGCATAAGATTTACCAGTGGTAGTCCGTTCCTGAAGCCGGAACTTGGCCAAACCTATTCGGCCAATCTGGTATTTGACTTTGGTAGGTTCTGGGACGTCCTGGAAGGGCTCGGTACACAGTTCACTTATTATCAGGCCAAATTCTCAGGCGCGATCACCAATATCGGTATTGATACCAGTCAATCCAATGCCGGCCTTCCCAATCTGACCACATTTGGGCCGGCTAATTGCACGGGCTCTGGCGCCGGTACGGTGTGCAACCCTGGCTGGGCTTCATCGGATCCGGTAATTCAAAATCTTCTCATTCAGGCGCCATTAAGACAGCCCCTACCTGCAACGATATTCTCAATTTTGGATCACTCCGTGCAGAATGCCTACACGCTTTGGCAGAATGGCCTGGATTTCAGCATAAATTATCGGCTGCAGACTGCCGACTACGGCAGCTTTTCCTTTGTCCTGAACGGCAACCAGATTTTGCGAGCAACCCAGCAGAATGGTTTCGGAACTGTACCCTTTGACGTGAAAGATGGCCGAAACGGGGGACGTTTCGCAAACGTCGAATTCACCGGCCGTGCAAGCATCAATTGGCAGATGGACCCATTCACCGCCGGCGTGTCGTTCAGCTATCAGCATCCCTACAACGACGGCCAGAATACTTTCCCGTTCAACTACCCAGGTCCAAATCGGTCGGCGGGATATGAACATGTTCATGCATTGCAGTTGGTCGATCTGAATTTTTCCTATAATCTTCCGGAAGAATGGCTAGACGGAACGCGAGTGAGCCTTACCGTCAATAATGTGTTCGACACGATGCCAACTTACTGGAATAGCTCAAACGGCTTTACTTCCGGCAGTGCTATCGGCCGCATTGTTCAGTTCGGTATTCGCAAGACGTGGTGATGAATATAAAAAGCTAGCGTCCTGTTCCCCTTCAGGCGCTTATTTTGGGCGGGCAGCGATCTCGCTGCCCGCCCACCTTTCTTTCCAAAGATGCAGCAGATGCACCCCGTATTTTTAGCCGATGGTCCATCGACTAAATTGTTCATGCCGACCGCTTCCATAGAAATATCTAATGGCAAAATTTAAAATCTGAATTTTACAGCCCCGTTAGCCCCCTCTATCGTCCTACATTATAAATATGCTTTCCAATATACAGGACAACGGAAAGCGCCAATGTATCCAGGGGGATCTATGCATATTTCCAAATTGGCCGGGAAGCTCATGCTCGGCACCGCGTTGGGCATGTCCGTGATAGTGCCCATGACTGTTATCGTGCTGCCGTCTGAAGCATTGGCACAGAATGAGAATGTAACGGTTACTGGCACTAGCATCCGCGGGCAGCAACCGGTCGGCGCAAATGTCATTACGATAGATCGTTCAACGATCGAGGCAACTGGCGTGCAGACGACCCAGCAGCTTCTCGCAACAATCCCGCAGCTGGATAATTTCGGCGGTGCGGCCCAAGGGGCGCAAAACTCTGCCGATACAACAGCGGCACCTACCATTCATAGCCTTGGAAATTCGGCTTCGAACTCCACGCTGGTCATTATTGATGGTCACCGGATCGTGCCTTCCGGCGGAGGGTACAATCTTGTCGACCCCAGCATAATACCGGCTGCCGCCACACAAAATGTGGAAGTGCTTCCGGACGGTGCCTCGGCCATTTACGGTTCAGATGCTGTGGCTGGTGTTATCAACCTCCATACACGCAAAGACTATGACGGGTGGGAAACATCGGTGCAGTACGGTGTTGCCGATCACTATGACTCCTTCAATTTCAGTCAGTTGTTTGGCCATAGCTGGGAGGACGGTGGTGTTCTCGCGGTCTACAACTATTCCAACCGTTCGAATTTGATGAACCGCGAGCGCGACTTCATTACAGCTAGGCAGGATCTGCGCCGCGGTCCAGCCGATCCTTCACTGTTCACTGGACTGCCGACTTATACCGTGATGCAGACTGTTGCACCAAATGGGCAGGCCGTACCTTATCCGTCGGACGGTGGAAATTTCTCGAACTTTGCTTGTCCTGTAGCCACTATCGCCTCATCATCGAGTGCCTCTACAGGCACCTATGCCTATCCATATGTCGGCACGACTATTGTTCCGCGGCAAACAACACCCAGCGGTGGTCCAGGTACCGGCATTTGTGACACAAGTGACTATGGATCGGCATTGCCTTCCGAAGTTCGCAATCAGGCATTGGTGAGTTTACGTCAGTCAATTAACGACCGGCTCATGGCAAATGTAATGCTGGTGTATTCATCCCGGCTCACCAGTGATCACAGCGCGAGAGGATCTTTGACAAATGTCGCTGTATTCAACCCTGGGGGGACTGGAGATACCGCATTTGGTGCGGCAAACAGTACGGCTGCGAAAGATCATACAAATCCCTTTTATGTGGGCGTGCCCGGGGCCGCTGCCACTGCGAATAGTGAATTTGTTACAATGGACTTTTCTGATCTTCTGGCAGGCCAGGGCCTTGGGTATGCAAGCAGCAAAACAGTTGTAAACACGGCATTTGCCACTTTGGGGCTTGATTACGATCTCGGAGGAGACTGGCTTCTCAGTTTGGGAAGCACTCTTGGATCTGACGTTACCAGCAGCACGGCCTCGGGCAGCTTAAACACAGCGGAAGCGCTTCTTGCCCTAAACGGTACAACTCAAACAGGTGGCACAGCTGCGACCAGTCCTGCGTCATCTAACATCAGCGACGGCTATGGCTTAAATACTGTCGTCTCTGTCACACGGGCTCTAACAACGGCCAATGCCCTGGATGTATGGAACCCGGCTGCAACTAACAGAACCAGCGCTTCAGTCCTGCGTTCTCTAGTAGATAGCAGTACCTTCGGCACAACCACACAAGGATTTCCAGGATGTCGCGCTCCATGCAGACGGACCACTCGGGGATTTCTGGGGCGCTGGCCAAATCAAGGCGGCATTTGGTAGCGAGTTTATTCACTATAACGAACACATCTTCAGAACAAGTTCCAGCACAACCGGTCCAAACAGCACTGGTTCACGTGTGCTTATCAATAACTTTGATCGCTCGGTGTATGCTGCCTATGCTGAGTTTGTCGTCCCCATTATCGGTCCAGATATGGGCATTCCCCTGGTAGAGCGGCTTACGGTCGATCTCGCGGGTCGATATGACCAATACAATGACTTCGGCGACACCAAAAATCCGAAGATTGCATTGAGTTGGGACATTGTTGATGGAATTCGCGCCAGTGGCAGCTTTGGAACATCGTTTACGGCTCCTGCTTTGGTCAATCTAGGTGACGCCGTTACACATCAGAATGGAATATCAGCCATAGCTGCCAGCAATAGCGGCGCGTCCAACGGCCTTGTGGTGCTGTTCAATGATACTCGTCCGTTTAACAACGGGGCCGGAATTGCCGGGACTTTTGTAAGTAATCCATATGCGTGCGCGGCAGCCGGGAGCCAACCGGTTACCGATGCAACAGGTAGCACGAATGCAACGCTGGTAGCAGGGGTTTGGACGAATGCTGCCGGCTGTAAGAACGTCGTCCAGAACGGGACCAATAGCCAGGGTATCAGATTCACAAGTGGCAGCCCCTTTCTGCAGCCAGAGCTCGGCCAGACATACTCGGCTAACTTGGTATTCGATAATTTTGGAAAATTCTGGGACGTTCTGGAAGGCTTGAGTACACAATTTACCTACTACCAAGCAAAATTCTCGGGCGCGATAACCAACATTGGCATTATCACCAGCCAGACTAATGCTGGGCTGCCGAAGCTCACTACATTTGGGCCAGCCAATTGCACCGGCAGCGGCGCAGGCACAGTTTGCACGCCTGGTTGGGATCCTTCAGACCCTCTGATCCAGTCACTGCTCATTGCGGCACCGCTGACTAACCCCTTGCCTGCACGAATTTACTCGATTCTGGATAACTCCGTGCAGAACGCCTTCACACTTTGGCAAAACGGACTTGATTTTAGTATCAATTACCGGATGCAGACAGATGATTACGGTAATTTCTCTTTCGCACTAAGCGGTAATCAGATTTTGCGGGCAACCCAACAGAATGGTGTGTCGGGCACCCCATTTGACGCCAAGGATGGCCGCAATGGCGGGCGTTTCGCGAACATCGAATTTACCGGTCGTGCCAGTATCACCTGGCAAATGGATCCCATTAGGATTGGGCTATCGGTTAATTTCCAGCATCCCTATAATGTTGGAAATACAACCTTTCCATTCAGTCTGCCGGGTCCAAATAGGTTAGCCAATCAGCAGCATATTGGCGCCCAGCAAACTTATGATTTGAATATTGGCTATGACCTTCCGGACGAGTGGATGTCTGGTTCCAGCCTGAATATAAATATCAACAATCTATTCGATGCGGATCCCCCCTACAGGAATAACGCCAGCGGCCAAGCCGGGGGAAGCGCGATCGGCCGTATAGTTACGATTGGTTTCCGGAAAAAATGGTAACCGCGTAACGTCACTTTCCCCTGTTCCCCTACAGGGATTTCTTTGCGGGCAGCAGCAATGCTGCCCGTTTTTTTTGAAAATGAGAGACCAAATGCACGCCTCCGCCTTCGCCATAGAAATTAGTAATTGCTTGTTTCAAACTTTGGATTGTCGCTCTTTTGGCTCCGCGTCTAACATTCATCCAATTAACTGAACTGCGAAAGCGCAGTCTATCTACAGGGACGGGGCAAAAATATGATCTGCAAGATGGGACGAAGCCTGAAACTCGCAATGCGAGGTAAGGGGCTTTGGCGTTCATTTTATATGGCAGGAACCGCGGTGGTGTTGGTCGCTTCTTATGCCGGCAAGTCATCCGCGCAGACCAGCGTGCCGACGGTGCGCCCCGGGCCGGACATTTTATATGCACAGCCGGCAAAATCTCCACAGCTGGAAAATACAGGAATTTGGAAGGCGCCCCCGATTATGATCTCCGGGGTTAGCGCTTATCGGAACGGGGAATTTCTGTATCAAGACTATCTGTATGACGACCGAGGGGCGCTACAGCGTGTCCTTTATCCGGAGGCGTTGAAACAAAAAACGCATGACAATGCATCGGATTTTGTGGAGATCAGGCTGAAGCCGGCCGACACCAGCACTGCTATCAGAGTGACCTACAATACCCTGCTCGACCCGGAAATCCTGGCGACGACTATTGCACTGGGGGACGCGGTCGCTTCCGCCGCCTTGCCCTTTGGTGCGGGTGGAACCGAACCGGCCACGGTCTTTGTAACCGTCCATGGAAAGACCGGAACAATCACCGATGCCGCGACGGGCAAAAGCTTGGGCACGGCATCCGTTGCGGTGGATAGCGCACGCCGGCAATTGGATATTCGTGTGCCTTATTCCGTCTTTGATCCGCGCGGCAAAACAGTGCGCGTTGCAGCTGGAACGGGAATATGGGACACGGCGGCCAATGCCTACGCCGAGCCGGTCGATCCGGCGAGACCCGCTCCCCCTGAGCCTGGTGCGGAACCCGCACCGGCCGCTGCCCAGGGACGTGGCGGGCGCGGCGGTCGCGGTCCGCTCCCGCCGCTTCCGGATGCGCATTCCAGATTTTTTAACGTCGCATTCCGGTACCATGAACCGTTAAATACGGATTCGACGCTGGCGTTCTACAACGATCAGGCTCAGGGAGCCGCGCTAGCCAAAGGCGATCTTTCGCCTTTTTATGCGGATGTGGATTTCGCGAAGTTGGCGCGCGGCATCACGGATAATACCGGAGTCCCGGTCAAGGGATTCATGAACCGCATTGTGGTCAGCCACTTTGAATCTGCGCAAGGACGCGGGGATGGCACGCGTCTCGACAAGAGCTGCAAAAATCCGTGCATACCGCAATTTGCCGGCCGTCTGCAGCCATACTCGATTTATGTTCCCGAAAAGACTCCGCCTGCAACCGGCTATGGTCTCACTCTCGATCTTCATTCGGCCAGCGCGACTTATGCACGTTGGTTGGGCCAAAGTCGGATGGTTGACGAAGGTGAGCGCGGTACGGGCTCAATCGTTGTCACGCCATTCGGTCGCGGCACCACAGGATTCTATTATGGCCAATCCGGTGCGGACGTATTCGAGGTATGGGCCGATGTCGCGGAGCGCTACAAAATCGACCCGAACTATGTTGCGCTGTCCGGCTTATCTATGGGGGCATACGGCAGCTTTAAATTGGCGGGGCAGTTTCCCGATCTGTTCGCGGCGGCAGCCGTGCAGGTTGGCTGTCCTTACCCTACCGTCATGCAAAATCATCGATATGTTCCGTTCATGGCAATGACCGGCGATGTCGATACCACCACCAATTGTCATCCGGGTGGAAATCCTGCTTTGGAAAACTGGCTGGCCTTGAATCAGGAATATGTGTGGTGGAATTTTCTGAAGCACCCACATGCATTCTCGTCGATTCCCCGCGATTGGCAGCCATTTGTGGATTTCCTTGGCATGAAGAAGAGGGCATCAGATCCGGCGCACATCGTTTATGGCGTTGACGCCGATATGCTTGAGCCCCGCTTTGGGCTGAATTCAGATCACGCCTACTGGGTTTCAAATGTGACCTTGCGCGACCTGAACCATCAGATGAAGGCTGCTCCAAACGATCCTGTTGCAGCTGGAACCGCTGCTTCGCCATTCGGCGTCGTAGACATTGTGAGTTACGGATTTGGGAAAGGCGATCCAGTGCCAAACCCGTTGGTGAAGGGCTCTGGATCCTACAGCTTCGGTGTGGACTATCCCTGGCCAAATTACAATTCGCAGGAAGTTACATGGGGGCCTGCTCCCAATGTTCCGCTTCGCGACGTCATTGACTTAAAGGCCGAGAATGTCGCTTCGGTAACCATTGATCCGAGGCGTGCCAAGATAAGTTGCAACGCCACGATCAACGTGGACAGCGATGGCCCCATCACCGTCAAGCTGCTGGGGTGCCCAAAGCCCAACGTCGTGGCGAAAATGCATTAGAAAATCTGCGCGGAATTGGCGGCGCTTCTTTTCTTTCGCACATCGGGGAGGCGATCATGACGCCTGGAATTAAGATTGTAATCGCGACCGCTCTGGCGTTTACAGCCGTCGGAGCGCTGAGCGTTGCCGTTTCGCAGGAAGCGTCGGCGCCGCAAATTGTAACTCGCGACGCGGATGACACGCTTCACATTCAAAATGGCGCCATTCCGTCGTCTTCGATCGAAAGCGAGGGCGCGAAGGCGTTACTTGCACGGCCGCCCGCCGGCGCGGCCGGGGGACGCCGGGGGGGACCCGCAAATGACGCCGCCGCGGAAGCTGCTCCCGCAGCGCCGTTGGGCATGGCCGAGCAGCGGCTCAGAGCGTATGAAAACGCTAAGCCGCGCATTCAGCATATGGTCGACCTTTATCCGGTCGATATCGAAGAAACGTTTCTCGGTGGAATATCGGTAGCTGTCGTAACCCCGAAAGGCGGTGTCCCTGCCGCGAACAAAAACCGCGTGATGTTGAACGTCGGCGGAGGCGGTTTTCGCACTAACAATCGTTCCGTTGGATTGTTCGTCAGCATCCCCGTTGCCAGCCTTGGCAAGATGAAGGTCGTGACGGCCTCGTATCGACAGGCACCGGAATATCGTTTCCCCGCGGCCACGGAAGATTTCACCAAGGTCTACAAGGAACTGCTCAAGAGCTACAAACCCGAAAATGTTGGAATGTTTGGCTGTTCCGCGGGAGGGGCTCTGATCGCGGAGGCGGTTGCCTATTTTCAGAAGGCCGGTTTGCCGGCCCCGGGCGTTTTGGGCCTGTATTGCAGTGGTGCCGGGGGGCGGTTCGACGGCGATTTCGAACTCTTTCTCAAGTTTGACCTCGCCGGGAAGGGGACGCGGTGCGCCAACCGGAACGGAGATGTTTGCGAAGGACGGCTATTTCGAAGGCATGGATATGAACCGGACCGACATTTCCCCCGTCCTGGATTTGGAGATACTGAAGAAATTCCCCCCTACATTACTGGCAACCGGCACAAGAGATTTTGCCATGAGCATGGCGGCCTATACCCACCGTCGTCTTGTGGCCGCGGGGGTGGACACGCGGTTGTTGATATTTGACGGCATGGGGCACGGGTTCATGACCAATCCGGATTTACCGGAATCCCGTGAACTGTACGAAGACAGCGTGAAATTCTACGACGCCCATTTGGGCCGGTGATCGCCTGCGGGAGGCGCCGATCAACGGGATCGATCGGTGCGCCTGACCGCTTCGCACAATCTTCCTGCTATACCGCAAACACGGCACATCGGCCGCTATCATGTACGGTCATCGTGCGAATGCCCCGGCATTTACGAGATATTCCGGTGCCACGGGTTTGAATTTTGCCTTGGCGGCTGTGACACAGGAAAAATTCTCCGCCTTCATTGGATCACCGGAGCCTTTATATTTCGCGACAGTGGGATAGGCGCATAACGGGCGTGTGCCGACAACTGTTCGCGGGGTCATTGAAGGATCTGGCGGGACATTGGCCGGCCCGGGGGCAGGTGTGCCGCCGTTGCGCCCCGGACCGCGGCCTCTGCCGCCGTTGTCCGACCACTTTGTTGCGGTTATTCGGTTGGGCGCTACTCCGCCGGTTACCCACCGATCCAGCGCCAGAATTATGTTGTGCGCGGGGTCGTCTATCTCGTCCTCCATCGACCGCGCGCCGAAGCTGGTGAAACCTGGTCCGTTCAGGCAGTGAGCCATGCCCGGAACCATGAACAGGCGAACGAAGCTTTCCGCGTCAGGGACGCGATTATAATAGTCGATGGAATCGTAAGGGCTCACGGTCGTATCTTCCCAGCCATGGAAGAGAATCAGTTTGCCGCCCAGCATCTCGAATTCTGACAGATCCGCCGAGACAGCATTTATATCTGCGCCCCACATCGTATAGAGATCTTCCACATCCTTATCGAAATCGAAGGTTGCGGGATCAAACGCTGCTCCTTTAGACCAATTTATAAGGCTGGAATTGGTCGGCAATGGCGCGTCTTTTTCACCCAGGCGCGCTACTATTCCAGGTTCTGCGCCAAAGGGCGTACCCGGATAAATCGTGTGGCCGTTTCCAAAATTCTGCACACCTGCGTATATTTTTCGCAACATTTCGAGTTGCGGCGCGGTAAGGCAATCCTGTGCGTTGGCGTTGGCACTGCAGAGCAGGCTTTCGGGATCGAAATCGCAGGTGGCAGGATTCGCCACGAAATCGTCGGTCGGAAGGCCGCTATTCTGTCCCGCACAATGCGCGACGACACGTCGCCGTATCATGGCGGCTTGATCGCGTGAGATCCAATATTCCGGGTGATCGTGCGCGACGCGCGCATAGTAAAGAAAAGCGAGGTGCAGGCCGATCCTGTAATTTCCGGGGTCGCCCGCCAATATGCCCTTATAGTCGCCGGGGAAGCGTTGCGCCTCCATCAGCGCCTGGTGCCCGCCCGTCGAGCAACCGGCAAACAGAGACGTCTCTATCGGCTGATCGTAATAAGCCTGGGTGATTTCCTTTCCGACCACGGTCATTGCATGCGTCGAACGCCAGCCCCAGTCCTTGATCATCTCGGGTTTGCCGATACCGCCGTCATATCCGCCCGCACCGGCCGTGCCCATATCCGTATTAGCCGTGGCATAGTGAAGTCGCACGCCCGTAGACAGCCAGTCGATAGGCATTGTGCCGCCAAACGCACCGTTGCCGGTACCGAAGAATTTGTGGTTCCACTCGGTCGGGTCGGGTAGCCAGACCTCAATGTGGATCGTCGAGCCGGGCCCGGAGGAAACGGTAGCTTTCACGCGGCAATATCCGGGCATGGGCGAGAAGTTGGCGACGGTCATGCGCTCTGCCGGCGGCGGCGCGCCCTTCTCGACCTGCTCTACAGAAGTAACCACGCCATCGGTAACTTTCATTCCATTGATGGCCTCGCAGGGCCGGGCCCATACCGAGGCAATCCCTGCAAAGGAGAATGAGAGAACCAAAAACGCCAATTTTATTTGTCGAGACATCTTCTGCCTATATTGGTTGGTGCGGCTACCAGCGTTTCGCACCTTGCAGTGTAGTTCCAGTGCGTAGAAATAGATTTTTCAAATAGAATTATAAGAGCTTAAAATACTGCAAGGCAGCACGAGCAAAAGGTGCGTATTGAAGAGTTAATCGGCATGCGACTATTGAGGCTATGATTCGCGATAAAGAACCTTGAGGGAACGAAATTCGCATGTTGAAAGAAACGAGACGTATTTTCTTTTAATGAGCGGGCCCTAAATGCCAGCACCGTTGATGCTACTTCCAGGGTTGATCTGCGACGCGCGCATATTTGCTGCCCAGGTAATCCAGTTCGACGCGACGGCTGTAGACGGGTTCGGAACTCAATCCAGCCTGACGAAAATGGCCAGACATGTGCTGAATATTGGTCCTTCACGTTTTTCGTTGCTCGGGCACTCTATGGGCGGACGAGTCGCCTTGGAAGTATTGCGGATGGCACCAGATCGCGTTGAGGTGCTTGCCTTACTAAGCACCGGTATACATCCTGCACGTGCCGGAGAAGCTGAAAAGCGATTCCGTCTTCGGGACATCGGTCGATCGCATGGTCCCGGAGCTCTGGTTGAGCAGTGGCTTCCTCCAATGGTCGCACCGCATCGGCATGGCGATACAGAACTTATGCAGTCGATGCGGGAGATGTGCATCAATGCCGGCGTAGACGCGTTCGAAGCACAGATTACGGCACTTCTCGCTCGGCCCGACGCGGAACCCCTTTTGGCAAGAATTGAATGTCCTGTGCTGATTGCAGTTGGCTCCATGGATGTTTGGAGCCCGCCGGCGCAACACGCGGCAATGGCAGCAGCCATCCCAAATGCAAAATTTGTTATTATAGAAGGTGCGGGGCACATGTTACCCGCAGAGGCGCCCCAAGCGCTCAATGAAGCAATTTGTGAATGGCTTGCCGAATAGACCAGCATTGTGGCTTGTTTCTGGTTTTAAAAATACCGAGTTTAGTTTTACGTAGCCCGAGGCGTGTCAGAGCTCGTCACTTTGCACCGGCAATCACAAGATCTGCAGATCATTGTCTTCTTACATCAGTAACGGACGATTGCGATGTTGAGTGGAAAATTCCTACGGATGATCGGCTTGCAAACGCGCAAATGAGTGGTGTCAACAGGGGGAGGGCGGTGTGTCCCGATATTTCCTCCGGAGCACTTTCCGACGTGTCTCTCTAACCTTGCAGTCTCTGTCGTGCAGAGATGAGCGGAAGAAGCAATAAAGTCGCTTTATCCTGACTGATATCCTCTTAAAGGCTCAATAAATAAGCAATTGATATTAAAAGGGAAATTATAGATGGCGAGATGCGTTCCCCCAACGTCGTGAGCAGGATGCAACTCTCTGCTCTAATTTCATCCGACTACAAGTCTGATAAAACTTGCAAGGTCAGTTTTATCTGGCTATTAGTCATATGAAATGGGGCGTGCAATCCATGGCCTTGATTAGCAAACTTAACGCGACCATTTCGGATGTTCTCAGTGTCCCCCTGCCAACCGTCTCGATGTATTCTAGGCGGCTCAGGGAAGCAGGCAAACTTTCGGAGAAAGGACGCGGCCGCGGCGCTGCGCAGGCAACTCCTCTCGACGCTGCCCGCTTGCTGCTCGCACTGATGGTCAATTTGGGTTCGTCCAGGGCGGCGCAAGTTGTGACCGATTTTGGGGAACTGATCCCCGTTGACACGACAGAGACTGAAGAGCGCGGGCCTCCTCTCGTGGGGCACGTCGTGAGGCGGGAGAGGATTAGGCTGCACGATGTTTACGCACTCTCAGAAGTGCATACCTTTGAAGAAGCGTTTGCTGCGATAATAAGGGGCTTCGCTGATTTGAGCTTTGCAACAAAATGGTGCAACGCCGCTCTTGCGATTCCTGGCAGAAACAACGTCATCGAAAGGTTTTTTCCAGCAGATTGCAGAGTGGTTGTCATAGATACGGCGCTGCAGACTTCCGTTCACCTAGCGGGCAATCAATACAACTATTCTTGCGTGGCAATGCGGGATATCCTCCGCTCTCGTTCATACGAGGAACAGAAGCTCAAATGCGACGAGTATGAAACGGGCGTTGCTGCCAGGTATCGTCGCGGCATTGAAAGTGTTCGCACGATTGACTTCAGCGAATTGAGAAAGATCGCTAGAGTAGTCAATGGCCATGAAATCGATCTGGACGCGCTTCTTAAAAAACGGAAAGTCGCTGAGATGGCAACTTACGCGTCAGCCGATTCCGATAAGGGGAACGCGCGATGAGAAGTCGCTCCACGTTTCGCAAGGCGGACCTAGCTCGTGCAGTGCAGGTCGTCCGTGATGCCGGGCTAGATGCTCGTTTTGAGATCGATCCGCAAACCGGGAAGATCAGTTTCACAACAGTCAGTTCCAATGGCGAAGAGCAGACAACCGATTTAGATTTTTGGATGAAGAGTCATGCGCGTTCGACTTAAAGGACTTAATTGGCGCCGCAAGAAGCTCGCGGATGGCACGGTCAAGACCTACTATTGGGCGTGGAAGGGCGGGCCGTCTCTGCCCGGCAAACCCGGCGATCCCGAATTCATTGCCGCATATAACGCCGCCATTGCCGCGAAGGTCATGCCCCCGAAAGGGGTGCTGCTTTCGATTCTCCTAGGCTATCAGGCCAGCGATGATTTCCTCCGGCTCGCCGACCGCACACGAAAGGACTATGCCGCCAAAATCAAGCTCATTGAATCCGAGTTCGGCGACTTTCCGCTCTCCGCTCTGACTGATCGACGGACTCGCGGAATTTTCATGGCTTGGCGCGATGGACTTGCGGTTCGCTCTCGTCGGCAAGCCGATTATGCATGGACAGTTCTGGCTCGCGTGCTCTCTTGGGCGCTCAATCGTGGGCTCATCGCCGCCAATCAATGCGAAAAGGGCGGCAGGGTTTATCGGGGTTCCCGTGCCGAGAAAATTTGGACTGATTCCGACGAAGCCGCCTTCCTCGAAAAGGCACCGGCGCACCTTCACTTGGCTCTGATACTCGCCCTTTGGACCGGCCAGCGGCAGGGCGATCTGTTGCGCTTGCCTTGGTCCGCCTATGACGGCAGGCACATTCGGCTGAAACAGTCTAAGACAGGCGCGCGCGTTGTGATCCCGGTTGGCAAACCACTAAAGAACGCATTGGATGCCGAACAACGGCGTAGCCCGATCATTCTTACCAATTCCGATGCGAAGCCGTGGGCGCCCGATGGCTTCCGCAGTTCGTGGCGCAAGGCGTGTACGAAAGCCGGTGTGATTGGGCTCACATTCCACGACTTGCGCGGAACTGCCGTCACGCGTCTTGCCCTTGTCGAGTGCACCCAAGCGCAGATTGCTACGCTTACGGGGCATTCGCTTCGCGACGTAGCTGCAATACTCGACGCACACTATCTCAATCGCGATCCGGCAATGGCGGAAGAGGCGATCAGAAAGCTCGAAGCGAGAACTAAAATTCCCGACTGGGCTCCCGACTGTGCCTAGTTGTTCTAATTGTGAATGGAGAGAAGCATAGCATTTTCAATTGGCTGGGGGACTAGGATTCGAACCTAGACTAGCGGAGTCAGAGTCCGCGGTCCTACCGTTAGACGATCCCCCAAAATTAGTGCAGCTTTATCAAAGGGTTATGGCCTGGCGCAAAACCGGGCCGGGCCTTGGGCGCCGCGTCCTCATTCTGGAGCGGCGTTGGTAGCAACTTCGTTACCGCCGGGCAAGCAGGCAGAAAAGCATCCCCGGAACCTGCCCTGCCTCACGCTTAGTTTTTTGCCCCCGCTACAATCTCGCGATATTTTGGGCGCGGCGTCATTGTAAAGTGCCGCAAGGCCCACGCCCGTCGCAGGAAAATGCAGCCATGAATATTGACCTGCCGCAATGGCCTGCCTGGGCGCATCTCCCACCAATCAGCTTTATCTGGCAGGACATGCTGTGGCTGCTGCTGATTATTCCGGCCTGCGTTGGGCTCTATATTTATATCCTCGGCCGCCGGAAGAAATTCGCCATGCGGTATGCCAGCCTGGGCTTGATCAAGGCCGCACAAGGCCATCGCGGCGCCTGGCGCCGTCATGTGCCGCCAGCTCTGTATCTTGCCGGCCTGGCATTGATCCTGACCGCAATCGCCAGACCCGCCGCCCTTATTCCCCTGGCCTCCAACAAGGCTACCGTCATTCTGGCCATCGACGTCTCAGGTAGCATGCGTGCCGCAGACATGAAGCCGTCGCGTATCGAAGCCGCGCAGGATGCGGCCAAGACCTTTATCAACGATCAGCCCAAGGAAGTTCTGATCGGCATTGTGGCATTTGCCGGGACGGCGCAACTGGTTCAGCAGCCCACCATCGATCATCAGGCACTGATCGAGGCCATAGACCGCTTCCGGCTGCAGCGCGGTACGGCAGTGGGCAGCGGAATATTGACGTCAATGGAGACCTTGTTTCCGGGAGAAGAGTTCGATGTCCGCGGCGCGGATATGTTCTATCAGGGTGGGTTCAGCCCACGGTCCTCGTCACGGCCGCTGGGTTCCGACGCGGGGTCGGCACCGACGCTGAAAACGCCCGATCCCGTCGAGCCCGGCTCGCTCAAAACGGCTATCGTCATCGTGATGACTGACGGCAATACGCGCAACGGCCCCGATCCGGTTGAAGTGGCGCGAATCGCGGCGGCGCATGGTCTGCGCGTATATACTATCGGGTTCGGATCAAGCAGCGGCGGCGATGTGGGCGGGTATGGCTTCCGGTTTCGCTCCAGCCTGAATGAGGAGCCGTTGAAGCGCGTCGCTGATGTGACGCGCGGAAAATATTATTTTGCCGGTTCGTCCGAACAGTTGAAGACCATCTATCAGACCCTGTCCAAGCAGCGCATCGTTTCGCTGCAGGAAACGGAAATTACCGCCTTCGTTGCTGCTCTGGCGGCGGTTTTCATGGCGATATCCGCGACCCTTTCGATGCTCTGGTTCAACCGGATTTATTGACGGCGCCGGAAGCGATGCTCAGCCTTCGATTTTAACATCAATGTCCACCCGGCGGCGGGATTGATCGGCTAGCCCGGCGCGTTCTATGCGTCCGGTTCAGAGTCTGGATATAGCTCGCGCTCCATCCGGTGGATCACAAGCTGGTCGATTTCCATCCGCTTTACCCGGGCCCGCTTGATCACCAGCCTTGAAATAGCAACACAGCCAATGGCCAGCGCGCCGACGGCAAATGCACCTAGCGCAAGCGCACCCACGGCGGCAGCGGGCGAAGATTTGGTGCGGCGGAGCGAAGCGAACATCACATATCCATGGTTTATCTAAGGGGCGACCTTATAGGCCAGAGCCTAGAATAGCCCTGTGACAATTTAAAATTCCCTTCATTTTCTGCAAAATTTACGATGATTTCAGGCGACCGGTTCCACCGCAAAACTCTCCGGCGGCAGGCCCTTTTCCTGGCGCAAGGCCATGGTGCGGAAGGCTGCTTCGATATTGCGGGCATAGCGTGGGGCGTCGAACAACGGTGCACCATTGTGGTTATCGCGCAGTCTGGCTTTCAACGCGGTAAGCCGATGCGTGTCCTGGGCCAGCGCCACGGCAATGCTTTCATATTCTTCAGGCGTTGCGGCAACCAGTTCCGGCAGTCCGGCCGCGGTCACCAGGCTGGCGCCGACGCGCGCCGGGAAGGTCTCGCCCAACATGGTTACCAGCGGAATGCCGTTCCACAGCGCATCGCTGGCGGTGGTGTGTGCGCCATACACAAAAGTGTCGAGGAAAATATCCATCAAGGCCTGACGGGAAAGATGCGTCTGCCAATCCACGCGCGACGCGAATACCAGACGTCCCGGATCGACACCGCGGCCCGCGGCTTCGCGTTCGAGATTGATGCGCGCGGTTTCAATATCCACCAATAGCCATAAAATGCTGTGGGGTACGCGCGCCAGTATTCGCATCCAGGAATCGAATACGCCGGGCGTGATTTTGTGCGCGCTGTTGAAACACCCAAAGACAATAGCGCCCTCAGGCAGGCCGGCCTCGGCGCGCGATGGCGGCGTCGATGACGGGCGCGGCGCGGCGGGCTGATAGCTGTTCGGCAAGCGGATGATTTTCTCGCTGAATTCGTCGTCGATGCCAGGCGGCGTTACAATGCTGTCGCCAATGAGATAGTCGATATGGCCCGCGCCCATAGTACCGGGATAGCCGAGAAAATTTGCCTGCACCGGAGCGGGCCTGAAAGACAGAATTCCCGGACGGGCGTCTTCGGTGTAGCCGTCAATATCGATGGCGATGTCGATGCCCAGATCGCGGATCTGTTCGGCAATGCGCCGGTCGTCCCAGCCCGCCGCATCGACAAATTTATCGCAGGTCGCGACAATACGGCGGCGGGCATCGCTGTTGTCGCTCAAGCAATGCGAAATGCCGAAAATCTCGAAATTGTCGCGGGCGTGGTTTTCCAGAAGACCTGTCAGCAGCAGGGCCACAGGATGATGCCGGAAGGTGGTGCCGACATAGGCAATGCGCAGCCGGCCGGGTTTGCGGAGCTTGCGGAATATGGGCGCGTGCGGCGGGCATTTTTCCGCCGCGAAGGTTTCGGCGCATTTGCGCTGCAGCGCCTGACCTGAGGGCAGGCACAGCAGGGAGAATGGCTGGGCCTTGCTGCCTTGCTCGACTTTTGCGAACAGATCAGTGCAATTCTCGTCGAAATCGCGCCAGTCACAGACATGCATGGCGGCATGCAATCGCGTGTCCATGAGATAGGCCAGATCGGGCGCGATGGCGGCTGCGGCATCGAAGGCGTCCAGCGCCTGGGCATACTGCCCTGCGGAGGCCAGCACATTGCCGATATTGAACATGGCCTTGGCATAATCGGGCTTGAGCGCAAGCGCGGTCTGAAAGGCGGCCAGCGCTTCGTGCACGTGCTTTAGTTCATGCAGCACGGTGCCGCGCTGATTGTGGCTTTCGGCAATATTGGGGTTGAGCAGAATGGCCTGATCGAAGGCTGCCAGCGCTTCGTGCAGGCGGCCCATTTCCTTCAGCAGAATGCCGCGATTGGCAATGGCTTCGATATAGCGTGGATCGAGCGCGATGGCGCGGTCATATTCGGCCAGCGCTTCGTCCCGCCTGCCGGTGGCGGACAGCACAAAACCCAGCGAGAAAAACAGGAAAGGATCGGAAACGCCCAGCACCGAGGCGCGACGGTAATCGGGAATGGCGTCTTCGTAGCGGCCCAGTGCCACCTGGGCAGCGGCGCGGTTAAAATAGGCCAGGCCGTAATCGGGCTTCAGCGCAATGGCGCGATCCGCCGCCGCGATGGCATCGTTGAAATGCTGCAATTCGTTCAGCACCATGGCGTGATTCTGATGCATATAGGGTTCGCCGGGCATCAGTTCCGCAGCACGCGCAAAATGACGTTCGGCTTCGGCCACTTCGCCTCGCTGAAACAGCAAAATGGCAAGGCCGCGCTGTGCGGGAGCATAATCGGGCATCTCGCCGAGCAGCGCGCGATACAGGCGCTCAGCTGCAGGTAAGTCGCCTGTCTGCTGCGCGTTCTGCGCCTGTTCAAAAAGCTGTTCTGCCGACAATTCCGGTCTCCCCACCGTAGAGCTAGTCTTTAGTGAACCTGACTGGCGGTCTCAAGCCCGGCCTTGAAGTAGGGATAAAAATGACTCGGTAGCGAAACTTTCGGGCTTTTTACCGGTCAGATAGCGCTGCCACATGGTGCGATAGGCCGCTTCCAAATGTCGGGCAAAAGACCGCGAATCAAACATGGTTTTACGGGATTCCATCAGATGCGCCTTGAGCTTGGCCAGACGCGGCGCGTCCTGGGCCAGGTTGGCGGCAATGGCTTCATACTCGTCACAGGTGTTGGCGATAAGCTCGGTGAGACCGGCCTGCGTCAAGAGACTGGCCGCCACGCGGCGGGCGAAGGTGTCGCCCAGCATGGTAACCACCGGCACGCCGGACCATAACGCATCGCTTGCCGTGGTATGGGCGCCGTAAATCAGCGTATCGAGATAAAGGTCCGCCAAAGCCAGCCGCGCGAAATGGGTTTTGGCATCGGCATGCGGCGCGAAAACAAGCCGTGCCGGATCGATGCCATGCCTGCATGCTTCGCGGCGCAGATTTTCCTGTTGGGCCTGTTCGCCGCCGCGCAGCCACAAAATGCTGTTCGTCGTGCGGTTCAAAAGGCGCATCCAGATTGCGAATACATCCGGCGTGATTTTATAGGGCGCAGTGAAGGCGCAGAAGACGAAATTATTGTCGGAAAGCCCCGCAGCAGCGCGCGTCAAAGCTCCGCCCGCGGGCCTAATACTGGCCGGAAGATAGCAGACCGGAAGCTGTACCAGTTTTTCCGAATAAAAGGGCTGATGTTCCGGCGGGGTGATGACGGCATCGGCTATCAGATAATCGATATACGGCGCGCCCATGGTTCCGGGATATCCCAGATAGTTCACCTGAACCGGCGCGGGCCGACGGCGCAGTATGCCGGGGCGCGCTCCGTGCGTATGGCCATCCAGATCGATGACGATGTCGATACCAAGGCTGTGCAGGCGCGCGGCGATAGCGTCATCGTCAAGGCCGGCGAGATCGACGAAATGCTCGCAGGCTTCGGTCACGCGCTTGCGTATCGAACTTTGATCGTCCAGGCCATGCGACAGCGCGAAAATCTCAAACGCATTGCGGTCATGCTGCTCCAGCGTTTCGGCCAGAAGATAGGCAACGGGGTGACTTTTGAAATCCTTGGAAAGATAGCCAAGGCGCACGCGCCCGGAGCGGCGCGGGGCTTGCGGCAGAGCGGCGCGCGCCGGCGGTGATGCCTTGCGGGCGCAATCCAGTTGCTGCGCCGGGCTTGCCGGCAAAAATAGCAACTGGAAGGGTCTCAAGCTGTCGATATCGGAAAGATATTTTTGCGATTGCGCGTCGTGATCGCGCCAGTCGCAAAGATAAAGTCCGGTAAAGAACCGCGCGTTTTCGCCTTGCGGATTTGGGCCCAGCGCCAGACCGGATTCATAGGCGGATACTGCCTCATAGTGATGGTCAAGGCGGCTGAGTGCGGTCGCAAGATTGAACCAGGCTCGCGCCATTTTCGGGTCCAGTGCCAATGCAGTGCGGAACGCATCTATTGCCTGGTCCAGGCGGCCCAGATCCGACAAAGCAGTGCCCACGAGATTATGGCTGTTGGCCCGATTGGGGTTAAGCGCCAGCACGCGCTCGAAGGCGGCAAGGGCCTCCTGTGGACGGTTCATATCCTGCAGCAGGATACCGCGATTGGCCTGGGCTTCGAGAAAATCGGGTTTGAGCGCAATGGCCTTGTCGTAACTGTTGAGGGCATCGCGGGGTTTGCCCAGCAGCAATTGCGCATGCCCCAGCGAAAACAGCATCAGCGGATCGGCAAGGCCCAATTCCCTGGCGCGCAGAAAATGCGTTTCGGCGTCTTCGGCCGCTTCGCGCTGCAGGCAGAGAATGGCCAGCAGACGATGCGCAAGCCCGTTACCGGGCTCGACTTCCAGCGCAGCGCGATAGAGCCTCTCGGCCTCGACGGTATTGCCGGCGCGATGCGCCATCTGGGCCTGTTCGAACAATTCCATCATTGCGGCGCGTCGACGGCAAAGTGTTCGGGCTTTTCGTCGGCCTCGTGCCGTGCCCACATTTGCCGGTAGGCGTTTTCGAGGTTGCGGGCGAAGCGCGCGGGATCGAATAGCGTGCCGCGATGATTGCGCAGCTTTTCTTTCAGGCCGGCCAGGCGTGCCGGATCTTCGGCTAGGGCGATCGCGAGATTTTCGTAATCTTCCGCTGTTTGCACGACCAGTTCGGGCAGGCCGATGGCGGTGAGCACACTTGAAGATACGCGGCCCGGAAAAGTTTCGCCGAGTTTTGCGATCACCGGCACGCCAGCCCACAGGGCGTCGCTGGCCGTGGTATGCGCACCATAATAGAAAGTGTCGAGAAACAGGTCCATTTGTTTCAGCCGCGCGATATGGGGACCGAGATTGAGCGATTGCGCAAATACCAGCCGCGAGGGTTCGATGCCGCGCGCCTGGGCTTCCTTGATCAGATTATTCTTCGCCGTTTCGGTCGAACTCAGAAGCCACAGCACACTGCCGGGCACGCGCGCCAGGATTCGCATCCAGCAATCGAAAGCCGGCGGCGATATTTTGTAATTGTTATTGAAACAGCCGAACACGAAACCCGTATCCGGCAGACCGGCATCAGCGCGGCTGGCGGCTTGGGGATCGGGGCGGGCGCTGTTGGGCTGATAGGTTCCGGGCAGCAGCGCGAATTTTTCGGTGTAATAGGGCGCCATCTCAGGCGGCGTTACGATGGCGTCGGACAGAATATAGTCGATATGGGCAGCGCCCATGGTTCCGGGATAGCCCAGGAAATGCGCCTGCACCGGCGCGGGTCTGTGGGACAGGATGGCGGGGCGCGCATCCTTGGTATGGCCGTCCAGATCAATGGCGATATCGATATTGTGCGCCTGAATGCGCTCGGCGGCTTGGCGGTCCGGCAGGCCGTGCAGGTCGATAAAGTGCTCGCAGGCGGCCATCATGCGTGCACGCTGCGGGCTGCCGTCATCGAAGCCGTGCGAGATGCCGAAAATTTCGACTTCGTCGCGGTTGTGCCTCTCCAGCACCTCAGTAAACAGCACCGCAGTGGCGTGGTTGTAGTAATCCTTTGAGACATAGGCGATGCGCAGGCGCCCGGGCTTGCGCGCCTTGTGTCGCTTCGGCTGCTGCGGCGGACATTTTTCGAGGGAATGGATCTCGGCGGCTTTCCGCTGCTGCATGGGCGTGGAAGGCAGGTTCAGCAACTGGAACGGCTTGGCGACGGTGCTGCCCCTTTCGGCATGGTCCAGCATGGTCGCGACCATCCCGTCATAATTGCTCCAGTCGCAAAGCTGCAGATACATGTAAAGGCGATTGCTCTCCAGATGGGGAATGTCGGGGGATAATTCGAAGGCGCGGTCATAGGCGGCACGGGCGCGCTCGAAATCGCGCATTTCCATCAGCAGCAGGCCGGCATTGAAAAAGGCCTTGCCGTAGTTGGGTTCCAGCGTGAGCGCGATCTGGTAAGCCTCGGCCGCTTCATTCAGGCGCTTCATATCGTACAGCACGGTGCCGCGCATATTGTGCAACCGTGCACTGTTGGGCTGCAGGACAAGCGCGCGGTCGAAGGCGGTAAGGGCCTCCTGCGGGCGGTGCAGATCGGTCAGTACTATGCCACGATTGGCAATGGCTTCGACGAAATCCGGCTTTATTACGATGGCGCGTTCATAGGCGACCAGGGCTTCGTCGCGGCGGCCCAGCGCAGTCAGCGTATGGCCCATGGCGAAATAAAGCACCGAATCCTTCAGGCCGCGGGTTTCGGCGCGCTCGAAATCGCGTAATGCTTCCGCGGCGCGACCGCATTGGGCCAGGGCATTGCCGCGATTGAAATAGGCCAAGGCGTAATTTGGATCGAGTTTGATAGCGCGGCCAGCGGCTTCGGCAGCTTCCTCGAAACGGCCCAGCGCCGTGAGCACCAACGTGTGGTTCTGGTGCATATACGGCTCGCGCGGCATTTGCGCCACGGCGCGGGTGATATGGGGCTCTGCTTCGAGCGGCGCACCCCTGTTCAAGAGAAGGATGGCGAGCAGGCGGTTGGCCTGGGGATGATCGGGTTCGGTGTCGAGAAAGGCGCGGTAACTGCGTTCTGCTTCAGCGAGGTGACCGGCCTGATGCGCCTGCTGGGCGCGCTGGAGCAATTCGTCTTGCGTCATGGCTGAACTGAAAAACCTTCCGGGTCTTTGCCCGCTTCATGTCGTTCCCATATATGGCGGTAAGCCGATTCCAGATGCCGCGCAAAACCGGTGGCGTCGAAAACGGGGGATGCATCGCGCGCCTGGGCCACACGCTGCTTCATCTGCTCCAGCTTCGCCGGGTCGGTGGCCAGCGACAAAGCCAGATTTTCGTATTCTTCCGGCGTTTTCGCAATCAGGTCGGCGAGGCCTGCAGCGGTAAGCAGGCTGGCCGCGACGCGTGAGGCAAAGGTGTTACCGATTTTGGTGACAATTGGCGCGCCCGCCCACAAGGCATCGCTGGCCGTGGTGTGCGCACCATACATAAATGTGTCGAGGGCAATATCCATATGGCTTAGTCGCGCAATATGGGATGCTGCATCAACCACTGGGGCAAAATGCAACCGCGCCGGATCGACGCCGTGCGCTTCAGCCTCCCGGGACAGATTGGTGCGTGCCGTATCGTTGAAGCCCAGCAGCCACAATATGCTGGCGGGTACGCGCATCAGTAGCCGCATCCAGATGGCGAATACGTCGGGGGTGATTTTGAAGGCATTGTTGAAGCAGCCAAAGACCAGACCGGTTTCCGGAAGCCCCAGATCGGTGCGGGTAACGGGTGGGCCTTGCCAGCGCTTGCCGTTGGGCTGGTAGCTGGCCGGCATGCGAATGATCTGTTCGCCATAGTGAATTTCTTCGCCCGGTGGAATAACGATGGCGTCGGCTATCAGATAATCGATATGGGGTGAGGCCAGCGTTCCGGGATAACCCAGAAAATGCACCTGCACCGGCGTCGGCCGGAAGGCAAAGATGCTGGGGCGCGAATCGGTTGTGTAGCCGTCCAGATCGATGGCGATGTCGATATTCAGATCGGCCATGCGCTGGGCAATGGCGCGGTCGCCCGCAATTTGCGCATCGACAAAATTCTCACAGGCCTGCGCGAGGCGTGCCCGCTCGGCGCTATTATCGCTTAGCCCGTGCGCAATACAGTAGAATTCGAAATCATTGCGATCATGCCGCTCCAGCACTTCGGTCAACAGCGCCGCAGTAGCATGGTTGCGGAAATCCTTGCAGACATAGGCAACGCGCAAACGGCCCGGACGGCGGGGGCCGGATTTGCGCAATGGAATCTGCGTCGGGTATTTCAGCGCAGAGTAGGCTGGCGGCGCAGATTTTCTGCTGTTCCGCCGTCGAAGGCAAGCACAGCATCTGGAACGGTTCGACCCATGCGGTGCCCTGTTCGGCCTCGGCAATCAGGGTCTTGGCATCGGTTTCGAAATTGTTCCAGTTGCAGACGCTCAGCGCGGCGAACAGGCGATGACCTTTGACGAAAGGCAGGTTCGGATCGAGCGCCAGCGCGGCATCGAAACAGGACAGCGCCTCCCCATAGCGCCCACCCAGGCGCAGGGCCAGGGCAAGATTGGCCTTGGCTTCGGCATAGTCGGGCCGGAGCATCAGAGCCCGTTCGAAATTGGCAATGGCTTCGGGAAGCCTGCGCATATGCAGCAGTGTTGCGCCTCGATTGGCATAGCCTTCGGGCGCGGTCGGATTGAGCATGATTGCGCGCTCGAACCAGACCAATGCTTCGGTCAGACGGCCCATTTCTGCCAGCAGCATGCCGCGATTGGAAACGGCGGGCAGATGTTCGGGATGGCGCGAGACAACGCGTTCGTAACAAGCGAGCGCTTCTTGGGCGCGCGCCAGCTTTGTGAAGGCAATGGCCATGGCGAAAAAGGGACGCTCATCCTGCAGACCCAGCGCCAGAGCCTGCTGGAGTGAGCGGATGGCCTCCTCAAACCGCTCCAGCATGATCAGGACTTCGCCGCGATTGAAATAGGCCAGGGCATAATCGGGCTTCAGCGCAATGGCGCGTTCGCAGGCCGCCAGCGATCCAGCGGCATCACCCAGTATCGCCAGCGCCATGGCATGGTTCTGGTGTGAACTCGGCTGATCGGGCTTGGCCGTGACGGCGCGCACGAAATGGCGTTCGGCATCGCCTGCCTCGCCGCGATCAAGCAGTAGCACACCTAAAAGACGGTTGGCTTCGGCGTGATCGGATTCCTGATCCAGCACCGCGCGGTAAAGGCGTTCGGCCTCGGCGGCGTCGCCGGACTGGCGCGCGCGTTTGGCGTCGGAAAAGAGTTGTTCTGTTGTCATGGGGGGCGGATCGAACCCGGTCGCCCCTCGCCTGTCAATGCAGGGCGGACAGGTTAGTTAGCGGGGTAATTGAACGGCCCGCCATAGCCCCATTTGAGCGTCAGGCCATCCACAGCTTTGGGATCGCCCGCGTAACGCTGTTTGAGCTCCGCACGTTCGGCTTCCAGCTCGGAGCACGCCCTGGTTTTCAGCAGGTCAGCGCGGTTTTGCTCCCATTCGCCGAAAGTCTTGCCCTGGGGATGGCAATCCGCATCGCGGATGTTGAACAGCACGATTTCATAGGGAAGCGTATAATTGCCTGCCGATGAGCTATTACCGACCGGCGCCTGACCGCGAATGGTCATGCCGTCATTTTAAGTCTTGGGATCAACCGTGATGGAGTCCCTGCCAATCGGCTGCTGGCCGCGCGTGATCGGGGCATCATTGATTATCGGCGCCGGATCGGCGGCATAGGCCGAACCCGAGACCAGCACAAAGCGGCGGATAAACTCAGTGCGCGGACGGACATGGGCACCTCCCAGGCAACGCGGAAAAGTCTACCGGCTCACGGACGACAGGACAAGCAAAGCCCGCAATAACCGGCGTTCGGGGCCGCTTATTGTGCGATTTTGTGCTCATCGACCCAATTATGCGCAAGGCCAGGCGAGTCGAACGGCACGGAGGTGATAATCGGCGCGTGGCCCGGCATGATCTGACGCAGCACCACCGAGGCGCCGATCACGGCGGCGGTGGTTTCCACTTGGCCCGGGCTGCCATGCGGCGCGGCACGATCATTGGTGAGAATTGGCGTCCATTTCAGCATCGGCAAACTCCGTTCCTGGAGGCGCCAGTTTAGGGCTGTCCGGGCCGTTCGTCACTCCGCCGCGTTGCGCCAGCCGGTGTCAAAAGACGCCGGAATATTCTCGGCAATAAAGCGGGGCAGGGGTTCGCGGGCGGGATCGTGCGCCTTGCACCAGTGGCGATACAGCCGGATGGCGATATCTTCGGTTACGTCTCGCCGGGGCGCATCGTTGTCATGACGAAATATCAGCGCCACATTGGGATGCTGATCCAGCGCCGCGATAACGTCATCCTCTTTTTCCAGCATTTCATGCTCCACCGTGAACAGGCGGATTTCGTCAGGCCAGCGCGCCAGCAGCGTGAAAAAGCTGACATTGCCCAAGGCGTCCATGGTCATGGCTCAAGAATAGGAATATTCCTATCCGGGCGGCAACGGGCGCGCGGCTAGGTTTTTCCCGACAAAATTATTCAATGGTAGCGACCGTTATGCGTGCGGTGCTGTTACGGCGGGATCTGCCGGGCACTGGCATGTTGTCGGGCTAGACTTCATCGCAGCGCCCGGCTTTGATCCGGCGCGCCAGCCCCGGCCCTGGTCCAGAACATCCAGAGCATCAGGCCGGCGCCGACGATTGCCAGCACGGATCCAATCGCCGCCACGGCCACGCCCATATCGCGCACGATCAGCCCCGCACCAATGGGAATAATCAGCGAGCCGAGGAGGGCAGACCGGAACTGCGCCGCGGCCAGGCCGGAATCTTTCAGCTTCGGCCACAGTCGATAAAGCATTCCGTAAATCGCCAGCAGCACAAAGCCGACCAGCATTATGGACGTGTGCACGGTGATATAGGTCATGTCGTTCGTCATGCCGATGCGCAGGCCGAGCAGCATGCCCAGAACCAGCAGAACCAAAGCTATGGTGACATATTTTCTGTCGATATTTTCCATCAGACCCCTCCCACTTATGTTTTGTGGGGGGATAGTGTTTGGAGCCGGTGCGTTGTCTACGGCACAGGCTCACCAGCCAGGCACAAAACCGGTGAGTTCATAAAATCCAGTTAGGCCCGCGCTTTGGGTGCAGCGAAAAGTGTTCTGTTATTCCAGGGTTTTGGCGAGGTCTAAAATCACGAGCGCGGCCTGATGCAGCTTGGCGCGGTCGGCAAGGCTGCGCGTTGCCAGGGCGTTTTGCAGGCGTCCCAAGCGCAATTCGCGCGCCTTTGCAAACAGCGTTCTGGCCTTTGCGGTGGGTGCCACAATACTGACGCGCCCGTCACGCCTGTCGTTCTGACGTGTCACCAGCCGTGCCCTTTCCATCTCCGTGATCAGACGCGAAATGGTAGGCAGCCGAACCTGCTCGATGGCGGCAAGCTGACTGATGGTTTGCGGCCCGCCAAATATCAGTACCGACAGAACGGACGCCTGTGCGGCGGTCAGGCCACTCGCCAAGTCTGAGGTACGCAGGCGGCGCAGCAGCCGGATAGCGGCGCTGTGCAACAGGTCGGCGGTGGCGTCAGGCTTGACCGTTTCGTTGGACACCGACATACTTAGCCACGCTAACTATCTCCCGTCAAGGAGCGACAGCATGGATTCAAACTCGCTTGCCGGCCGTCCGCTGGCGCAGGTGGCGCTGACGGTTTCGGATCTGGCGCGGGCCACAGCTTTTTATCGTGACACGCTGGGCCTGCCGTTTCTGTTCGAAACCAACGGCATGGCATTTTTCCAGATCGGCACGATGCGGTTGATGATCGGCGCGGCGCGGGACGGGGCGGCGGCGCCTTCCACCGGCGTGCTCTATTTCGAAGCGCCCGATCTGCCGCAACTGGCAGACGGGCTGGAGAAAAAGGGCGTGGTATTTCTCGCGCCCGCGCAGATGCTGCAGAAAGTCAACAATGGCGATCTGATGCTGCGCGCCTTTCGCGATCCCGGACGGCAATGCGCTGGCGCTGATGGGCGTGGTGCCGCATTGAATTTGCGGGGCGCGACAATTCCGTCAGATTTGTTATATACAAAGTTCATCCGCCCGGTTCGGGGAGCAACATGCCGCGCAGCCTTCTGGCGTTAATCAGCCTTGTTTTTTTCGTCCTGGCCGCTCCCGCCCAGGCGGCGGTGACCATCACATTTTATTCGCACGATATGGAATTGATCGGCGACGGGCTTGTGACCTATTACCCGCATGGTTTTGTCCTGCTCAGCGGGTCTGATGCCAACGGCAGGCCCGTGCAGGACAATTACGGATTTTCGGCCAAAAATTTTTATCCCAATGTGCTGTGGCAATCTGTGGAGGGTACGCTGGACGAGGAACCGCTGCCGGACGGCTATGTCGGGCGCTCGGACAGGCATTTTTCCTTCGTGCTAAGCGCGGAGCAATATGGCGCCGTGATGGCGGTGGTCGAAAAATGGCGCAACTGGCCGCAGCCGTCCTACAATATCGATAGTCATAACTGCGTGCATTTTGTGAAGGAGATTGCTCAGGCCGCCGGTCTTGCCGTCAGCGACGACAAGAAATTCAACCGCGAGCCGGGAGATTTCCTGGACGATGTGGCCTTGCGCAACAAGGTGTTTCTGGCGCAGTTTGGCATCGCTCCGTCCGCGACCACCGCACAGGCACCGCCGGTTACCGGCGCAAGCGGAGACGGCGAGGCGCTGCAACAGCGCCTGAAACAACTCCAGGACGACGTGTCCGCCGCGCGCGCGAACTAGGCGTTACAGCCCCGCCGCCGACAGAGCCGCCACCAGGATCACGATTGCAAATCCGATAATCGTGGGCCAGTTTTCCGCGCGCATCGGCGCACCTCCGCTCCCTAAACGCACAAAGTCGTTTGCGGGATCCACGACTGCCAGGTCATTGGGCCTCACACCGGTACGGGCGTGCTGACGGCAGCCGCGAGCCCGGCCAGCGCAATGACGATCATCAATCCCAACAGGGTCGGCCAATTATCTACACGCATGGCAAATCTCCTTTGCCTTTGTCTGCTTGCGTAGATTAGGCGCGCGATCCATGGCCGGATTATGCGCGGACTGCGGCGGAATAATGGTTCTTGTGCCACGGGACCACAGCGCGCGACAGGTAGTGCCGCGCGACCTAGTTTTGCGGTGTCGTCATGGCCGCGGCACCATAGTGTCCAATTCATTCATTGCGGAGCAGCCTGCGCGTTGGGACCAGCCTGCAAGTTGTCCCCGGGTTGTGCCGGTCCATTGTCCGCAGTGACTAGCGGAGGGACAAAGCCGCACGGCATAGTCAAATCGCGATGAATGCCATCGAACGTAACGTGATCACCGATATTGACGGTCATGCCGGGCGGGAGCACGGCGATCTGGCCCGTGGCGCCTGTTTCGCTGCCGTCCATACGGACGATGGCACGCGGCGTGTTGGCGAAGGCGGGATTTATGGGACCGCCTATGCTCCGTTCGTTGCCGGCCGCGCGCCGCTGCGCAGCCAGTACGCCTTCAAAGCCGACTACCACGCCTCCGCCCATTGGCTGTGCCTGAGGACTAAGGGTAATTGGGCAGGAGTCGGACGGTTCGGCCGCTTGCGCGGGCATGGCCGGAGCATTCACAGAGGCCATCCGCTCTTGTGGCACAATTGCGTCGTGTCTCGCGGGCGCTGCAGGCAAAGGCACCGAAGTGGTTTGCTGCGACGGTTCCGGAGCCTGAACGAGGGGGTGTTGTGCGGCTGGCGGCGGCTGATCAGTCGGGAGCTCGGCTGCAGCAGCGGCCGGGCCGGCAGCGACCTGAACCGGTGAATCTGCCTGCGGGGCCAGCAATTGTAGTGAAACCAGCGCGGCAAAAGTCATGATCGTCGCGGTAATAGTAAGGTTGCGCCAAGCAGGTGCGCGGTGCCAAAGGCTTTCCTGTTGCGCCGCACCGGTTGCAGACGTCAGCAGGTCCGGCTCGCTCATGGGCGTGCCGTTCCGATGGTGTTAGTGTCGGGTTCTGCGGCTTCCGCCACCACGCCGGTTTCGCTCTGGATCAGAGATATCGCGGTGGCGCCTTTCTGCTTGGCGGCAATCAGGCTGTCGGCGATGGACTCCTCTATCGCCCGCGTAAGATCGCGTGACGACGCGCTGACGCCCATTTTCTTTTGGCGGTTCATCAATTCGAACAGCACTTCGGGGTCAATGCCGCCCTGTGCCACGGTAAGACCGTAACCTGCAATCATGCGCTCTATCTCCAACGCGGCGACGCGGGCGATGTCGAGACCGGTCAGCGGCTCAAAAACGAAGATGCGATCAATGCGGTTGAGCACTTCGGGCGCAAATCCTGCATTGCGCAAAGCGCTGACGGCGCTGGAGCGCAAAGTATCCGGCTCATTTGCATATTGCTTGCTCAATTCCGCCAGCGTGTCGACAGCGGCATTTGTCGTCAACACGAAAATTGCGCGGGTGGTCGAGATCTGCTTGCCATCCGAGCTTTCGGTGACAAAGCCGTCATTCCAGGCCGTGAGGAATTTCTTATGTACATCGCCATGTGCCTTTTCGATTTCGTCCAGCAGCACGACGGCGTCAGGCGTATCGCGCAGTGCCGCCGTCAGGCTCCCGTAGCTTTGCGATCCCACATAGCCCTTGCCGGAACCAAACAGCGACGAAGCGCCGAACGCCCCGCCGGAATATTGCGTCATGTCGAAATGCAGCAGGCGGCGGCCAAGCGCTTCGGCCAGCACCTTTCCAAGCCAGGTCTTGCCGGCACCGGGCGGGCCGGCGAACAGGAATACCCCCACCGGCTTTCCACGCTGCTTGAGAGCCAGCCTTCGACGAATTTGGGCAGCGAGGTCGTCGCAAATTCTGTCTTCGCCGACCACCTTGGCCTTGAGTTGCGTTGCAAGTGCCTCGGCATCCACGAAGATGGATTCGACCTCCTGCGACATGCGCCGCTCAAGTTCGGCCCGGTTGGTCAGGCGGTCAAGAATGTCCATGAGCCATCTCCGCTTGGTGAGAAATACAGGCAGGCGATCTCTCTGACGGAGGGCGCCTAAAAAAACGAACAGCCAGGCTAAAGCAGCAAGCCCTGCGAATATATATGCCAGCAGCAGCCCGTGATGCTCTACCCAAGTCACAACACCGATTTTGTCGAGAAATTTTTCGAGGCTTTGGGCGAGGGTGATGATGGCCAGCAAGCCCATCGCCAGCCACACCCAAGGCATGATGCGGTTGAGAGAAGATGGAAACATCGCGTTCCAGCCTAGTTTATGGGTGACGTTAGCATCGTCCGCAGAATCGGCTGAAGTGCCCTTGACATCATCTACTTTAATCTACTAATATAGATATACGACACAAAATAGATCATTAGACGGTCACGGGTGCAAGGCTCATTTTGATTTTTCCCGATGTCAGATTTGCGGCTTACAGGAGGCTTACATCATGCGCACTATCATCGTTTCGACCGACGTATTCGCCGCGCTGTGGGCGCAACGCCAGGCAGGCGAGGACAGCGAGAACGCGATTCTCGAACGGATATTGGGGCTGCCTGTGGGCCCACCGATTGCCCAGCAAATCGTAGCCGGCGGCGGGCGCGCGGGAAGGAACGGAGATGGGTTGGGTGGAATTTATAATCGCATGTTCGATGTTCATTTCCCGGCCGGTTTCGAGATTTTTCGCACGTACAAGGGCCGGGAATATTCGGCGGTGGTGCGGGACGGCCGCTGGTTGATGGAGGGACAGAGTTTTCCGTCGCTATTCGCGCTCAGCATGGCGATCATCGACAGCCGCGAAAATCCCTGGATGCATTGGAAGTATCGCGATGCAAACGGACGTGTTGACCTTATCAGCGCATTGCGGAAAACCGCGCCCGAACCTGAGGAAAGCACTTCACCGGCAGAGGCAAAGGGACGAGCCGACGCGCCACAAAAGGCCGCCAGGAAGGCTCCGAAAAAGTCCGCCCGTCAGCGACCTTGATAAATCGGGTGAAAGCCCCGCCGCCGACAGCGCCTCCAGCAGGATCATGATCGCAAATCCGATCCATGGCCGGATTATGCGCGGACTGCGGCGGAATAATGGTTCTTGTCAGGACTCGCGCCGGGCCTTGAGGCTGTCCTTCACGATCTTGGCCAGCACCAGACCGCCCCCGGCAGCCATGCCATTCGAGATGATATTGATCCAATCGCGATGTTCGCCAGCGAGGTAAAATAACAGGGTTGTCGTGGCGGCGGTCAGGCCGATAAACCCGGCTATGCAGGACAGGTATGTCCGCAGGCGCTTGCGCTCACAAAACAGAAGAACGGCGCCGCCTATCAGAATCCCGCCAATAAAAAAGAAAATGATCGCAAGTTGTTCCATAATATTTTTAATCGGCCAGTGTAACCGGTTGGGATTGATCATCGCGGATCTGCTCCAGCGCCGCCGCAGCGGCCTTGCGCAGGGCGCCGGAACATGTCGCCTGTTTCACTGTGGCGGTGAATTCGCGGTGCAGCGTAATGGTCTGACCGTTCTGTGCCCAGTGCGAGATGTAGGTAAGATTGGCGTTTTTAACGGTGTGGTCTTGCGGCAGCTTGGCCAATTTGCGGCCAGCAGGAAGCTCAAGCGTCAGGTCTTCGCTCTCGTGACCGCTATAGCAGGGCGTGCCGTCCTCGGGCGTGATCTTTGAATTGCCGAGCGGTCCCATCAGAAAATCGCCCACGGCCGATGACGTGCGCAGGGCATGAAGCGGATTCATCAAATTGACCTCGGGCCGGGTTCTTTGGGTTTGAAGGCTGGCGCCGATTGTGTAGGCGTCTGCAAAGCCTTCGCTGGGTGGCAGGGTGAAGTCGCCGGTGGCATAGGGCATGTTCTTGGCCTTGAGCATGGTATCGGCCATTTTTGCCGTGCCGGCCGCCGCCATCAGGTCGGCGGCCTTGCGCAAGGAAGCGGCCCAGGGGCCCGTGGCTTGTGTGTCGCTGCTCAGTTCGATGTTTCCCTGTTCGGTAATCTGCGCCCTTATGGTGTAGCTGGCAGTCAGCAGGCCTTCCGGTACCAGCGGCGTGGAGAAACGGGTCGCGCCGCTTGCCACCGCGTGCAGCACCGGCTTGCCGTAATCGGGCAGCGGCAATTCTCCGAACGGAACGTTGCCCACGGTGGTATCGGCATAGATGTCATAATCCGGCAGATAGATGATGACGTGATTGAATTCGCCGGGGCTGGGTAGTGTCAGCTGATATTGCGGCGTGGCATTGATCAGCACCGGCACCGCCTTGATGCCCTTGGCCTGCATGAGCGCTGTCAGCAGCACCGCCTGGTCCTTGCAGTCGCCATAGGCGTTGTTGAAGGTCCATTCCGCATCGTGGGGAACATATCCGCCCGCGCCCAGTTCGATGGCGACATAGCGCACCTTCTGGCTGACCCATTCATACAGTGCTCTGGCCTGAAGTTTCTTGTCGGTGATGTCTTGCGTCAGTTCATCGGCCTTGGCCTGGATCGCGGGCGTGACGCGAATTTTCGGCATGGTCACGGCGGCAAAGGTGTGGGCTACATCGTCGAAACTCTTCATGGTGGAAACAAAGACATGGTCGAGCCGCCAGGGTTCGGACAAGACGCCCGTGCTGGGTGCGCCGGGCTGCGGGTGGCTGTAGCTGAAGCTATAGACCAGCCTGTCGCCATCGGTTTTCATGGATTGCTGCACATTGCGCGCATCTATGGTGAGCGGCATGGATTTTGGCAGCGTGACGGTAATGCGTTCATCGTCCAGAACCAGATTGGCCGGAAAGCTATAGGCGGCATTATATTCGCCGGGCAAATAGGGCTCTTTGGCCGTTATAATATAAGTGTAGACCAGCGTGTCGCCCACTTCGACATTGGGAAAGATCAGGACCTTGCGTTTGACATCGGAATAGATCGGGGCCAGGGGGGAACCGCTTGTAACCTGCTGGGTCATGATCGTATCGGGGCTGACGGCAAGTTTGCGGCCATCGGATTTTAACGTGTAGGCCTCTCCAATGGTCGCATCCTGGGTGTGTGCATCATACTGAACTGGAACCTGGGCCAGCGCGCTGATGATCGCCGCGTTCAGAACCTGCACTTCGCTGTGATGGGTACTGGTATAAGTACCATCCGCATTGACGACTGTATCTATAGTGCGCTGCTTCACGCGTGCGGGCGAGGCAGTTTGTGCCGGTGCAGAGCCGGTCGT
Source organism: uncultured Alphaproteobacteria bacterium (assembly GCA_963837555.1). GTDB lineage: Bacteria > Pseudomonadota > Alphaproteobacteria > Micropepsales > Micropepsaceae > Rhizomicrobium. The sequence continues at coordinate 35,951 of CAWINU010000003.1, read as the reverse complement.
CAAACACGCAGCCGCGAGCAATGCCCCAAACAGATATGTATAGCTTCTGCGCGCCATGTTCCGTCCCCCGACAGTATTCATTGGAGGAAAGTGTAGCGCCGTAATTTGACGATGCTGCAAAAAAATACGGCACACGGCGGTGCGCGCGCCGTGATGACGTTTATTTACAGCGTTACGAAATAAATTTGCGTGCTCAGGGATTGGCTGCGCTGGCGTAAAGCTTTTTTTCCTTGAAGGCGATGTAGATGTGCAGTTTGGTGAGCATGTTCAAACCCAGCGTTACATCGGGTTCGCGATTGTCTTCGGCGTTGGCGCGTATGTTGCTGCCGACACGAGGGCCCTGATTCATGCGCTGCTTTTGCACATCCTGCAGCACAAGCAGTTCGGGATTGTCGATGCTGATGCCTTCCAGCGCCAGCGATTTGAAACGCGCGCGATAGGCTTCGGCCCCGCCGGCTCTGTCGGGCAACCTCTGAACGCCCGCCGCCGTCTTGTCGAATTTCAGTTCGTCTTCGGCGATGTCCAGATTGAGCGTGTCCTGCTGCGCGGTAGTGCCCAGCACCGCATCCAGATCGGCGCCGTCGATTGTCACTTTCAGGCGAATGCGCCCTTTAAAATCGAAGCGGAACGGAATGGCCGCATAGCTCGCCGGATTCCAGTAGGTCACCTGTCCGTCGCAATGCTCCGTATCGAAAAGGTTGAGCGTGGCGTTGGACAAATCCAGTTCCAGATCGAAATGCGAAAGAACACCCAGGCCCAGCACACCCGCAACATCCGCATTCCGCCCTCCTGCTCCGCCAGCCGGAGCGGGCAAGATCAGGAAATCGCTGTTGACGAAATTCCCGGCCGTTCCGATCGTCAGTGTGTCGATATGGGTATATTCCTCTGAGCGTGCGCCTCCCGGTCCAAGCATCGCAGCAAAGTTCAACGCCTGGCGCACGACGGCGGGGGCCTGACGAATTTCGCGCACCGGCAGCTTAAGGTCGCGGACCGCATTGGGCCGCAGGGCGGTTATCGACGAACCGGCATCCAGCGCCATTGTCGTGGGCGTGCTGTTGATGGCGACCGGCACCAAAAATGCGCCCTGACCCTGAGCGCCGGCGCGCGTGAGATTGATGGCGCCAATCTGTTTCAGAGAACAATTCTGGGCTAGCGCCGGGGTGGCCAAGCAAAGACACGACAAGGCAAAGCCGGCGACGCAGCTCGTGCGATTCATGACACAAACTCTCCCTACTATTTTTTCGACGCTAACAGGAATCCGTGGCGTTCCCCAGACGGAGATACAATTTGCGACAAGGTTTTGCGCGCGGTCGAAATGTTTCGATTTACAGCGTTACGCCGACTGTTTGGGGATGTCGCATTGCTGCGTTAAACTAATGCAAAACGGGAGGGGATCATGGGCGAGGCATGGCCGTGCTGACTACCGTGGCGCGGTTTCGCGACCCGTGGGAGGCCCATATGCTGCGGGGCCGGCTTGAGGCCGAAGGCATTCCCGCGACGTTGGAACAGGAATATCTCGTTTCCAGTTATTGGCCGCTGTCTACGGCGTTCGGCGGCGTGAAAGTGATGGTACCGCGCGCCAGAGTGCAGGACGCGCACGCCATCGAACAGGAATGCGTCAGGGGCGAATACAAAGCTCTGTTGCGCGACGAACTCGGCGATCTTGACGATGTGCAGTGCCCCCAATGCGGCTCGGCACATTTTTCCAAACGGCGCACGCTACCCCAGATTCTGCTTAGTGTGATTCTTGTGACATTTGCAGTGATGACGCCGCCCTGGACCTGGATTTGCACCTGCAAAAATTGCGGCACGGTATTCAGGACCGGAAAATGTCATGGCGCGCGGGCCGTTAGGACCGGCTTGATGCTGATGGCGATGCTTGTCGTGATTGTTACGGGTGCAACTTTGTTGACCTATTATTTTGATGCCCATATCCGCATGGCAAACAGGGCGATAAAGATTCTCGCGGTGCTCGCGATCGGCGTGCTGGCTGTGGCCGTTTCGCGTTATCTGAAGCGCCGGGAAACTGCAGGCGACTAGAAGGTAGAGATGAGCCGCCAAACATTGAGCCGTCTGGGCGCGGCGCATTTTCTGACCTGATTTTTTCAAACGCATAGGAAAACGAGAGAGGAAGGCCCATGTCTCCACGTGATCTGTTTGGCGTTGTCGTTCGCGGCATCGGGGTCTGGACTTGCATTCAGGGCGTCACCGCAGCCTATTATGCGATATTAAAAACCGTCCAGATCGCGCCAGTGTCCAGCATTTCTCCGGCCTATGACAGGCTGATGGCGGCGTTTTATCTTGCTCTGGGTCTGGGACTGATCGTGCTGGCGGATTATTTTGTGCGCCTGATTTATGGCGCCCGGCGACCCTGACAGGAGCAGCATGACGCATTCCTGGTTCCACAAGACCGATTGGCAGCCGCGCTTTGTCTGAAACAGAACGCGCGATGATCCGGCGCGGAGCGGCACTTGATGCCGCGCTGATGACGTGGCTGGTGCTGTTATCCGGTTGTGCAAGCGCGCCGTGATGACGTTTATTTACAGCGTAACCAATTAAATTTTCATGCTCAGGGATTGGTTGCGGCGGATAAGGTGAAGGTCATGTCAATATTGGCACACAATCGGTCATCCCTTAGGGAAGCACGATCACTAAGTCGTATATGCCGTTTCGGGACAGTGCGCAGACCTAATTCAATGGACAAGGACTCGGAACCCGCAGCACGCTGAATAAATCGTTTCTGTAAACTTTCGCCAACGAGGAGACTTCCGTATTCCATTCGACATCATATGAGATGCTATGGTGACATGCATAGCTCAGGCGCGCCTCAACACTTCCAAGGGAATTTTGCTCGGAAATGCGCGCGGCCCATTGCTTGTAAAATGACGGTTCCCACATGACGGCGGCACCCTGACGCAAATCCACCCAAACTCCGCGGTGAGATATATTCTGAAATCCTATTAGCCGCATATCCAAGGGCACTAGAAATATGGCGTCTGAGGAGGTGTGGCTGGCAGCCCAATGCTGTACTTCCTGCCAAGCTATCCAATAGGGGCGTTTATAGTCGAACCATCCGTCAGCCATGCGCTGATCGACGGCCTTGCCAATCAGCACAATGAATAGTGGCGGCAATAGCAATATGGGCTTGAAGTCCAGCATTGCCGCAATCATCGCAGTAGCGGCCAGGATATACAGAAGTGCGTCCCACTTCCCCTGGACGCTCCAAACAGCGATGACCGCCAGACTCACAGAATCAGTGCGGGCCCCAGAGCTGTGCGCCGCTCCGGCAGTTCGAGTGCGAGCAGGGAAACACAGGTGACTATCCACGAACCGGATAGAAGAGCGGCAACAATCGGGACCAGTTTGCGATGTGGCAACGATACGGAGGCTGCCACAACAAAGACCATAGCCAGTGCGATGAGATTCCCGTCAGCACGCAGGAGGTGGAGATCCAACAACAGGCGATTATGGGTCAAAAGCGGCAAGACCACGCCAATTGCAAATACGGCCAAAAATCCCAGAAATGCAGTTCGCCAGTTGTCGCTGCTTGCAATACGCCTCAGCGCAAGCAATCCGCTTGCCGTCATGGCTATAAATTCGGCTAGCTGCAAGGGGGAGGCAGCAGCGATAAAGAAGTGCTGCGGAAAGTAGCTCCAGAGAAATTGAGCATAGTCAAACGCCGCGGTCGGTTTGCTGTCGAGAACGATCCCTGCAATCCAATAAATCTCCGGGCTTGCCGCCAGGACAAAAGTTGCTCCTCCAATGATGATTGCCCTGAGGTCACCAGAGCTAAGGAAACGGCGTCCCTCGCAAATGGTAAGCACGCAAACCAGCCAAACGCCCTCAAATGCGTTTATGTCGAATACAAGCCCGGCGAGTGCGAACGCCCACACCGCCTTATTTCGAAATAGCAGCACAAGGGCAAAATTGGCCAGCGGAAGGCAGAGCTCTGAATGAGAAAAATAATATGTCTGCTCTTCCAGAATCCCCAATGATAGACGAATGCTGAAACAGAAATGAGATTGCAAACACGGCACACAAAATTATTGCGTGCCAAGGTTTTGTGGCGCCGAGCAATTTTGCGACGGATAAAATTGAGAGATAAAGCAGAAGGCGCCCTACAACATGCAATAGAAGGAAGAGTGCCCAAATGTTCCCCGGCGTGACGATTGTGGCCAGCATCGGCCATACGAGCGATGCATAATGCCTCAAGCTCTGAATATATGCGTCGTTTTGAAAAGCTGTTTCGTTGAAGAGTCGAAGGACAATTGGAATTTGAAAGGCGTTATTTCCCGTGCCCAAATAGTAGCCTTGAAGAATGATGGATAATATCGCGAAGATGAAGGCGATTCCGACATTTACGCTTCGGTTGCTCGCCGTTATTCGATCAAGCGTCAAACTTTCCCCCTTCGTGCGCCTAATGAGTTCCACCCGCATCCTGTATGACAGAGTATTAAGCAGAGCATTACTAAGTATACTGACAGAGCAGGGCACTGCCAATGAATAGGGGGAGTGCTGACCTGGACGAAAAGGCATGTCGGCGGGCAGTAACCTAAGGCTGCACCACAACCTGCGTTCCGGTGCGTACCGGCTTGCCGCGCTCGATAAAAAGGCAGGCCAGCGCCGCCGCCACGGCGGGCTTGAGGCGATAGCCGGGCAGGGGCCCGTCATAGGACGGAACATCGGTATATTTGAGTTCGTCTTTGGCCGCGTCGATGTCGGCCTGCGCATAGGGGATTTTCAATCCGTCCAGTGCCGCCGCGTTGCGAAAATGAAAGACGCGATTCTTATTGGCCAGCGCCGTTTCAACCGCGCGCGTGGTCCCGGCCAGATCGTCCTCCACGCCCAGTTCGCGGCGCAGCGCATTGCGCAGCAATGGTGCGCTCAGGCAGCCCGTACGCTCGGACTGGTCACGGTCGTCGACAATGGTGATGCGCACCAGCAAGGGCTGTTTGTCGAAATCCTGCACGGCTTCCTCAAAGCGCACCCAGGACTGGCCGGGCTCCTTGTCGGATTTGGACACCACGGCTTTTTCGAACTTCATGTCGGCAAAGTCTTTATCGACATTGGCGTCCTGCTGGCGGGCAAGGGTAATATCGTCATAGGCTCCGGCTGCATCGCCCGAACCCAGCCGCGCCAGCCCGCGACCATATAGCGAGCGGGTCGCACCGCTGCCGCGCCGGGACATCAGCGCGCCGGGATTGGCGGCCAGATAGACGTCGAAATCCATTAGCGCCTTGTCATACTGTTTAAGCTTGAGATAGCTGAGCCCGCGATTTTCGCGAATGGGGGTATCGGACGGGTCCTGGCGCAGCACTTCGGTGAAGTCGTCCACAGCCTTCTGATATTCGCCGACCACGAAATAGGCAGCGCCGCGCTGGATAAAGGCGCGGATCATGTCGGGTTTGGCGGTAATGGCGTCGGTGTAATGCTTGATGGCCTCGCGGGCCCGCCCGTTGGCGCCGGCGACAAGACCAAGTCCGAAAGCATGATCGGGATCGATGCCGGTGTCTGCGGGTTTTGCCGGGGCTTCGTCCCCGGGCGGCGCATCCTGCGCATTGGGGTTGGACGGCGCGTTTTGCGCATTAGGCTTAGGCGCCGCATTCTGCGCCAGGGCGGCGGCAGGTGTTAGCGCAAGAAGCAGAACGCAACAGAGCGGCAGGCGGAGGTTCATAACCCCAAGTGTGGCACAGGTCCGCTACCGGGATAAAGGCGGGAAAATTCCGGTCCCGGAACGCGCGGACGCGGGGAACAAGGCCCCCCGCGTCTTTTATCAGCTCATCATCATCATCTGGGTGAAGGTGAGAATTCCGGCTATGCCGACAATGGCAAGGCTGAGAACGCCGGTGACGAAGCGGTCATAAAGGTCGGCATATCCGGCGTTGGGCAGATTGGTGTTCATGGCGGCAATCCTGGTTTGGAAGCGGGTTCAGGCCTGGAATTCGGTTCAGACGATGAAGAACTGGATGGCGGTCATCAGGGCGGCCATGCCGACAATGGCAAGGCTGAGCACGCTGTTGGTCAGGCCATTAAAGGTTTCGGCAAATCCGGTCTGGGTCTGGTTGGCGTTCATGGTCGGGTACTCCTCGTTGTTTGCGTGATGAGGAATAAACACCCGCCCTGTCGCGAAAGAATGTGCAGGTGTCGTGCAACCATGGCGGCCAGGGGGGTAATTGTCTCAATCTGTCAAAAGCCCCCAAGGCCCTACACATTGCTCCAAAAAAATCAGCAAGCCCGGGGCTTTTGGCGCGAGCCGCTAGGCCGGTTTTCGGGCGATCAGATCGATCAGCGCCGACATACCGTCATGGCCGGGGCCTTCCCTGACGGCCGCGTCGTAGGAGGCCAGTTCCAGTATTTCGAAATCGCCAAAGGCCTCACGCAGCAGGGCCTCGGTATACATGTTTTCGGCCTGCGGCGGGCCGCCGGTGCCATAGGCCAGTTGTTCGGGGCGATAGCCTTCGAGCAACAACAGGCCGCCGGGTTTCAGCGCGCGCTTCATGCCGTCGAACAACCGCGTGCGCAGCGCCGGGCCCGCGAACTGAATGAAAATCCCGACCACCGTATCGAAAGCCGCATTGGGGAAAACCCAGTTGGATAAGTCCGCGCATTCAAATTTCATCGAGACGCCGCGGCTTTCAGCCAGTGCGCGTGCCTTGGCCTGCCCTACGGGCGAACTGTCGATGGAAGTGACCGTCAATCCCTGCTGTGCCAGGAAAACGCCGTTGCGCCCTTCGCCGTCGGCAACGGCCAGAACCGATTGCCCGGCGCCAAGGCGATGGGTCTGGCGTTTCATAAAAGCGTTCGGTTCTGTTCCGAAGACATAGGTTTTGGCGGCATAGCGTTCGTCCCACATGTTTTTCGGTGCCGCGTCGGTCATAAGACTTATTATATGCCTGCGCCGGTGCGGGGTGCAAAAGCCGACACGCCCGCAGACCCGGTTGAAAGGCGCAGGACGCCGGTGAATGATGGCCTTCCACTCCAAGGAGTTTTGCATGACCGTACGATCCTGGCGCATCGGCCTGCTTGTGGCGTTTGGTCTGGCCTGCGGACCGGCATTCGCCGCCGACCTGGTGGCGTTACCCCAGGGCGAGGGCGATTATGCAAGGCTGGTGGCGCGGGCGGCGGCGGGCGATACCGCACTCGATTTCCGCGCCTTGCGCGTTGCCGCCATGGCCAATCCGCATCGGGCCGGGGAAATGACTTTGCTGATGTCGGGTCAGGCCCTGATCCAGCGCATGGAAAGCAAGGATTACGACGGCGCGCGCAGGCAGGCGACGGAAACCCTGACCGAGAACTACACCGATTTCTTCAGCTGGGAGATTTTGGGCGATGCTTGCGAAAGTCTGGGCGACAAGGCTTGTGCGGCGCAGGCCCTGTTCATGCAAAAGGGCCTGATGCAATCGGTGCTCAACAGCGGCGACGGCAAAAGCTGCGCCACCGGCTGGGTGGTCGTGACCAATTCGGAGGAAAACGATCTGATGCTGGTGATGGGGCCGCAACGCACCAGCCCCCAACGCATCAAGGAGGATGGCCATAGCTGCGACGTGATGGCGACCAGGGATCTCGACGGCAAGCCGATGACGTTCTACTTCAACGCCGACGCCATTGTAGCGCGCGGTGTGGAATAGCCGCCGACCGTGCCATGGATTGGCCGTGATCGCGGCCTATAGGTGCGCCATGAGGAAATTTTTTCTGATCGCGTGTGTCCTGACGGCGAGTGGCGCGCTGGCGCAAACGCCGCCGCAGGAAGAGGCCGACTACAACAAGGCCGCCGCGCTGTGCGAACAAAGCGCACGCGATTATCCTGTGCCCGCCGAGGTAAAAGATAAAATCCTTCTCGGCCGTACCGGCGAAAAGACCGACGCGCTGCTGAATGATGAATCCTTGCCCACGCAGCAGCAGGCAGCGGCGCTGAACATCTGGCGCAAGAATATCCTGCCCTGCACCCAGGCCATGGGGGACTGGCTGACAAAATATTCGCCCGAAGTGGCGCGGATGCGCGCAGAGCTGACCGCGCGCAACGAAAAAATTGTCGCCGCTCTGATTGCGCGCACCATGTCCTTTGGCGAGGCAAACCGGCAATTCGTGGCGGCCCAGCATGAATTCGATCTGGTCAATGCCGCCTTTTTGCAGGCGCGCCGGCGGCAGGTGCTGGAACAACAGGCGATTCCGCTGATGCCCGGATCGGCAGCCCAGCCATCCACCGGCAATGCCGCGCAGCAGGCGCAGGACAACGCCACCGTCGAACGCCTTCTGGACGAAGCGCTGAAAGCGCGCAGCGACGCGGCCCGGCCCGGCCTGTGCCCCGGCAGGCCGACGGCGCTGCCCAACCAGACCTATGACCCGGTCAATCCCAACTGCAACTGACATGTAAAGCACGCTTGGCAATCGCCGCAGTGTGCCGCCGCCACGGCGCTGATACGGCGATTTCTGGACGCAATTCCCGCTTCCGAGCAATAGCGGCCATATCCGGGTCTGACCGGCTTGTAATTGTATGAATATCATCATACAATACAACAATGTTGGATCGCCTGAGCCTTCGGGATAACGGCATTCCCATCTATATTCAGCTGCGCGACCAGATCATGGCTGCGGTGGGCAAGGGCGCGCTGGTTCCCGGTGCGCGCCTGCCGACCATGCGCGAAGTGGCGGTGGCGCTGCGCATCGATCTCAATACCGTGCAACGCGCCTATGCCGAACTGGAGCGCGAGGGCATACTGACCGTGGTGCAGGGGCGCGGCAGTTTCGTTTCCGACAGGCCCGTACCGACGCGCAATCCGAAAAAAGAGGCGCAATCCCTTGCGCAGCAGATTGCAGCGCAGGCCCAGGCGCTGGGCATCGATCTGCACGATCTCGCCGAGGCGCTGAACGCGTTGGCCGGTAGATCGTCCGCGCGCAAATCCGGGGGGCGGAAATAATGCGAGAGGCCCTGTTCGATCTTTTTCGCAATCATTTCGCCCTGCTGGTGGCCGCGATTGTCCTTGCAGTCACCGGCCTGCGCATCCGCGCCCAAAAGGTCAAAGGCGTGCCCGCGCGCCTGCCGTCTTTACCCGTCATTCGCAAACCGTCATTTCAACCGGAGGTTCATATGAATCCCATCAGTCTGGCCTTGTTCGTCCTGTCGCTGATCGCCGCGGGACTTGTTATAGCGATGGATCTGTCGCCGACGCTGGCGGTTGCGCTTGTGGTGCTGGGCGCCGCCATTGCCACGTCGTTGAAAATGGCCCAGCAATGGGAGAAGGGCGTGGTACTGCGGGCCGGAAAGCTGTCCGGCATCAAAGGTCCCGGCCTGTTCTTCATTATTCCGGTGCTCGACACCATCACCGCCTGGGTGGATCAGCGCATCCGCACCACCGAGGTCAATGCCGAACAGGCGCTGACGCGCGACACGGTGCCGGTGAATGTGGACGCCATCGTGTTCTGGATGGTGCACGACGCCGAACGCGCCGCGCTGGAGATCGCCGACTATGCCAGCGCCGTTCAGCGCGTGGCGCAAACATCCTTGCGCGAAATGATCGGCGCTTCGCTGCTGTCCGAACTTCTGTCCGAACGCAAGGAAGCCGATGCCACGCTGAAATCGGTCATCGGCGTCAAGACGGCGGAATGGGGCATCACTGTCAAATCGGTGGAAATCCGCGACGTCGCCATTCCCGCCAACCTGCAGGATGCCATGAGCCGTCAGGCCCAGGCCGAGCGCGAAAAGCAGGCGCGCGTCATTTTGGGCGCGGCCGAGGAAGAAGTGGCGCAGAAATTCGTCAATGCTGCCAAGCTCTATGCCGCCAGCCCCGAAGCGCTGCAATTGCGCGCCATGAACATCATCTACGAAACCACCAAGGAACGCGGTGCAACCATCCTGATGCCGACGAGCATGGTGGATGCCATGAATCCGGGCGCGGCGGCATTTGCGCTGAACATGGCCAAGGCCGATGCAGCCAGACCGCCGCCAACGCCGCAGGCGAAAGGCTGAACGCAAGGCGGAAGTCTCTAATCGACAGCGAATGGGCCACCCCTTATATAGGGCCGCCTATCCGGAGGATTTCATGAAACGCGTTTTTCTCGCCCTGCTGGCGGTGGCGGCCCTGAGCGGTTGCGACAACAAATCCTCCAGCGCCCAAATGCCCGAATTCTATGTCTATAAAACCCAGCCAATTTGCCTGGCCGAAGTGACCAGCAGCGAACAGAATCCCACCGTGCGCAAGGGCGACACGCTGGCCTTTCTGACCGCGCTATATCGCGCCAGCCAGGGCTGGTCCGATTACACCGTGGTGGGCGTCGATTATGTCGATTTCAAAAAAATGACGCTGGTGATCAAGGGCGCATGCACCGATCAGGCGGCGGTGGACAAGGTGCTGGCCGATGCAAAGGCCGCCAACGGAAAATACAGCGCGACCATGGGCGGCGATGCCGCGCTGGTCGGCGATGCCGATGCGGTGATGTCCACCCCGTCGCCGTCCGCGCGCTTCGCCGCGCTCAATCCCGATGCCAAGCTCGAAACCTGCCTGCTGCATTTCAAGCTGCCGCGCGCGGTGGAAGATGTGCAGGATAAAATTCCCCATGCCATCACGGCCACGGCGGTGGAATTCCGGTTCCCGGTCGGCGATGTGACCTCTGTGGGTGATGATCTTTACATGCTGCTGGCGCGCGATTGCGGCAAGAAGGCTGCAGTCGCCGAAAATATCGCCGAGGCGCTGCATCTGCACGGCATGACGGACAAGGAAGTGGTGCTGGCCGACACTGCCGATGTCGAAGGCTATCTGAAAATCCGGCCCGAAAAGCAGGGAAGCTAGTTCGCCGCGCGGCCCGGACCGCGATGGCTGAAAACTATGTCGGGCTGGCCCCGGGGTGGGCGGCGGCAGATTGACAGACGCCGGTTTTTTGGATGATGTCCGGCGGTCTGCGCTGCCGGTCCCACCTTCCATGTCGTCCCGTATTGTCCTGGCGCTCGCCGCCTTGCTTTCCGTGCCGGTTACCGCGCGGGCCGACGATATCCAGCCTTCGCTGCGCTATACCTTCGGCGATGCGTCGTTTCCGTCGAACGAATTTTCAGCCGCCACGCATGCCAGTTCGAAGAGCCAACAGACCCAGCTCCGGGTGACGGGCAAGAACGATCTGCCGGGCGGATTTTCGCTGAATTACGATTTGCGTTACGGCTGGCTGTATAGCGAGCAAACCGTGGGCGGCGTGCGCACCGTCGCCAGAAGCAGCGGATTGCAGGATCAGACGATCGAATTGCGGTATGCACTGATCAAGCTGGACGATTATTCCGGTACACTGGGGCTGGGCGTTATCGCGCCGGGCTCGGCCTTCACGTCGCCGGCGCTGGGCACCAGCCAATGGGCCCTGCAGCCCACCTATTATGCCAGCTACAAGCCGGGCCTGTGGGACGTGACGGTCGGACTCAGTGTCGGCGCGCGCATTTACACCGACGGCGGCGCGGCGCAATTGCGCAACCATCTGGAAGTCGCCATGCCCGTAGCCCCGGGTGTGAAACTGGCGGGCGAATTCACCTTTATCCGCAGCGCCCGGCTGGCCGATTATGTCGATGCCATCGACCATGGCGAAATCGGCGACGTATTCCGCGCCGGAGTGCAGGCGACATACGATCTGGGCGACGGCGTTCAGCCCATGGTCGCATACGACGATTGGGTTGCCGGCAAGGGCGGGCATGCCTCCGAGCGGCTTACCGTCGGCGTTCGCTACAGCTATTGAGGGCGAACGTCAGCCCGGCGCGGTCAGCCAGAGAAAGCCGATGACGGCGGCCAGCATCACTTGTCGCTAAGCGCGGACGACACGGGATTTCCGCCGTGGCAGAACCGCCAGCACCGCGATGGGAATAGGTCCGAACAGCACCGCCCACCACATCCAGGCTTTCTGCGATCTGTTGCGTGCCGCCGCCATGCGCCGGGCCGCGATCATGCAGACAAGGGCGCAGCCGATGCATAGAAGCGAGACGATAACCGGTGCCATGGCGGAATCCCTTGTCGGTTAAATATGGTATACCATCGATCCGCGCCGCAGGGAGGAAGAATTAATGGCAGGTCCGATTTTCACGCCGCGCAGGCGCGCCATTGTGCTGGTGATCTGCGGACTTGGGCTATTGCTGTCCGGCGCGGTCGACCTGGAAACCGGGCATCAAAGCCCCTTGCTGGGATACTGGCCGGTGGTCGCCGAATTCGTTGTCGGATTTGTCGGCCTGTTTGTCGGCATCGCCGCGTTCAGACAGGCGAGCTGACAGTCAGATACTGTCGAATGTCCACTAAACAATGGGCAGGAAAATATTGATGGATTTGCATCTAGACCAACGCCTGATCGATGCCGCCATCGACTTCGTGGAGCGCCGCTTCCCGGCTGTGCCCTGGGCAGGCGCGGCCGCCATGTATGTCGAAGACGGCGAAATCCTGCTCTCCACGGCACCTGAAGTGGTGAACAACTCGGTGGCCCTTTGCCACGAAGTTGGCGCGATGTGCCAAGCCTACGCCAAGGACAAGAAAATCGTCGCGACGGTATGCGTATCAAGGGCGGAAGACGGACGCTTTGTCATCCTTCCGGCCTGCGGCGTCTGCCAGGAAAGGCTCTGGTATTGGGGCGGGAATCTTGAGGTCGCCATTCCCCTTGATGACGACAGCACCAAATGGAAGGCGGTGACATTGGCCGAAATGGGCCCGCATTATTGGCGAAAGATGGGCGATCCGCGAATTTCAAAATAGGTGCTATCTGATTGGTTGCGACCGCCAGACGATTGGTGGAGCAGGCCAACAAGTGCGTACTATTTTGGCGCAGGAGAGGGCAGTAAAATGACGCGTTTCACAGTTGCAGAGGCATTAGGCCGTCTGGTCGCGGCGAATGCTGACTATACGCGGCTGATCGATGACCCGGCCTACGATATTGGTATCTATCAGCCAGATGGCGTTGATCCACAAACACCTCATGGGAGGGACGAGATATACATAATCGGGGCCGGTACCGGTGAATTTGTCTGCGCGGGTGAAATCAAACCGTTTGGTCCCGGAGATCTGTTTTTCGTTCCTGCCGGGGTTGAACACAGGTTCCTGAATTTCTCCAGGGATTTTTCGACCTGGGTGATTTTCTTTGGTCCACGCCCATCAAAATAGAACGCCTCAGAATTTCCTCTCTATTGCGCGTGACCCGTGACTGTGATTATCTTTGTTCGCCTTTCGAGAGGCACACGGTCCGCGTAAAGGGCAAAGCCCGCTCGCCAGACTTTGTTGGGTGCAACCTGACTTCCTGCCCGATCCTGCGGACATCCGGGCGCTGAGGAAGGAAGGATTTTATGTCCGACGTCACGCGCAGCCGCGCGCTGCCCGCAAATCCCAATCTCGAACATCTCAAAAACGAAGCCAAAGCGCGTTTGTCTGCTCTGCGCGCCGATGCGCCCGACGCACAACTGGCCGAGGCGCAGTTTCAGATTGCCCGCGAATACGGCTTTTCAAGCTGGCGCGCGCTGAAAGACGAAGTGGACCGGCGCAATTGCCGGATCGATATCGCATCGCCGCTGGAAGCGTATGCCGGTTTCTATCTCGCCGATCCGGCGGTAATGATAAATAGCGTGATGACCGTGACGGTGGAGAACGGCAAACTCTATACCCAGGTTCTTACCGGCCCGAAAATGGCCAAGACGCGTTTGCCCGATGGCTGGTTTCAGACCGAAGGCGTGCCGGTGCGCCTTGGATTTGCGGATGTCCGCGATGGGCGGGCGCAAATCATGCTCATGGATAACGATGGACATGTGCGCCATCTACATCGCGTTGATGCGCAGAAAGCGGAAGAAACCCGCAAGGCTCAGGCCAAGGCCGCCGCGGAACAGAAGCGTCCGCGCATTCAGACGCAATTGCCGCCTGAAATCCTATCGCGCTATGCGGGGCAGTATGTGTCGCATGCCGGTGTTGCGTTTACCATCATCTGCGAGGAGGAAAAAATCTTTGCACAGGTGAGCGGTCAGCCACGGCTGGAAATTTTTCCCGAATCCGAAACCGAATTCTTCTGGAAAGTGGTGCCGGCGCAGATCGTGTTCGCCCTGGAAGACGGAAAGGCGACAAAGGCGCGGCTGCATCAGAACGGCATGGTGATCACCTTTCTGCCCGCGTCGGAGAAACAGATGGCCGACGCCACCGCTTTGACGGAGAAGCGGCGCGCCGATCAGACGCGTCCGCGCAAGGTTGCGGATATCGATACAACGGTGCTGGCGCGGTATGCAGGTGTCTACAAACTGATCGAGGGCCGCAACCTGACTGTGACGGTGGAAGACGGGCACATCTTCACCCAGATGACGGGTCAGGATCGCCATGAAATCTATCCCGAATCCGAGCGTGATTTTTTCCTGACCGTGACGGCGGCGCAGATCACGTTCATGGTCGATGTCAGCGGGCGGGTCAGCCATCTTGTGCTACACCAGGCTGGCCGCGATATCCCGATGGCGCGGATAATGGATGCGGACGCGGCGGCATAACGGGCCGTGCAAAGCCATAAGGAGACGGCTCTTTCAGATAACGCCGTAAACGGAAGATGGCATGATTTCGGTCTTGCAACGATGCAAGCAAGGCATAGATGTGAGAAGGCGCTGTGTTTCGGACCGGGCGGGGATGAGCGAAATTCTATCGAACGCAGTATTGGGCTTTGGGCTAATCTTTGTCGGCATTGCGCTCGGGCTTTGTACGGTGTTTTGTGGTCCACATGCATCGAAAAGCGTCGCAGCCGCCGCGCTGATGCGGGCGTTCCTCGAACATTTTCCCGCTGCGGACGAATAGGAGACAAGTTTGTCCATTCTCGCGCTTGAGCATGTGGTGAAACGGTTCGGCGATTTCACCGCCATCAACGATCTCAGTTTCTCCGTGCCCGAAGGCAGCATTTTCGGTTTTCTCGGCGGCAACGGCGCGGGCAAAACCACCACGCTGCGCATGGCGCTGGATATATTGCGCCCCACCTCGGGCCGGGTTTCGGTGTTCGGCCGCGCGCCGCCGCATGACGCCTGCATCCGCATTGAGCCTGTAAATTTCTCAAGCCGGGTATTTTAAAATATCTCCTACAGGTGTAGTATTAATTCCGTTCGCCGCGCAGCAACAGGAGGCTCGCCATGTCTGACGCGCTTATTGCCATTGCGGCAGTGATTGTGGGCGTTCTGCTGGCGATCCCCATTTCGCTGTATGCAACGCGCGGTCTGCGGCGCAACACAAAACGCTCGCGCGGCTTTGCACTGGCTTCGGCCCTGTTCTTTGCCTTTCCGTTCTTCGGAGGGCGCGGACCAGAATTGATTGTGGAAGCCAAGGATACGGCACGACGCAAGAAGGATGCTGAATCCGGCGATCCGCCGGTTACGGGTTCGGAGGAAACGAAACGCCGTAAATAAAAGGCTTTGCCGGTTTCGCCCTTGAACCCGGGGCAGCTAGCGACCACGTTCAACAGGCCCGGTGCCGGGCCGATAACAGGGGGCGGATGTGTCCATTCTCGCGCTTGAGCATGTGGTGAAACGGTTCGGCGATTTCACCGCCATCAACGATCTCAGTTTCTCCGTGCCCGAAGGCAGCATTTTCGGTTTTCTCGGCGGCAACGGCGCGGGCAAAACCACCACGCTGCGCATGGCGCTGGATATATTGCGCCCCACCTCGGGCCGGGTTTCGGTGTTCGGCCGCGCGCCGTCGCGCGATAACGCCGGCGCCATCGGTTTTCTGCCGGAAGAACGCGGGCTGTACGGAAAAATGAGCGTGCTCGATATCGTGGTCTATTTCGGCGAACTGAAAGGCCTGTCGAAATCCGACGCCAGGGCAAGGGCCACCGCGCTGATCGACCGGCTTGGTCTTGGCGACTGGGGCAAAAGCGCGGTCGATAAATTGTCCAAGGGTATGTCGCAAAAGGTGCAACTGGCCGCCGCGCTGGTGAACGATCCCAAACTGCTGATCCTGGATGAACCTTTTTCCGGCCTCGATCCGGTTAATCAGGGCGTGCTGGAAGAGATTGTGCTGGAAATGGCGCGTCGCGGCGCGACGGTGGTGTTCTCCACCCATGTCATGCAGCACGCCGAACGCCTCAGTCAGCAACTGGTGCTGCTGTCGCGCGGCAAGAAGATTTTCGAGGGCACGCAGCAGGAAGCGCGCGACCGTCTGCCCAAGCGCCTGACGCTGACGGCGCAAACGGATCCGCACGCGCTGCCCGGCGTGCAATCGGCCATCGTCAAGGGCCCGCCGCAGGACGGCTGGAGCCAATGGGAGGTGTCGCTGAGCCCGGGCGCCGATTCCGGTGATCTGCTTCAGGCGGCAACCGCGCGCAATTTCCCACTGCGCAGTTTCGATGTCCACGAACCCAGCCTGCATGATGTGTTTATCCATCTTGTCGGCGCCGATCAGGAGATCGTTCGATGAAACCCATCATGCTGGTCGCTACCCGAGAATTTCTGCAAGTCGCCCGTACCCGCGCTTTCTGGATCACGCTGATGATCGTGCCGCTGATGATTGCGGTGTCGGTTGGGGTGGCACGCTGGCTGCGGCCGTCCACTACCTATGCCTATATCCTGGTGGACCCTGCCAATCACGCCGCCGCCGCCATCGAATGGCGCGTCGAACTGGATTATCAGCGCCAGGTGCAGGCCAGTCTTTCGACCTATATCCGGCGCTGGCAGGCAAAAGGCGGCAACGCCCCGGCCGCGCTCAACGATGGCGATATCCAGACATTTTTGAAGGACGGCGGTGCCGCTGCCGTACTGGCCCGCATCAAACCGCAGCTTGATCCCAACGCACCGCCGTTTCAGCCACCGTCCAGACAGTTTATCCGCATTACCGCGCCGATGCCGACCGATCAGGGTGCCGAGGCCTTCGGGGCGGCGCTGACGCCGTTGCTGCAACAGGATGTCGACACGCCCGAGGGCAAGCATCCGCTGGCGGCGGCGATTTTTATTCCGGTATCGCTATCCCAGCCGGTGCGGATCTGGACCAACAGCAGCAACGTCGCCTTCCTGACCGAAGCGGTGCGCAATGAATTGACGCGGGTCAAGCGCATGGCGGCGCTGTCTGCCTTTGGCGTGCCGCCGGACCAGGCCGCGCAGATCGACGCGCTGAATGTGCCGATCGAGATAACGGCGCCGCCTGTCGGTGGTGGGCGCAACCAGATGCGCATCCGTTCCGCACTACCGGCGGGGCTGGCCTATCTGCTTTTGATCACGGTGATGATCACCGGCGCGCGCATGCTGCAGGGCGTGATCGAGGAACGCGCCAACAAATTGCTGGAATCGATTCTGGCCTGCATCCGGCCCAGCCAGCTGATGGCGGGCAAACTGATCGGGCTGGGCGCCATCGGGCTTACCGTCGCGCTGGTGTGGCTGGGCTGTGCGGCTGCGGCGGCAATGTTCACGCCGGGCATGGTGGAGGATTTCCTGCGTCCTGCACTGGCCGGGCTGAACCAGCCCTGGATGATTGCCGCGCTGCTGTTTTATTTCGCGGCGGGCTATCTGATGATATCGATGATTTATCTGACCATCGGCTCGCTCAGCAATTCCATGCAGGATGCCAACGCCTATCTGATGCCGGTGACGATGGTAATCCTGATGCCGGTTATTTTTCTGATGAATGCGATGCTGCTTAATCCGTCCAGCCCGCTGCCGCGCATTCTGTCGTGGATTCCGCTCTATACGCCCTTCGCCATGCTGGCGCGTCTGGGTTCGGGCGTGACGCTGATCGAAGTGCTGGGCACCGGCGCGCTGCTGATTGCGTTCGTGGCGGCAGAACTGTTTCTGCTGGGCCGGGTGTTTCAGGCCAGCCTGCTCAGCTCCGGCCAGCCGCCCAAACTCGGCGCCTTTGTGAAGCTGATGTTTCAGCCTGCGGGGGACTGAAGGCGTCCGCGGTTTCGGGCAGGGATTAAATCAGGCGGCGGGCCTTGTTCGTCACGACCGGGATTGTCCGGTTGTGCCCCTGCAATGGCATTAAGGTTAAGCAGGCGGCGCGATAAAGCACGTGCCACCGCGCAAAAAACACGCACCGTTGCGTCAATCGCCCCGGCTGACGGTTTTCGGCGCGGCGGTGGGGCTGAGGAATTGAATCGTTATGCCGTGTTCGTGATGGCAGACGATGCGGCCGAAGGTCAGTCCCAGATTGACCAGCTCGCCGACGGGCGGCTGTACGCTGGTGCGCAGCGACAGTCCCTGTTGGGCGATGTGCAGAATTTCGCACGGCACCACCTCGCCGCTGGCGCGGGTGAAATGTCCCCGGCTGGCGGCGGGATTTCCGGCGCGGCCCCGTCGGCGGATCGGCACGGTAACGCCCAGGGTGACAAAGCGCATCAGATCGTCCAGCAGGCGCTGTCTGCGGGCTTCTCCGCACAGAAAGCGCAGGCCGAGTTCGCCTTCGGCATAGCGCGTGATAATGCCGTCAAAGCGGCCAAAGCCGTCGATGCTGAGCAGGACAAAGGTCTGTAACGGCAATGGAATATCGCACTGAAGGCCGGCGCCGCCGCCCGACAGGTTCAGCACCCGGCAGTCGAGCGTGTCATTTTTCTCCGGCAGGAAAATCTGGCCGGGCAGAAAAATGTCATAGCGCTGATATTCCCTTTCCTCGGAGGAAAGGATTTCCGCATAGGACGGCATGATGAAATGTCTCTTTGCGCACCACAGCCCGCGCGAAGAAATTTCTAGGTCACACGTCTTAAAAATGTATTCGAAATTGTCGGCGTTTGTCAGGCATTCACCGGTTTTCGCTGTAAACCATTCCATTGCACGTTAATGCCTGCGGCAAGTTGTGCACTCAGTCCTTGACCCGCGCCATCCCCAGGCTTTCATAAAAAATGCGGCGCCGGACGGATTGTCGCGCTCGACCTTGAGATCGACGGCCTGCGCGCCGCGTTCCTGAAAGACACGGAAGATGTGCAACAGCAATGCCCGGCCACAGCCGCGCCGGCGGTAACGCGGATGCACGGCGAAATCCTTGACAAAGGCCGAGGTCCAGCATTGCGCGGCGGCGGCAAATTCGCCCGCGTCATCGCAGACAAGAAAACACAGCGCCGGATCATATTCGCTGTCGCCGGAAAGCTGCCGCCACCACGCTTCAAAGGCCGGAACCGAACCGCCGCCATCGGCATAAGCCAGTTGCAGCAGGGCATGAAATTCTGCGGGTTTGGTAAAATCCATTGGCGCAAAGCCATTGGGCCAGATGGGGGCGGCAATGGGTTCACCCAGCCTGCGCCGCATGCGGATAAATGGCCGTTCCGTCACTATCCTTCGCCACTCCCTACAATGCGGTGGATGGAAGTATTCTCACTCACCATGGCCGGGCGCCGACCCGGCCATCCAGGCCTAAGCGTTCCAGTTTTCCAAAAGGTCAATCCAGCCAGAATTGTTCTTTTCTATCAGTGCAATCTTCCATGCCCGTTTCCAGCGTTTAAGGCTGGTTTCGCGCTGAATGGCGTCGGCATATACAGGATATTCTTCGAACCATACAAGCCGCGTCACGCCGTATTTTTTGACAAAGGCCGAGCCTCTGCCGTTGCGATGCTGATGCATGCGATCGAGAAGATTCGACGTCACGCCGATATAAAGCGTGCCATTCTTCTTGTTGGCGAGCATGTAAACGAACCCGCTTGGCATCGACGGAGTTTGAAAATCCTGGATGGACGGGTCAAGGCATAGCTTTTCTAGGCCGCGCTGCACGCGGCAAGAAAAGCTAATGGCCCGTCCATGGTGCGGAGGGGTGTAACGCCATGGCCGTACTTGATCCGGTTATCCGGGCCGGAGTGAATGAATTATTCACCAAGCCCGTCCCCACAGGAAGAACTTATCCCTCGCCGCTGCCGACAATGCGGTGGATGGAGGCGACATCGGACAGTTTCACATCGAACTGCCGCGCCGGATTGAACTGTTCCAGCACAAGCTTGGTCTGGGTCTGGCGCACCAGGCGTTTCAAAAAGGCACGCGGGGTTTCGCCTTCGCTGCGCGGCCTGAGTTGCACCAGCACATAAGCGCCCGCCATCACCGGCCGGCCGGGATGCACATACAGAAGTTCGCCGGGGTGATAGCGCGGCTCCATCGAGGTGCCATAGACATAGATGGCATAGGCCTGGGGCACGCCCGCCAGATTGGCCGGGCGCGGCACATAATCGACAATGTCGCCGTTCCAGGGCGTGTGTCCCTCGCTGCCGCCTTCGGCGCTGCCCAGCACCGGCAGACGTTCGCCGCCGCGCGTGCGCGCGCTGCCGCCATGGGAGGGCGAGCGGGCGATCACCACGCGCCGGGCAGGGCGGGGCGCATTGTCATTGGCTTCGGATTTTCCGGCGGGGCGTTCGCGCAACTCGTTGGCCGTCACCCCCAGCAGCGGGGCCAGCGCCTCGCGCGCATCCTCGGGCAGAATGGCGGGCACGCCGCGCTCCAGATATTGCTGCAGATAGGCATGGTTGCGGCCCATGGCCTCCGACGCCTCTTTCAGCGAAAGGCGCTTGGCGGCGAGCTTGTCCCTGATCAGATCGCGCACACTCATGGCCGCAGGTTGTAGTAGGAAACTACCTACTAAGCAATAGGCCTATTTTACTTGAGGCGTAGGAATAGTCCTATTAGCGTTCCGCCCCATGACGCTGCGAGACGAATTTCTGGCCGAACTGGAGGCCTATCTGGCCGGGGCGGGGATCAGGCCGACCACCTTCGGCCGCCAGGTCATGGGCGACCCCAGCTTTGTCGCCGCCCTGAAAAAGGGCCGCTGCCCCACCGTGCGCACCATCGAATTCGTGCGCAACCATATCGCGCGCGCGCCAAAGGACCCGGCATGACCGAGGCCATTCTCCAGGACCGCGTGCTGTGGCTGGCCCAGGCGCGCCAGGCCGCCGCCGCCATCGCCCGCGAAAAGGGCAGCGTCACCATCGACGATGTGCGCGCGCTGTGCCCGCCGCCGGACACGGCCGATCCGCGCATTCTGGGCCGGGTGTTCCATGACGAACGCTTCGCCCGCATCGGGTTTCGCAATTCGGCGCGGCGCGCCTGTCACGGCCGGCCGATCGGGATTTTCTGCCTGCGCAACTGACCGCGCGCGGGGTTTGTGAACGGGAGAGTGCCATGGGAGTTTGCGCGCCGGTGCGCCAGATCATGCAGACTGTGGCGGCGCGCTATGGCCTGACGCTGGACGACCTCAAGGGCCCGTGCAAGCAGCGCCGCATCGCCCGGCCGCGCCAGCTGGCCATGTATCTGGCGCGCGAGCAGACCCGCCGCTCCTTTCCGCGCATCGCGTGCGGCCTTCAACCGCGATCACACCACCATCATCATGGCCATCCGGCGCATCGAGCGGCTGATGCACGACGATGCCCGCTTCGCCGCCGAAGTCCAGGCCGCCCGCGCCGGACTGAACGGGGATGCGGATGGCTAAATTTTTCCGCGTGCGCGATTTCGAACGGCTGCAGCATTACAAGGAGCGGCGTCCGCCCTGGATCAAGCTCTATAGCGAGTTGCTGGACGACTACGAATTCTCGCGCCTGCACGATACCTCCAAGGCGCACCTGCTGTGCATCTTTCTGCTTGCCAGCCTGTACGACAACCGGATTCCGCTGGATCCGGGCTGGGTAGCGCGCCGCATCAATGCCAAGAGCTTTGTCGACCTGGAAATTCTCCAACAGGCCGGTTTCATCCATGTGGACGATTCTGCCAGCGAAATGCTAGCAGCCCGCTATCAGGATGCTAGGCCAGAGACAGAGACAAAGACAGAGGCAGAGACAGAGAAAACCTTGTCCGATAAATCGGACGCCGACGTTCCTAAAATCAAAAGGGTCAGAAAAACCTATCCGGAGGAATTCGAATCCTTCTGGCGCGATTATCCGACCGATCCGATCATGTCGAAGTCGCGCAGCTTCGCGCAGTGGCAGAAGCTTGCGCCCGAGGATCAGCGCGCCGCCCATCAGGCCGTGCCGGCCTTTCGCGCCTATTGCGCCCGCCACGTCACCTATCACCCGGTGCATGCCGAACGCTTTCTGAGCCAGCGCCGCTTTGACGGCTTCAAACCCGGCGCGGCGGCGGCCGGCGCCACCGCGCTGTATCGCGATCACTGGAACGGCGCGGCGGGCCCGCTGGTGGACAAGGTGGGAGCGGGCGATTTTCACGCCTGGTTCGCCGATGCCGGGTTCGAGCCCGGCCCGCCCGCGCGGCTGATCGTGTCCAGCCCGTTTCGCCGCGACCGCATCGAAACAAAATTCGGCGCGCTGCTGGGCCAGCTTTACGGAAACATCAAAGTGGAGTGCCTGTCATGAACATTCGCACCGCCGAACGCCGGAAATTCGCGCTGATGGAGGCGCTGGAACAGGCGCGGCTCAAACGCATGGCGGCGCGCGATGCCGCCGATGCCGCTTTCGAGGCCGCGCACGAACTGGAGGGCGAACTGAAATGTCCGCGCCCGCCCGCCAACCGGCGCAGCGGCGATTATGTGCGCGACCGGGTGCTGGAAAAACGCGCCGGCGCCAAGAAGGGCTGGCGCAGGCGCGCGCCCCTGGAGGCGGCCTATGAAAAGGGCCAGCTGGCCTGCGGCAGCAAGAACCATAACGCGCTGGAGCGCTTCGAGGCCGGGCAGCGTTATGCCCGGCTGTTTCGCGCGGCGGAAAAAACCGGCAGCCGCGATTCCACCGATCTGGAAAAGGTCAATGGCGGGGCGGGCGCGGGCGATCTGCCGCCGGGCCAGATGCGGGCGCTGAAAATGCTGGCCGCCATCGAGGCCAGGCTGTCGGACAATGACCGGCGCATTGTGCGCAGTGTGTGCGGCTTTGAGGTCAGGCCCAATGTGGTGATCTGCGCCATCAGCGCGATGTACAAGGACAGGGTTTCGGCCCGGCTGTGCGAGGCGCTGGATGCGTTGATGGGTGCGGGGAGGGGGTGAGGGCGGGGAATTCGAGGCGAGATGAGGAGCAGGACAGAGGGGCAGGCATAGACGCAAATACACGTTTGAGTATTTACATAACGTTTGCAGATACTTACGGGAGAAGTCCAGAGCTGTCAATTGATTGGGTTGCCTTATGTTGTTCAAGTCGCTAATGGCTTAACAACCATCATCCGGCGTCTCACAGACGATCAGGTCAACACAATGGACGGCGATGCGTCGAAGAAATACATCCGACTGCCTCGCCCGATGACCTCTCCTTTGGGCAGGTCGGATTGGCCCTGCAGGTTCAGTTTCAATTTAACCGGCGGGTTCAGTTTGTTGCCGCCTAATGGGCCAGATAGGCGGTGCCGGAACATATCGTAGCCATATTGCTTATTAGTTTTGTCCACGACTACATTAGTAATTGAGATGAAATTCATCTTGGCAAGTTCATCCAAGAAATTTCTTAGTATGGCAAGACGAATATGTCTCCTCATGTTGCCGATTGGTGATCTCGGAAAATAGGACCTTTTCGCCAGATATGGCGAATGTCCGGCAACCTTGAAGATCGGCCTTCCAAAATTCCAGCTTGAAATCGCTCGATATTCTTGCAAAGTGGGTAAGTCTGGGTAGATAATTTAAATCGCAGTCACCGGCACCTGATACATTCAGTGCATTTCTCGAGCCTAATTAAATCCTGCGCTCGTCTTTAGCGGTGCACAAAGTACGAGCTTATGCCCGCTCACTTAGGCGTCAAATATTAACGTCTATCGCCTCAATAAAATTTTCTCAGTAATCTCGCGCGGCGACAGCGACAAATTTACGCTCTATCGCATCAAGAAAGTTACCCGAAGAAACGGGGTCAGATCAGAATTGATTGGCGTGTTGCCAAAATTGGGGTCGAAATAAATTCGTCCCAGATCACCAATTTTCCACTGACGTCTTTTGTTCCCTTCCCGCCGAAGTTATTTGTTGTCCGGACGCCTTAGAGTGCGTTGACGAATGACGGGTAGGGCCGCATGAAAATATGGGCGATTTTGGCCGCCGTTGGAATGTCCTGTCTCGTGGCCATGCCGGGAATGGCGCAAGACGCGTCAGCCCAAGCCACCTCGTCACCTGGTGGCGGCCAGCAATTCAGCGACATATCCGGAAACAGGATTGCATGGTCCTGCAAAGGAACGGGAGAGCCGACAATCATTTTCATTGCCGGGCTGGGCCTTTCCGCGCGCGATTCCTTCGGCCGCATTTATCAGAACTACGATGGGCCGGGGCGGTTATGCATGTATGACCGCGCGGGAATTGGAGACAGCACATTTGCCGATCCAAAGACTCGCGCGCTCGATCAGCTTGTGGATGAGCTGCATGCCCTCGACCGCGCAAATAATTGGGGCAAGGCGGTGCTTGTCCCGCATTCCTTTGGCGGTTTTATCGCGCGCGCCTATGCGCAAAAATATCAGGGCGATGTGCTTGGGATATTATTTCTGGATGTTGCGCAAGAGGATTATGTGCCAAGACTCAAGGCGGAGATGAGCAGTAAAGATTGGGCTATTATGGACAGCCTGATTGCCTGGAACACGAAAACCTTTCATGAGGATTATGTGCAAGCGCAGGAGGCCGTTCGCGATACCAGGCTAAATTCCGATTTACCGATCGCCGTCCTGTCGCGCGGCATACCGTATACCAGCATTAGAATTGCGGGGATCAGCGACGAAGGCATGGATTTGTACGAATACGAGCACCGTGCCCTCCAGGCAAAGATCGCGGCGCTTTCCAAAAACTCAGAGCATCGGGTCGCGCGCTACTCCTCGCACGTGTTTAACGATTCTGATCCCTGGGTCGTGATTGACGAGATAAAACGTCTTATTCGGCGTCTGCACCCGGCAACAAAAGCAAGCCCGCCAGAATAATCCCGCGCGTTGAATTATTCACGGGCGTTTGTTGCAGTTACACTCATGCCGTCCATTCATTTGCCCAGCCAGCGAAACGATTTTGCCAGAAAGGCATGGCCGTTTTCGCGCGGCCACTCGCCATGCGCCACCACGACGCGCCGGCAATTCCAGCCCAGCACCTTGGCGCGGGCCCGGCGCGCCGGTGCGCGGTTGAGAAACGACAAGCGCCATTCCAGCGGCGCGCAGGCCTGGTCCTGGGTCAGGCCGTCAAGGCGCGCCAGCCAGCGCATCCAGCCCCAATGTTCGCGCAGAAACCGATCGCTGAAAGTCTGAATCAGATCGGCGACGATGGCGGTGCCCGAGGGGCGATGCAGAAAGACGATTTCGTCCAGGAAATAAGAGCCGCGAAACCAGGCCTGATCGATATCGCCCTGCCATGCGAGCGGCGGTTCGTCGCGCAGCGCGGGGCGGAATGAGAGGTCGGGGCGTTTTTTGATGGTCGATTGCGGGCCCCATAGTTGCGCGCCGGGATAGGCCGCTTTCCAGTCCTGCAGATAAAGATGGTGCAGCTTGTTGGGGCTGACCAGGTGACGGACCGGACCGATGCGATCGGTTTCGGCGCGCAGCGCCACCGTCAGCCTGACGGGCGACCACACCCACAGATCGCCATTCTCCAGCCGGGCAATGACCGAACGCGTCGGATAGGGCGCGCCAAAGAAGCTGACAATTTCTCCTTCGGCAACCCAAAGAGACTTCATGCACCTGTTCGAGCATAGGTTCACCCGCGCGCGGCCGGGACAGAGTGGATGTGCCCGGCGCTGCCCCGGCATATTACGGGCTAATATTCGGTATGCCCACACGAAAGTCCGCGGACCATCCCTGCCGGGGCCGGGCGCCCCCATTCGATGAGCGCGCCCGCAATGGCCGCCGGCGTCACGTCGAAGCTTTGGGAAATGTCTGATATGGTGAAGGCGCCGGAGGGTTGGGAGCGGGCAAATGAGCGGCAAAGAATTGATGCGGACTGTTGTGGCCGCTTTCGCGCAATCTGATCTGAAACCGCTGTTGGACGCCCTGCACGAAGACGTTGTTTGGAAATCGGCGTCCAGGCACGAGGGGCTTTTCAGTTTCCACGGCGAATACAGAAGCCGCGCCGGCGTTCGCGAAGTCCTCTCGAACATCTCGAAGGACTACACCTTTTACCACATGACACTTAAGGACGTGGTGGCCGAGGGCAACGTGGTCTGGGGCTATTTTGACGTCGGCCTCAGCTATGACGCCAAGGGTAAGGGTGTCAAACCCATCGATGTGCAGCTGGACATAGCAATTCGCTGGCGGCTCAAGGACGATAAAATCATTGAGCATCAAGCGTTCTTTGATACCGCGCACCTGCTGTTAGAACAGGCAAAATTGCAGTCCTGAATTGAACCGGCCAATTCAAAGTTTCTTTCGCATCGCCAGGCCGGTGCCGAAACGGGTGGCGTGTTCTCCGATAACGTCAAAACCGCAGGCGGCATAAAAGCCCTGCGCGTGCGGATTGCCCACCACATGCAGGGACGAAGCCCCTTGCGCCCGCGCGAACGCGCCGCACTGTTCGACCAGCAAACGCCCCACGCCGCCTCTCCACAAGGCAGGCTCCACAAACAGGCCGTCGAGTTCGCTCTGCCCGTCGGTTCGCGGCAGCACCGCCGCGAAGCCCGCCAGCACGCCGCCGCGCTCGGCAACGAACACGCCGCCCGCCGCGATCTGTTCGGGCGCAAGCTCGATGGCGTCGGGGTTGGCCAGCAGCGCGGCACGGTCGCCCGGATTGTTGAGCGAGGCCCGCCACTGCAACGCTTCCAGGGCCTTTCGTTCGTCCGGTTGCGCGGGGCGGATGGTCAGGCTTTCGGTCATGAGAAACTTTCAACACGGCGCATGGCGGCGCAAGGCTAGCATCAATCCCCTGACGCCCGACGATGAATTTGCGTCCACACCGACGGCGCCTTTGCGATGGGATGCGCGGGCCTGCCGTATCTGGCCGATGCGCGCTGGCCGGTGGAAAGCGGAAAATCCTGTTAGACCGCGCACCACCGCAAGCCTGCAACATTTTAATGTGCGCGCGCATTGCGGCCTGTGGCCAATGGGTCTTTGATGCCTGCCGTCCAACCGGGAGGCAACAATGAGCACGGAAATCAACCGGCGCAATGTGATCGGCGCGGCGGGGCTGGCCACGGCGGCGCTTGCATTGGCATCGTCCGGCGCACAGGCGCAAGGCGCGGCGTCGCCCGGCAAGGCCGCCAGCTATGCCATCAAGCCGCTGCCGTTCGATCCCAAAAGCATCAAGGGTTTGTCGGAAAAAATTCTGGTCAGCCATCACGACAATAATTATGCGGGCGCGGTGCGGCGGCTCAACGCCATCAGCGCGCAATTCGCGGCGCTGGATGTCGCCAAGGCGCCGGGCTTTGTGATCAACGGGCTGAAGCGCGAAGAACTCATGGCCACCAACGCCATGATCCTGCATGAATTGTATTTCGACGGGCTGGGCGCGGGCGGCGCACCCACCGGCAATCTGGCGGCGGCCATCGCGCGCGATTTCGGCAGCGTCGCACGCTGGCACGCCGAATTCTCCGCCATGGGCAAGGCGCAGGGCGGCGGCTCGGGCTGGGTGCTGCTGACCTGGTCGCCGCACGACAAACGGCTGGTCAATCAATGGGCCGCCGATCATTCCAACAGCATTGCGGGCGCGCGGCCCATTGTGGCGCTCGATATGTATGAGCATTCCTATCACATGGATTACGGCGCCAGCGCGGGCGGCTATGTCGATGCCTATATGCAGGCCATCAACTGGAATAATGCCGCCACGCTGTTCGAGCGTTACGTCCGCCAGACCTAGCCGCGCGGATGCTCATCCGGGCGCTTGTCCGCCACGGCGCCAATGCGCCTGCTCAAGCTGCTCGGGCAACATGGAGGGATCGCGGGAATATTGGTCCAGCCAGCACTGGATGACATGGCGAACATGCCAGTCGGGCTCGACCGCCGCCGCGTCCAGCGCCAGCAGGCAGCGATGGCGCATTTCGTCCGGCGTCAGCGGCGTGGCGCGGCGATAATTCAGCACCTGACGCGCGTCGGTGCGCACTTCGACCTGGGCGGCTTCGGCATAGCCGGTCAGAAGGCCCAGCGCATAATTGGTGGCACCCCGATCATCGGCAAAATCGCACCAGCGCAAGGCGGTGGTGTCGCCTGCCGCGCCAAGGAAACGGAACTCATACCTGCAACCCATCGTGCCAGTCTTTCCAATCCGGCCCCTCGACACACAGAGGGTAGTGCCAAAGCCTGTGCGCTACTGTTCGAAAGAGAACACAGCACAAAATTGTCGCGTCTTTTTGTCGGCCCTGCGGCCATCGGCCAATGACACGATTAACGGCGAATTGTGGCAGCTCACATCGCCATCATGGTCGATGCTACCCAACCTCCTGAACGCGTTCATGAATTGATGGAGGTGCGAGCGGGCAATGCCGGCCAATGTCTCCCGCTTCATTTTAACGCTAACTTTTTCAGGACCGGTGTCGTCGCCGGAATTCGCTGCCTGAAGCGCCCGCGCCAGAGGCTTTTCGGTGGAGTGGAACAGCTGCTCGACCAGATCCGCCTGAATTCTGGTATTGCGGTTCAATAGATGGGCGGTGAATAGTTCCGATAAATCCGGCTGTTGTGATGGCGCCATGGGCAACTCCACCACTGCATGCTGCCCCGTGATGCGTAATGACGGAAATCAAAAAGTCGCGAACGGGACCTGATGCGCAATCGAATTATTCGGTGACAGCCGGACGCGTATTTGGAGGCCCGTCCCGCGCCTGGCGTCAAGATGCGGCATGTCGGGCGTTGGGGCGATGCGCGGTGTTGCGGGTGAGATTTTCAGTCCCGCTCATATTTGAAATAGACCAGCAGCAGAAACAGCAGCACCACGCCGAGCGAGGCGCCATCGCCAACCCAGAGCGGCCAGCCATAATCCTCAAACGGGAAAAAATGCACGCCGATCAGCAAGGCCACGAACAGGGCGGTTGCGGCATAGCCCTGCCAGGCGCGGATGCCCAGTTCAAATCCCGGCTCCTTGGGGCCAAACCAGCCTGCCATGCTATCGCTCCCGCCTCGGTTCTGTCGGCGCCATGCTACACCGGCGCGCGCGATGCGCCTAAGCCCCGGGGCGCGCCCAACGGACCACCTCCAAAGCCGAAACGGAATTCCAGGCAACGCGCGCGATGAGCAGGGCGGCGGTGCAGGTCTGGCAAAGCATTTGCCGGTGAATACGCATGGCTTGGGTCCTTATTGTCCCGCATTCGCCTTGCCCATATCAATTTACGGCTTACGCGCATTCTTTTTGCCGGGAAAGAACCAGGTTTGGCCCTGGCGAACATAATGTCCCATTCCAGCTGGCCGTGCCCGGCCACCAGCTGAACGGTGTCGGTTTGGGCACCGGCTGGCCTTGGCATTGCCGAGAATTTTGGTGGTGGTGGCGAGAATTTTCGGCTCCAGCATTCCGGCTGCGGCAAATACCCGGGTGTTTTTCAGCTGGGAGGCGTAACGCACCGAGCCCATCTGTTGCAGGCGAAAGCGCCAGGACGTTACCGAACAGATCCGGATGAAGCGCGGCCGCCGCAATGGCCCAGTCGGCGCCGTTTGAGGTTCCGCCCACGATACGATGCCTGCCGCTTGTTGGAGGTGGGAAAATGTGCCTCGACATACGGCATGAGCTCTTGGGTAAAAAAGCGCATGTGACGGCTGAACGGATTGTCGCCGGTGGCATCGCCGTTATTGGCGTCGACCAGATATTCCAAACCACGCCTGTCGCAGTCACGCGGCAGGCATCCCGGTTTCGCCTGGCGGCATCGATACCAACCAGAATAACGGGCCGTGTCGTGCCGCGCGCCATCGCCGCTTCCGCAATCGGGGCGAATGTTGTGGAAGTCCGTCCGCCAGATAGAGCACCGGCAGTTTCTGCTGTCTGGATATTCCGGGCGGGACATAGATGGACACATGCCTGGTCGATCCCAGGAATTTCGACGAAAAATCATAGGAGGTGAACGTGCCCGACAGGGATCGGCGCGCGGCGGCGCGGGCGGCGCATCGGGTCCGCGGACAATGTCCGGCTGGATATAAAAGGACGAGGGGCTGGGGCGGATATCCAGTATCGCCTCGCGAATGCGCGGAATTCTGACCGTGATGGCGGCGATGCCGGTGCCGGGAACCGGCTCAAGCGGGGTCTGCACCGCGCAGCATAACATCACCCATTTCTGCTGGCTGGGCCGGGCGAGCATCGTCAGCCGGTCGCCGTCAAGCCACCACACATGGCTAAGTTGACCGATGCGCTGAACCGCCTTTTTGGCATCGACCGGAACACTCAAGACGCAGGGTGCGCTGATGGGTGCAACGGCGTCCGCGCAGGCCGGTTCGTGCGTTATGAAGGCCGGTGCTTTTTCCGCATCCTGCGCGCTGCCCGGTCCGGCGCAAAGCACCATCCAGAACGCGGCTTGCCGAGGGTGCGGGTGTTCTGCTCTTTCACGCCGGTTTATGTCTCCGTCGCAAAGCGCGCGTCGCCTTGCACCAGACCGGCATAGGTGAGCGAGAGTGTGCCCGCTGCGATGATCGCGGCCACATAGTCCGTCACGCCGTTGAAGAAACCGGAAATGATCTGCTGCACAAGCGTCATGCTGCTGTTCGTCTCCGTTGCGCCCATCAAGGCCAATACCAGGATCGCAGGAATTGCGCAGATTATGATAATCAGCAATGTAATCAGGCAAAGGGCGGTCAGCCGCCAGATATTGTCTGTGGCGGCGGCAAGCCCATCGCGATACCGGAAATCGTTACGGCCAATGGCGCGCGCCGGCAGCACCAAACTCATCGGCAGGACATAGCGAATGAGTATGAACAGAATTGCCAGTATTATGGCGCCGCCGAACAGATAGTCGATAATCGGACCAGAGGGATTTTCGCCGCCGGCGCGAAATACGTCGACGAAACCCCACAAAAAGATGGAGCCCGCGCTTACGGCAAAGAGCGGGAGATAGGCGCCGATAGCGGCGAGGAAATAGCGAAATTCGGTCTTGCCCCAACGGACGTTCGACGCCTCGCCCAGCAGAAGATAGCGATGCGTGTTGACAATGGCGGCCACAAGCACAAGCGAGGACAGCACATTAAATATGGAATGGGCGGTATCGTGGCCCGTGACATCCGTTCGCACGATCAGCAACTTCAGCGCAATCACAGGCACGATCCAGACATGGCCCGGCATTTGCAAAAATTGCTTGTCCGTCAGGTGGCGCAGCCCGGCTATGACCGCACCGATTTTGAGCTTTCGCATGATTGGCTCCCAAATTATCCGCGCAGCTTAGCGCAACACGGTGGAAATTTTTTATTTTACGTTGTTTTTTTGTGAGTGCCCGTAGCCAGGCTGCAAAAAGCTGCACACCTCAGCGAAGCACATATTATAGTGCGGTGTGGGGGAGGAATGACCATGACAGTGGATATCCGCATGCGGGTGGGCCGGGACAGATCATGGTAAATCCGCTGCCCGCCATGCGCATGATATTTGGGCTGGTGCTCATGGTGCTGGCACTGGGCTTTGTGCGGGCGGGGCTTTTGTCCTGGACCCGGTTTCGCACCGCGACGCTGGCGCAGAAAATCCGCAAGCTTGTTTCCGCGCTGCTGGTCACTTTCATGTTTGGGTATTTTGCCTATGGAGCTCTGGCGTATTCCGATGCACCCATTCGCCCCTGCGCCAGCGGCTATTGCGGAAAGTCGGGCGCGGTCTATTCGGCCCAGGACTATCAGAATTCCCGCAACTTCGAACGC
This sequence comes from uncultured Alphaproteobacteria bacterium, assembly GCA_963837555.1. Taxonomy (GTDB): domain Bacteria; phylum Pseudomonadota; class Alphaproteobacteria; order Micropepsales; family Micropepsaceae; genus Rhizomicrobium. The sequence continues at coordinate 4,420 of CAWINU010000003.1, read as the reverse complement.
GGCTTGCTCATTTTGTGGCCTGCCGGAATGATTGTGCTGCTGGGTCTGCGCTTTATCGGTCGCACGCCCGGCCCGCAGGCGAGATCGCAGTTACCGCGCTAGCCGGATGATGGCGCGGCCAGGATCGGCACGCAGCATCGGCCGCAATTAATATTCGGCCTTTACCGGGCTGGATATCTGCGCCGCCGGGGCGACGGCATGCGGATGGCGGCGGATACCCTTGAGCATCAGGCGCACCGCCTCAAAGTGAATCGCGGCCACCACCTTGATGGTCATCAGCGGATAGGCAAACAGCATCGCCAGCAGGCTGCGGTCGGTGAGGGTGCGGCGCGCGCCGGAAAAAGAAGCGTTGAGTACCGGTGCGCCGTCTTCGTCTTCCAGAATTGTGACGGCAACCTTGTCGTCCGGCGGGTGAACGCGGAAATGGTAGCGGCACGCTTCGGAGAGAAAGGGCGAGACGTAAAATTCCTTGGCGCAGGCATGACGCGCCAGCCGGCCATCCTCGCCGCCGAACACATAGGCGTGGCGCTCGCCAAAGGTGTTGTGCACTTCGTAGATCACGGCCCGGAGCGCGCCCGCCGCATCGTGACAGAACCAGACGCTGAGCGGGTTGAACACATAGCCCAGGATGCGCGGATAGCACAAAACGCGGCGCGGGCCGTCCGCGACAATACCGGCGGCGCGCAGCAGCGCGTCCAGCCAGACCGTCAGGGGCCGTCCATCGCCATGATCGCCATCATGAAAACTGAACAGCCCGGGCCGGTTCCAGCCGAACAGCCGCAGCCCGCGGTCCAGGGCCGGCAATTCTCCCAGATCGATCAGCATCGCAAACACGCGATATTTGAAGCGGTGATGGCGAGGCCTGAGCCGTCGGTGCATCACCCAGCCGGGATAGAGCGCGGAGTGCAAAATGCAGCCTTTCCAATCCAAAGTGGTTACGCGCGGCGATCTGTTAAGGATCACGGTTGTTAAGGGTTGCCCGGCTATTTCTTCAGCGCCAGTACAATCGCGGTACTGCCGCCCGCGACCATTGCGGTAACAAGGCTTCCCCAGGCCATATCGATCAGCGACACCCGCAGCGACCACACCCTCAGCGTGGCCAGATTGGTCAGATCATAGGTGGCATAGGCGACAAACCCGAACAGCGCACCGCGCAGCACCGCACCTTGCCAATCGCCGTCGGCCACTGCCGGCATGATCGCAAACACCACCACGCCCAGCACATAAATCACGTAAAAGGCCGCCGCCGCGGACATATTGGCCTTTTCGGCCAGCACAGAGCCCATGGCGCGATGATAGATCGGGTCCACCGTGAGGCTGAGCCAGACGAAATCCAGGCCGCCCATAATCACGAAGGCGGCGGCATAAGCGATCAGCATATTGCGCATGGTCGGTCTCCTGCCTCTACATACGCAGGCCGCCCCTGTCCGGATCAGTACATATGATCCAAAGCCGCCGCGCCGGCGTAACAGCTTCAAACGGGAAAAACGGCATGGCCAGAATAGCAATTGTGGGAACAGGCATTTCGGGGCTGGGCGCGGCCAGGCTGCTGCATCCCGATCATGACATCACGGTGTACGAAAAGGCCGACCGTATCGGCGGCCACAGCCGGACGATCACGGTCGACTATGACGGCCAGGCCATCCCGGTCGATACCGGCTTCATTGTGTTCAACCGGCCCAACTATCCCAATCTGAGCGGCCTGTTCGCGCATCTGGGCGTGCCGGTGCACAAAAGCGACATGACGTTTGCCGCCTCCATCCGGGAAGGCTGGCTGGAATGGGGCGCGAAGGATCTGGATGCGGTGTTCGGCCAGCGGCGCAATCTGTTCCGGCCCGGTTTTGTCCTGCTGATGCGCGATGTGATGCGGTTCAATGCCGGCGCCGAGGCGGCTGTGGCGCGCAATCCGCATTTCACGCTGGACGAGCTGATTACCCATATGGGTTTGGGCGAGTGGTTCCGGCGCTATTATCTGCTGCCCATGGCGGGCGCGATCTGGAGCTGCCCGATGCGCGAGATGCTGGCTTTCCCGGCCCGCACGCTGATCCAGTTCTTCGCCAACCATCATCTGCTGTCGGTTACCGGCCAGCCGCAATGGTACAGCGTGGTCGGCGGCGCGCAGGAATATATCAAGCGCCTGGTCGTGCCCTTCGCGCACCGCATTGTTACCGGATGCGGCGCCGCCGCAATTACCCGCAGCGATGGAAAAGTCCAGATTCGCGACACAAGGGGCGCCACCACCAGCTATGACGAGGTGGTGATGGCCTGCCATGGCGACGAGGCGCTGGCGCTTTTGAGCGATGCCGATGCCGCCGAACGCAAGGCGCTGTCGCCGTTTCGCTACCAGAAGAATGTGGCGGTGCTGCACCGGGACCAAAGCGTGATGCCCAGGCGCAAGCGCTGCTGGTCGAGCTGGTCCTATGTCTCGGACGGCGAAGCCGATGACCCCAAGATATCCGTCAGCTACTGGATGAACCGGCTTCAGAACATCGATGCACGCTATCCGCTGTTTGTGAGCCTTAATCCCAGGCGCGAAATTCCCGACGAGCTGGTGTTCGACCGCCACGAATTCGATCATCCGATGTTCGATGCCGCCGCCATCGCCGCGCAGCCGCAGGTGCAGGCGCTTCAGGGCATCCGGCATACCTGGTTTTGCGGCGCGCATCTGCGCTACGGATTCTCACGAGGACGGACTGTCCAGCGCGGTCACCGTCGCCCGGCTGCTGGGCAGCAGCATTCCCTGGGAAAGCAAAGAGGCCGTGCGCCATGGCGCGGCGGCGCATCCCTGGCCGTCGGCACCGGGGCTTGCGGTTCCGGTTGGCGCGCAATGAGCGCAATTTGCGCACTCGTCCTTGCAGGCCGCGGCCGATGGCGCCGGTCAAAATCGTGATCCGGACAGGTGCCGCGCGCGTAAAAGCCGGTATGATGGCCCATGCACATGCGGTCGCCCGTCCCCGTTCTTTTCCACGCTCCGATACGGAACGCGCGCCGGACTTTTGTCCTGATGACGTCCAGCGGACACTTTAATGAACTGCTGCGGCGGGTTGCCGATGGACGGGATCGCGCCGCCTTTCAGACTCTGTTCGAGCATTTTGCGCCGCGCATGAAGGCCTTTCTGATGCGCCAGGGCGCCGGATCGCAGGTGGCGGAAGATCTTGCCCAGGAAGCCATGCTGACTGTGTGGCGCAAGGCAGCGCTGTTCGATCCGGCCAAGGCATCGGCGGCGACCTGGGTGTTCACGATTGCGCGCAATCTGCGGATCGACATGCTGCGGCGTGAGCGCCGTCCCCAGTTCAACCCCGACGATCCGTCGCTGGCGCCAGACGCCGAACGCGGCGCGGACCGCGAACTGGAAGCGCGCGAAAGCGAAGACGCCCTGCGCCTGGCCCTGCGCGGATTGCCGCCCGATCAGACCGAAGTCGTCATGCTGTCCTATTTTTCCGACAAGCCACATAGCCAGATCGCCGACGAACTCGGCATACCGCTCGGCACCGTGAAATCGCGCCTCCGGCTCGCCCTGGCGCGGCTGCGCGCAAGTCTGGACGGCGCGCCATGACCATACGGCATCATCCCGACGAGACATTGCTGCTGGCCTATGCGGCGGGCGGATTGGAGGCGCCGATGGCGCTGATCATCGCCACCCATTTGTCGTTCTGCGCGCAGTGCAGCCGCCAGGTCAGCCAGGCCGAAAGCCTTGGCGGCATTCTGCTTGAGGATATTGCGCCGGTGCCGTTGCAGGAAAACGCGCTGGAAAGATGTCTGGCACGCCTGGATGAACCTTATGCGCCGCAATCCGTGCCGGTTTCGAATGACAATACGCCCGCCCCGCTGCGCGCCTTCCTGGGTCGGGATCTGTCTGCGGTGCGCTGGCGCAAGATGGGACCGCATCTGGGATACACGACGCTCTACCGGCGAGGGCCGCTTGCCATGCGTTTGCTGCGCGGCGCGCCGGGCGCCGATACTGGTCAGCATACGCATCGCGGCATGGAATATACTTTGGTGCTGCGGGGTGGCTATAGCGATGCGACAGGCAGCTATGGCCCGGGCGATTTCCAGGTCGGATCGCCGGAGGTAAGGCACAACCCTGTCGCCGATCCCGGCGAGGATTGCATCAATCTGGCTGTCGTGACCGGATCGCTGCGGTTCGATCATTTCGTGCAGAATATTGTTGCGCGGCTATTCGGCTTTTAGTTTTTTGATGGCGCGCCTCGCCCCGTCCCGCGCTAAGGTGGGGGTCGGAGGGCACGTCATGGCCGGGCGCGGCACAATCAAGACCTATCGCAATATAATTCTCCTGATGCTGCTGGCGCTGGTGCTGCATGCCGCGCTGTTCGAGCGCAGCTATTGGACCAGCTGGATCGGCGGAGTGATCGTGCCCGCCGCGCTGATTGTCTATGCGGTCTATCTGTTGCCCAAACGG
>CAWINU010000002.1:0-246255 GCA_963837555.1 uncultured Alphaproteobacteria bacterium | reverse complement strand
CGGGATGGCGTTTTATCGTTCTGACGAAGTTCGGGGGAATGGTGGGTGTCGCGGCGGGCGTGCCTTCCAGTCGTCTGGGTCGCGCCAATGATAAGATTTCCAATTTTATGGATATCCCCTGCGACAGCGACGTCGGCAATATCATGAGTTCTGAAGTGCTTGAGGCAAATGCAGTTCACCCGATACTGCGGGTTGGCATTGCCCGGGATTACGGCGTTGTGGGTAAAAGACGCCTAATTCAATTCATATGCCCAACATGCGTGTGGTCGCCGTATGCGATCGGGTTTTCACCAATGAGGGAACGCTCGAGGTATGGCACTCCATGTTATTCTAACTATAAGGCCCTCCTTAAGGACGAATTGGATGTGCTATTCGTCTGTCTGACCAATGATGTAGCGGCCGAGAGTTACGATTGCCGGCCTCTGGAACGAAATTTACACGTTTTTTGCGAAAAGCCGCCAGGTCGGAACCTAGACGATATTGCTGCGGTTGTTGCTTGCGAGCGCCGTCATTCTGGCCTCAAGCTCAGATCCGGATTCAATCATCGTTATCACGACAGCGTCCAGGATGCCTTGCGCATAGTGCAGTCGGGCGAGTTAGGTCGTGTGCTGAACATGCGTGGCGTCTATGGCAAGTCACAGTTTATCAGCTACAAAGAGAATTCTGACTGGCGTACCAGCCGTGCTATTGCCGGCGGTAGCATCTTATTAACCAGGGTATCCATATGATTGATCTCATGCGTCTGTTTGGTGGCGAATTCGAGGAGGTTCACAGCTTTGTTTCCAACGATTTCTGGAAGCATGACGTTGAGGATAACGCCTACGCTTTGATGCGGACCAAAGCGGGGTTGCCATGCTGCACTCTACAGCTACGCAGTGGCGCCATCGTTTTTCTCTGGAAATCTCGCTGGCCAAAGGCGCGCTCAATCTTGGCGGCATACTTTCCAGTTCGAAAAGCTATGGTGAGGAGACCCTTACAGTTGTTCGCGCGGGCGAGAACGATCAGGGTAATCCGCCTGAGCAGACTACGCGCTACAATGCTGATCCGCTACTGGATGCGGGAAGTAACCGAGTTTAATAATTCTATCGTTGAAGACGTTCCTATTGTCAGCGTACATCTTACCGATGCGCTGCGCTCCATGGAACTAGTTTTCCGCGTTTATTGCGGAGATCCGGAGTGGCGGGACAGGTGGGGCCTGAGCGATAGAATTCTTTCACTAAGGAATTCCTGATGACCAAGGTAATCGGCATGATACCGGCTCGCATGAAAGCCAGCCGTTTCCGGGCAAACCGCTATTTCCATTCATGGACGCCCAATGGTAGAACATGTTTGGCATGGCGCGAAAATGTATAAAAAGTGGACGCATCTTGCTATATGTACGTGCGATGCGGGAAATCGAGGGGTTCGCACAAAGTAGACACTCCGGTTGTGATGACATCTGACACCCATGTGCGGGCGTTGGATCGAGTCGCGGAAGCGGCGGAAAAGTGCGGGCAGGACGTAGAACCGACAACGCCTTGTGGTGTGCGTTTCAGGTCACCATGATGCGTCCGACATGATCGAGGCAGTGTGCAAGCCATTGAAGAAACTAGCGTGCTGCGGTTGGTGGGGATGCACATTACAGACGAAGATATTTTCCGCAATCCGGACACGGTGAAGATTGTGCACGATATCCATGGTGATGTTCTGTACACATCGGTTCGCCAATACCCTATTGCAAGGTATTCTCACCCGGTATTCAGGCGCGACGAATTTATGGCATTTTTGCCTTCCGTGCGCATTTCCTCAAAAATTTACTGAGATGCCTCAGCGCAACTGGAACTTCAGGAAGCCTGTGACAGCAATCGCATTTGCGGCAGTGGATTAAAGCAGCGCGTTGCCTTTTATCCTAATATTCCATCTTTCTCAGTCGACAGTCCCGCTGACCGTGAACTTGTCGAGTCCGAAATCTTGAAGGATCCTTTGTGGGGTAAATACTAACTATGGAGGCTTTGCGCTTACGTATCGCATTGGTTACTGGCGGGACACGGGGAATAGGCCGCGCTATAGCCGAACGACTTGTTGCAGATGGCGCCGCAGTCGTGGTCACTGGCCGCGGGCAGCATGTGGAGCCCCTACAGGGAGGCAGACTTCGCTCCCGTCAACTTCGAAAATGAAGATTCACTGGCCAGTTTTATTATGCGCGTATCGGAACTGGCTCCGGACATTCTGATAAATAATGCAGGTATTAATAAGAACGACCCATTAGCGTGGTGACGCTGACTGATTTTGACCGCATTTTCCGGGTGAATGTGGAAGCATCCTTCAGGCTGTGTCAGGCCGTAATTCCGGGCATGCGACGCAAGGGCTGGGGTCGGATTGTATCAGTCTCATCGATCTGGGGCAAAATAAGTCGAGCTGGGCGCGCCAGCTATTCCGCAAGCAAGTTCGCGCTTGATGGCATGAGCGCTGCGATAAGCGCCGAAGTTGCCAAAGACGGTATCCTCGTCAATTGCGTTGCGCCAGGGTTTACAGAGACGGAGTTAACGCGCAGCATGCTGACCCTAAAGAACGCGCAACCTTGGAAGCTTCTGTACCGGCCGGACGATTTGCCCAGCCTGCGGAAATTGCAGCTTTCGTCGCATGGCTCGCGGGACCTGAGAAACACCTACATCACTGGACAGAATATTGCCATTGATGGAGGGTTCACGCGTGTCTGAAAGCCTTACGATACAATCGCATACTGGCCCTTATCGCGTTTTTTTCGATGCAGACGCAGTTTCCAGGATCGCGGCAGACGAGGTTGGGAAACATCATGTCATTGTAGACCGGCGTGTTGCTTAGTTGCACGGGAGAGATTGACCCCGTTGCTGAACAGTCCGTCCGTGCTGATGCTTGACGCGCTGGAGAAAAACAAGTCGTCGGAGCAATTCCCTGCTTATGTGGAGCATTTGCTGGCTCGCGGCATTCGACGCGATCATCAGATTATTGCCATTGGCGGAGGCATCATTCAGGATATTACTTGCTTCCTTGCGGCCACTATCTTGCGTGGAGTGCAGTGGATTTTTCTGCCCACAACGCTCTTGGCGCAGGCTAATTCGTGCATTGGCTCTAAGAGCCATCAACTGCGGGAGCACGAAGAATATTCTAGGTACATTCACACCACCGCGTACTGTGTGGATCGTCGACGCTTTCCTGAATACGCTAGCCGCACGTGACGTCCGGTCCGGTGTGGGCGAGATGCTAAAGGTACATGCAATTGATGGCCCGTCATCTTATGACAGAATTACTGCCGACTATCCGCGCATTTTACAGGATCGCGAGTTGATGCTGACATACATCTTGCGATCCCTCGCCATAAAGCAGCGCTATATCGAAATTGATGAATTTGACCGTGGCCCGCGGAATGTATTCAATTTGGGTCACAGTTTCGGTCACGCCATAGAAGCCGCTACGAATTTCGAAGTTCCTCACGGAATCGCAGTTACCATCGGAATGGATGTTGCGCTCGAAGTGGCCTTTGGCTTGGGACTGACCGAAGAAAGTACTGTGACGCGTATGCGGCCGGTGTTGCGCCAAAATGCTGCGGATTATGGCGGCCTGTCCGTTCCGATGGGCATATTCTTCAAAGCTTTATGTAAGGATAAGAAAAATATTAGCAACGATACTGTGACCGTAATCCTGCCGCTGCGGGGCGGTAAGATTGAAACCTCGGTTCAGCCTTTCAATGATCGTTTCCGTGCTCTGTGCAGTGGCTATTTTGACAAGGCAGTGACATGAGCGGCATCAATCGGGTGGCTGTAGCTTCCCGATCTTTTTCTCGTCATCCAATCCTGCGTGCTGAACTGGAGTCGCACTTTCCAAATGTTACTTGGAATGAGAGTGGCGCTTCATTGTCGGGCGAGGCGCTTGTCGCCTTTTTATCTGGCCACGATGGTGCGATCACTGCGATGGAACGTATAGGTTCAGACGTGCTCGATTAGATTGCCCGATCTGCGCGTCCTATCAAAATATGGCGGTGGCTACGACATGCTGGATATTGAAGCATTGCGCAAGCGGGGCATAAAGTTGGGCTGGAAAGGCGGCGTAAACAGGCGGTCAGTGTCGGAACTTGTGATAGCCGCGGTTATCTCCTTGCTGCGTCATGTTCCTAAGGCCCGCGACGAGGTGCTGGCAGGGCAGTGGCGGCAGCTTCAGGGCGGGAATTGACGGGTCGCACCGTCGGAATCGTGGGTTGCGGCCATGTGGGTAAGGATCTGGTGCTGCTGCTGAAGGCATTCGGTTGCCGGATATTGGCTCACGACATTCGCGACTTTCCGGAATTCTATCGGCGCACGGGCGTTGAGCCCCTCGATCTCGAGACGCTACTGCGCTTATCCGACGTCGTTACGCTGCATCTGCCAAAGAGTGCAGCGAACAATGAACCTGATTTCCAGGGAGCGTCTGGCCTTAATGAAGCCCGATGCGCTGCTCGCTGAATATGGCGCGCGGCCATGGTCGATGAAGTGGCGCTGAAGGAAATGCTGCTATACAAACGTCTTGGCGGGGCGGCGTTAGACGTTTTCGAGCGCGAACCTCCTCAGGATAATGAATTGCTGGCGCTCCCAAATGTTCTGGTAACGCCGCATATCGGTGGCAGTTCTGACAGGCGGTGTTATCGATGGGCCGTGCGGCGATTGCCGGGCTGACAGAAGCTAGGCTGATCGACGACAATTGGCCTTGTTAAGATTTTGATTGAGTTCAGAAGAATGATCAACTTATCCGACGTCTGCATTGCGCCTTCGAGCACGTTACGGGAAGCCTTGCTCGTGACGATAAAGCCGGGCTGCAAACCTGTCTTGTTGTAGACGGTAGCGGCGTATTACTGGGCCTCGATCGCAGACGGTGATGTCCGTCGTGCGCTCCTGAATGGTGCAGACATGGACTCGCCTTATTTTGCAGCACTGAACCCTCACCGAGGTGCGCGCATGTCACAGATAAGAGAGAGGATATTGCCGCTGAATTGCAGGCGCAACGGATTCGGCTAATGCCAGTGCTTGACGATGGACGGAAGGTGATGTCAGTTGCCGTTCTCGATGATTTATTGATACAGCCGCATTGGGATAATTGGGTTGTTTTGCAGGCTGGTGGCCTTGGCACTCGACTTCGGCCGATTACAAGAGCCGCCATTGCCAAAGCCTCTTGTTGAAGTGGGCGTCGTCCCATATTAGAAACCATATTGCGTAATTTTAAACGCGAGGGTTTTCATGGCTTCTACATTTCTGTCAACTATCTTGGTGGAAAAATTAAGGATTATTTTGGCGATGGTTCGCGTTGGGACGTCGACATCCGCTATTTGGAGGAAAATAAGCGCTCCGGGGACGGCTGGTTCTCTGGCCTTGCTCCCCGAGGTGCCGGAGGTGCCATTTATTTCTATGAATGGCGACCTGCTTACTGATTTGAACGTAAGTAACCTCGTTGACTACCACTCAGCCAACGCTGCAGCCGCAACTATGGCTGTATGCGATTTCAGCATGCAGGTTCCATATGGAGTAGTGCGGATCGGAGGTAACAGTGTGCTCGGGATCGAGGAGAAACCCATGCATACGTTCCGCGTGAATGCAGGCATTTATGTATATGATCCTGCGGTACTTCACATGCTAAAGGCCGGCGTACCGCTGGATGCGCCAGAGTTGATCCACCGCATCATTGCTGACGGAAAAAGAGTGGTAGCCTTTCCGATGCGAGAAATGTGGCTCGATATCGGGCGCCAGGCCGATCTCGAACAAGCTCGGCTTAAATGGGGGGATTTGGGTGGTTAGCCCTGCCCTGGACATCAGATTTTGGGCGAATTGCGGGTAGTGGTGTTAAAAGGATTAATTTTACCCCATAAATCCAGCCTCTATATGGGCGGCTCATATTTTGAGCCCGTAGCTCAGTGGTAGAGCATCTGACTTTTAATCAGAGGGTCGATGGTTCGATCCCATCCGGGCTCACCAATTATTTCTTGCGGGAAAGCGAATATTACTCTAGAACGCGCCTTGGCTTATCCGCCTGTTTCCTCGTATAGTGTTGCATCGCCGCTCAACCGCTGCCCGCCGTCGCGCTGAACCGGCCGCAGGTCCATATTGAACTGGCTTTGTGTTGATATCGGCATGGCCCAATCCAGTGGAATGCGGATTATAATGCCTTTGTCGAAACTGCCTTCACCGAACTGTGCGGCCGACACATTTGTCTTGGTTACAAAGGCGCCGATTTCAACACCGGTGGAAAAGCGTCGCGTGATTGCAAGCGTAACCCCGCGATCTCCAGCCAGATATTGTCCGGCGCTCAACGCGAAATTCAAGCCGTGCCAGGGCGATTGATAATAGAGCGAAACATGTCCGGTCACGACATCATAGTCTCGCAGGCCGAACATCCGATCGAAATTGCGCTGCCAGACCTTGTAGAGATCGGCGCCTAGTGCCCATCGCGCGCCTTCCGGCCGCCAGAGAACTTCGCCGCCGAATCCTGCAAACATGCTTTCCAGGTAACCCGCTTTGATATTCGCAAAAACATTTGGCGCCAAGCGGAAGCGATAATCGGTCTGTAAGCTGCTGATGCCGGTCCTGCCCTGCACAAAATATTTCAGGACGTCGGTACGAACATGCGGCAAGGCACTGCTGGCTGGCCGGGTCGTGTTGAAATTATCGTAGAGGCTGGTTTCCAGATCGCCATTGAGGGAGAGGCCTCGCCACAACTCGACCGTGGCTCCTGCGGCCGCAAGAAACTGCACGGCAAATGGATTGACGGGATCGAACAGCTGCTGGCGAAACCGTGGGTTAATGCTCCAGGCAAAATTCGGATAGCTCGTCTGTTGCCAAAGAACCGGGTTCTGAAGTGGTGCGGCGTCCTGCCGGATGGCCGTTTCGGGAGCCAATTGGCCAGGGTCGTTTTCGACGGCGCGTTCCATCGGCGAACGCAATACGTCGAATTCCTGTTGGGGCACGGAATCGTTCACGGCGATAAGGCGGAATTGCTCCACCGTCGCGGGCGCATCCGCCATGAGAATGCGCGTAAGCCGCCCAATGGCGTCGGCCTCTTTGAAGTAATGGCTATTGTGATAATAAATCAGGGCTTCGCCATCATCGAATTTGATGGCCACGATATTGATCAGTTGCGTGGCGGCAGCTTGGCGAATGGCCGCGGTGGCGCGGGCATATTCAGAATCTGTCGGCTTCGATCTTTCTGCAAGTGTTGCGGATTTCAGGGGCGTTTGCGACAACGGAACAGCGAACAAATTTATCCGGTGCAGCTCGCCGGAGTCACCAATATCGAATTGATATTTTTGGCATAGGGGGCGGTGAGTGCCGCATAACGCCGGCATGTTTCAGGCGTGATGGATGCGGCCGTCCAACGATACGCGAAGAAGGCGCCCTTCTATGGACACATCGTCGATATTTTGTCCGTCGCGGAATAATGCATCCGCAAGATTGCCAATTTGCGCTTCGCCGCCGGGCGGTGCCCCATTCGGCGCGGGCGCAATTTTCATGCTGCGTTCGTGTAACAGGGTTTCCAGCGCTACCTGTTGCTCCTCCGGCGCGCGAATAACGGGCTGCGGCACCTCGGGCTGAATTTTTGCGGGGTATTGCGGCTTGGTCGGGTCAAGCTGAAACGACAACGTGCCGCCGACGGCCTCGCCATGCAGCCATTGCAGGCCAATATTGATGCCGTTGAAAATTTCGTAGGAAGCGCCCAGATTGATCTGGTTTTTGGGGCGAAAATTGCCGCTGCTGTTTTCCAGCGCATAGGTGTCGCTGCTATATTCGGCAATCAGCGACAGGCTCTTGATCGGTGTTTGCCAGACAATACCACCAAATATCCCCGCATCTGGCCCATGGAAAAATACACCAAAATTGAACTCCACCCGGCGTTGAGTAGAGCCGGGTCTAAATTCAAATGATTTAAAAACTTGAGCAAATGGGTTTGCACAAGCCTGTTGCCGCCAAGGCGTCCCCAACCCATCCCCAGCGTGAAATCAAAGTCGCCCAATTGTTTTGATGCGACAATATATTCGCCGCTGTAAATACCCGTACCAACCAGGTCATTGATGCCGATTGCCACGGCAGGAAGATATTGGCTTTCCTTTAACAGTCGCGCTTTCAAGGCAAAGCTGCGGTCGTAATAGGTCGGGTATAGTGGATCGAAATTATTCAGGCCGGTATAGCGGAAGGAACCCTCCAGCCAGGGCAATATCTGAAAGCCAAAATTGTAATGCTGGGTGTTCTCGAAAACCCCAACCCCGATCGACAATTCCCCATCGGGTGCCATGCGGGCGCTGGGCATCTCCACCAATCCCGGGCTGCCGAATATCGTGCGCGGTAGCGGTGCGGTGTCTTGTGCATCGGCGTGGGACGGAAGCGACAGCGCCCCCAGGACCAGGGAGGACATCATGGCAAGCCGGACCCGCCACCGGGCACGGCGGCAGGGCTTTAAATCAATACGCGCGGCGGTTGGGGCCTCTGGATACACCCTTCTCGACCCTGAAATTGTGCCCTTTTGTATTCCTTGCCCGCCAGCGAAGTGATTGACAAGACAATTCTTTTTCTTCCCGTGCCAGCCGCCTCTATGCTACATGACCGGCAGTTGGTAAATCAAAATCGGTGTTGCGAGGGCGGATGCAAATACGGTTGATGTCACGCGTTGGGCGCGGGATGCGGGGTATTGTGCCGGCCCTTGGCCGCCCTGCGGTGTATTTGCTGCTGTTGTCCTTCTGCCAGTGCTGGCTGTTCCTGCCGATGCGCAGCAAATTCCCAATCTGTCACAGGATCAGCTGCAACAACTGCAGCAATTGCAACAGCTCAATCAGCAGAGCCAGGGCGGTTCCGGCCAGAACGGTGCTTCGCCCCAGTCAAATCCTGATATCACGCTTCAACCCGCCAATACCTTAGAGCGCCAGGCACCGCTCCCGCCCTCGCGCCTGGAACAGATATTGTCTGCACGCGCCGGCATCACGCTGAAACAATTTGGCTATGATCAATTGGGAACTGGCCGCGCGGTTACCGTTCCGCTCGCTGGCGGAGTGCAGAATGATTACATCCTGGGTCCGGGCGACCAGCTGGTCGTCTCCCTCCGGGGGCAGGAGAGTTACGAATTCCCTGTCGAAGTGAATCGTGACGGACAGGTGGTGCTTCCGCGGCTTAATCCGATTCTGGCAACGGGCCGCACGCTGGAATCCTTCCGCCAGGATGTGCAGGCTGCCGTCGGCAAGGCCTATGTCGCCACCAATGCCTTTGTGTCCCTGGGGCGTATTCGCCAGATAAGTGTGCAGGTCTCCGGCGAGGTCAATCAGCCGGGCCTGCGCACCGTCACTGGCCTTAATTCGGTTATGGATGCGCTATTATTGTCTGGTGGCGTGAAAAAGACAGGCACGCTCCGCAATATCCGGGTCCAGCGCGGCGGGCGCACCCTGACAGTGGATCTCTACAGCGATCTCACAAGCAGTGGCAATGCGCGATCGCTGCGTCTGACCGATGGGGACCGCATTCTCGTTCCGCCATTGGGTCCCACCGTGACGATTACCGGTCTGGTGCGTCAGCCGGGAATTTTCGAATTGCCGCCGGGCCAGTCTTCCATGTCAGTCCGCGCATTGCTGTCGCTTGCTGGCGGGCAGGAGGTGCGCGGGCGCTATCGTCTGTCCCTGTTGCAAATCCAGCCGGACGGCCAGTCGCAGATGGTGCCCGTTTCCAATGACACAGCCTCTGTCCGCGACAGTGAAATTCTGTTCGTCCAATTGGGTGCCGACCAGACAACCAGCCAGGCGACACTTTCAGGCGGCACGGGTTTGGCCGGTCAATATCCCATTGTCGAAGGCACAAAATTGTCCGATGTGCTAAGGGCGCCCGGTGCCCTTGGTACGTCGCCCTATACGCTTTTTGGCATCATCGCCCGGCGCGATCCCAGAACTTTATTGCGGACTCTGGCCGCTTTCACTCCCGTAGCGGTGATGAATGGGCGTGAAGATATGTCGTTGCAAAGTGATGATATCATTCGCGTGCTGTCGGTCACGGAAATGCAAATCGTGACGGCGGCCGTCAATGACTATAATCAGCAATTGACGGTCGAGCAGGAGGCTGTTCGCAATCCGCTGGCAAATTCGGCGGTAAGCGGAGCAACGGGTTCTGCTGCAGGCGCGCTTACCGCTGCGAATTCATATTCCAATTCAATTAACACACAGCGCAATAACACTGCTATCCTGGCTAATCAGCCTCCAATCCGCGCAAGCCGGGCTTGCCTATGGGCAGAACACCGCGCAGGCGCAGATGCAAAACCAGCCGGCGGCCGGGCAGACTCCGGTCAGGCAAATAACTTTCAAAACGGCATGCAAAACGGCGGGATCAATTCGGACCAATATTATTCCCAGTTTTCGAATGGACGGACACTCAATCCCAATTCGAATGGGCAGGTGTTTGCCCCAGGATTGAGCGGTAGCGCGGACCAATACACCTATGTTCAGGGCCCGAATGGGCAGATGATATTGCAGCGCAAGCCGCAAAGCCCCGCCCGCAATTTTGAGGAACAGTCAATCCAGCCTGGGCAATTTCCGACCAACCGCGAAATCACAAAATTCGGTGATTTGGCGCGGCAATTGGGCGTCGATCCCCTGGTGTTGGTCAATTTCATGATCGACCATCGCGTCACCATGGACGGCGCCGTGCGCGGTCCGGGCACATACTTTGTCGGTCCGGATGTGGAATTGCAGGATCTGGTGCAAGCGGCCGGTGGCACAATCAACTGGGCTGACGAGAGCGGGGTGGAAGTAATCTCCACGGCCGTCAACAATCAGAACGGTCAATCCTCCACTCAGCGCCTGCAATTGCCCCTCAAGCAAGGGCAACTCGCCAACTATATTGTCCAGCCGCGCGATCAATTCCGCTTCAATCAGGTCTTTACCGACACCGGCGTCGGTTCGGTGACAGTGCAGGGCGAGGTCAGATTTGCCGGAACCTATCAGATTGTGCGGGGCGAGCATCTTTCCGAGTTGCTGGCACGGGCAGGCGGCCTGACCAGTGCCGCTTATCCCAATGGCACGATTTTCTTGCGCAAATCGGCTGCGGTCCTTGAGCATGACGGCTATGTCCGTGCGGCCGCCGAAATCGAGAGCCAGCTCTTAACGGCCATGACCCATGTAGGCTCGGACCGTCTGACGCCCGATGCCTTCGGGGCGGTGCAGGGCTTTGTCGACAATCTCCGCAATCAGAAGGCGCTGGGACGGATTTCTATCAAGGCCGACCCAAGCGTGCTGGCTGCACACCCCAATGAGGATCCCCTGTTGGAAGCAGGAGATGTCATCTACATCCCGCAGCGCCCCAGCACCATTTCAGTCCTGGGCGAGGTCATGCAGCAGGGTAGCTTTCCTTACGATGCCAATGCTTCCGTGGAAGACTATATTCAAAGGGCAGGCGGCACGACGGCATCTTCTGATTCGTCTCTGACCTTTGTTGTTCTGCCCGATGGCACGGCGCGAAAGGTCGAAACCTCATGGCTCAATTTCTCCGCAGATGATTTGCCCCCGGGCAGTGCCATTGTGGTGCCGCGCGACGTCGCACCGTTCAGCCTCCGCCAGGCGATTCTCGATCTCTCGCAGGTATTTAGCCAGCTTGCGGTGTCGGCGGCGTCGATTGTTGTGCTTACAAAGTAAGAAGTCGGATTTTTCCGGGGGAACTTCAGATTGTCGAGAAAGTGACAACTTTCTATTAAGAATTTGATAGGGATAATGCTCGCAATGTGCTGGCGGGCACTGTTGCCGCAATGCAACATCCCTATGAATTTACTTGGTTTTTTCGATTTCGGTGGCGTTCGAGTGAGTTGACAGCGAAACCGCAATCCGCCTAAATGCGTTCAATTAAGTATAATCCCTGAAGGAGTTTTCGATGTTGCGGACGTTCAGTGCGGTCGTTTTGGCCGGATCATTACTAGTTTCCAACGCGTTCGCGGCTGAAACTGTTGCGAAGGCTGGTCCTTTGGCCCCAGGCAAACCCGCCGGTGTGAAACAGGCGCAGTTGATGGGCAACAATGGATTGCTTCTTTTGCTCGGCTTGGGTGTTGTAGTGGGTGGCATCGTACTCGTGACCTCTGGCAACAGCGACGGAAGCAATGGCGGAGTGACAACGACGTGTGCGCCCACCGGATGTCCGACTGGCGGTGGCGGTACGGCGGTACAACGACAACGACAACGACGTCGCCGTAATAAGTTTACCTCGTAAGTTTTTAAAGGGCGCCCCGCGCAGGGGCGCCCTTTTCATTTCGACTATTTGGTTGGCGGCCGTGGCCCTTCGATTTCAGTGGGCTCGTGATCTGGCAAATATGCGGATTCAACAACAGAATCGCGCGCTTTCTGGTTCTGCGCAGTCATCCACTCTGAAGGGCCTCTCTTGAACAGCCCATCATCAGAACCCCACGCATTAACCTATCCTATTTAAAAGAGCGCCTTCGATGTGAACGGGGTGTGCACTTAATTGGCCGCCGTCAGCGTTGACACGGAATCTGCGAATGCACTTAATAGGTTGCATTATTACAGGCGTCATCGGGGGTAGGTTATGTTGCGGACATGTTGTGCGGTTGTGCTTGCGTCTTCCTTGTTAGTTTCAAATGCGTTCGCGGCAGAAAGTGTTGCGAAGTCGGGGCCTTTGGCGCCGGGTAGGCCCGCAGGGGTAAAACAGGCCCAGATGTTTGGGCCCAACACGCTGCTGATTCTGGTGGGCATTGGTATTATCGCCGGCGGCATCGCGCTGGCGACTTCGGGGGACACCAAGGGCACGTCCGGCGGTAGCGGCGGCGGTGGCGGCGGCGGTGGCGGCGGGACCACGACTACCACAACGACGACGACATCGCCGTAACAATTGTGATCGATATTTTAAAAGGGCGCCCTTACCCGGGTGCCCTTTTTATTTATCCAATCATCCAGGCGGTCGCAGCAGCTCGATTTCCACAGGATCGAGATCCGGATGAATATGCTGGATCGATCGCCAGACCAGCGCTCCGTCCGGCTGAATCCAGAAATCGTCTGTAAAAGACCAGTCCAGCACATCGCTGCGGCAGGCTTCCTCTACCCGCACCGTTTCCACGTCCTGGCCAAGAATTGATACGGCTTCGCGCCCTTTCGGCGCGGCCTTGCAGGTTATCGGAATGGAGTAGCGGCCCAGTTCTGGAAAATCCGTCACCCAGCGGAATTCCGCAGGCCCATTCAGGGCGTTCTTGGGCAAAGCGGAAGCGGCGGCCGGCGCCGATATGTCGTGCTCAAGCCCAACGGTTCGAACGATGCGCCCATCCTTGGTCGTGATCACCACATGCTCGGCCGATGTCCACAGCAGCGACCCTTGGGTATCGCTGGCCAGAACCAGAATTTTCTGTCGCCCGTCGCCTACGCGATAGCCAATGGTGGCATAGGGAATAGCGGCGGCCTGGGAAACGCTGACATCGCCCCCCGGATTGTTCCAGACTTCTTTGATCGCCTGGTAATATTGGTCGTAATCCGAGCCCGAATTGCAGGCGGCAAGAAGCGTCAATGGAGCGAAGGCCAGGGCGCGCCGATAGCTGCCTCGCACGGCTCAGACTTTCATGCTGGTCAAAATGGCTTTCAGGGCAGGGCCAATATCGGGCCTTGTCAGCCCTACCGCGATATTGGCGTGCAGAAAGCCCACTTTATCGCCGCAGTCATAGCGTGCGCAATTCGTCTGCACCGCATGGAACGGCATATGACCGATCAACCGCGCCATGGAATCGGTCAGCTGAATTTCGCCGCCCGCGCCGCGCTCCTGACGGTCCAGCTGATGAAAGACTTCAGGCTGCAGGATATAGCGGCCGATCACGCACAAGGTCGATGGCGCCTCGGCCGGCGCGGGCTTTTCGACCACGGCTTTCACTTCCGTGGCATTGCCCGTTCTGGCGCCGGGATCGATTACCCCATAGCGCCTGGTTTCTTCGCGCGGGCGTTCTTCGGCTGCCACAATGCAACCGCCGCCCACACGGTTATAGGCCTCCATCATCTGCGACAGCGCGCCCGGCTTTCCCACCATCAAATCGTCCGGCAGCAACACGGCAAAGGGCTCGTCCCCGACAAAATGCCGGGCGCACCAGACAGCATGGCCCAGGCCGAGCGGCTGCTGCTGGCGTACGAACCCCACCGAACCGGTTTGCGGCAGGGTTTCCAGCAGGCTGTTCAGCTCTTTGGACTTTTCGCGCGCTGAAAGCGTGGCTTCCAGTTCATAGGCGTGATCGAAATGATCTGCGATCACATGCTTGCCGCGGCCGGTTACGAACACGAACTGCTCGATTCCCGCTTCCTTGGCCTCTTCCACCGCGTACTGGACCACCGGCTTGTCTACGACCGGCAGCATTTCCTTGGGAATACATTTCGTGGCGGGCAAAAACCGGGTTCCCATACCGGCAACCGGCAATACGGCTTTGCGAACGGGTCTAACGCTTGTCATGGCTGGGAGGGGGCTCCTAAACGGCTGTATGTCATTGCATATCGGCGCGGGTAGCGTCCACTTTTCAGCGCGCCGCGACTCTGAAAAGCTCAGCCCGCTGACTGGGAGATGGGGAACGGGGTGCGTAGGCGGCGGTACATGGGGGCGGGGGTGTTATTGGGGCTCCTGGCGCTACAGATCCCGGGGGCAACCGCATGGGCCCAGACCGACGCCCAATTGCGGCTCCAGGCCGATTCGGCTGTCGTGGAGACGCTCCCGGCCATTGACCGCGCCAGGCAGTATCTGGCGCGCGGACTTGCCCGCAAGGCGCTGGGCCGTGCCGAGGAAGCGCTTGTAGATCTGACCCTGGCCATCAACCAGCTTGCCTTGCCGGCACCGGACCAGGCGCGCGCGCTCTACAATCGCGGCATGTTGCTTGAGAACCGGGGCGACCGCAGCAATGCCCAAGCAGACTATTCGGGCGCGATGATGCTCAATCCGGGCCTGTCTGCGGCCGCCGAAAGGCTGGCCGCCCTCAACGGTGGTGCCGGTCCGGCCGCAGCCACCCAAAGGCCGCCACTTCGACCGGCCACGGGTCTGGATCTGAAACCTGCCATTGTCGAAAGCGGACGAATCACCGCCCGGCAAATTCAGCTCGGTGCCTGGCGTTCGGAAGCAGGCGCCAATGCCGGTTGGCAGGTCGTGCGGCAACGCGCGGATGAAATCCTGGCGGAATTCCGGCCGCATATTGTCGCGGTCGATCTCCCCGGACGTGGCCGCTTTTTTCGGCTGCGTATCGGCCCCATGAATAAGAACAAGGCAAATGAAATTTGCACAGCGCTAAAGGCGCGCGGTTTGGATTGTCTGCTGACGCCGAACTGAGCGGGTTCGTTTTATCAATCGCTTCAATCTGACCGCGCGCGGATTTCGACTCCGGAGTTGGGGCTGCGCGTGCAGGAGGATCGGGCTTTTCCGCAGAAAGGCCTTATCGGCTCTAAGTCGTTCTAGGTAACAAACTCAGGTCTCACAGCCGCAGCAGCCGGACCAAAGATTTTACCACCCGGTCCACGTCGCGAATTTCCATCGCTGCCGATAAGGGCAGGCTCAGACAGCGTTCGTAATAGCGGTCGGCGCCCGGCAGCGACAGCGCGCCATAGCGTTTTGCGTAATAGGGCTGACGGTGCACCGGATAGTAATGCACCTGTGTCCCGATGCCGTCGGCTGCCAGACGGCGCATCAATTCGGCGCGCGAAATCCCGGCCTGCTCGAAATCGATCTGTGCCACATACAGGTGCCAGGCAGGCAGGGCCTTTTTCGTCCTGCCCAGCGGCCGTAACACGGGTGCGCGCTGCGCCAGGGCGGCATCGTAGGCGGCCACCAGCGCGCGCCGCCGCGCCACAAAACGGCCGAGCTTTTTCAGTTGCGACAGGCCCAGCGCACATTGCAGATCATTGGCTCGCCAGTTGAATTCCGGTTCCTGGCATTCATAGTACCAGGGATTGGCGTCGCCTCTCGTGTCGAAGGCATCGTCCGTGTTTACAAAGGCGGACGCCTGCCGCGTCATGCCGTGATTGCGCGCCGCGATCAGGCGATTGGCCATGGCCGGATCGTTTGTCGTCACCGCGCCGCCTTCGCCCATCGCAATGGTTTTCACCGGGTGGAACGAAAACACGCTCAAATCCGAAAAGGCATTGCTGCCGATAGCCTTTATCGAGCCATCATTGGCGACATACTCGGTGCCAATGGCGTGGCAGGAATCGTCGACGACATGAAGCCCGTGCGCGCGCGCGACATGAAATATATCTTCCAGGTCGCCGCATTGTCCGTTGAGATGCACATTGAATACGGCATCGGCCTTGCCGGCCCGGTATATGGCGGCGGCCAGATCGCCGGCACCCATCAGGCCGGTCTCGGGGTTCACGTCCGCGAACACGATCTCCGCGCCATTCAGATGCGGTGCGCTGGCGGTGGCCAGGAAGGTCACGGACGGCACGATGACTTTGCTTCCGGGCCCCAGGTTCAGCGCTCGCGCCGCCATATGCAGCGCCGCCGTACCATTGGCGCAGACGATGGCGTGTTTGGCACCGACGCTGTTCGCCAGCGCGTCTTCGAACTGGGCCACGGCCGGGCCGGTGGTGAGGTATTCGCCGCGCAACGCCGCAACCACGGCGTCCACGTCATCGTCTTCGATAACCTGTTGTCCGTAGGGCAGGAATTCAGGCGCGGCCGATTTCGGCCGTAAGGCCGGGGAACTCACGAATAGGCCTGCATCAACATGTTCTGCAGGCCGCGCGCATCCATTTCCTCGCAATTGGTATCGCTGGAATAGCTGAAGCCTTCCGCGACGGGCTTGGCGCCCGAGTGCAGATAAACCTCGCGAGCGGCGTTGGCGAAACTCGCCAGAATGACAAAGCGGTCTTCCAGTTCCACTGTCCAGCGCGAATCGTCTGCGGGGATCATGGTTTCGTGCAGCTTTTCGCCCGGGCGGATGCCGACGATTTTCTGGCCGCATTCGGGCGCCACCAGCTTGGCCAGATCGGTCACGGTGGTGGAGGGAATTTTCGGCACGAAGATTTCGCCGCCCTTGGACATTTCCATGCTCGACAGCACGAAATTCACACCCTGCGTCAGCGTGATCCAGAAACGGGTCATGCGTGCATCGGTGATGGGAAGATCGATTTCGCCCCGCGCGGCCAGATCCTTGAAGAACGGCACGACGCTGCCGCGCGAACCCATCACATTGCCATAGCGCACCACGGCGAATTTGGTGCCGTCCGAGCCCGACAGATTGTTGGCGGCGACGAATATCTTGTCCGATGCCAGCTTGGACGCGCCATACAGATTGACCGGATTGGCGGCCTTGTCGGTGGACAGCGCAATTACCTTGCGCACATTGCGCTGCAGGGCGGCGGAAACCACATTCTCCGCGCCGAACACATTGGTGCGAATGCATTCAAAGGGATTGTATTCGGCGGTCGGCACCTGTTTCAGGGCCGCGGCGTGAACCACATAATCCACATCGCGCATCGCCATTTCCAGCCGGTCGCGATCGCGCACATCGCCGATGAAATAGCGCATGAACGGATATTTGTCCTGCGGAAACATCTGCTGCATTTCGAACTGCTTGAGTTCGTCGCGGCTGAATATGATCAGCCGTTTGGGACGATAGGTATTCATGACCGTTTTGACGAAATGCTTGCCGAAAGAGCCTGTGCCGCCGGTGACCAGCACGGTTTTGTCGTTCAGATCCATCCAGGGCTGGGTGAATTCGCGCAGCTTGGCGATGGGGCGGATAATGCCCGTATTATCGTTGTTTCCGGCGTCGCGGATCAGCGTGGCAGCGCTCTGCGCCATGGCGGTTTTGCCCCTTGTTAGCGGTCGCATGGTCCCAGAGCAGGGTTAGAGTTGAGTTAACAACCTCCTGACAAACGCCGCGTTCTCCCTGTTTGCTGCGGCTTTAAAAGGTTTCTGAATGCTTAATCGCTTTGCCCTCACGGCGGCTTTGCCTCCCGCTCTGGCCGCGTTATAGCGAGCTATTCGCAAACTATTCAGGTCATTCATGACGATGGACCGTATCGACGTCGCAGTAATCGGAGCCGGGGTGATCGGGCTGGCGATCGCCCGGGCGCTGGCTCTTGCGGGCCGCGAGGTCATTGTGCTGGAGCGGGAGACCGCCATCGGTACCGGTATCTCCTCGCGCAACAGCGAAGTCATCCATGCCGGGATGTATTATCCCGCGAACAGCCTTAAGGCGCGGTTGTGCGTGGAGGGCAACAAGCGCCTGCGCGCCTATGCCGACGAGCATCACATTCCCTACCGCATGACGGGCAAGCTGATTGTCGCGGCGGATACGGATGAAGAGCTGGCCCTGAACGCCATTCTGGAGAAGGGGCGGCTGAACGGCGTCACCGGTCTGCGCGCCATCTCGGCCTCCGAGGCCGGACAGCTTGAACCGAACCTTCGCTGCAGGGCCGCGCTCTATTCCGAACAGACCGGTATCATCGATAGCCATGCCTTTATGCTATCCCTGCGCGGCCAGGCCGAAGCCCATGGTGCGGCCGTTGCATTCGACGCGCCGGTGCTGGGCGGAAGCAGAGCACCGGATGGCGTCCGGCTCCGTATCGGCGGTGCCGAGCCGATGGAGATAGTGGCGAATGCCGTGATAATCGCGTCCGGACTGGCCGCCTGTGCCACCGCGCGCAGTCTCGGGCTTTCCAACGTACCGCGCGAATTTCTCTGCAAAGGCTCCTATTTCACCCTGTCGGGGAAGTCGCCCTTCAGCCGCCTGGTGTATCCCGTTCCGTCTCAGGCCGGGCTTGGCGTGCATTTCACACTGGATATGGCCGGCCAGGGCCGTTTCGGTCCCGATGTGGAATGGATCGAACAGGAGGATTATCGTGTAGATGCCGGGCGCGCCGATGCCTTTTACGAATCCGTGCGCCGCTACTGGCCGGATTTGCCAAACGGCGCCTTGGCGGCCGGATATGCCGGGATTCGTCCCAAGATTTGCGGGCCAGATGCGCCGGCGGCCGATTTCCAGATCGCGGGCCCGCAACAAAACGGCGTCGAAGGCGTAATTGCTCTTTATGGTATAGAGTCTCCGGGATTGACCTCGTCTCTTGCCCTCGCCGAAATGATCCGCCACAGATTGATGCCCGCAGATTGATGACCCTGTCGCTCGCCTCCACGGTCTCGGTCGTCAAGCACTATGAGCGGCATTTGTCGGCTGTCTCGATGGTCGGCGGCTTTGTCTTCGACAATTGGGCTTTCGGGCCGATCGATCACCGCATTACCCACGTCGTTTTCATCGCCTACCTGCTTGTCGCCGGCGCGGCGATTGCCCTGCTGCACTATCTGGAATCGCGGCCGGAGGAAAAACGCATAAGCCAGCGCGTGCGCAACCTGATTGCGCTGACCACGCAGTTCGCGCTCGGAGCGTTGCTCAGCGGCTTTTGCGTTTTTTACCTGCGCAGCGCCGCGCTGACGGCATCATGGCCTTATCTGCTGGTGTTGGTTGCCATCTTCGTCGGCAATGAGGTGTTCCGGCAATATCACTCGCGTCTGCTGTTGTCCGCGCTGCTGTTTTTCTTCTCATTGTTGTCGTACGCCATATTGCTGGTGCCGGTTCTGCTGGCGCGCCTTGGTACCACGCCCTTTCTCTTGGCAGGATGCGCCGCCGTCATTGTGTTCGCGGTGTTCCTGATCCTGCTCTTTGGCATCGATGGGGAACGCCTGCGCAATGTTCGGCTTCCCATCATTGCGGGCGCGCTTGGCATCCTTGCGGTCATCAACGGCTTTTACTTCACCGGCATCTTGCCGCCATTGCCTTTGGCGCTGGTGGATGCCGACGTTTTTCATGCGGCTCAAAAGACCGGCGATGTCTATGAGGTGAGGGGCGAACCGGAAACCTGGCGTCAATGGTTTGGATTGCCCGCGACCGTGCATCTGGCGCCGGGCGAGGGGGTGTATATTTACACCGCTGTATTTGTTCCGGTGCGCATGTCCACGCCCATCGTCCACCACTGGGCATGGTACGACCCTGCCGCCCGGCGCTGGGTGGGCCAGGGCGACGTCAGCTATACGATCAGGGGCGGCCGTGAGCAGGGCTATCGCGGCTACACCTTCAAATCATGGCCCCGGCCGGGCGACTGGCGCGTGGATGTGACCACCGGCGACGGCAGGCCCCTGGGCCGAATTCGGTTTTTGGTAGTAGCAGCGAAGGGGCCGGTGGCCCTGGAAACGAAGTTTCTGCACTAGCAAATTTGCCGCCTTGCATACTGGCCCGCCCGGGCCTATTTCACAGTTGCCTTATGGGGTCCAAAATATTGTCCACTAAATCCACAGTGGTTTCTCACCTCAAACGTCTGGAAGCCGAGAGCATTCACATCATGCGCGAGGTTGCGGCCGAATTCCGCAATCCGGTGATGCTCTATTCCATCGGCAAGGATTCTTCGGTGATGCTGCATTTGGCGATGAAGGCGTTTTATCCCGCCAAGCCGCCATTCCCGCTGATGCATGTCGATACCACCTGGAAGTTCCGGGAGATGATCCAGTTCCGCGACGAGACGGTAAAGCGGCTGGGTCTCAAGCTGATTGTCCATGTCAACCAGGAAGGCGTGAAGCGCGGCATCAATCCCTTCGACTCCGGCTCGGCCCTGCATACCCAGGTCATGAAGACCGAATCGCTGAAGCAGGCACTCGACCAACATGGCTTCGATGCGGCCTTTGGCGGCGCGCGGCGCGACGAGGAAAAATCCCGCGCCAAGGAACGCATCTTTTCATTCCGCACCGCCAACCATGCCTGGGACCCCAAGAACCAGCGGCCCGAACTTTGGCGCGTCTACAACACGCGCATCAACAAGGGCGAAAGCATCCGCGTGTTTCCGCTGTCGAACTGGACCGAACTCGATATCTGGCAATATATCCTGGCCGAAAACATTCCTATCGTGCCGCTCTATTTCGCCAAAAAACGTCCGGTGGTCGAGCGCGACGGCACGCTCATCATGCGTCGATGACGAGCGCATGAAACTAAAGCCCGGCGAAATCGCCGCGGATGCGCCTGGTGCGCTTCCGCACCCTGGGCTGCTATCCGCTGACCGGCGCCATCGAGTTCCACTGCCGACACGCTGGAAGGCATTGTCAGCGAAATGTTCACCGCCCGCACCTCCGAGCGCCAGGGCCGGCTGATCGACTCCGACGAAAAATGCCTCCATGGAAAAGAAAAAGAAGGAGGGGTATTTCTGATGACGTCCGCCGATTCCAGGACCTGCAAAGCCTTCCTGGCGGCGCAGGAAAACAAGTCGCTGCTGCGCTTTCTCACCTGCGGCAGCGTGGATGACGGCAAGTCCACGCTGATCGGCCGGCTGCTCTACGACACCAAGTTGTTGTTCGAGGATCAGCTGGCCTCGCTCGAAAAGGATTGCCAGAAAGCACGGCACCACGGGCGACGACATCGATTTTGCGCTTGCTGGTTGATGGTCTTGAAGCCGAGCGCGAGCAGGGCATCACCATCGATGTCGCCTATCGCTTTTTCGCCACCGACAAGCGCAAATTCATCGTCGCCGACACGCCCGGGCACGAACAATATACCCGCAACATGGCGACCGGCGCGTCCAATTCCGAGCTCGCCGTCATCCTGATCGATGCGCGCAAGGGCATTCTGACGCAAACGCGCCGCCACGCCTATATCGCATCGCTGCTCGGCATCCGGCATGTCGTTCTGGCCGTGAACAAGATCGATCTGGTCGACTATTCGCAGGACTGTTTTCGACGACATCGTCGCGCGATTTCGCCAAGTTTGCCGAGCCGCTCGGGTTTCAAGACCATCGTGCCGATTCCGATGTCGGCGCGCTATGGCGACAACGTCATTGCCGAAAAGCGCGCAATACGCCCTGGTACACGGGCCCGGCGCTGCTCGAACATCTCGAAACGGTCGACGTCGACACCGCGCTCGTCGGACAAGCCGTTCCGCATGCCGGTGCAGTGGGTCAACCGCCCCAATCTCGATTTCCGCGGCTTTTCCGGCACCATTGCCTCGCGGCCGCATAATGCCGGGCGATGCCGTGGTGGTGGCGCAAGTCCGGGCGCGTCTCGCAGGTCAAGCGCATCGTCACCATGGATGGCGACCTCGAGGAAGCGGCGGCCGGCGCGGCCGTCACGCTGACACTGGCCGACGAAGTCGATATTTCGCGCGGCGACATTCTTGTCCGCGCCGGAGGCGCGGCCGGAAGTCTCCGACCAGTTTGCGGCGCATGTCCTGTGGATGGCGGAAGAGGAGATGCTGCCCGGCCGGCAGTATCTGGTCAAGATCGGCACCGCCGATGGTCCCGGCCCAGATCACGGCGCTGAAGCACAAAATCGACGTCAACACGCTGGAACATCTGGCGGCGAAGACGCTGCAGCTGAACGAGGTCGGCTATGGTCAATCTCTCGCCTGTCGCAACCGATCGCCTTTGATGCCTACAAGGACAATCGCGATACCGGCGGCTTTATCATCATCGACCGCTTCACCAATGCCACCGTCGGCGCCGGCATGATCGACTTCGGCCTGCGCCGCGCCACCAATGTCCATTGGCAGGCCCTGGACGTGAACAAGGATGCCCGTGCCGCGCACAAGGGCCAGAAGCCGGTGATATTGTGGTTCACCGGCCTGTCCGGCTCCGGCAAATCCACCATTGCCAACATCGTTGAACGCAAACTTCTTGCGGATGGCCGCCACACCTATCTGCTCGACGGCGACAATGTCCGCCACGGCCTCAACCGGGACCTTGGCTTCACCGATGCCGACCGTGTGGAGAATATTCGCCGTGTCGGCGAGGCGGCAAAACTGTTCGTGGATGCCGGACTGATCGTTCTGGTGTCCTTTATTTCGCCGTTCCGTTCCGAGCGGCGCATGGCGCGCGAACTGGTTGGGGCGGGAGAATTTGTCGAAATCTTCGTCGACACGCCCATCGACAATTTGCATGAGCCGCGATCCCAAGGGGCTGTATCAGAAGGCCAAGTCCGGGCAGATCAAGAATTTCACCGGCATAGACAGCCCTTACGAGGCGCCGGAAAATCCCGAACTGACGATCAAGACCGTCGACGCCGACGCGGAAACGCACGCCTCGGCCATCATTTCCTATCTGCAGGAGAGGGGCTACGTTTAGGAATTGCCCAAGGCTTTGCGGTTTTGCGCCCCACGCTCACATAGGTGAAGCCTTCTGCGGCCATCTGGTCCGGACGATAGATATTGCGCAGATCGACCATGAGCGGAGTCTTCAGCTTCTGCTTGACGCGCGCAAAATCCAGGGCGCGGAATTCGTTCCACTCCGTCAGGATGACGACGCCGTCCGCGCCCGACAGGGCCTCATAAGCGTCGTTGCAAAGATCGAGGTTGAGCAGTTTCTTGGCTTCGTGCCCGCCCTCGGGATCGTATGCCCGGATTATCGCGCCCTTTTTCTGCAGATGGGGCACGATGACAAGGCTGGGCGCATCGCGCATATCGTCGGTATTGGGTTTGAAGGTCAGGCCCAGCACGGCAACGGTCTTACCCGAAATGCCGCCGAATGCCTGCTCGATTTTTTCGGCCATCATCACCTTGCGGGCGTCGTTGACCGACGCAACGGCTTCCACGATGCGCGTCGGCGCTCCGGAGTCCTGCGCGGTTTTAATCAGCGCCAGCGTATCCTTGGGAAAGCAGGAGCCGCCATAGCCCGGGCCGGCGTGCAGAAACTTTTTGCCGATGCGTCCGTCCAGCCCCATGCCGCGCGCCACATCCTGCACGTCGCCACCCACCGCTTCGCACAAATTCGCCATCTCGTTGATGAAGGTAATCTTCACTGCCAGAAACGCATTGGCTGCATACTTTATCAGTTCTGAGGATTCGCGGCTGGTGAACAGGATCGGCGTTTCATTGAGAAAGAGTGGGCGATAGACTTCGCGCATCACCTCGCGCGCCTTTTCGGTATCGCATCCCACCACCACGCGATCGGGCCTGCGGAAATCCTCGATCGCAGATCCCTCGCGCAGAAATTCCGGATTGGAGGCGACGTCGAAGGCCGCATCTGGCTGCACCGTGCGAATGATTTTTTCCACTTCGCGGCTGGTGCCGACCGGCACGGTCGATTTCGTAACCACCACCGTGTAGCCCTTCAGGGATTTGGCGATTTCCTCGGCGGCGGCATAAACATAACTTAAATCCGCGTGGCCATCGCCGCGCCGGCTCGGCGTTCCCACTCCGATAAACACGGCGTCGGCGTCTGCCACCGCGCGCGACAAATCGGTGTCGAACGACAGGCGGCCCGCTTTCACATTGACCGCCACAACTTCATCCAGGCCCGGCTCGAAAATCGGAATCTTTCCGTTCTTCAGGCTCTCGATTTTTGCCTGATCCTTGTCGATGCAGGTCACGTGATGGCCGAATTCGGAAAGGCAGGCGCCCGATACCAGTCCCACATAGCCCGTGCCGATCATTGCAATGCGCATGCTTGATGTCTCTCAGTTGAAGATAATGGTCTTGTTATCCGCTACCAGAACCCGCCGCTCGATATGCCATCGCACGGCACGGGCCAGCACGCGGCATTCTATATCGCGTCCCACATCTACAAGATCGACCGGGGTATGGCCGTGAGTCACGCGCTGCACATCCTGCTCGATGATGGGTCCGTCGTCGAGGTCCGGCGTTACATAATGCGCCGTCGCGCCGATAATTTTTACGCCCCGCGCATAGGCCTGTTGATAGGGCTTTGCCCCCTTGAAGCCGGGCAGAAACGAGTGATGGATGTTGATGCAGCGCCCCTCCAGCGCGGCGCAGAGCGCGGGCGACAGCACTTGCATGTAGCGCGCCAGTACCAGAAGGTCGACGTGCTCGCGCTCGATCAGCACCTGTATTGCATTTTCCTGTGCCGCTTTATCGTCGCCCAGATAGTGAAACGGCAATGTGCTCCATTCCACGAAAGAGCGCAGATCGTCATGGTTGGAAACCACGCCCACGATTTCCACAGGTAACGCGCCGCTGCGCCAGCGGTACAGCAGGTCGTACAGGCAGTGGCCGAATTTCGAGACGGCGATCAGGAGGCGCGGTTTTACAGAGGTGTCGTAGAGTGACCAGTCCATGCCGAATTTCTTTGCAATGGGCGCAAAGGCGGCACGCATGGTCTGGGCATCCGGCATGGCGTGGCTAAAGGCCTTGAACACTGTGCGCATGTAAAAGCGATTGTTCAGCGCGTCGTTGAAATGGTTGGCCTCGGTGATCGAGGCATCATGCGACGCCAGAAATCCGGCCACCTCGGCGACAATGCCTTTGGTGTCGGGACAACTGAGAACCAGGATCAGGCTGTTTTCCGGAAGCGCCATGCCGTGCAGGAATTAGCCATTGCCTGCCCCCAAGTAAAGCGGCCTGACGGAACGTGGTATCCGCCCTGTTACCGGCCCCGGCCCGGCGATGTAGCGCCCCGGGGCGAAGCGCCTGCGGACGCTCAGCCCGCCCGCAAATAGCGCACGGCTTCGTCGCGCCCGAACAGATAGAGCAGGACGCGCAAGGCGGCTCCGCGTTCGGATTTCAATTCCGCATCGCGCGCCAAAATCAGTCTGGCATCGTCATGTGCCACACTCAGCAAATCGCGATGCGCCGATAGATCGGCAACGTGAAACTCCACCAGCCCACTCTGCCGCTTGCCCAGCAATTCGCCGGGGCCGCGCAATTCCAGATCTTTCTCCGCAATGACAAAGCCATCGTCGGTTTCGCGCAGGGTTTTCAGCCGCGCCTTGGCGGTTTCACCCAACCGTCCGTGATAGATCAAAAGGCAGCTGGATTTCGCGGTCCCGCGTCCCACGCGCCCGCGCAACTGATGCAGCTGCGCCAGCCCGAAGCGTTCGGCATGTTCCACCACCATGATGCTGGCTTCGGGCACATCCACGCCCACCTCAATCACGGTGGTTGCGACCAGAATATTTGTTTCGCCCGCCTTGAATTTGGCCATGGCGGTGTCGCGCTCCGGGCCCTTCATCTTGCCGTGCACCAGTCCCACTTTCGAGCCCAGCACGCGCTTGAGCATGGCATAGCGTTCTTCCGCCGCCGCAAGATCGATTTTTTCGGATTCTTCCACCAGCGGACACACCCAATAGGCCCTCGCGCCTTTGGCCGTCGCGGTGCGCAAATGCTCCACCACGTCATCCAGCCGGTCGGCTGGCATCACGCGCGTTTCCACTGGTTTGCGCCCCGGCGGGCGGCCCAGCAGCCGCGAGACGTCCATATCGCCATAGGCCGTCAGCGCCAGCGTGCGCGGGATCGGCGTGGCAGTCAGCACGAGCACGTCGATGGGGCCGCCCCCCTTGCCCTGAAGCTGCATGCGCTGATGCACGCCGAAGCGGTGCTGCTCGTCCACCACCGCCAGCCCCAGATCGCGAAATCCGACATCCTCGGAAAACAGCGCATGGGTGCCGACCAGGATATCGATTTCGCCCGCTGCCAGTGCCGCAAGGATTTTTTCGCGCGGGGCCCCGCGCTCGCGGCCCGTCAGCAGCGCCATCCGAATACCTGTGGCCTCGGCCATTCCCGCCAGCGAGGCCATATGCTGACGCGCCAGCAACTCGGTCGGCGCCATCATGGCACCCTGCAAGCCGTTCTCCACCACCGCCAAAAGCGCCAGCATGGCGACGGCGGTTTTGCCGGCCCCCACATCTCCCTGCAAAAGCCGCAGCATGCGCGCGGGCGCGGCCATATCGGCCTCGATCTCCACCAGCGCCTTCAGCTGCGCATCGGTCAGCGCAAAGGGCAGGGCGGCAATCGCCCTGGCCTTCAGCACACCCGTGGCCTTGATGCTGCGGCCCTTGGGCCCCTTCAGCCGGGCGCGGATCATCATCAGCGCCAGCTGATTGGCCAGCAATTCGTCATAGGCCAGCCGCATGCGCGCAGGCGCGGTCGGCAGCAGATCGGCCTCGCTGTGCGGCGCATGCGCCGCCCGCAGCGCCGCGCCGAAGCTCTCCCAGCCCCGCGTTTTCAGAAATGCCGCGTCCTGCCATTCCGGCAGCGCGGGCACTTTCTCCAGCGCCGCGCGAATGGCCTTTTGCAAGGTCTTGCCCGGCAGTCCTTCGGTCAGGCCATAGACCGGCTCGCGCAGCGGCAGCGTCGCGGCTTCCTCGACCGGCACCACATAATCTGGATGCGCCATCTGCAGCTTGCCGCTGAAGCGCTCGATCTTGCCCGACACCAGGCGCTGCTGGCCTACTGGCAGGGTGCGCAGCAGGTAGTCCTCATGGGCGCGGAAAAACACCAGATCGATTACGGCCGTGTCGTCGGAACAGCGCACCTTGTAGGGCTGGCGCTTGTCGCGCGGCCTTTTGTGCTCCAGCACATTCAGCACCAGCGTGGCGATGCGGCCTTCCTCGGCGGCGATCAGCGTGGGCCGGTAGCTGCGGTCGATCAGCCCCACCGGCAGGTGAAACACCAGGTCGGCCAGCCGCGGCCCCGCCACCTTGATGACCAGCTTGGCCAGCTTGGGGCCGATGCCCGCAAGCGTCTCGGTTTCGGCGAAAAGGGGGAACAGAATCGCGGGCCGCATCGGGGCTGAGAATATGGTCGCAAGCCGTTGTTCTCAACGCACTTGCCTTGCTATTGCCGTTGTACCCCGTGCACAAGTCTGCAAATTCAACAATTTGAAGGCATAATTTCTCTTCGGGTACTCAGTTTATAGGCGTAGGGCTTGCCACCTCGCTCGATCTGACGCCATCCGAACTGGCAACGGTCGGGGGTGTGCAGCGCTAAAAATTCAAGCAGGTAAAGGTCAGGCTGCTTCCACCCTGGGAATGGATTCCAGCTCTTTTTCCATCTTGGTTCCCAGGGTCTCGATGTCGTAGCGACTCTGCATATTGAGCCAGATATCCGGACCGTTGCCGAATAGCTTGCCGAGCCTGAGCGCCATGGCGGCGGTCACGGGCGCATCTTCGCTCAGAATAGCGTAGAGCTGCGCACGGGAAATTCCCAGCGCATTGGCCACGCCACGCTTTGACATCTTTATATGAGGCAGGACATCCTCTCGAAGAAACGCGCCCGGGTGCATGGGGCCTAAACCCGCCAAAATATTTTTCTTTTTGACCATCAGTGATAATCCTCCAAGTCCACGTCGATGGCATCGACGTCATTCCATCCGAAAGTGATCCGCCAATTCTCACTCGCCCATATCGCATAGCGGCCCTTGTCTCTTCCGCGCAGGGCATGAAAACGCAGTCCCGGCAAGTTCATTGACTCTGGCCGCGTGGCGGCATCGAGCGCCTTGAGCAGGCGCGCGATGCGATCCGGTTTTTGCACGCTCAATCCCTTGGGACTGCCGGTAGCAGCGAAACGTGCCAGCGCCTTGCTTCGAAAGGACCGAATCATGTGTCTAATAATAGTGGACACTTATAAGAGTGTCAAGTATTACTGGACAGTCTTGGGCCTGTTTTGGCGGGGCGCGCGTGCCGTTGCGCCGCCTGACACGGCGTCAAATTCGGCATTGCCGATGGCGGATAATTTCGTCTGCGTCTGGCGCTAACCCGTTGTTCTCAACGCGTCATGTCGCTATATCCCCGGCCATGACCGGACCTGAAACAGGCGGCTCTTCGGAGATCCGTCGCAAACGGCTTTTTTTTCGCGCCCAGAGACGGGGCTTCAAGGAAGTCGATCTCATATTCGGCGCCTTTGCCGAAGCCCATCTGGCGGGCCTGTCGGACGCCGAAATGGATCAGCTCGAAGCCCTGATGGATGCGCCCGATCAAGACGTCTATGGCTGGCTGCGCGGCCATGGCGAACCGCCCGCCGAACATGACAATTCCGTTTTTCACCGCCTCAGGGCGGTCTGCCAGCGCAAAGACCCCAAGTGGACCGTCTAACCTATATTGCCAAAACGCCCGGCCGTCTTACCGTCAGCGGCGCGCCCGAGGGCTATGATGCCCATCTCGCCGCCGAGGCCGCCGTCCGCTCCGGCGGACTGGTGGTGTTTGTCGCCGCCGACGATCTCAAGGCGCAAAGTCTGATCGAAGGTGTGCGCTTTTTTTCGCCCGGTCTGGCGGTGCACGCGTTCCCGGCCTGGGACTGCCTGCCGTATGACCGCGTCTCGCCGCGTCCCGATATTGAAAGCACGCGCCTGGCCACTTTGTCGGCGCTCGCCCGCCGCGACGCGGCATCCGGCCCGGCCATGGTTGTCACCACTGTCAACGCCATGCTGCAGCGCGTACCGCCGAAAGCCGCCATCTCGGGCGCGCAGTTTTTCGCCCGCGTCAGTGACGAGATCGACCGCGACGCGCTGGTCGCGTTTCTGGTGCGCAATGGTTATGTCAAAACCGGAACGGTGCGCGAGGCGGGCGACTTCGCTTTGCGCGGCGGCATTGTCGATCTCTGGCCGCCGGGCAGCGACCAGCCTCTGCGTCTGGATTTTTTCGGCGAAACGCTCGAAGCCATTCGCCGCTTCGATGCTGAAACCCAGCTTTCCTCCAAAGATGAGGTGAAGCAGATCGAACTGCTTCCGGCCTCCGAAGTGCCGATGGACCCGGACTCCATCAGCCGCTTTCGCTCCGGCTACGTCGCGCAGTTCGGTGCCGCCACGCCCGACGATCCCTTGTATGAAAGCGTCAGCGCCGGCCGCACCATTCAGGGCATGGAGCACTGGCTGCCGCTGTTTTATCCCAAACTCGATACCCTGTTCGATTACATTCCCCGCGCGTTGCTTTTGCTCGGCCACCAGACCGAAGAGGTCAAGGCCGCGCGCTTCGACCTGATCCGCGATTATTACGAAACCCGCGAGCAATTCCTTCACCAAAAGCAGGACGACAAGCACGCCATCAAGGCGCCGCCCTATAAACCGCTCAAACCCGAACAGCTTTATCTGACGCCCGAGGACTGGACCGCCGCGCTGGCCGGCCATTGGGTGCGTGATTTCTCGCCCTTCCATGCCCCCGAAAGCATGAAATCGGTGGACGCCGGCGGCAAGCAGGGCCGTGATTTCGCGCCCGAACGCGCCGCCGGAAAAACCAATGTCTTTCAGGCCGCCGCTGATCATGCCCTAGGCCTGCAGGCCTCCGGCAAGCGCGTGCTGGTGGTGGCCTGGACCGAAGGCTCCGCCGACCGCATGGGCGGCGTTCTGGCCGATCATGGACTTGCCGCCATCCGCCGCATTGCCGATTGGCCGGACGCGCAGAATCTCCACACCGAAGCCGTCGGCCTTGGCGTGCTGGGTATCGAGCATGGCTTTGAAGGACCGGACTTCGCCGTCATTGCCGAACAGGACATTCTCGGCGACCGCATGGTGCGCTCGCAAAGCCGCGCGCGCCGGGCGCAGAATTTCCTCTCCGAAGCCTCCAGCCTCACACCCGGCGATCTGGTCACCCATATCGAACATGGCGTCGGCCGTTATCTCGGACTCAAGGCCATAGACGCGCTGGGCGCGCCGCATGATTGCCTGGAACTGCAATATGACGGCGGCAAACTGTTTCTGCCGGTCGAGAATATCGAATTGCTGACGCGCTACGGCGCCGACGAAAGCAATGCCCAGCTCGATCGTTTGGGCGGCGCGGGCTGGCAACAGCGCAAGGCGCGGATGAAAGAGCGGGTGCGCGAGATCGCCGCCGAGCTGATCCGCATTGCCGCCGCCCGTGCCCTGCGCCAGCTGCCGGCCATCGAGCGGCCTGAAGGTCTGTATGACGAATTCTGCGCCCGCTTTCCCTATCAGGAGACGGAAGATCAGGATCGCGCCATCGCCGATGCGCTGGACGATCTCGCCAAGGGCACACCGATGGACCGGCTGGTCTGCGGCGATGTCGGCTTTGGCAAAACCGAAGTGGCCCTGCGCGCCGCTTTTGTCGCCGCCATGTCGGGCATGCAGGTCGCCGTGGTGGTGCCCACCACGCTGCTGGCCCGTCAGCATTATCGCAATTTCGCCGAGCGCTTTGCCGGCTTTCCGGTGCGCGTGCGTCAGCTCTCGCGCTTTGTCGATGCCAAAGACGCTGCCGAAACCAAAGCCGGTCTGGCCGACGGCACGGTGGAGATCGTGGTCGGCACCCATGCGCTGCTGGCCAAAAGCATCGAATTCAAAAATCTCGGCCTGCTCATTGTCGATGAAGAACAGCATTTCGGTGTCGTCCATAAGGAACAGCTCAAATCGCTCAAGGCCGACATGCATGTGCTGACGCTGACGGCCACGCCGATTCCGCGCACTCTGCAATTGGCGCTGTCCGGCGTGCGCGACCTGTCGCTCATCACCACCGCGCCCATCGACCGGCTGGCGGTGCGCACCTTCGTCACCCCCTTCGATCCGCTGGTGATCCGCGAAGCCCTGCTGCGCGAGCATTATCGCGGCGGCCAGAGTTTCTATGTCTGCCCGCGCGTCGCCGATCTGCGCGAGGCCGAAAAATTCCTCAAGGACACCGTGCCCGAGGTAAAGCCGGCGGTGGCCCATGGCCAGATGTCCGCCAACGCGCTGGAAGACGTCATGACCGCCTTCTATGAAGGCCGAGTCAATGTGCTGGTCTCCACCAACATTGTCGAAAGCGGTCTGGATATTCCGTCCGCCAACACCATGGTGGTGCACCGCGCCGATATGTTCGGCCTGTCGCAGCTCTATCAGTTGCGCGGTCGCATCGGCCGTTCCAAGACGCGCGCCTATGCCTATCTGACCACGCCCGCCGACCGCAAACTGACCGAAACCGCAGAGCGCCGCTTGCAGGTGCTGCAATCGCTCGATCAGCTCGGCGCGGGCTTTTCCGTCGCCAGCCACGACATGGATATTCGCGGCGCCGGCAATATTCTGGGCGACGAACAATCCGGCCACGTCAAGGAAGTCGGCATCGAACTCTATCAGGAAATGCTGGAAGAGGCCGTCTCTGAAATGCGCAGTGGCGGGGGCGAGGCCTCGCTGGCCGATCAATGGTCGCCGCAGATCAACATCGGCGCCAGCGTCATGATCCCCGAAGCGTATGTCCCCGATCTCAATGTCCGCATGGCGCTGTATCGCCGCCTCTCCACCATCGAAACCAAGGTGGACATCGAACGCTTCGCCGCCGAACTGATCGACCGCTTCGGCCCGCTGCCCGAAGAAGTGCAGCATCTCTTTGCCATCGTCGCCATCAAGCAGCTTTGCCGCATCGCGGGCGTGGAAAAAGTCGATGCCGGTCCCAAGGGCGGCACCATTTCCTTCCGCAACAACACCTTCTCCAATCCGGTCGCATTGATTGACCTGATCAACAAGCATGCGGGCACCATGAAGGTCCGCCCCGATCAGAAAATCGTCGTCGCGCGCAGTTGGGACACGCCCGAAGAACGCCTCGAAGGCGTGCAGGGCCTGCTGGGGCAATTGGCGAAACTGGTGAAGGGCCAGGACCGCTAGTCGCGGGCGAGTGGCACCAGCCACAGCAAATATTGCGCGCCGTTCAGGGAAATCAATCTGGGGTCCAGCGAACCGACCAGGTCTTCAACATCTTCAAACGCGCAATCGATGGCATCCTCATAGGCGGCCTCGGAAATATCATCGCGATAATCCGGTATCCGCATGCCGTCGCGCATCCGCAGCGCCGTAACCTTGAACGCCACGCCGGCAATCTCCGCCCGGCCGGTCAGCATCACGCTGGGGTCCTGTGCGGGGCCTTGCTCGTTGAGTTGGGAGGGCCATTGAATGGGTGGTGCGGAAACCGGCATCGCATCTCTCCACTGGTCGTCTTAAGCGATTGTAACCAAGCCTATGGCCGAGCGCCATGTCTGATCTGCATTACGCGGCATTCTTCGTCCTCGAGGCGCGAAAGAACTTGTCTCATTTATTGTTGTGTGGCACCTCCAGCAGATGGAAACGCCAGGTCGATCCGAAATCGGCGACAACCCCGCGGATACTGCCGCTCATGCCGAGCGATCCATAAACCTGTTCTTCTTTTCGCTGATTGCCGTCTTTGTCGGCATCGTAACGGGATTTGGCGCGGTGTTTTTCCGCGCCCTGATCGCGGCGGTTCATAACCTGTTCTTCTATGGCCGGTTATCGACTGTATACGATGCCAATATCCACACCCTGGCGTCGCCCTGGGGTGCGTTCATCATTCTGGCGCCGGTTATCGGCGGCATGGGCGTGGTATTTCTCGTCAGGACATTCGCGCCCGAGGCGCGCGGACATGGCGTGCCGGAAGTCATGGATGCGATCTTCTACCATGAGGGCCGCATCCGGCCGATGGTTGCGATCATAAAATCGCTGGCTTCGGCACTGGCCATCGGCAGCGGATCTGCGGTAGGCCGCGAAGGTCCGATCATCCAGATCGGCGCATCCATGGGGTCGAGCATCGGCGGATTGCTGCGGCTTCAGGTCTGGCAGCGGATCACGCTGGTCGCGGCCGGTGCCGGTGCGGGTATCGCGGCAACGTTCAACACGCCGATTGGCGGCGTGCTCTTTGCTGTCGAACTGATGATGCCGGAAGTCAGCACGCGCACATTCCTGCCGGTGGCGCTTGCGACCGGAACGGCAACATTCATAGGGCGGATTTTCTTCGGGGCGCAGTCCGCGTTCAACGTGCCGTCGGTCGGCATGCTCTCAACCCAGCCTTCGGAAATCTACGTTCTGATATTGTACAGCCTGCTGGGCGTTGCCGCGGGAATAGGGGCAACCGGCTTTATCCGCGGGCTGCATTTCGCCGAACAGCAATTCGAGCGGATAGCAAATCCCTATCTGCGCCACGCGCTGGGCATGACCATCGTCGGCGCGATGATGTATGCATTCCTCGTCTATTCCGGTCACTACGCCATTGAGGGCGTCGGTTATTCGACCATTGAGGATGTGTTGCTTGGGTCGGTCGGCGCCGCGCCGTTTCTGCTTTTGCTCTGTGCGGCAAAACTTGTGGCCACCTCGCTCAGCCTTGGCTCGGGCTCGTCCGGCGGAATTTTCTCGCCGTCGCTGTTCATGGGCGCGACCCTGGGCGGCGCATTTGGCGTGCTGGCCCACACCCTGTTTCCCGCGGCGGGCATCAGCGTTCCGGCCTTTGCCATGGTGGGGATGGCGGCCATGGTCGGCGGCGGCACCGGCGCGGCCATGACCGCCGTTACCATGATTTTCGAAATGACGCTGGATTACGGCATCGTGGTGCCGATGATTATCGCGGTTGCGATCAGCGTCGGTATCCGTCGCCTTCTTTCGCACGAGAATATTTATACCATCAAGCTGCAGACCAGGCGTCATTTCATCCCCAAGGCGCTGCATGCCAACATGTTCCTGGTCCGCCGCGCCGGCGACGTCATGGACAGGAACATGCTGGTTCTGCCCCATGACATGCTGTTCGACGATTTTATCAGGATGCCCGAACATGGCAAAATGCTGCGGCATGTCGTTGTGACCAGGGACGACAAGATCGTGGGCGTGCTGCGCGTCAATACTGCGCTGCGCCGGGGGTTGGAGGACACCTTTACGAATGTGACGCTGGGCGATGTCGCAAGCACGCAATTCGCCATAGCGCGGTCCGAGGACATCATGTTCAACGTCATCGGCCGCATGTGGCGCAAAAAAGCGGTCATGACGGTGGTGGTGAAGAGCGGACGGCGTTCCGCGCGCCGATAGCGTGATCGGGCTGATCACCAAGGAGCATGTCGCCGATTCCGTTGCCGAAAGCGTCAGGCCCTATTCGGCGGGCGACAGCTACGTCTAGCGCGTGTGTTGGATGGCCATTTAGCCCTCGCGCGCCTTCCGCGCCCGGGCCAGTGCTTCCGCGCTCCATACTTCGCGCGGATTGTAGAATTCCTCAAACGCGCGCGCGCCCTCCGGCAGAGTTACCCAGGGCTGTTTGGTCGATGTGTAGATATGCACATCCGGTTGAATGGCGTGCGGATCGTCCAGAGTGCCGACGCGGACAAAGGCAAGGCGTGGCCCCGCGGAACCGTAATGACCCCACAGCGCGACATGGCATGTCGGGCAGCGCACAATCTTTTGGCCTCTGCCGCTGGCCGAGGGCGTATCGATCATGACGGTCTCGCCCGTCACCTCCAGCGCGCTGGTCTCGACAATGGCGTTGATCACAAAAGCGCTGCCGGTCTCGCGCTGGCACCAAGAGCAATGACAGCAATGGACGATGATAGGCTCGACTGCGAAGCGATAGCGCACTGCCCGGCAGGTGCATCCGCCTTCATGTTTGGTATTCATCGCCTAACCCCAAGGTCGCATAGCAAACATGCACGACCACTCCCAATGCGTCTGAATAAAGCATCGAAGGCGTGCAGGGCCTGTTGGGGCAATTGGCAAAACTGGCAGGAAGAAGTAACACCCTCTCACCATGGCCGGGCCCGCTAGCTTTTCCTGCGAGCGTGAGCGAAGTCTAGAAAAGCTGCGCACGGTGACCCGGCCATCCAGGACTTCCTTTTTTAGCGAACAAAATCGCTCCAGACGTCAATGTGCCTTATTTTATAATCCGTGACGTGATGTCTGTAATCATCAACGCTGAAGTCGCCCATAAATTCAAGCGCTAAATAATGCGCTAGGTTCGCGCCATAACAAATAATATCAGCTCCCATGATGGAAAACACCGGGTTATCTGATTGGGCTGGTTCTGCCGCAAGGAAACGGTGAGCGCAGATCGGAAGCAGCTTTTCGGCCATTTATGGAAGTTATTTCTTACATAGGCAGCCGCTTCACCAAATTCCTTCGGGCGCAGACCCCAACATTCAGGCCAGTACTGGGTTCTTTCAACCGACCACTCCAGACGTTCGCAAATCCACGTTATCCTTTTTTCGTATTCGGTAAGGTCGAATTTTGCCCATGGAAAGAGAACGTCACCATCGTCTCGTATGTTGGCCAATAGGTATTTGAAATCTGGAGGCAATGAGAAGCCAAGTTTTTTCTCAATGGAAGAAATGTCCTCCGCTGAGAGCCCCCGCCCCGTCCATAAATAACTGGTATTTGGTTTCCTGCATGTTGTTCCGCATTGAGGCGCGCAAATAACTCTGGTCCCAATTGCAGCATGACGGATCTAATTAAACCCCATCACCACATCGCTCCCCGCCTGAATGCGTTCCTGCAGCATCGGGGCTTCCGGCACCAGCCGCTCCATCCAGTAGCGTGCCGCCAGCACCTTGCCCTTGTGGAAATCGTCGTCCTTGCCCAGCGCGATCGCGGCCATGCGGGCATGCATCCAGCCCACCGCCACAATGCCCATCAGCCTTAGGTAGTCCACCGCGCCTGCGCCCGCATTGTTGGGATTTTGCACGGCGTTCTGCGCAAACCACATGGTCGCGCCTTGCAGACATTCCAGCGCGCGTTTCAGCGGCGCGGTAAACGGCGTCATTTTCTCGTCGCGCTCGTTCTCGGCGATCCAGCCGCCGACTTCCTGGAAAAAGGCAATCACCGCCGCGCCGCCCTTGCGGCCCAGCTTGCGGCCGACAAGGTCCATGGCCTGCACGCCATTGGCGCCTTCGTAAATCATGTTGATGCGGCCATCGCGCACAAACTGTTCCACGCCGTTTTCGCGGATATAGCCGTGCCCGCCCCAGCATTGCATGGCCAAATTCGCCGCCTCAAATCCCATATCGGTGAAAAACGCCTTGATCACCGGCGTCATCAGATCGGCCAGCATCGCCGCCGTGTCCTTTTCCTGATCGGCGCGGCCCGATGCGGCGACGGCATGGTTCAGCGTCGTCCACATCGCCAGCGCCCGCGCGCCTTCGACAAAGGATTTACAATGCAGCAGCATCCGCTTCACGTCCGGATGCACAATAATCAGATCGGCATTCTTGTCCGGATCCGCCGCGCCGGTCAGCGCCCGGCCCGCGCGCCGCTCGCGCGCATAGGACAACCCGTTCTGATAGGCCACTTCGCCGATGGCGATGCCCTGCATGCCCACGCCCAGCCGCGCCGCATTCATGATGCCGAACATGCCCGCCATGCCCGCCGAGGTGGAGCGCTTCTCGCCCGGCTTGGGCTGCGTCGGTTTCGGGCCCAGCCGCCAGGCCACCGCATTGTCGAAATTCAGCACACAGGTCGCCTGACCCTTGATGCCCATTTTATGTTCGATGCCGCCGGTGACCACGCCGTTGCGCGCGCCCAGCTTGCCGTCTTCGCCCACCAGCACCTTGGGCACCAGAAAGAAATTCACCATCGAAAGATCGTCGTGAATATGTCCCTCGTCGTCGGGGATTTTCGCGATCACCATATGGATGATGTTGTCGGTCAGGTCGTGGTCGCCGCCCGAAATGAAAATCTTGCTGCCGGTCATCCGATAGGTGCCGTCGGGCTGCTCCACCGCCTTGGTTTTCATCAGCCTGAGATCGGTACCTGCACCGGCCTCGGTCAGGCACATGGTGCCCGCCCATTCGCCCGATACCATTTTCGGCACGATATGTTCTTTCATCCAGGGCAGGCCGGTGGCGATCAGCGCCTCATAGGCACCACCTGTCAGCATGGAATACATGCCAAAGCTCTGATTGGCGCTTTGCGACATTTCCGCCAGCGCCATGCTCAGCATCATCGGCATGTCCGAACCGCCGAAATCGGCGGGCGCCGACAATCCGCACCATCCGCCCGCCGCATATTCCTTGTAGGCCTCCTTGAAGCCCTTGGGCGTGCGCACCGTGCCGTTTTCGAAGTGGCAGCCTTCCTCGTCGCCCGAATGGTTCAGCGGCTGCAGCACCTCTTCGCAGATTTTGCCGATGCCGTTCAGCACATCGTCCAGGAGTTCGGCCGACAATTCGCCGAATTGCGGCAGGTCGCGCTGTTTCTCCAGTTCCAGCAGGTCCTTGATGATGAAGCTGTAATCTTCGACCGGGGCGCGATAAACGGGCATGGGCAAATTACTCCAGGGACTGGCGAATACTATGTATATACCGTGTCAGGGCAAATACGGACCAGGACCTTTGCGAACGGCCTGTTACATGTTGGCGGCCCTGCTGTCGCTGGCGCCCGCCACCGCCGCGCCGCAGCGAATCGTGTCCACTTTTCTGTGCACCGACGAATATCTGTTCCGCCTTGTGCCCCGCGAAAACATCGCCGCCATGTCCTGGCTGTCGGGCGACAAGGTGACGGTCGTTTCCACCATTGTGGACAAAGTGGCGGGCATTGCGCTCATCCGCCCGTCCGCCGAAACCGTTATCGCGCTCAGGCCCGATCTGGTGCTGATGTATGCCGGCACCAATCCGCGCCTCAAACAGGCGCTCGATGCCGCCCATGTCCCCATTGTGGAAGTGCCCTGGGCCAATTCCTTTGCCGATATCCGCACGATCACGCGGATGTTGGGCGAAATGCTCGATGCGCGGGAAAATGCCCGCGCCCTGCTGGCCGACATGGACAGCAAGCTCGCCGATGTGCGCGCCCGTGCGCCAAAGCCGCCGGTGCGCACATTGCTCTATGAATCCAACGGCTATGCCAGCGTCGGCGGGGTAACCGCAGGAAGCCATGACCATCGCCGGTCTTGCCAATGCCGCGCCCGAATTCGCCATCACCCGCACCGGTACCATTCCCGTCGAAGAAGTCATCGCCGCCGCGCCCGACCTATTAATTTTGAGTGGCCGCCGGGACGAGGCCAATACCCGCGCCGATCTGGTGCTGCGCCATCCCGCGCTGGCCTCGCTGAAGGACCGCACGACCATGGAATGGGCGGCGCTGACGCCGCTGGTCTGTCCCGGTCCCTGGTCGGCGGATGCCGCCGAAACGCTGGTCAATCTCGGCCAGAAGGCCCGCGCGCTTGCGCCGCCCGCCCCGCGGAACTAAGACTGAACCCGCACGACGGAAAGGGAACGCGGTGTAAATCCGCGGCTGCCCCCGCAACTGTAAGCGGTGCCTAAACTCCTTGCCATCAGGCCACTGGGAAACCGGGAAGGCGGGCAAGGATAAGCCGCTTAGCCAGGAAACCTGCCGCCGTGCATCGTCCTGCTTTGTGCCGGGGTTGGCGCAAGGGCAAGCGGGTGGACCCCGCGCGCGGCGATGATCCGTGGGACGCCATGATGCTGAAAGCGCAAATTTCCACCGTGCCGATGACCTGGGCTCTTTTGGTGCTGGCTCTGGGCTGCACGGCCTTTTCGTTTTTTATCGGCCCCGCCGGAATTCCCGCCGGCGATCTGGTTTCCGGTCTCTTTCATGAAAACGGCATCGCCGCTGTGGTGGCGCGCGAAATCCGCCTGCCGCGCGCGCTGCTGGCGCTTGTCGTCGGTGCCGCGCTGGGGGCCAGCGGCGCGGCGTTGCAGGGCCTGTTCCGCAATCCGCTGGCCGAGCCCGGCGTCACCGGCGTGACCTCGTCCGCCGGATTGGGCGCGGTGATCGCGCTCTATTTCGGTATCGCCGCCGCGCATCCGTTGCTGCTCCCGACCTTTGCCGTGATCGGCGCGCTTGGCCTCCTCGCTGATCCTCTATCTTTTGTCGCGGGCGGGCGCGGGGCTCATGGCGCTGGTACTGGCCGGTGTCGCCATCGCCAGCCTTGCCACCGCGCTCACCGCGCTGGCGCTGTCCTTTGCCTCCAACTCCTTCGCCATGAGCGAGATGGTGCTGTGGATGATGGGTTCGCTCAAAGACCGCACCATGGCCGATCTGGCCTATGCCGCGCCGCTGGTGGCGCTGGGCGTTGCGCTCCTGGTCAGCGCCGCGCGCGGCCTTGATGCGCTGACGCTGGGCGAGGAAGCCGCGCACAGTCTGGGCGTCAATATTCCATCCATCCGTGCGCGGGTTGTTATCGGCGTGGCGCTGGCCACCGGCGCGGCCACCGCCGCGGCGGGCGCCGTCAGCTTTGTCGGCCTTGTGGTGCCGCATCTGCTGCGCCGCTTCTATGGCTATGAACCGGCGCGCCTCATTCTGCCGTCGGCGCTGGGCGGCGCCGCTCTGGTGGCCGCCGCCGATATTGCCGTGCGTCTGATCGCGCCGGACGGACAACTCCTGCTCGGCGTCGTCACCGCCATGCTGGGCGCGCCGTTCTTCTTCTGGCTGATCCTGACCTTGAGGCGCACGCCATGAGCGCGCTTACCTTCCGCAATGTCACTGCCGGATATGCCGGACGCGCCGTT
The DNA here is from genome assembly GCA_963837555.1 of uncultured Alphaproteobacteria bacterium. Lineage (GTDB taxonomy): Bacteria > Pseudomonadota > Alphaproteobacteria > Micropepsales > Micropepsaceae > Rhizomicrobium. The sequence goes on along the minus strand of CAWINU010000002.1, from coordinate 206,394 downwards.
CTGCAATCGGTCAGCGCATCCTTTGCGCCCGGCAAGGTCGTCGGTATTCTGGGACCCAATGGCGCGGGCAAAACCACCTTGCTGCGCGCCGCGCTCGATGTGCTGCCGCATGAGGGCCGCATCGACATTCTTGGCCGGCAATCCACTGCGCTGTCGCGCGGCGCCCGCGCCCGCGCCATAGCCTATCTGCCGCAAGCGGCCGACGCCCATTGGCCGGTCACCGCGCGTCATTTGGTGGCGCTGGGCCGCATGCCCCATCGCGCGGCCCTTTCCCCGCTCACGTCCGATGACGAAAAAAATATCGAAGACGCGCTGATCCGTTCCGATGCCGTGCAATTCGCATCGCGCCGCATGGATGAATTATCGGCGGGCGAACGCGCCCGCGTGCTTGTTTGCCCGCGCGTTGGCCACCAATGCGCCCATTCTCCTGGCCGACGAGCCCGCCGCCTATCTCGATCCGGCGCACCAGTTGCGTTTGATGGCGCTGCTCAGGGCCGAAGCCGCGCGCGGCACGGCGGTCGCCGTCACACTGCATGACCTGTCGCTGGCATCGCGCCATTGCGACGAGGTTCTGCTGCTCGACAAGGGGCAGGTGGTGGCGCAAGGCGCGCCCAACGCGGTTCTCACGGACAAGTATCTCGCCGCCATTTTCGGCATCCGCGCCTTGCGCCACGATTCGATGCTGACGCCGGTATCCCTGCTTTAGGGCCTGTCTTTAGAGCCCGTCCGGTTTACATTGTAATCGTTTACATCGGCGCAAAATTGCGTTTAATAAAGGCAATTAAAAAAATGCCGGGGGGATGAAAATGCCGAAACTGCATCCGATTTTCTTTGTGCTTTGCGGATTGATTCTGGGCATAGCCGCGCCTGCCGCCGCGCAGAACGCGCCTGCGCCGGACGCCACACCGAATGCGGCGCCGCCGCGTCCGCCCGGCGCCAATGCCCGGCCCTGCGGCACTTACACCTCGGTCGAACAATTGGCCGACGGACGGATTACCTTCCGGCTGTGCGCGCCCGATGCCATTGAGGTGATGGTCACCAGCAGCGACATTCCCGCCATTCCGTTTCGCGGAGGTCTGGCGATGACCAAAGACGCGCAGGGCCTGTGGACGGCCACAACCGCCGATCCGGTCGGGCCGGACACCTATCGCTATGATTTCCGCGTCGATGGCGTGCGCGCAATCGATCCCCAGGCCACCACCTATTCCGAGGAGCGTGTCGGCAACAACAGCACGCTGGAAGTCAAAGGTCCGGAGGGCGACTACCAGACCTACAACAAGGACATTGCGCATGGCACCGTCGCCACCATCGAATATTGGTCGACCGCGCTGGACGTCAAACGCCGGGCCCATGTCTATCTCCCGCCGGGCTATATGAACGGAGCACAGAAATATCCGGTTCTGTATCTGGTGCATGGCGCGGGCGACAGCGACAATTCCTGGACCAGCGTCGGCCATGCCAATTACATTCTCGACAATCTGATCGCGGCGGGTAAGGCCACGCCCATGATCGTCGTCATGCCGTTCGGCCATACGCCGGATCGCGCGGGCACGCCGCGCCAATGTTCTGGCCAATGCCGATTTCGGCAATGACTTTTTCAGGGACCTGATCCCCACCGTGGAAAAGAATTACCGCGTCGTTGCCGATGCCGATCATCGCGCCATGGCGGGGCTTTCCATGGGCGGCGCCCATACGCTGCAATTCGGGCTGCCGCGCGGCGACATCTTCCATTACATCGGCATATTCAGCATGGGGCTGATGAATGACGCGCAGATCGCCGATTACGAATCCCGCAATGCCGCTTCGCTGCGCTACAGCGCCGGACAATTGAAGGTCGTGCGCTATTACATCGGCAAGGATGATTTCCTGCGCGCCACCATTGAGCCCACGCTGGCGTCGCTCGAAAAATTCGGCATCAAACCCGTCTTCACCGAAAGCACGGGCGGCCATACCTGGATCAACTGGCGGCGCTATCTCAACGATTTCGCGCCCTACCTTTTCAAATAAAACAGGGCCGGCGGAGATCTCCGCCGGCCCATTTCCTCTGACATACGGTCTTTAGTTCACCGACGCGCCGGTGCGGGCATTGGCATTGGCGGCGGCCTGAGCCGCAGCCTCGTTCAGCTCGCGGGTTTCCTGCCGTTCCGCGGCCTTGCTGGTGGCGGTGGCGTCCTTCGCCAATCCGCCCGCGCGTGTGGTGACGCTGTTTGCGATATCGGCGGAACTGACGTCTGCCGACGCATTGGCGTCGCCGCCGATATTCTGGCCGGCCACGCCCGCCTGGGCGTTGGTCTGGCCGGACACGCTGGCGTTTTCATTCGGCAGCGTGTTCAGCGTATCGGCCGCGCGATCCGAGGCGGTATTCACAGCGCCCATGGCGCGATCGGTTGCCCGGTCGGCGCGGTTGGTGACCGGCGCCGTCGAAGGCGTCTGGATCGCGCCCGAGGCGCCGACATCCGCGCCCGCGTTGGCGGACGGATTGATTGCCGGCGTGCCGGCCTGCGGTTGAATGGTGGTTGAACCATTCAGCATGCCGCCTGCCGCGCTGTTGGCGTTACCCATTGTGGAAGAGGCCGCGCCGCTGGCGCCGCCCACCACCGATCCGGCTGCGCCCAGTTGCGCGGCGGCCGGTGTTGCGATGGCAACTGCGCCGCTCAGCAGCGCAGCCGTGAGAAATGTAGTGCGTGTCATGGTCATGTTCCTCCGTTCAAACCTGGACGAAAAGGCCGTGGCCATGCCCGTCCAGGAATTGAAACGAACAGGGCGCGGATTGGTCTCCGCCGGTTTCACAAAAAACCGGAACAGGATGCGCAAATTTTTTGGCAGGCTTTTGAGTTCCAGGCGGAACCGGATTGCGGCGCGCACGTTCACCGCCGCCGCCGGATTTTTGCCGCATTTGTGATTCGAAATCTTTATGCGCCGTTCAAATTCGCTCCGGCCGCTTCGCCGCCGAAATTGATCGGTGCAGTATCGTTAGAGACCGGCATCACTGCGCCGGGCTTTAACCCCGCGCACGTCCGGCCTGCGGCCTCTGGTCTCCGGCGGGCCGATCCAGCGGCATGTCCGGACGGGCGGCCAGGCCTTGCGGCGTCACAATGCAGGTGCTTGGAACGATGCCGCGCGGCGTGGTGTGTTGAACGGCGTCGCCTTCCTTCTTGCCCCGGCAATCTTCAAACGCCTGGGCCGGCGGTTGCCGGCGGGCAAGCCCGGCCACAGGGTCTGACGATCCTCCCGCGGGTCCGGGCCCCGGACCGCGGCCGGGGCCGCGCGACGGCAGGCCGGGCGTGCCGGAGAATTGCAGCGATTGCTGAAAGCGCAACAGGGTGCTTGAGCTGTTGTCCGCATCGGGCGGCACGGCTGTACCTTCGATCAGGTACAGGCGATTATTGAAAAAGAAAATTGCGACGGAGGACAGGCTGCTATCGGCTCCGGCCACCGTCAGGGCGTGGCCGTAATGCTGATCGACGCGCTCCTCGACATCCATTTTCACGTCACCGCGGCGGGCCGCCATTTTAACGGCATCGTCAATGGCGCTGGCCTGTTCGCTTTTGGCGCTGGAGAAATCCGCAATCGTCAGCGTGTAGGTGATGTTGTCCTGCTGCACGGAAAAGATCGTTGCGGGAAGCACGGTGCCCGATGCCGTTTGATAGCTGCCGCTTGTCTGTGCGGGCTCGGCCGGGAAGGAAACGGCAAAGCCGAGTTCGGGATGATTATATTCCTGCCAGCCTTCCGCGGCGGCCGGCAACGCGGCCAGAACAAGGGCCGATATGGCGAATGGGGCAATCGATTTGAATATCGTCATCGGACAAATCCCGCGATAAAAAATCCCGCAAAGTCTGCGCGCGCTTTTCCGGATCGGCAAGTCCGCGGCCCCTTCACGGCTGCGTTAAAGTTTGCGCGAAGTTTGTCAGTTCGGATGATTTCACGCCAAATGACACAAACCTGCGGGACCGCATCATGGCCGGGACGCCTGCGCCGGCCGCATGTTAAGATTTGGTTAAGAATTTGGCGACCCCGGGAAGACTCGAACTTCCGGCCTACGGTTTAGGAAACCGCCGCTCTATCCTGCTGAGCTACGGGGTCGTCGGGGCGAAGGAAAACCACGGAATGTGGCCCGGCGCAAGCAATCCTAGTTGCCGAACATCTTCGCCCGCGCCTCGGTGTCGATGCTGATCCAGCGCGTGCGGTGGATAATCGACCGGGTTGACCTCCCAGCCCTTGACGTATGGCCTGACCAGATTCTGCTCCACCCAGAAGAACGCCGGAAACCAGGCATTGTCCTTCAATGTGGTGCTTTCGGCTTGCGCCAGCAATTGCCCGCGTTTGGTCAGATCCATTTCCTTTCGCGCGCGATCCAGCAGGGCATCGTACTGTCGGATTGCTGTACTCGCCGAAATTGTTGTCGTTGCCGATTCGCAGCAGGTCGAGAAAAGTCGAGGCGTCATTGTAATCCGCCCCCCATGCGGCCTCGGCAATATCGAAATCATGGGCGCGCGCGTTGATCGTAAAATATTGCCGTATCCAATGGCACGATGGAAGTATCGACATAAATCTCGCGCCACATTTGCTGGATGGCCGCTGCGGCCCGCAGATAGGTTATGTCCTGTGCCGAACGGATCAGGAATTTCGTGCTCAGCCGCTTGTTGGGGCCATAGCCTGCCGCCCGCATCAGGGCCTGCGCCTGTTTGATGCGCTCGGCCATCGGCGTGTCCTTGAACGGCAGGCGGCGCGGTGCCGGGATAATTTGCCATATTCGGCGGCACCATCGTTATAGGCGCTTGCTTCGCCGACGCCGCGCATCTTTTTGGTGATGATGTCGCGATCCAAAGTCAGATTCGAGGGCCTGCCGCACGCGCAGATCGTCAAATGGCTTATGGGCGAAATTGACCACCATATAGTCCAGATGAATTGCGGCTCCGGCTTGGTTAACATCACCTCCGGCATATTCTGCCGTACCCACGTCGATCTGGCCCGAGCGGCTGCCTGTCCTGCGTCGTCCATTTCGCCGGCGCGGAACCGGCGCAGCGCGGCCTCGTAATCGTCCGTATCGTAATAGAACACGCGATCCATCTTGACGTTTGCGGCATCGTAAAATTTCGGATTCTTTTTGACCTCGATATAATCCTGCGGAACCCAGTTCGACCAGCACATAGGCCCCGTTGCTGACATAATTGCCCGGCTTGACCCAATCGTCGCCTTTGTCCTCCACCACATGCTTAGGCACAGGATAGGTCGTGCATTGCGTCAGCATTTCCAGCAGGAACGGCACCGGATGTGCCAGCGTCACTTCCAGCGTTTTGGCATCGATTGCGCGGGCGCCCAGCGCCGTGCCGGGCAATTTTCCGCTGCTGATGGCCTCCGCGTTTTTGAAATCGACATACAGGAAATAGGCATAGCTGGCGGCCCGCGCCGGCTCGAGGACCCTGCGCCAGGCATAAACGAAATCATCCGCCGTCACCGGCTCGCCATCGGACCATTTGCGCATCGCGCAAATGGAAGGTCCAGGTCAGGCCGTCCGGCGAGGTTTCCCAGCTTGTTGCCATGCCGGGAATGGTGTTGGCCTTGGCATCATAGGTCATCAGTCCGATCAGCATGTCGCGAAATGATATTGTCTTCCTGATTGGCACTGGGGATGGCCGGATCGAGCGTCTTGGGCTCCGCCGGTTGCCGCGCCGGAACACGACTTCATTGCTATCAGCTTGGCTGGATTTACTGCTATCGCCACAGCCCGCAAGCACCAGGGCCACAACGGCCAGCATGGCGGCTTTGAACAGAAATTTGCCGTGGCGCATTCGTATCTCCTTGAAAATTCAGTGTTCGGCGCGGGCCGCCGCATCGATCGACAGCCAGCGGGTGATGTTGACGTCCTTTGGGTTGGCAATCCAGCCCTTCACATAAGGTTGCACAAGGTCCGGCGTCACCGAATAGCGATAGGGAACTATGGGAAAGTCCTTCAGCGCCAGCTTTTCGGCTTCCAGCATCAATTGTCCGCGTTTTGCCGCATCGCTTTCCTTCTGCGAGGCGGCCATCAGCGCGTCGAAACGCGGGTTTCTGTACTGGCTGTAATTCATGCCGCTGTCGCCGGTCAGAAGCAGGCCGAGAAAATTATAGGCGTCGTTGTAATCGGCCACCCAGGAGGCATTGGCCAGGTCGAAGTCGTGCTGCCGCAGCCGCTGATAGGCGATGGACGGCTCCACCTGCACGATATCGAGGTCGATATAGACGGGTCTGAGCATTTGCTGAATGGCGGGCGCCAATATCCTGTTGTCGCTGCTGTTGTTGGTGAGATAGCGGACGCGCAGCGGATGGTCCGGGCCATATCCCGCCGCCCGCATCAGGCCTTGCGCGCGGACAATCCGCTCGGCGAGGGGCAGGGACGCGAAATCCATGCGGGCGCCGCCCGGATAATCCGCCACGCCCGGCGGCACGATGCCATAGGCGGCCGGCTCGCCCATATGGCGGATCTTTTGCGTCACGGCTTCCCGGTCGAATGCCAGATTGAGCGCCTCGCGCACCCGCACATCGTCGAACGGTTTGCGGCTATTGTTGATGGCGAGATAATACAGCACCAGATCGGGCACGGCGCGCATCGTTGCGGGAATATTCTGTTTGACCCAGTCGATTTGCACCGCGCTGACCTGGCCCTGAATGTCCAGCTCGCCCGCGCGCAACCGTTTGAGCGCCGCGTCATAGTCGCTGGTGGGGTAATAATTCACGACATCGATTTTCACATCGGCGGCATCATAAAAGCGCGGATTCCTGGCCAGCGTAATGTGATCGTTGGCGATCCATTCCCTGGGCACAAAGGCTCCGTTGCCGACGAAATTCTCCGGCCGGGACCAGGCGGCGCCCTTTGCTTCCACAATGTGGCGCGGCAGCGGAAAGCTCGTCACATGGGTCATCAGCTCGGCCAGATAGGGCGCGGGATGCTCCAAGGTGAGTTCAAGCGTGCGCGCATCGACGGCGCGCGTGCCCAGCGCTGTCGGCGGCAGTTTGCCCGCATTGATCGCCTGCGCGTTTTTGAAAACATAGAGAAGGGCGGCATAGCTTGCCGCAGTCTTGGGATCGAGCAGCGCGCCGCCAGGCAAACACGAAATCCTCCGCCGTAACCGGCGTTCCGTCCGACCAGGTTTCATCGCGCAGGTGAAAGGTCCAGTGTCAGTCCGTCGGGCGATACCTCCCAGCGTTCGGCGGCGCCGGGCAGCGGCCTGCCATCCGGTCCGTTTACCAGAAGGCCCGTCATAATGTCGTTTTCGATATTGATTTCCCATTGCGTGGTGGCGAATTGCGGATCGAGTGATTTAGGCTCGCCGACATTGCCGCGATTGAGCACCACGCCCTGCGAAGGTTTGGGCGCATTGTCGCCGCAGCCGCTCAGCAACAGCGCAGCCAGACTTAGTACCATCAGTGCCCGCATGAATCCCCAATGTCAGTTCCGGCGACGTTAGTACTTCTTGTTGAGGTTGGCGCCGCCAGCGTACGCACGCAAAACTGAGATGCGTTTCGCAAGGAGGGAAGGGCATCGGGCCCGCGCTCCACTAGCCTCTGATAGATTCGAACAGGTCCGACCAATCCGGGTTACCTTTCTCAATAAGGCGGATTTTCCATGCCCGGTTCCAGCCTTTCAATTGCTTCTCCCGCGCGATGACATCGTTAATATCGCCGAATTCTTCAAACCACACCAGTTTTCGGACGCCATATCGTTGCGTGAAGCCGGGAATCACGCCGCTTTTGTGCTCGGATATGCGCCGGGCAAGATAGTTTGTCACGCCAATATAAAGCGTACCGTTGCGACGGCTTGCAAGAAGGTAGACGAAGTATTGCTTCGGCATGGTTCCCCTTCCCTCGCGCTCACCGTCGTTCGCGCTCGCCGGGGATGACAATAGGCGTTGGCGTCACCTTGTCACCCCCGGCGAGCATGCGTGCGCAGCGCGCGTGCTTCCTCCCCTGTGTCACCCCCGGCGAGCATGCGGGCGTAACGCGCGCGCTTCCTCCCCAGTGTCACCCCCGGCGAGTATGCGGGCGTAACGCGCGCGCTTCCTCCCCTGTGTCACCCCCGGCGAGTATGCGGGCGCAAGCGCGCATGCGAGGGAAGGGGGTCCAGGCAATGAATTGAAGTGGTTCGATACGCCAGACGTATAGAAAAAGGGCCGATCCAAAGACCGGCCCTTTTCATTCGCACCTTCAGGATTTTATTTTCCTGAATGCTGGCCGGTGGAACCCGGCTTGCTAGTCAACGGCGCCTTGCCGTCCTCCCGCCGACCTTCGTTCCGCAAGTTCCGGCCCTCTTGGGCCTTCATCTGGCTCTCTGCCGATTTGCCGTGTTCATGGGCTTCTTCCTTTGCATAACCGGCCGCTTCTTTGATGTGTCCTTTAACGCTCATGCCATTCTCCATCGTTGTGCTTCCCCTGTTAAGAAAATTGAGCGGAGGCGAATTTGTTCCTTTGCAACCCGATGAGATGGGCGGAAAAAAAATAAATAATATGGGTTGACGGGCGAGGGGCCGGTTAAGATGCGCTTGGAACAAGCGGCCTAACATGGACAATGCATGAAATGCTCAAGCGGTCGCGCTTAATCAGGATAGCATTCGGGAGCCATGTGCCCGGCGCACTGGCTTTCTTACGGATTTTTATCCGTGAGGCTCCGGTGAAATCCCCGCGGAATTGGCCCGCCGACGTGTAATGCCGCGTCAGGGAAATTTGTAGGCCGACAGCGACACCCGGCCGTACCATGTTCCAAGAAAGCCGGCACGGAAGTCGCCCCATACGATGTGGACATTGTCGTCATCCATGGATAAATCGACCACGTCGTCATTCTGCGTGGTTATCCCGCGGCTGATACTGGCAGGGGATTTTGCGCGGCTGACCCGGAACGGCTGGCTGAACGTGTGGCCTCCGTCTTTCGACAGCGCACTCCAGACGTCATAGCTGCCGTCCGCATAGGCGGCGCGCCAGGCAAGGGCAAGCATACCATTGCGGCCATACTGGAAGCTGAGTTGTCTGTCGAACGTCGTGGCATCGGGGACTTTGCCCGCGACCACAAAGGGCGACCAGGTTTTGCCGTGATCATCGCTCACCGTCACCGAAAAGACAGGCTGACCGTCTTCAACGGTATATTTAAGGAGCGCGTAGCGGCCGGCCTTGGTGAAATCCGATGAGATGGAGGTCAGGCCGCCGGTCGCCGGATTGCCGTTGGCTCCGGATCTGCCACCCCCGCCGCCTGCTGCGGCCGGCGGAATCGCGACCGGCGAGAAATTCTTCAGCACATGATATTCGAAAGTCTTGCCGAGATTTTTAGTGATGCCCATTACCGCGCAGGGACAGGTTGCCCGTTCCTTCGCCGGCACTTTGGACGCGATATAAATGACGGCGGCTTCGCCATGCCCCGCCGTCATGGAAAGGCCGCGGCTTGATTGCAGGTAATCTTTCGAATCCCAGGAATAGATCGTGCCGAAACTTTTGCCGCCGTCCGTGGAAGCGGTGATGTAGGACTGTGAGCGGAAGCTGCCTGGCGGAGCATCAAGGTCCGTTGATCCGCCGGCGCCTTGGCCATAGATGACACCCGTGCTGTCGTCGACATAGGTAAAGGGACGATCGAACGGCAAGGCGTTGAGCACGCGGGGCCTGAGGCCCGGAGCAAATCTTTCCGTGCTCAGCGAACTGATTATATCGACCACCGGTCCCCAATGTTCGCCCTTGTCGCTGGAAACCACGATCGCCGACTTGCCGTAGCGCGGGTTGGTGATCTGGATCGGTTCGCAACCGGCCAGGAACACGCCGTCCTTGGTCACATCGATCATGGGGTCGGGGCAGCGGACCAGATTGTCATCCACCAGGATCGGCAACTCGCCCACTTTCCATGATTTTCCGCCGTCATGGGTGATCGCTGTCCAGGTGATGGTCGACTTGGGAACGTCGCGCGGAACGCTGAACAAATTTCCCATCGCAACCGCGATGATTGTGTTGGGGTCGACAGGACTGACCGCGATCATCGGTTCGCCTGCGCCGCGCGAGGCATCGCCCAGAAGTAAATATTCTTCTGATGCAGGTGGGGCAGCCGCCGGTTCGGCGCCACCACGACCTGCGCCCGCATTTTGCGAAAAGGCCGCAAGGCTGGGCAAAGCGCAACCAAGGGCAATCGTTCCGAGGAACACGATTCCTTTTGATATCATTGCGACCTGCCTGAATTGTCTGCCCGAAATACATTTCACCAAAGACACAACCGCGCAAGACACGCTTAGGCGAGAAACAACTTGCTCCTGTTGCAATGCACAAACCTTGTACAAGTCAGGTGCCGCCTGTTGCCGATGCAAAGTGTTGATATGATTGGTTGACTCCATCGGCAAAGTCTCGACATGGAACGTCGTCTCTACCTAAATGGGATCGAACTCCGCCACCACATGTCCCGGTGCATTAGCTTTTCTTGTCGAGTTCGCGAGACATAGAAAAGCTATGCCATAGGCCACTTCCATCAGCTTGGGCCGGTATTGCTGCGCCTGCCGATCATCCGCCATTTTTGATGTCAGGCAAAAGCTGCGCCTCCAAATCCGGCGGTAAGTGTCCGTTTTCGGACATCTCCCTGGGAGTCACCGCCCGCTATTATCCGTAAGCCATTGATACACTTGATTTTATCATTGGTCGGAACAGGACCATAATTGGCGAGCCGCTTCGACGGCTGCGTCATGAAATCGAACAGGCCGGAGGGCAAATGTTCATCCATCTCCTTATAGCCGCGCTACGTAATATTGCGGCCAACAAACTGCAATCGGCCATTGCCATTATCGGCTTGGCCATCGGTATCGCTGCGGCGCTTTTGATGGCGCTGGTCGTCCGCAATCAATTGACCTTCGATCATTTCATTCCGGGATATGAGCGGACCTATATGGGCGTATCGCAAAATTCGCGAGCGGGCAGACCCGACACGTATACGGACACAACGCATGCCAACGTCGCATCGCTCATTAAATTGAATGTGCCGGAAGTTGAAGACACAACGCGCCTGATGCAGGCCAATACCCCAGCCACGCTGAAACAGGGACAGATCGCGGCAGATGAGGAGATTTATTGGGCCGACCCCAATGCCTTCGCCGTATTGCCGCTGCCGGCATTCCAGGGCGATCCGGCCAAAGCCCTGCTCCAGTCCGATGGCATTGTGCTGCCCCGCAGCGCGGCGCGCAAATTTTTCGGCCGCGATAATGTCGTGGGCCAGGCCATTCTGGTGAACGGTCACCCCATGACGGTGCGGGCGGTGATCGAAAATCTGCCCGCCAATGGCACCTCCCTTAAAAGCGGCATTTTCGCGTCGGACCTTGCCTCTTTTTCGCCGCCTACAAATTTTACGCCGCCCACAAAAACATCGCCGGCTATATTCCCTGCGCAGGTGATGACCTATGTGCGCCTTAAGTTGGGCGCCTCTATAAATTCTGTCGAGCAGCGCTTGCCGCAACTGCTCCACAAATCGCCGGGCACAGATAGAGCCGGTTACACCCTGCTGCTGGTGGGCCTCGATCAGCTTCCGATGCTTGAAGCCTTTCACCCCCGCGCGAAAAACAAGCTTGCCGTGATGGCGACGGCAGGCGTGCTCATCCTTCTCATCGCCGCGATCAATTTCGTCAATCTGCTCACGGCGCGCGCTGCGCGCCGTTCTCTGGAGGTTGGCGTGCGCAAAGTCTGCGGCGCGGCGCGGCGAATGCTGGTATTGCAATTTCTGGGGGAGTCCGTCCTGACCGTATTTGCCGCGGCCTGCTTGGCTGTTGGGCTCAGCGAATGGCAGTTGCCTGCGGTCAATGCATTTCTGGAATCTGGTGCCAGGCTCGACTATTGGCAAAGTCCTTTGACGCTGGGTCTCATGCTGTCCGGTGTTCTGCTACTGGGTCTTTTGGCAGGCGCCTGGCCCGCCTTTGTGCTGTCGTCCTTTCGCCCCTCCGGCGTGCTCAAGGGCGTATTGCAGCATTCGCGTGGCGCGGACCTTGTCCGCAATGCGCTGGTGGTCCTGCAATTCGCCATTCTGATCGTATTGGTTGTCGCGGCCGGCGTAATTTTCCAGCAAAATCTCTACGCCACGCGCGACGGCTTGCGCGGTAATATCGATCAGATGCTGGTGATGCAGGGCGGCTGCAAACCCGCCTTCCGCAACGAGCTGCGCAAATTGCCCGGCGTCGCGGGCGTCGCCTGTTCCTCCACATTTCTAAACGGCGCAGGCATGGCCAGAGTGATCCACAAGGACACGGATGTCTCCATGGATCGGGATTGGGTCGATCCCGGCTGGTTCGCGCTTTATGGCATCAAGCCCTTGGCCGGCTCGCTGCCGCCTGCAACACCTGCCGGCGATTTCAATCCCAACGCCGCGCCGGGCATCGTTCTAAATGTGGCGGCGATCAAATATTTTGGCCTTGCCTCGCCCCAGGCCGCAATCGGCCAGTTGGTGATGGTATATCTTCCTGTGATGCCCGGAGGCGGCTCGCCCATGAGAGGCGCCACGCTCACACCCGTTGTCGCGGTGGTTCCCGACTTCTCTTTTCAGGCCGTGGCAGACAAGCCCATTTTGCCAACCACCTATAGCCCGAGTTTTCTGGACGACGGAGACTCCACGGTCAGCATTGAGCTTAAGGGCCAACTGATTCCAGAAACGCTGGCCGCTATCGACCGGGCGTGGCGCGCAACCAACCCCGGCAAACCTATTGACCGTTTCTTCCTGAACGAGCATATGCAGCAGCTTTATCTCAGCCTGCTGCGCGAGGCTCAGCTCTTTGCGATATTTGCAGGTATTGCCGTCTTTTTGGCGTGCCTGGGATTGCTCGGACTTTCCATGTCCACAGCCGAGCGCCGCACCAAGGAGTTCGGCATTCGCAAGGCCATGGGCGCCGCCAGTGGAGACGTTACCCGCCTGTTGCTCTGGCAATTCGCAAAACCCGTGCTATGGGCCAATCTGATCGCCTGGCCCGTCGCGTGGTACGCGATGTCTCGCTGGCTCAGTGGCTTTGCGTACCATGTCGAACTCAGTCCGCTGATATTTATCGGCGCTACCATGCTCGCCGTCTTTGTCGCGCTTATTACGGTCGCCGTTTCAGTCAATGCTCGTCGCCCGTGCCGTCCCGGCCACGGCGCTGAGATATGAATAGGTGAAAGAAGGCAGCCAAACATCATTGTCTTGGAACAAGGGTCCGGACCTGTGTTTGGACTTGTGATCCGGCACGGAAATACAAAATTTACGCCGGGTCGAACTCCGCCACCAGATGTCCCGGAGCCACTTCCATCAGCTTGGGCCGGTATTGCTGCGCCTCTGGGTCGTCCACCATTTTGGATTTGAGAAACGTCAGTTGCGCCCGGCTGTCGAGCGGCGAGGGCAGGTCGCCCGGTAGCGCAACATGGGGTTTGTTCCGTTCCGCTTTCGGATCGGGAATGGGCACGGCGGCGATCAGCGCCTTGGTATAGGGATGCCGTGCGTCATTATATATGGAGTCGCGGTCGGCCATTTCCACCACTCGGCCCAGATAGAGCACCATGACCCGGTGCGAAATCTGCCGCACCACCGATAAGTCATGGCTGATGAATATCATGGCCATGCCCGAGCGCTGCTGCAGAAACAAAATCAGGTCCACGATCTGCGCCTGGATGGAAACATCCAGCGCGCTTACGGCCTCGTCGCACACCACCAGCCTGGGTTCCACGATCATGGCCCGCGCAATGCCGGCGCGCTGGTTCTGGCCGCCGGAAAATTCATGCGGATAGCGGTTGATCCAGGCCGGATTGAGCCCGACATTCTCCATCATCTCCGCGACCTTGATCCTGACCGCATTTGCGGAAAGTTCCGGCTTCAGCGCCCGCAAGGGTTCGGCGATGGACTGGCCGATGGTCATGCGCGGGTCCAGGCTGGCCAGCGGGTCCTGGAAAACAATTTGCAGATCTTCGCGCAGGGAATGAATTTCGCGCGCAGTCATCGCGCCCGCATCGCGGCCCAGCCATAGCACCGTGCCATCCGTCTTGGGCAGGAGTTGCAGCACCGCCCGCCCCAGCGTGGATTTTCCGCACCCGGATTCGCCCACCACGCCCAGCGTCTCGCCCTTGGTCAGCGAAAAGCTCACCCCGTCCACGGCGCGCAGCACTTTGCTTTTGGCAAACAGTCCGCCGCCGATGGGAAAATAAACTTTCAGATCTTCCACGGAGAGAAGTTTCTCGCCCGAGGCACCGGCTCCGATATCGCGATTGATGGTGTCGAGCCGGGGCATCGCCTCCAGCAGCATTTTTGTATAGGCGTGTTGCGGCGCATAGAAAATCTGCTCCACCGGCGCGGATTCCACAATCTCGCCGTCGCGCATCACCTGCACGCGGTCGGCCAGACCGGCAATCACGCCCATATCGTGTGAAATCAGCACCACGGCGGTTTTCAGCTCGCGCCGCAATTCGCGCATGATTTCCAGAATTTGTGCCTGCACGGTGACGTCCAGCGCCGTGGTCGGTTCGTCCGCGATCAGAAGATCGGGGCCGCACACCGCCGCCATGGCAATCATCACCCGCTGGCGCATGCCGCCCGATAGCTGGTGCGGATACTGCCGCATGCGCCGCCGCGCTTCGGGAATGCGGACTCGCTCCAGAAATTCCACGGCCTTTTTCTCGGCCTCGTCTTTGGACATTTTCAGGTGCAGGCGTAATCCCTCGGTAATCTGTGCGCCCACCGTCATATGCGGCGTGAGCGACGTCAGTGGGTCCTGAAAAATCGTGGTGATTTTGGAGCCGCGAATTTTGTTGAGGCGGGCCTGCGGGGCGTTGAGAATTTCCTCGCCGCGATATTTCACGCTGCCGGTTGCCTTGCCGTTTCCCGACAACAGGCCGAGCACGGCCAGAAACGCCTGGCTCTTGCCCGAGCCGGATTCGCCCACCACGCCCAGGCATTCGCTCTCCGCGATCTCAAAGCTGACATCCTTGACGGCATGCACCTCGCCGTCGGGTGTCGAAAAGCGCACATCGAGATTGCGGACTTCCAGCAGGGGCATTTAGCGGTCCTTGGGGTCGAGCGCGTCGCGCAGACCGTCTCCGATGAAATTGAAACAGAACAGCGTTATCGCCATCATCCCGGCGGGGATGAGCAGGGCCCAGGGGGCGGTTTCCATCACATTGGCGCCGTCCGAAATCAGGCGGCCCCAGCTTGTCATGGGTTCCTGCACGCCCAGCCCCAGGAACGACAGGAAGCTTTCGATCAGGATGACTTCGGGAATGATCAGCGTGACATAGACGATCACCGGCCCGATCACATTGGGGATGATATGCCGTGCGATAATGCCCGCACTGCCGACGCCGCCGGCGCGCGCGGCCTCGATGAATTCCTTTTGTTTGATGGACAGGGTCTGTCCGCGCACAATGCGCGCCATGGTCAGCCATTCCACCGCGCCGATGGCGATAAACAGCATGGTAAAGCTGCGATCGAACACCACCATCAGAATAATGACGAAGAATACAAAGGGCAGGGAATACAGAATATCGACAAAGCGCATCATCACGGCATCGATGCGCCCGCCCAGGTAACCGGCCGTTGCGCCGTAAACCACGCCGATCAGCAATGCGACCAGGCTTGCCACCACGCCCACCGACAGCGAGACGCGCGCGCCATAAAGAATGCGCACAAAGGAATCGCGCCCCAGCGGATCGGTGCCGAACCAATGGGCGCCGCCGGCGCGGCACAACACATCCGTGCCGGGCCACCAGCTGGGCGCGCAGTTGATCACGCTGTAATCCACGTCCTGAAAGGAATATGGCGATAACAGGGGCGCAAAAATCGCCATCAGCGTAATGACGGCGAGGATCACCATGCTGACGACAGCCGCCTTGTTGCGGAACAGGCGGCGGCGCGCATCCGTCCACAGGCTGCGCCCTTGCGCGGCGCTGGATTTTTCGATGGCGGGGCGGCCGTGACCGATGGCGATCATTTGTAGCTCACCCGCGGATCGAGCACCGCATAGAGAATATCGGCGACGAAATTGAGGAAAATGACCAGCGCGCCGTAGCAAATCACCACGCCCATCACCAGCGTATAGTCGCGATTCAGGGCGCCCTGCACGAAATAGCGCCCGATGCCGGGAATGCCGAATATCTGCTCCACGACCAGCGATCCGGTCAGCAGCATCGCAACGGTCGGTCCGAGATAGCTGACCAGCGGCAGCAGCCCGGCCCGCAGCGCGTGGCGCAGGACGATCATCCGGGAAGGCAATCCCTTGGCGCGCGCCGTGCGGATATAATTCGAGCGCAGGACCTCGATCATGCTGCCGCGCACCAGCCGCGAAATGAAGGCGATCTGCGGCAGGGCCAGCACGATCACCGGCAGGATCATGTTGCGCGGCGCGCCGCCGTTCCAGCCGCCGACGGGCAGCGAAATATCCCAGCCGAATAGGTGAATGCCATAGACCCCGAAGATCAGCGTCAGGATGGGCGCGGTCACAAAGGTGGGAATGGTAATGCCCGCCATGGCCAGCGCCATGACCGAATAGTCCGAGGCCCTGTTCTGGTTCAGCGCCGCGACCACGCCCAGCGATATGCCGAAGGCCATCGCGACCAGGATGGCGGCGAGCCCCAGCTTGGCGCTGACCGGCAGGCCGGCTTCGATCAGTTCGGTGACCGTGAAATCCTTGGTCTTGAAGCTGGGACCCAGATCGCCGTGCGCCAGCCGGCCCAGATAGATCCCGAACTGCTGGATCAGCGGCTTGTCCAGATCATAGGCGGCTTTGATATTGGCTTCGATTTGCGGGTCCAGGCGGCGCGAGTCGGAATAGGGGCCGCCGGGCGCGATCCGCATCATGAAAAACGCCATGGCGATAATAATAAAGAGCGTGGGCAAAGCGCCCAGAAAGCGCCGAAGGGCGTAAGCCAGCATTCTTTAATTTACACCATACGAGTGACGCACCAGCCAAAGCGACTGAGAGCCGTCTGTCAATGCGTCCTTATTGATTGAGAAACGCCTGCCAGCGCGCTTCGGCCTGCGCCCCGTGCGCCGCCCACCAGGCATCGTCCACCGCAAAAGCCGTGGCGAAATGGCCATCGGCGGTTGGTGAAAAAGGCTTCATGTCGATCTTCAGGTCCGGATTTTGTCCCACCAGGCCCCAGGCCGAGCGCCGCGCCGGTCCATAGGGAACCCAGGCCGCGACCCCGGCCATGCCTTTTGCACCGGTGGCAAAATCGATGAACTGCACGGCCATCTCCAGTTTCGGATCGCCCCTGGGAATGCCGAAGGCTTCGACCTCGTATAGCTGGCGGTCCCAGATCGCGCCCACTTTCTGCTTGTGCGTACCGGCCTCGAACAAATCGCCATTCAGCATCGTGGTCATGGCAACGCGGCCATCGGCCAGCATCTGCAACGGCTGCCTCGAGTTGGTCCACCACACGATCGCCGGTCTGATTGTCTGAATTTTTTTCAGCGCCCGCGAAATTCCGTCATCGCTCCCCAAAACCGTATAGACATCCTTCGCCGCCACACCGTCGGCCAGCAACGCCATTTCCAGATTGTATTTTGCGCTGTTTCGTCTCAGCCCGCGCGGGCCCGGAAAATTTTGCAGATCGAAAAAATCCTCCAGTTTTTCCGGCGGATTGCCTGCAAAAGTTTCCGGCGCGTATCCGATCAGGCGGCTATATATAACGCTGCCGATCCAGCATTTTCCGATCGCACCGGAGACAAAGTCATCGGGATCGTCGGGCGGGCTCAGCGTTTCCAGCAGGTCCTGGTTGCAGGCGGCAATCGCATCGGGCAATTCGAAATCGATGACGTCGCCGCGAAAAGTTTTCGTGCTCACCGCTTCGCGCAATTCATCCAGGCCGCCATTGTATTGCGAAATGCGCACATCGACATCGGCCATGTCGCCGTAAGGCTGAAACAGCGCGCTGGCCTGGGCGCGGCCATATTCGCCCGCCCAGGTCGTCACCGTCAGAATGGGAAGCGGGCGCGTCATCCAGAAATAGATGCCCGCCGCCAGCGCGACAATTAAGACCGTGCCGCCGAAAATGAAGAGCTTTTTCCGCATCAGGCGCAGACTACAAAATTACAGGTCGATTGCCAGACCCCGAACTCGGCTTGGCCGGATGACCAACCCTGTGTTAATGGCAGGACGCCCCCCCTGAAGGGGCTGACATTTTTGCCGGTTGCATTTGCGGGCGGGCGACCCTAGTTTCCGCCGCTCTTCTAGGACTTTGCAGCTGTAGCTCAGTTGGTTAGAGCGCCGGATTGTGGATCCGGAGGTCGGTGGTTCGAACCCCCCCAGCTGTACCATTCCACCCCAAAATACCCGCAAGCCCAAAGTCGCGCTGTTGGATTTGCGTCTTCTCAAGATGGAATGGAAGTCTTGCGTCAGGTCCGGACAGACCGGCCTGAATTGGCTCATCGTTAATGAAGAGCCCGTCCGCAGATCCGCCGATCCGCAATGACAACATAACTCGTTCCCGTTGATTTTTTTCAATTCGGTGCTCGCGGGCGCATGGTCTATTGCCCGGCCAACATGGTTCGATTTCAAGCAAGGATGCAGAGATTGCCAGACACAGCGACGTCATGCCCACAAAGTCCGGAGTCAATTTCCGGCCCGGACAGTCCTCCCCGTGCAAGGGCCAGAACGAAGCATTTTCTGTCCGAACGTCATGCCTGCCGGATCGTCGGTCGCCGGCCGGCCCGGATCGCGCAATCCAAAGTGAGCAATTTTGCTCAGTTTTTTCACACGGCTCTTTTTAAGCTAGCGATGAGGGGGGGCTCTGTGGTGAACGAAAATTCATCCGTGACGCAAAGCCGCGCCTTATGCGGCAAGAAGGGGCGGCGCATCCAATTGTGCGCCTTTGGGGCCGCGAACGTGCTTGCGGTCGCGCTTCTTGCCGGCAGCGGACCCGCGCTCGCGCAACAGCTTCCCGGCGCAGGTGAGCAGCTTCAGCAGATTCCGTCGCCTCCCGTACTTGAGAAATCGATTCCCGATATCCGGGTCGAGCAGGGCGAGGCGCCAGCCAATCCGGCCCTTGCCGGCATCAAATTCCTGGTCAATTCGATCCATGTGACGGGGGAAACCAAATTCTCGGAAGCCGAACTGATCGCCGCCGCAGACTTCACTCCGGGCACCGAAATGGACCTCGCCGGCCTGCGGGCGATGGCCGCCAGAATATCGGATTATTATGTTCAGCGCGGATATTTTGTGGCGCAGGCCTATCTGCCCGCCCAAGATGTCAGCGATGGGGCCGTCACGATTGCGGTCGTAGAGGGTCACTACGGAAATATTGAACTGCGCAATTCGTCAAAGGCGTCTGACAAGGTGGCAGACGACGCTCTTGACGGTGTAACAAGCGGCGACGTCGTTACAACTGCCCCGCTTGAACGGAGCCTTTTACTGCTCTCCGATTTACCGGGCGTGGAAGTAAATTCAACGCTGGTCCCCGGCTCCTCAGTCGGCACATCCGATCTAATCGTCAATGTCACTCCGGGGCAGCGCGTAACGGGTAGCCTCGAAGCCGACAATGCCGGCAATCCTTACACCGGCGAATATCGCGTAGGCGGCTCGGTGAATTTCAACGAAGTCCTGGGGTGGGGCGATGTCGCGACCTTGCGTGCGCTAACGTCTGATTTTGGTTCGCATAAATCCCTGAATTATGTTCGCGCGTCCTATCAGGGCCAAGTCCGGAACGCCACGATAGGTGTTGCCTATTCGTGGTTGGGATACCGGCTAGGGAAACAATTTTCCAGCTTAAATGCCACCGGCACGGCAAACATCTTCAGTCTCTACGGCGGCTATCCGTTGATCCGGTCACGCGATGCGAACCTCAATTTCCTGATTGACCTCGACGTCAAGTCCCTCCGGGACAAGATTGGCACGCCATACTCCGTTGTCGACAAACAGGCCGTTACAGTAACCCCCGGCCTGAGCGGCAATCATCACGACAATTTCGGCGGTGGCGGATGGTTCTATTATTCCGTCTTTGGCACATTTGGCGATCTCGACATCCAGACACCGCTTGCGCGCGCGGCCGATGCCGCAAGCGCGCGAAGCAACGGCCAATATTTCAAGCTGGGCGGTCAAGTTGCCCGACTGCAAAATCTGGGCGGTCCGCTGTCTCTATTCGCTCAGATCAAAGGACAGTGGGCTTCGAAGAACCTGGACGGTTCCGAGAAAATGGAACTGGGCGGCGCGTATGGCGTCCGGGCCTATCCGGAAGGCGAAGGCTATGCGGACGAGGGTTACGTGTTGACCCTGGAACCCAGATTGCAGCTACCCAATATTTTTGAGCCTATGCCGGGTCAGATGCAGGTGTTCGGGTTTATCGATGTCGGCTCGGTTACCATGAATGCGCGTCCCTGGGCCCCTGGTCCAAACGAGCGGACTTTGAGCGCAGCAGGGGTTGGGTTCATCTGGGCCGATACCAACAATTTCGCCTTTAAAGTCACCTATGCGCACAAACTCGGCAATGCTGTCGCAACTTCGTCATCGGACTATGCGTCCGGCCGCGTCTGGGTACAGCTCTCCAAGCAGTTCTAATCGTCGGCAACAGATGTTGATTGACGATATCATCCAGAAACAGTGCGCCGCATCGTTGATCGCTCCATGCGGCCGCCTGGTGGCGGCAAATATATTTTGATGGGACGCGCCTGGGCGATCCAAGCTTAACGACCAGTAAACGCCGCGCACGCCTGCGGGCCGTGATGTCGGGTCCGGGTACTGCTCTCCAAGCTATTTCAATCGTCTGTGACAAATACCGATCCATGAAATCATTCAGAGATTTTCGACGGCGATGTGATTTGTCACATTCAGTTGCCCCGCGGAGGGGGAAACTCCAACGGCGAACACACGGGCGATCCATCCTTGCTCACGCGTTAACGCCGGGCGCATTCGCGAGCTGTGATGTGGATTGGTGAGAGTTTGCCTGCAGAGACAGTGCGACCATTGGGCGTGCAGAGCGTTATATTATGCATATGGCCGCGAAGCTAACGGCGCGATCGTAGATTGATGAGATCTCCGTCCTTGTCGTTACAGGGAAAGCGGAAAAGACCTACGTCTTTCATATCCAGCGTCAGCTACGAACGCCGATTGATGACATCAGTCGGAAACCAAGGAATGCGCCATGAACACCTCTGTTCGATCGGTCGATGACGACAAGAGACGCAACTGTGCTGTGACATCCAAAAGCGCGCGCGGTTTCAGAGTATGGCTGTCCAATACCACCGCCTTGACGGGACGCGCATCGGTCGGCGGACTTGTGGCATCGGTGGTGCTTGCGTTGGCGTCCAACGCCTATGCCCTCCCGACAGCGGCCGTGGTCTCGGCAGGCAACGCCACCATTGCAGCGTCTCCGAACACGCTCACAGTCAATCAGTCGAGCCAGGATGCCGCCATCAACTGGCAGAGCTTCAGCATCGGGCAGAATGAGGCTGTTCAGTTCGTCCAGCCCAACGCCAATTCGGTGGCCCTCAACCGGGTGTCGGGGCCGGATCCGTCGAATATATTCGGCAGCCTGTCGGCCAACGGCAAGGTGTTTCTGGTGAACCCAAACGGGGTTCTGTTCGGCTCGGGCGCGCAGGTGAGTGTCGCGGGACTGGTGGCATCCGCACTGAACATCACCGATGCGGACTTCATGAGCGGCAATTACAAATTCTCAGGGAGCGATGGCGGCGCGATTATCAATCAGGGCTCCATCAATGCCGATGGCGGCTATGTGGCGTTACTGGGTGCCAATGTCAGCAATGAAGGCGTGATCGCGGCAAAACTGGGCACGGTGGCACTGGCCGCAGGCAATGCCGTGACGCTCGATGTAGCGGGTGACGGGCTGCTCAATGTAACGGTCGACGAAGGCGCGGTGAACGCGCTCATTCAGAACGGCGGGCTCATCAGCGCCAATGGCGGACAGGTGGTGATGACCGCCCAGGCAGCGGGCGCGCTGCTCAAGACCGTCGTGAACAATACGGGCGTCATCGAGGCGCAGACCGTCGAGAACCACAATGGAACGATCAAACTTCTGGGAGACATGCAGAGCGGTACGGTGAATGTTGGCGGTACGCTGGATTCCAGTGCTCCCAATGACGGCAATGGAGGCTTTATCGAGGCCTCGGCTGCGAGCGTGAATATCGCGGACCAAGCGACAATCACCACCGCCGCGCTCACGGGGCTGACCGGTACCTTTCTGATCGATCCTCAGGACTTCACCATCGAAGCGGGAAGTAACATTTCCGGTGCGGCACTGTCCGCCCTGCTGGTGACAAACAGCGTTACCATCAGCACATCAACCGGAGCCGATACTACGACGGCCGGAACGCCGCCGGTGGACAATCTTCATACCGCGACTCCAGGAAACGGTGACATCAATGTCAACGAGGCAGTCAGCTGGACGGCAACTCCCAGCACGACGACTCTGACATTGATCGCCGATCGCGACGTCAATGTGAATCAGGCAGTGACCGCTACCAACGGAAATTTTGCGGTGTGTTGTGGCCGCGACGTCAATGTGAATGCGGCCATAACGACGACCAACGGCAGCATTTTATTGAGCGGCGGCCGTAATGTCATCGTGAACACAGTCGCCGCCCTGGTGACGACGGACGGGAATATTACCCTGTGCTCCGGAGTGGATGTCGACGTGAATGGCGCAATTACGCTGACCAGGGGGAGTACCATTCCCGCGCAAAGCCTCGGTCTGACGCCTGGCCTTTACATCATGACCGGATTTAACGGCACGGGACCCGGCGTGGCCAGCGGAACTTTGATTTTTGCGGATTTGGCACCACCGGTCACCGTCACGGGGCCGAACGCGCCCGTCTCGATCAATTACAATCCGGTGTCTTATGCAACGCCGACAGATTATTCAGGAAAATTCGCCCTGACCGGAGGAGCAGCGGTAACCGAACACATGCTGGTATTCCCCGAAGGGGACAAGGTTTTCGACGGTACGACGGCAACCACCCTCACATCTTTCAATAGCACTTCGACGAGTGGTGCCCCCAGCGGCGTCACCTTGGTTGCCGCTTCCGGTAGTACTGCGACGTTCGACGATCCGAATGCCGGAACGAACATCGGAATTACCTATAGCGGCTATAGTCTTGCCGGCCCGGACGCGGCCAATTATGCCCTGGCGGTTGCATGCTGTGTTTCCACATTTAGGACAACCGGGACCATTGCGGCTGTCACACCGACGCCCACACCGACACCAACACCCACACCAACACCAACACCAACACCGACGCCAACACCGACACCGACACCCACGCCGACACCACGCCGACACCAACACCGACACCAACACCGACACCGACACCGACACCCACGCCGACACCCACACCAACACCTACGCCCACACCGACACCCACGCCGACACCGATTTCGATACTTCGTGGTGCCCCAGGCATTCCGGATTCCACCCCCGGTGATTGGTGCTCCTGGCGAGGGCGGCTTCGCAGTGGTCGGCGGCGGCGTCAGAATGCCGGTGGTACCTCCGGTGCAGGTCGCGAAGGTTGTGCCGCTTGAGGAGGAGAAGCCCTATGTGGCACCCGTGCGTCCGCCCAAGCAGGACCTTCACTGACAAAACATGGAAAGGCGCATGGACGGCGAGCATACATCGATGATCCATTTCTGCGCTTACGGCGCGGGTCAATCACCGTGACCCCGGCAAGGATGACCAAAGC
This sequence comes from uncultured Alphaproteobacteria bacterium, assembly GCA_963837555.1. Lineage (GTDB taxonomy): Bacteria > Pseudomonadota > Alphaproteobacteria > Micropepsales > Micropepsaceae > Rhizomicrobium. The sequence continues at coordinate 182,774 of CAWINU010000002.1, read as the reverse complement.
GATTTGCATTGGTTTGCTGGCCGCCGGTTTTGCATGTGTCCAAACGTCCGCGGCCGAGGATCTTCTGGCTGGGGCGAGCGCCTCGTTATCTTCATCATCGCAAAAAAACGGAAGGAAAGCAGGTTTCCTGAGTGAACCTGCCTCCAAGGATGCACGCGATGTGGCGGACTGGGTTGTTGATTTGGGTGACAATAACGGATTGCCATTCCTCATCATCGATAAGGTTGGCGGCAAAGTGTTTATGTTCGATAAGAATGGGCAGCTCCGCGGTGCTACAGCGGCGCTGCTTGGCCTGGCACGCGGCGATGATGCTGTCCCGGGAATTGGCGAGAGGAAGTTATCAAGCATACGCGCTGAAGAGCGTATCACGCCCGCCGGCCGCTTTGTTGCCGCAATGGGAGATGAGCTTGGCGGGCCGCAGGTTCTTTGGGTGGACTATGACGCGGGCATCGCCCTGCACCCCGTGATTACAACCAACCCAAAAGAGCATCGCTTACAGCGGCTGGCGACACCCACGCCACTCGATAATCGTATTTCGTTTGGCTGTATCAATGTTCCGGCAAAATTTTTCCAAAGTACCGTGACACCGACTTTTTCCGGCACTGATGGTATCGTCTACATATTGCCGGAATTCCACGCGATCCGTGAAGTGTTCTCCGCCTATTATGAAGGGGAGTGACATTCTCGACTTCTTATCCAACTGCCCGCGCGCGATCCATCCTTACTCGCGCGTTAACGCCGGGCGCATTCGCGAGCTGTGATGTGGATGGTTGATGGTTTGCCTGCAAACGCGGTGCGACCAATAGGCGTGCAGAGCGTTATATTATGCATATGGCCGCGAAGCTAACGGCGCGATCGTAGATTGATGAGATCTCCGTCCTTGTCGTTACAGGGAAAGCGGAAAAGACCTGCATCTCTCATTTCCAGCGTCAGCTACGAACGCCGATTGATGACATCAGTCGGGAATGAAGGCGGGTGCCATGAACACCTCTGTTCGATCGGTCGATGACGACAAGAGACGCAACTGTGCTGTGACATCCAAAAGCGCGCGCGGTTTCAGAGTATGGCTGTCCAATACCACCGCCTTGACGGGACGCGCATCGGTCGGCGGACTTGTGGCATCGGTGGTGCTTGCGTTGGCGTCCAGCGCCTATGCCCTCCCGACAGCGGCCGTGGTCTCGGCAGGCAACGCCACCATTGCAGCGTCCCCGAACACGCTCACAGTCAATCAGTCGAGCCAGGATGCCGCCATCAACTGGCAGAGCTTCAGCATCGGGCAGAATGAGGCTGTTCAGTTCGTCCAGCCCAACGCCAATTCGGTGGCCCTCAACCGGGTGTCGGGGCCGGATCCGTCGAATATATTCGGCAGCCTGTCGGCCAACGGCAAGGTGTTTCTGGTGAACCCAAACGGGGTTCTGTTCGGCTCGGGCGCGCAGGTGAGTGTCGCGGGACTGGTGGCATCCGCACTGAACATCACCGATGCGGACTTCATGAGCGGCAATTACAAATTCTCAGGGAGCGATGGCGGCGCGATTATCAATCAGGGCTCCATCAATGCCGATGGCGGCTATGTGGCGTTACTGGGTGCCAATGTCAGCAATGAAGGCGTGATCGCGGCAAAACTGGGCACGGTGGCACTGGCCGCAGGCAATGCCGTGACGCTCGATGTAGCGGGTGACGGGCTGCTCAATGTAACGGTCGACGAAGGCGCGGTGAACGCGCTCATTCAGAACGGCGGGCTCATCAGCGCCAATGGCGGACAGGTGGTGATGACCGCCCAGGCAGCGGGCGCGCTGCTCAAGACCGTCGTGAACAATACGGGCGTCATCGAGGCGCAGACCGTCGAGAACCACAATGGAACGATCAAACTTCTGGGAGACATGCAGAGCGGATTGTTGCACGTGTCCGGTACGCTGGATGCTTCCGGAGCCGATGCGGACCAGACCGGTGGCAACGTCACCGCAACTGGCCATAATGTCGGCCTGTTCGACGGGCACATCGATGTCTCCGGCGACGCGGGAGGCGGGACCGCCCTTGTCGGGGGCGACCTGCACGGCACGAGCGCCGCGGTCCCCAACGCTTCCGCGACTTACATGAGCGCGGATTCCACCATCAAGGCCGACGCCGTCACGCGTGGCAACGGCGGCAAGGTCGTCCTGTGGGCAAACGACTCGACACGCGCGTCCGGCGGCATTTCAGCGCGCGGCGGCGCGCAAAATGGCGACGGGGGCATAATTGAAACCTCCGGTCATGCGCTCGACGCGGCTGGCATCCAGGTCGACGCCAGCGCGCCAAACGGCCAGGGCGGCCAGTGGCTGCTCGATCCGGCCGATGTGACAATTGGATCCGGAACGGCGGGCGGAACGATCAGCGGCGGAGTTTTCTCGCCAAATTCCGGCGTGGCTTCGGCGACTGTGGACGCCGCCACGATCATAGGCGCGCTGAACGGCGGCACCAACATTACGATCAGCACGACGAACACCGGCACGCCTGGACCAGCACTTGGCGATATCACAGTTTCTTCCGCCCTTACCTGGACGACCGGGAACACCCTCACGCTGGATGCCGCTCATGACGTGATCGTCGGCCCGACGGCCGCGATAACCGCCAGCACCGCGAATTCCCAGATCGTGATGACAGCTGGACATGATGTGAATGTGGGCGCCGCGTTGGTCGCCAGCGCCCAGAATTCCCAAATCCTGCTGACCGCCGGAAATGATGTGCTAGCCACGGCCGCGGTTACCGCCACCGCGCTCAATGCCAAGATCGATATGCGTGCCGGGCACAATGTGAGCGTGGTTGCGGTTACCGCCAACGGCGGCGGTTCGGTGACGTCGATAAACCTGCACGCGAATATGGATGTGATTGTAAACGATGCGATCAGCGCCGCAGGTGGTGCTGTGATTCTTCGCGCCGACGATGACGGTACCGGCCCTGGCGTCCTCGGGGGAACAGTCACGTTTGTCGCCCCCGGCGCCGTCGTGGCCTCCACTACGACGCAAATTCGCTTTAACCCTGATGGCTACGCCAATACCGCCACAGAAATTGCAAATTACACCGCGAAGGTGACGGGCGCGTTGGATGCGAAAGCCTGGACATTCCCGGTGGGCGTCAACAAACCGTATGATGGCCTGACCACAGCTACTCTTCAATTCGAAGACCCCACCGGAGACAATCCTACTGTCGGGAACACGGTTACGTTGAACGGTGGAACCGCCACATTCAATACCGGGGACGTGGGAACGGCGAAAACAATCACTTTCAACGGCTATACCCTGGGCGATGCCGACGCGGCCGGATTTGCAATTTATTCCGCCGCCGGCGTTACTCCGGGCGACGGTACGACAACCGGGGATATCACGGTGGTTCCGTTGACGGTGACGGCGAACAACCACGCCCCCAAGCTTTATGGTGCCACGGTGACTTTCGCCGGCACCGAATACACCAGTGCCGGCCTGGTAAACAGCGAGACGATTGGCACCGTCACGCTGGCGAGTGCCGGCGCGACGCCTGCTGCCACGATTGGTCCCTATGCGATCACGCCCAGCGCGGCCATCGGCGGCACGTTTGCGGCCACCAACTACGCCATCACCTATGTCAACGGTGCGCTTCAGGTGGGCCCAGCTCCGTTGACGGTGACGGCAAACAGCGCCACAAAAATTTACGGGACGACATATATTCTGGTGCCCACGGCCTTTACGCAGTCGGGCCTTGTGAACGGCGAAACCATCGGCAGCGTCAGCGAGACAAGCCTTGGCGCGGTAGCGACCGCAGGCGTTGCAGGCAGTCCCTACGCGATCACGCCCAGCGGTGTCAGCGGCGGCACGTTCGCGGCCACCAACTACACCATCACCTATGTAAACGGCGCGCTTCAGGTCGACCCAGCTCCGTTGACGGTGACGGCAAACAACGCCGCGAAAAATTACGGGATTACATATATTCTGGTGCCAACGGCCTTTACGCAGTCTGGCCTTGTGAATGACGAAACGATCGACAGCGTCAGCGAGACAAGCCCCGGCACGGTGGCGACCGCCAGTGTTGCCGACAGTCCCGATGCAATCACGCCCAGCAATGCCAGCGGCAGTACGTTTATAGCTACCAACTACATTATCACCTATGTCAATGGCTTGCTGACGGTCTTGCCGACGCCAACACCGACGCCAACACCAACACCGACGCCAACACCAACACCGACGCCAACACCAACACCGACACCGACACCGACGCCGACACCAACGCCTGCGCCCACGCCGACACCGACACCGACACCTACGCCTAGGCCCACACCGACACCCACGCCGACACCTGAGGCTTCAGAAATCCCGCACCCGGTAGTTGGTGTTTCCGGGGGAGGTCGTCTCGCAGTGCGCGGCGGTGGTGTCAGAATGCCGCCCTACCAAGTTGCGCTTCCGGTCCAGGTTGCGGATGCCGTGCCGCCGGAGGTGGAGCAGCCCTATGTGGCGCCCGCGCGTCCACCCAAGCAAGATCTCCACTGACAAAACGGCGCAGGCCAATCACCGCGCCATCGAGAAACAGGCGATGGGCTGAACCACCCCGCGCCGCTGCTGCGGAAAGAGGGCGGATGTCATCTCGCACACGTGGCGCCCATACGGCTATTTGTATGCATGCCTTACCATAGTATAGCGTGGCGACGCACAGCGGTACAAATCGCCGGCGAGGCAGGGGGCACATGAGCAACGACGGAGGCGCGGGGGCCGCGCCTGTTCCACACCGGGATTGGACCGCGAGACATATCTACGTCCTGTTTCTTCTGACCCTGATCAGTGCGTTCAATTATTTCGACCGCAGCGTGCTTGGGCTGATATTGCCGCTGCTCAAGCATGACATGCTGGTATCGGATACCGTGCTGGGCGCGGTGACGGGCATCGTCTTTGCGTTGACGAACGGTCTTGTCGGTCTGCCGGTGGCGCGTCTGGCCGACCGCTGGAACCGCCGCAACATTATCGCCATAGGTCTGGTGTTCTGGAGCGCCATGACGGCTGCAACCGGGCTGGTCACCAATATCTGGCAGCTTGCCCTGACGCGGCTGCTCATGGGGGCGGGCGAGGCAGCCAGCATGGCGCCATCCAATTCCATGATCGCGGATTTGTTCAGCAAGGTGCGGCGGTCCTTTGCAATATCCGTTCTGATCAGCGGCAATCCCATCAGCGCGATAATTTTTGTGCCCATCGCCGCCTGGGCGGCCGCCGCTTATGGCTGGCGGGCGGCCTTCATTGTGGCGGGCGTTCCGGGAATATTCCTGGGTCTGTTGTTTTTTCTCACAGTCAGGGAACCCAAGCGGGGCGCCTCCGAGGCGCGTGCGGTATCGGCCAAGACCGAAGGATGGGGCGCGACGATCAAATTTCTTTTGGGGTCGCGCAGCTATATTCTGCTGTTGATCGGCGCCACGTTGCTGTCCACCGATGTATCGCTGAGCGCCTGGTACGCGACTTTTTTCGATCGCGTTTATCATCTCTCCATAGCGCAAATCGGACTCATTGTCGGACCCGGCCGGGGCTTTGCCGGATTGGCGGCTGTGTTGCTGGGCGGGTATCTGGTCGATCTGCTGGGCCGCCGCGACGACCGCTGGCGGTTTCGGTTGCCGGGCGCCGCCGCCATGCTGGCGGTGCCGGGCATGCTTGCCTTTTTGCTGTCGGATACCCTTTGGCTGTCGATTGCCGGCCTGGTGTTCGCCAATTTCTGCGCCGCCACGACGCAAGGCGCGGCGTATGCGGCCTGCTCCAATCTCGCCAAAGTCAGCATGCGCGCCACCGCCGTGGCGATTTTTCTCATCTTCGTCAACATTGTCGGCTATTCGTCCGGACCGATCATTGCCGGATTTATCGCGGATCTGTTGCAACCGCAATTCGGCGAACAATCCATCCGTTACGGATTGTTGATCGGCGCGGCGGCGGCAGGACTTGGCGGGCTATGCTATTGGTTTGCGGGGCGCACGGTGAGCCAAGATATGCGCCGCGCTTTGGCCGACTAGGTCAGACTTACGGTTTTGCTGACAAGGCAGGCTTCGACGCCTTCAATTCCGTTTTCGGCGCCATGGCCGCTTTCCTTGACGCCGCCAAAGGGCGTCTCCGCGATGGCGATGTTGAAGGAATTGACCGCCACCATGCCCGCCTCCAGCGCGTCCGAGACCCTGAGCATGGTGTCCGAGGCGCGCGTAAACGCAAAGGCCGCAAGGCCGTAGGGCAGGCGATTGGCTTCGGCAATGGCATCGGAAAAATCGGTAAAGCGATTGATGATGGCGATGGGGCCGAAAGGCTCTTCATTCATAATGCGCGCGGCAAGCGGTACGTCGGCAAGCACGGTCGGCTCGAAGAAGTGGCCCTGGTTGCCCAGACGGTGGCCTCCCGCCAGCAAGCTCGCCCCCTTTTCCACGGCGTCGGAAACCAGTTCCTGCATGAACTGCAGCCGGCGGGGATGCGCCAACGGGCCCATCTTGTTGGTGTCGATCAAACCGTCGCCCACCGGCAGGGCGCGCGCCTTCCGCGCGAAGCCATCGCGGAATTTTTCGTAAATTCCGGTTTGGACCAGAAAGCGCGTGGGACCGACGCAGACCTGGCCGGCGTTGCGGAATTTGCGCAGCACCGACTGCTCCAGCGCCGGTTCAAAATCCGCGTCGTCGAATATCAGCACCGGGGCATGGCCCCCAAGTTCCATGGTGGTGCGCTTCATGCCTTCGGCGGCGAGCTTCATCAGATGCTTTCCCACCGGTACGGAGCCGGTAAAGGAAATTTTTCGGATGACGGGAGAGGAAATGAGATGCTCGGAAATCTGCGCCGGCACTCCGAACACGACCGACACAATGCCGGGCGGCAGGCCGGCATCGATCAGCGCCCTGAGCACGGTCAAAGCGGAGGACGGCGCTTCCTCGGCGGGCTTGTAAATGACCGGGCAGCCGGCCGCCAGCGCCGCGCCAATCTTGCGTGCCGCATTGTCGAGCGGAAAATTCCACGCGGAAAATGCCGCCACCGGTCCTACCGGTTCCTTGACTACCATGAAGCGCGTCGTTCCCATGCGATTTGGAATAACGCGGCCATAGGCCCGCCTGCCTTCTTCCGCGAACCATTCCAGCGCATTGGCGGCGATGTGCGTTTCGATGCGCGATTCCGCCAATGGTTTACCCAGTTCGAGGGTGACGGTGCGGGCAATGCTTTCGCTGCGCTGGTGAATAAGATGCGCGGCGTGTTTGAGAATTTGTCCGCGTTCCACCGGCGACCTGGCGCGCCAGAGCGGAAAGCTGCGCTGCGCAGCGGCAAGCGCCCTGTCCAGATCCGGAATGCTGGCATGCGGCACGCGCCCCAGCTCGGTGCCATAGGCCGGATTGATCACCGGTTGACTATGGCGGCCTTCAAGACCGAGCCATTCGCCGTCGATATAAAGCCCGGGCTGTTCATAGCCGTCAGCCGAAGGCGGCACGGATTGGGTAATCGGCGCACTCATATGTTGGCCAACAGATCGCGCGCCGGTACCCAATTGCCGTGCAGGCCATTGCGCAAGCGGATGGGCAGGTGGATGGCGGCCAGGGGACCGGCCTCGAGATTTTGCGCGTCCATCACCATCAGGTCGGTACTCATGTCTTCGAAGCGATTGACCAGACCCAGGATATAGCCTTCGCCTTCGGGCGATGTCGCGGATTTGGGCGCGAAGGCGACTTCCTGAACGGTCGAGGTCGGGCCCGGATAATAGGTAGAGGCGCGCCCGGTGGCGAGATCGCGATAGGTCCAGGCGTTCCAGCCCGGCCCGCCTATGCTGCCGCCGCGCACGGAATCGAATGGCTTTTCGGGATCATGCCCCACCCACCAGGCATGGCGATGGGCCCGTGTGGCATAGCGGTCGTCGATGCGGGGAAATTCGCCGCTGAATTCCGACAGGCGCTCGGCGGAATAGGATTCGCTTTTGCCGCCCAGATCCATGGTCCAGCGCGTCATGCGGGCCCGGCCTTTTTGCGGGTTGAACGGCGCGCCGGAAATATCGGGAAAGAAGGGAAAGGAATTTCCTTCCGCCACGGGCATGTCGATATGGATTTTATCGCCGTCATTGAAGGCATTCATGACGTGCGAGGCAAATTCCGTCGGGCCTGTGAACCAGCGAATATCCCCGACGTCGCCCTTGCGCGGCAACACGCCCAGATAAACCGGCTTTGAGGCGTCCCAGCCGAAATGCGGCATGCCTTTGGCGCAGCGTTCAAGGCTGCCTACAATGGGTACGACGGGAAACACGACGTAATCCGCGGTGACGCCGAAATCGTGAACCATGCAGTAATAAGGAGCCTCGAACCAAACTTCACGGGTGACGGCGCCGCTGCGGTCGATCTCGCAATAGGCGATGTCGCGCGTGGTCAGGCCCTTTGCGGCATATCCGAACGCAATCATCTCGCCGGTCGCCGGATCGATTTTCGGATGCGCGGTGAAGGTTGGGCCGGTAAAGCCGCCGCCAAAATTGTAGGAACCGGTGGTTTCAAGGGTCAGGGGATCCAGCGCAACGGGAAGGCTGTCCTCCTTCAAGGCCAGGAGTTTTCCATGATGGAAAACGATGTTGGTGTTGGCGGTGCCGCGGCTGAGCCCTTTTACGCTGTCGTCATCGAAATAGGGATTGCGATAGGGGCCGAACAGGGCGTGGCCCGCTTTGTCTTCAGCCAGAAATTTTTCGGTGCGGATATAGCGTGTCTTGAGATCGACACGTCCGTTTGAAAAACGAAAGGCGCAGGCCATGCCGTCGCCGTTGAAATAAACATCCTGACCCAATTTGGGCGGCCAGTGCGGGTCGGGCGCAACACGGTAAAAAATGCCGTCAAGCTCGTGCGGGATCGATCCCTCGACATCGAGATCGCGGACATCGCATTCGATACGACCGGGCTTGTTATAGCCAGTGTAGATCGGCAGATCGGGAAACTTCGGCATTACAGGACCCGGAAGTAGCGAATAATATTGCCAGTCGGAATTTTATCGGCCACGCCGAAGAAAACATATTTGGTGAGCCAGTCATGCTTGCCGGCAGCGACTTCGAACACGGGCGCCACCCGCATGTAATATTCTGAAGACGAGACTTCTTCGCGTCTTGCCATCCGGGCCATGACCTCCGGACTGCCCCAGCGATAGCCGCGGTTCTGCATGTAAATCAGGGTGCCGTCGTCTTCCTGAAGCGTGTAGCGAGCATCAAATGCAAATACGCCGTCGGGACGGATATGGGCCCAATCGGCGCCGCCGCGCAGCACGCGGCCTTTAATATTCGGTCCCTCGAACACGCCATCCAGAATATCGACAATGTAACGGTCGCCGCCCTGCGGCAGCGCGCCAAGCGCTTTCTTGGGTGAGATTTCCACTTGCACGGCAAAGGCAAATTCTATTTGCGGCGCAGTCGTGGAAGCCTTGCTGAGATCGAATTTGTTCATATCGGGGCTCTTCGCAATTAAAGGGAAGGAACGGGCAGGTTAAGTCCACGAATTGATCGAAGCATTGGCTAGACCTCTTTATGTGCGAGCCGCCAGCCGGTCAGCAGTCCAATCGCTCCGATAAACAGGGCACCGCCCAATTGCGGTAGCGCGCCAGCAGTAAAAACACTCGGTACGGCCCAATGGGCCGCCAACATAAAACCGCCCAGCACCGGCCCGACAATGGAGCCGATGCGCCCAATCCCAAGGGCCCAGCCCACGCCGGTAGACCGCACAAAGGCCGGATAGAAGCGCGCCGCCATGGCATTGCAACCACCCTGGCCGCCAATGACGCAGGCGCCCGCCAGAAAGGCGGCGGGAATCAACAGAGCCGTTTCCGCGCCGGCCCAACCCAAGGCCAGGATCGCGCAACATCCCACAACGAAACTGGTGCCCAGTACAGGGAAAAAGCCAAGGCGTGCAATAAGCCATCCGAGAATAAAGGAACCGATTGCCCCGCCTGCCTGAAACATGACGGTAATAATGATCGCCATGCTGTCGCTCAGGCCGGTGGCATTGAAAAGAGTCGGCAGCCAGCTGTTCAGAAAATATATATCAAGCAGGTTCAGGAAAAATATTGCCCAGAACAGGATAGTGACCAGGGCCCGGTTTTGGCGAAAAAGCTGCGGCAGGACAAAACCGGAAATTTTTTCCGCCGATGACGCGTAATCCGCGTCCTGGTCAATCTTCGGTTCAATTTTCCGCAAGATGGATGTTATGCGCGCGCGAGCACCACGCGCGACCAGGACTTCCAGCAATTCCGGCAACCAGATTACGATTGCCGGAACGATGAGCAGCGGCATGACACCGCCGGCAACAAATACCGCTTTCCAGCCAAAAGGCGGAATGAGTTGCGTGGCAAGAACGCCGCCCAATGCGGAGCCCACCGTTATCGCCGAGAACATGACCATTACCATCATGGTGCGATGCTTGCGCGAGCCATATTCGCTGGTCAGCGCGACGGCATTGGGCAAAACGCCACCCAGGCCAATTCCGGTCAGAAAACGAATGATCATCAAGTCCGGCAGGGCCTGAACCGCAAGCGTCGACAGCGCGCCAAGTCCGAAAATGACCGTGCCAAGCAGGATCATGGGTTTGCGGCCGAAATAATCGGCCAGCGATCCCAGCAAAATTGCCCCGATCAGCATGCCGAACAAGGCTGCGCCAAATACCGAGCCAAGCGCGCCCGGCAACAAATGCCATTCCCGGCTTATGGCCGGGGCGACGAATGCAAGGGACTGGGAATCGAAACCATCCAGCCCGATCACAACCGCGCACAGGGCCGCGACCCTTAATTGAAAGGCGCTTATGGTCCGCGCCTCCAGAAAGTCGGTGACGTTCAGAACGCCCCCCATGCCACCGTTCCCCCCGGAGATAATTCATGCTTTGCTAGTTTGTAAGTATGACATGCAATCCAGGAACGGACCAAGCGCAATGATTTTGCCAGATAGCAGCACGCCCTTGCCGGGCAAAGTGCCTTATGCCCGTATTGCTACAGAAGAGGCTTTTGCTCCGCCGGAAATGATCGAGGCGTATTTCAAGCTGATCGACAATGATCCCCAGGTCGATCCCGGATTGAAAAGCGCCTGGGGGTATTTTGGGCGGAACGCCACGCCGCGCGCCATTAATATTCGCGAACGGTTACAGGATTTGGGCACGCGCCGCATCGCCGATATGGATGCGGCCGGTATCGACCGACAAATTATTGCGCTAACCTCACCGGGCACGCAGATCTTCGACACTGATACGGCCCGGAACATAGCCGTTCTGGCCAATGACCGCCTGGCAGAGGCGACGCGCAATTACCCTGAACGCTTTACCGGTTTGACGGCTATCGCGCCGCAGGATCCCGGTCACGCGGCGCGCGAGATCGAACGCGGCGTCAATCACCTCGGGTTTCGCGGTGTAATCATCAATTCGCATACCAATGGCGAGTATCTCGATGACGCAAAATTCTGGCCGATATTCGAAAGCGCCGAGGCCCTGGATGTGCCTATCTATCTGCACCCGAATACGCCGTCGCGCCAGATGATCGCGCCGTTCCTGCAGCGGGGCCTTGAAATGGCCATTTACGGCTTTCAGGTCGAAACCGGCTTTCATGCCTTGAGCCTGATTATTGCCGGCGTTTTCGATCGTTATCCAAAATTGAAATTGATCCTGGGGCATCTGGGAGAGGCGCTGCCCTATTGGATGTATCGTATCGATCACATGCATGGGGCGAGCGTTGGATCCGGAAGATACAAGAACTGGGTGCCGCTGCAGAAAAGACCCAGCGAATATATGCGGGAAAATTTCTATATAACGACCAGCGGCACGCCCTGGGCGCCGGCGATCAATTTTGCGCAAAGCGTTATGGGAATGGACCGCGTGCTGTACGCAATGGACTATCCCTACCAGTATGTGCCGCAGGAAGTGACGCTGAGCGACAATGTGTCGATGCGCGCGGAGGACAAGCGCAAATTCTTCCAGGCAAACGCAGAAGCGCTATTCGGGCTCTGAATGGCGTTTTACAGTCTGCAAAACAGTCCGCGCTGCGGCGATACACCATGTTACGCAACGCTGGATAAAATGTAATTTATTCAATCGGTTATATCTATCTGGTCGATTTATCCCGGAATGTGGATGCGCGCATCCCGGGAGGCCGCCGCAAATCCCGTAACAGGGGCCCATTTCCCGCATTGATTTTCACGCAATCGCCGAATTTCATTGTGAAATTCAATGCGGTTGAACTGGAGCGCATGGGGGTCTAAGGCGTTTTCACGCAAACAGGCTGTATTGAAAGCTATGGATTTTTCGCAACTGATTGCCAGTATTCAATCAATCGTTCCCTGGATACCAAAGTGGATGTTAGTGGTCGGCGTCCTGCTGATCCTCCTGGCTGTGATTTTTGCGATCCAGGACGCCATTATGCGCATACTGACCCACCATGTCGGGCGCGGCGGACCGTTGTTAAAGCCGCTTTTCCGCAGGACGCGCAGTATCGTGCGTTTTGGCCTGATCATTGTGGCGGTAAATATCGCGGCTCCGCTATTGCCTGTCACTCGGGAGGCGCTTTCGGCAATTCAGCATTCGCTGGCGGCGAGTCTGATCGTCCTGATCGGATGGATTGTGTTCGTTGCGGCCAATCTGTTCGCAGACGAATATCTTCGCAAGCTCAATTGGGACGATGCCGACAATTTAAACGCACGCAAGGCTGCAACGCAGGTGCGCATACTCAAGCGCGCGCTGGGCACGCTGATCGTTATTCTGACGATCGGGTCTGCCCTGATGACATTCGAATCCGTACGGCAATTCGGCATCAGCATATTCGCATCGGCCGGCGCGGCAGGCATCATTGTCGGACTGGCGGCGCGGCCCGTGCTCGCCAATCTGGTGGCCGGCGTGCAGATTGCCATTACCCAGCCAATCCGGCTTGACGATGTTCTGGTCGTGGAAGGCGAATGGGGCCGGGTGGAAGAACTGACGGCAACCTATGTGGTCGTCAAAATCTGGGATTTGCGCCGCCTCATTCTGCCCTTGAGTTATTTTCTCGAAAGGCCGTTCCAAAACTGGACCCGCTCCAGTTCCTCGATCATCGGCTCGGTCTATTTCTATCTGGATTACACAGCGCCGGTGGAAAGGATCCGACAGAAGCTCCATGAGATTATTAAGGAAGAGAAAGATTGGGACGGCGAGGTGCTGAGCCTGCAGGTAACCGATGCCAAGCCGGAGTACGATTGAAGTGCGAATTGTAGCCAGCTCCGAAAATTCAAGTGCTGCGTGGGATTTGCGCTGCGCGCTACGCGAAAAATTGCTGAGCTATATACAGGCTGAAATTCCTTCGGCATTGCCGCGCAGAAGAAACACCACAGTCGTGCACGAGCGCGCGGACGATACTATCCCCGGCGGGGGCGCGCTACCATGACGTCGTTGATGGAGCCTGGTGTAACCCTTCCGCCCCCACCGGCCCTGGACACAATAAGCGGGTTGGCACTTTTTCTTGACCTGGACGGAACGCTTGCCGCCCTTGTAGCAAGGCCAGAGGACACGGCCCCCGATCCACATCGCAACAAGTTGCTTGCGCATTTGCAGCAGCGACTGGATGGACGTCTGGCCATCATAAGCGGACGAAGCGTAGACGAAGTCGACCGTATTCTGGATGGCAGTGTCAAAGCTGTGGCCGGCATTCACGGACTGGATCGGCGCACAGCCTTTGGCGAGCGAGCCATGCCGCATCCAAGTCTGGCGGATGCGCGCGCTATCTTTCACGCTTTGGCAGAAACGCAGCAAGGCCTCATCATGGAAGACAAGGGGCTTAGTGTAACGTTGCATTATCGCGGCATACCCGAGGCCGAGCCGTCAATCCGTGAATTGGGTAAGGAACTTTCCGAGCAGACGGGACTTGTCTTGCAGGAAGGACTGATGGTGGTCGAATTGCGTTCGCCGGGGCCGGACAAAGGAGACGCCATAGCGGCGTTTATGGCGGAAGCACCATTTGCTGGCGCGCGCCCGATTTTTGTGGGCGACGATTTGACCGATGAACATGGCTTCGCCGTTGTCGAGCGTGCGGGTGGCATAGGCGTCCTTGTGGGAAGCAACCGCGAAACAGGGGCGAGCAGGCGGCTGGCCGATGTCGCGGCGGTGATTGCCTGGCTGGGCTGTTTGGCGAAAAGAGCCCGCGCCATGAGCCGATTGATCGTCGTTTCCAATCGCGTCAATCCGCCGAGCGAGATCAGGTCGATCGCCCGGCGGCCTGGCCATGGCGCTCGCCGCGGCCCTGCGCGAATACCAAGGCATCTGGTTCGGCTGGAGCGGCAAACCGTCGAGAAATTCACCGGCCAGTTGTCGATGCAGCGGATCGCCGGCGTGACGGTGGCGACGATCGACCTCGAAGAGCAGGACGCTCAGGAATATTACAACGGCTATGCCAACAAGACGCTCTGGCCGCTCTTCCACTATCGCATCGACCTGACCGCCTATGAGCGCTCGTTCGGCGAAGGCTACGACCGGGTCAACGGGCGCTTCGCCGAAACCTTGCGTCCGCTGATCGAGCCGGACGATTTCATCTGGGTGCATGACTACCACCTGATCCCGCTGGCGCGGGAACTGCGGAAACTGGGCGTGACCAACCGCATCGGCTTTTTCCTTCACATTCCCTGGCCCGCCCGACAGCTGGTCGCCACCCTGCCGCGCCACCGCAACTCGTCGAGGCGATGTTCGACTACGACCTGATCGGCTTCCAGACCGAGGATTGTCTCGACGCCTTCGACGGATATGTGCGCAGGAAGCCGGGGGACAGTGCACGGCCGACGGGACGAGCCGCGGCTTTCGGGCAGACCAGTGGCGGTCGGGCGCCTTTCCGATCGGGATCGACGCGAAGCCTTCATCGCCGCGACGCGAACTCGGCAGAGGCGCAAAGCGTGCTTGCAAGCGCATGCACGAGAGCCTGGCCGGTCGCAGGATGATCATCGGCGTCGATCGGCTCGACTATTCCAAGGGGCTGGAAGAGCGGTTTCTGGCCTATGAGCAGTTCCTCACCGACAATCCCGATCTGCGCGAGAAGGTCTTTCTGCTGCAGATCGCCACCCCAAGCCGCGACGCGGTCGAGGCCTATCAGGATATCCGCGCACAAGCTTGAAACCGTCACCGGGCGCATCAACGGCGCCTATGCCACGCGTCGACTGGGTGCCGATCCGCTATGTCAACCCGCCATCGGCGCGACGAGCTCGCCGGCATTTATCGCGCGCCGCCGTCGGACTTGTCACGCCGCTGCGCGACGGCATGAACCTGGTGGCCAAGGAGTATGTCGCGGCCCAGGACCCGGAAGATCCCGGCGTGTCCTGATCCTGTCGCGCTTTGCCGGCGCCGCCGCCCAGATGAAGGATGCGCTGATCGTCAATCCCTTCAGCCGCGAGGATGTTTCGGAAGCCATCAAGCGCGGGCTGGCCATGCCCCTGGCCGAGCGCCGGCGGCGCTGGGAAGCGCTGATGCATGGCGTGGTGACGGAGGATGTTTCAGCCTGGCGGGACAAATTCGTCCGGGCGCTGTTGGCCTGCCCCAGCCACAAAAATTGAGGCGCCGGGCCCATCCGTCCGGCCATAGTTACCCAAATTTTACGCTGTCACGCGCCTAAAATTGGATTTGTCTTAACTCTTCTACTGGGTTCTCCGTTGCACTCTGGCGGGGATGGAGAGCCTGCACGCCGTGCCCATTCCGGCCTGTAACGGTTCCGCCCGAGGCTGGGCGGGCCTGCGTGCCCGGCTGTCCGATCGGCTGGGCGGCGATTTTCGCCAATCCATTGTTCATTATTGCCAGATCATGGCCGGCTCCGTCGGCCGGGTGGTGCTTCAGGCCGCCTACTTCTTTCTTCTGGTCAACGCGCTGAGCCTGCGCGGCATGGGCGCCTTCGCCTCGGCATCAGCGGTCGGGTTGATGCTTTCCGGATTTTCAGGACTGGGATTCGGCTCGCTGGCATTTCGTGCGGCTGCCAGTCGAAAACAGCTGGTGGGGTATTACCTCGCCATGGCGTATGTCTGCATGGCGGCGTTCCTGCCATTGGGATTGCTCATCGCGCTTCCGCTGTACGCGGGTCTGTTTTCAAACATGATGCCCTTGTGGGCATTCCTGGGCATCATCGCGGTCGAAATTTTCGCCTGGCGGATTATCGATCTCATTCAGCAGATCAATGGGGGATTAGGGCGGTTTTCCACGGCGTCTCTGGTCATCACGCTCGGCAGCCTGGCGCGCACGCTGGCCGCGGGTGCCTTTGCCCTGTGGCATGACGGCGATGTCGAGCAATGGGCTGTATTTTATGTCGTCGCCAATTTTTCCGCGATGGCGGTGATATGGGTGTTCTATCATCCCCGCATTCCGCTGCGGTGGCGCACGCGGCTATTCCGCTCCCGCTTTCGCGACAGCGTGGCCTTTGCCCTGTCATATTTTTCGTTCAGCGCGCAGATCCAGCTCGACAAGCTGATCGTGCTGTCTCTCACGGATGCCTATCTTGCCGGCATCTATGCCGTTGCCACGCGCATCATCGATTTTACGGCGGTCCCCTTCCGCAGCTTTTATGTCCTGTATGTCCGCAAGCTGATCGCGGAGGTGCGGCCCGCAAACCTGATACGCCGCGCGCTGGGGGTCGAGGCCATCATTGCCGTCGCCTCGACACTGGGTTTCGGAGCGATTGTCGGCGCTTTGTGGCTGTGGCCCACGCTATTGGGCCACAACGTGGCGGAGGCGGCGCCGTTCTTTGGATTGCTGCTGGCCGTTCCGGCATTCAGGAATTTGCTGGAATTCCACGGCGAATTGTTCTTCGTCACCGGTCGCATGACCACGCGCGCCTTTGTTGCGCTCGGGCTGATTGCGTTGAATGCGGGCGCTCTGGCGCTGCTGCTGACCACAAGCAAGACGCTCGCGGATTTTGGACTGTGGTTAAATGCGGTGTATGCCGTGCTGTATCTGTTGTCGGCGGCAGCGGTCTACCACTTCGTCACGCGCAGGGGCCGTCCATGACAGGCACGGTCGATACCGAAATTCCCGAACCGGGCTTGCGCGTGCGTCTGGCCGACAATCTGGCGCGCCGCATTGCAGTGACATCTCCGCTTGTGCCGGACCGTCCGCTGGTGAGTTTTACGTTCGACGATGTGCCGGTTTCCGCTGCCACCCAGGGCGCAGGCATTCTCGAAGACCATGGCGTGCGCGGCACATACTATATCGCCGGATCCTTTCTGGACGTGCAGACGGAACATTATCGCGTGGTCAGCGGCGACGACATAGTGCGTCTGCATGAACGCCGGCACGAAATTGCCTGCCACAGTTTTTCACACGGCCGCGTGGATTCGGTTGGCGCCAGTGCGCTGGTGGCGGACCTTCTGTGCAACCGTTCGGCCCTGAAGGCAATCGAGCCGACTCTGCCGCTGCAGAATTTCGCCTATCCGTACGGCTTTGCCTCGCTGGGCTGGAAGCGCAGGCTGCGCAACCTGTTCAATTCCAGCCGCACAGTATATCCGCGCGTCAATACGGGACAGATTGACCGGCATTATCTCAGTGCCTTGCCTCTGATGCAGGCCAATATCGATGCCGAAGGAATTGAACGGCTGCTGGATGCCGCACAGGAGAATAACGGCTGGGCCATATTCTATGGTCACGACGTCACGGTGCGATACAGCCCTTATGGCTGTCCGCCTGCGATGTTACGGCATGCCGTGCGGGCCGCGCAGCGTCGCGGCATCGCCGTTGCCACGATTCAGCAGGGAATTGAGCGGCTGTCCGCATCCACTGTTGAGGCGCCACTACAGGCAATCGGGGCGACCTAGAGCCCGGCTTCCTCGCGCGAAGCGGGGTTTCCCAACAGCTTGCGGATGGCGGCGTGCAGGCCCGGATACTGCCGCGTCACAGCCGCCAGCCGTACGCGCAACAAGGCGGGCAGTCCGCGCCAGCCAAGCGCCGCGGTTACATCCATCAGCGGCACGCGAATGACGCCGAAACGCCGCTTATAGGCGTAATTGCCGATGCTGAAATCAAATACGCGGCAGCCCTGGGCATACAAATGCGCCATGGTGCGTTCAATAATCAGGCGCCCGGGCGAACAGTTCGACCAGGCGCGGCCCGCGTGACAAATGCGGATCATCACATAGGTATCGTTGTGGCGAACGCCCAGCAGCGCGGCAACAATTTCGTCTCCCGCCGTCAGGGCGGTGAGCACGGCATAGCCGTTCGACGGATTCTGTTGCACCAGCCGACGATAGAATTCCGTTTCGACCGGCTGGTCCAGCATATAGCGGGCACCGACCTCCTGCATGCGTTCGCGCTGCAGCACTTCCATGACCTTCAGAATGTGCAGGGCTTCGCCGGGATCCTGCACCACCTTGAATTGCGCCTCGGGATGGCGCTGAAACACGCGCCAGCTGCGTTCAAGCTCCTTGCGGAAGGTACGCTCCCAGGAATAGCGGAAGGCGTCCCAGTCGCCACCTATGGTCAGCGGGTTTGCATTCGCCGCGGAAGAATGTGCCTGCGGCAGAAAGGTAAACGGATTCGGCCGGCCATCGAAATGCCGCGGCATCTTCTGCAGAGAGAGAAAATCGGCATTGGGCAAAGCGCACCGCAATGCGCGCCAGGCCTGTTTCATGTCATCAGGCGATTTGGGCGCGGCAGGCCCCAGCAACGGAGCATTGAAATCGGTCATGCCGAGGTCGGCAAATTCTATGACCTGCAGGCCATTGCGGCGCCGTTGCAGCAAGGGCAGCCGCATGGCGATTTTTCCCTCGCGGTTGCGCACGGTTGCGGTCAGCGGCGACAGGGTTTTGTCCAGTGCCGCCGCGCCATACAGGGCATTCAGCCACTCGCTGCGTTGAAACGGAGTCGGTGCGTGGCCGGCCCAGTTTTGCGCGCACCATCCGGCGCTGACATCCGCCGTATAACCCGGCGATGTCCCGCCCTGCGCGTGTGCGAATCCGGCGTCCAGACTTGCCATATCAGGCGTCCGCCAATTCCAGAATCTCGCCGGGGTGGTTGGTGTCCAGGCGGAATTCGACGCCGCGGCGCTGCTTGCGCTCGCGCCTCACCCATTGGCTGTCGCGCAAGGCCTTCTGCAAGGCAGCCTTACCCCAATAGGCCGGACCCGAAAGGGTGCCGGTTTTCGGCGTCAGGCCGAAACGATGGCGCAGCAGCCCGTTCGCCAGATGGACAACTTCACCGCGTCGGATGGAAGGCGAGGTGTAGGACACGGTCATCGAGACATTAAGGCCTTCCAGATTCTCCACGCGATGGGGCGCATTCAGTGGCCAGCTGAGAAAGCGGCCGGGCTTGAGATCTATGACCTGGGCATGTTCGTCGTACCAGGGCTCATACGGCATATCGACTTCGAGATCGTAGAGCGCGATTTTCTCCAGATGCTCCGGCGTGACGAAAGGCGCGAATGGCGGATAGACATAGACGCGCTTGACGCCATGCAGCTGCCACAGGAGCTGGCCGGGCAGGTCGCAATGGTAATAGACCTGGGCGGCCGGCGACGAAATCAGAATTCCGCTTTGACGCTTGGGTGCATGAAAGCCCGGCATATTCTCCGATAATTCGCAAAACAGCGTGTCGAGCAGCGTGCGGTGCCGCGCATCCACGCCCGAGACATTGCGCAGATTCAGCCACATGCGGCCGTTGCGGATGGCCTCAATGACTTTGGCGCCCGAAACGCCGCCCATGTCGCCCTCGCGCCATTCGCGCGTGCCGTCGGCGGCGCCCATATGGACCAGGGAATAATGTTCGCGCGGGTAGTGATCGATCAGCTCGGCCAGGGCGTCGAAGGAAAATAGCGGCTGCCCGCTCAGGCTGTGGTTCAGATGCAGGACATGGGAGGACCATAAATCGGCCTCCTGTCCGGTCCAATCGGTGATCAGGGATGTCGGTTGCATGGTGTTTTTTAGCCCGCTGAGCCTTAAGGGCCGGTTTGCCCCATCTGTCCGAAAGCGGGACGATTCCCGTTCGGCCTATGGCCGAATCCGCAAGTCCTGGGCCACAATGACGGGCCGAACACGGCCGAAATTGGGATGTCCCGGCCGGCGCTGGGCCGTCATTCCTTGCCGCAGGGCGGGGGCGCCGCTACAAACCCGCTCAATTCAAGAAAGTTTCGCCCGTGAGTCCGCCGAAATCCGACAAATCCCAGCCCCGGCCCAAAGCCAGGCTGCCGCGTGGTTTTCGCGACCGTGGGGCGGAGGAAATGGCCGCCGAGCGGGCCATGCTGGATACCATCCGCAAGGTCTATGAATCCTACGGCTTCGATGCGCTGGAAACGCCAGCCTTCGAATATACCGACGCGCTGGGAAAATTCCTGCCCGATGTCGACCGCCCCAATGCGGGGGTGTTTTCGCTCAGGGACGATGACGAGCAATGGGTCTCGCTGCGCTATGACCTGACCGCGCCCTTGGCGCGCTATGTCGCCGAGAATTTCCAGACCCTGCCCAAACCGTTTCGCCGTTATCAGACCGGCACAGTGTGGCGCAATGAAAAGCCGGGGCCGGGGCGCTACCGCGAATTCACCCAGTTTGACGCCGATATTGTCGGCACTAACAATCCGACAGCAGACGCCGAACTGTTGATGATGTTGGCCGACACGCTGGATGCGCTGGGGCTGCGTGGAAATTATGTCGTCAAGGTGAACAACCGAAAATTGTTGGATGGTGTGCTGGAAGCTGCGGGTGTTCCGCCAGATGATTCTGCGCGGCGATCCGCAATATTGCGTGCAATGGACAAATTGGATCGTCTTGGTCTGGATGGTGTGGCGGCACTTCTTGGAAAGGGTCGCAAGGATGAATCCGGTGATTTTACGAAGGGCGCAGAGCTCTCGGATGTCGCGATAATTAGGTTGCTGAATTTTACAGGGTGGGGCGTATCTGGATCCAGCGCAATGAGTACAGTTTCGAGCAATGCTGTTGCGCTTGCTAATTTTTCTGATGCCGTTGAGAGAAGCTCAATCGGTAGCGCAGGCCTTTCTGAGCTTAATGCGATAAATAGCGCGATTGCTGCAGCGGGTTATGATGATGGCCGGATACTTATCGATCCATCAATTGTGCGCGGACTCGACTATTACACCGGCGCCGTGTTCGAGGCGCAGCTCACTTTCCCCGTCAAGAACGAAAAGGGCGAAGAGGTGGTGTTCGGGTCCGTGGCGGGCGGTGGACGCTATGACGATCTGGTGGCTCGCTTTACCGGTCAACAGGTTCCGGCCACCGGCGTTTCCATCGGCGTCAGCCGGTTGATGAGCGCATTGGCGCAGCGCGGGCTGACCAAGGGCGTCGCGCAGCCGCTGGCGTTTGTTGCGGTCATGGACAAGGGCGAAACCGCGTCGGCGTTCGCGATGGCCAGGGAATTGAGAGCCGCCGGAATGCGGGCGGATGTCTATGCCGGAACCAAAGGCATGGGAGATCAGCTGAAATATGCCGACAGGCGCGGTGCGGCCATTGCCGTCATCGAAGGCGGCGACGAGCGCGCCAAGGGCGAAGTCACGCTAAAGAATTTGGCGCAGGGCGCCGAACTCGCGAAAGATATCGATAACCGCGCAGATTATCTTGGCGAGCGGCTGGCGCAGAAAACAGTGAGGCGCGCCGCACTGGTCGCCGAAGTGCGTGCCATGCTGTCCGGGAAGGCGTGAGCCATGGTGGCCTTTCCCTATTTCGAGGCGGCGCAGCTGGAGGCGCTGAACGCGCAAGCGGACAAAATTCTTGCCGTGTTTGCCGCGCGCGGCTACACGCGCCAGGAGCCGAGCCTGATGCAGCCCGCCGAAATATTCCTCGATCGGTCAGGCGAGGAAATTCGGCTGCGCACCTTCACCTTTACCGAAAGTTCGGGACGCGAGCTGGCGCTCAGACCCGATCTCACTATTCCGATTTGCCGTCATCAGGTAACGAGTGGCGTAAAATTTCCGGCACGCATTTCCTATAACGGTTTGGCCTTCCGGCATCAGCCAGGTGAGCCGCAGCGGCCAACGCAGTTTTTCCAGGCTGGAGTCGAGCTTCTGGGCGTTGTGGACCGCGCTGCGGCGGATGATGAAATTCTGATGCTGACGGTAGAGGCGCTGCGTGCGGCGGGACTAACCGATTTTGAAATGAAAATCGGCGACCTCAATCTGTTCGCGACGCTGGTCGATGCCCTCGACATGCCGGCGCAATGGCGGGCGAGACTTAAACGGCACTTCTGGCGCATCGGTTATTTTGAGGCGTTGCTGGCGAAGCTCACGGCCGGAAACGGCGGCAATGGCGGGGCGGCGGAAGCGCGTGCCGTGCTGGAAGCCAAGCTGGATTCACTGGGCGATGTGCCGCAAGGCGGGCGCACGCGCGCTGAAATTATCGCGCGGTTAATGGAGCAGAATGCCGCCGCCGCGGCCATTCGCCTGCATCCCGAAATTGCGCGCGTGGTGCAGAAATTTCTGGCGGTTTCGGGCAGCGCGGGCGAGGCGCTCGATTATATCCGCGTGCTGGCCAAGGACGCAGGCGTGTCGCTGGAGGCGCCGCTGGCGGCAATGGAAAAACGACTTGCCACATTGAAGTCACTGGGTGTGGACGGATCGCGGTTGCGCTTTGCCGCGCGCTTCGGACGCAACATGGAATATTATACCGGCGTTGTGTTTGAGCTGTGGGCACGCGATGCCGAAGGGCCGGTGCAGGTCGCGGGTGGCGGCCGCTATGACATGTTGCTGGAGTTGCTGGGCGCGAAAACGCCGGCGCCCGCCATCGGTTGTGCTATTCGCACAGAGCGGGTGCTGGCTGCATGCCAGGCAGGGGGCGCGCGCTGATGCTGACGCTTGCCATTCCCTCCAAGGGCCGGTTGCAGGAACAGGTGAATGCGTTTTTTGCCAAAGCCGACCTATCCATCGACAAGACATCGGCACGCGGCTATCGCGCTACGTTGGGCGGCTTCGACGATATAGACGTCATGCTGCTGTCGGCGTCGGAAATTGCGGCGTCGGTGCTGTCGGGCGATGTGCATCTGGGCATTACCGGCGAAGACCTGTTGCGCGAGTCCGCGCCGGAGATCGAAGGCCGAATCCATCTCATTCGTCCGCTGGGCTTTGGTTTTGCCAATGTCGTGGTGGCGGTGCCGCAATACTGGATCGACGTGTCCAGCATGGCCGATCTGGATGATGTCTGTGCCGCTTATGCTCAAACCCATCGCCGCCGGTTGCGGATCGCCACGAAATATATCGAGCTGACCCGCAATTTCTTTGCGCGCGCCGGCATTGCGGATTATCGCATTGTCGAGAGCGCGGGCGCCACCGAAGGCGCGCCTGCTTCGGGCACGGCCGAGGCTATCGTAGATATCACCACCACAGGCGCGACGCTGGCTGCAAATCACCTGAAGCAACTGGACGATGGCACCATTCTGGAAAGCCAGGCACAGCTTGCAGCATCGCTGGGCGCGGATTGGGATGCCGCATCACGGGCGACAGCAAAGACGCTGATAGACCGGCTTTCCGATGGCGCACCATTGTTCGCGAAAGTCGAGTCCGCGCTTACTGCGGCGAAATAGGACCGTCGGCGATATCCTGATCCTTCAGATGCTCCGCTTTCCAGTACATGGCAGTGCCAATGCGGCTTCTGCCCGAGGGCTCGCTGAAGAACAAATCCTCCTCCAGTTCGCCGGGCGCCAACTTTCTGTAGGCGCTTTGCTTCAAGGTCAGCGTGGCAAGCGCATCGGGTTCGCGCGCAGTGTTCAGCGCGAACTGGTCATCCTGATGCCTGAGGGTGCGTTCGACATAGTTATGAACAGGCATTGCGCAGAGAAAAAACACCGTGCCCGCGGCAATCAACACCGGCAGTCCGGCTGGATCGTCAAGCCGCTCTACTTGCCAGTTTGCGCCAAATCTTTTTGTTAAAAACTGGAAATTGTAATTGGCAAAGGCAAAGCCAACAAAAATCAGAACGCTGAAAAATAACAGCTCAATTAAGTCGTGATGCATGACCACATGGCCGATTTCCTGGGCAACGGCGATTTTAATTTCCGCCGGAGTGCCGCTCTTCATCAGATTGTCCGAAACCAGAATTTGCGCGCCGCTCCCGAATCCGGCGACCGTGGTGCCCAAGCGATTGTTGCGGTCGGAAATGTCGGAGACGCGAATATTTATATTCGGCAGCCCGCTGGCCGCTGCCATTTGCCGTATCTCGGTTTTCATCTGTCCGTCCGGCAAAGCCTCGCTGTGCACGAAAAGCGGAAGCAACACGCTCGGTGTCAGCGCGAGGACAAATGCCAAATACAATGCGCCGAGCCCCGCACCCCAGAGCCACCAGGTGCGGCTGGCCTTGCGGATCACCCAATACAGAATGGTCAGGAATGCGGTGACCAGAACGAGATTGAGCGCAGCGGCGACAACGAAATCGCCCAGCCATTGCAAAAGTCCCTGGTTCGAAATGCCGAATAACTGTTCGCGTGCGAAATTCTGGTACAGGGTCAATGGGAAGGTCAGTACCGTCATAACAAAAATATATTGGAGAGCATAAACCGGTACTTGCCAGAAAGGGCTGGGCGTGAGGCGCACCGCCAGATCGCGCATGGCGGAAGACATGCGCAACCACAGCAGAGCTGCCGCAACCGCCAATGCATAAAGGACGCGCACCAGAGCCAGCCAATAGCGCCCTTCAAAATAGGTGTCACCCCGGATGCGCTCAGCGTCGCTTACCTGCTCAAGATAGGTGTCCGTCGCGCGCACAGCGTCGAAGTTCTGCAGGCTGTTGATGGGGGCCAGGGCCTGCACTTCCACTGCTGGAACGGGTGCCGCCCTGGGGGGTGCTTGCGCTGAAGCGGGGCCCGCAAGTAGGGCGAATATCAGCAACAACAAGCATGCACCAGCATTGTGCAGCTGATTTCGCATAAGCCCCCCGAAAAAAACTTAGACTATCAATTGTTACCAGAAAGACATGCGAGACAAGCACGCTTTTCATGACCGGAACAGCCCGTTATCGTCCGCGTGCGGCATTCTTCGGATCAAGATGACACAAGAAACTTTGTACCTGAATCGTGACGGCGAGAGGCTTGGCTATAAATCACGTGTCGGCCGGGAACCGGGCATTCTCTTTTTGGGCGGATTTCGCTCGAATATGGAAGGCACCAAGGCTCTGACGCTGGACGAATGGGCAAACCGTACCGGCCATGCCTTTCGCCGCTTCGATTATTCCAGTCAGGGATGCTCGTCAGGCGATTTTCTGACCGGGGGCAGCATATCGCGATGGCGCGATGATGCACTCGCCATGCTCGACGCAACAACCGGTCCGCAGATTTTGGTGGGATCCAGCATGGGGGGATGGATTGGGCTGATGCTGGCGCGTCTTCGGCCGGAAAGACTGGCGGGCTTGCTGCTTCTGGCGCCAGCGCCCGACTTTACAGAGGATCTGCTGTGGGCGCGCTTGCCGGACACTGCGAAAAAGGAAATCATGGAGAATGGCGTCTGGTTTCAACCTAATGTCTATGAACCGGAACCGCGCCCGATCACGCGCCTCCTGATAGAGGACGGCCGAAGAAATCTGGTGCTGGACAAACCGCTCAAGCTGAATTGTCCGGTGCGCATTCTGCAAGGCATGAAGGACGAAGATGTGCCGTGGCAACACGCCATGAAATTGATCGATCTGATTGACGGCAATGTGCGCATGACGCTGATCAAGCATGGCGAACATCGCCTTTCGACCCCGGAAGATTTGTTGCTGACCACTCAGACGCTCGAAGCCATGGTGGCGGGATGAGGGGCCATGGCGTGCTGTGCCTGATCCTGATGTGTTCGGCGGCCTATGCGGCGGACGACGATCAGGCCCGTTACAGCCAATGTGTGCAGCAGTCGACGCGCAATCCTCAAGCGGCACTGGCCATCGCCAATTCCTGGAAACCCGGCGAAGGCGGCATGGCTGCGGCGCATTGCATGGCTTTGGCACTGGTGGGATTGAAACGGTACAAGGAGGCCGCAACAAAGCTGGACGTGCTTGCGCACCGTCCGGATGTGGCGAGCATCGCACTGCGCAGCGAAATTCTGAGCCAGGCCGGCAATGCCTGGCTATTGGCGGGCGATGCGAAAAGCGCGGACGCCTCTTTCGCGTCTGCCCTGACACTAAACCCGCGCGACCCGGATACTTTCGCAGACGTCGCGCGGGCCAAGGCGGCCCTGCAGGATTGGGTAGGCGCGGAGTCGCATCTCACAGCGGCGCTAAAGATCAGTCCACAGCGGGCCGATCTTCTGATATTGCGCGCCAGTGCGCGTCACGCCCTCGGACATACGGTCGAGGCGCGCGCCGATCTTGAACGCGCGCTGGATATCCGGCCGGGCATGCCGGAAGCCCTGCTGGAACGCGGTTCGCTGAAGCAGGAAGGCGGGGACATTGCCGGAGCGCGGGCGGATTGGGAGGCCGCGCTGTCGCTGACGTCAGATCCAGATTTAGCAGGCGATGCGCGCAAGCTGCTCAACGGGCTGCCATAGCCCATTCGGCCCGGACGGATTCATTCATTTCCCGCACCGAATGCGCGGCGAGGGCGGCGAATTCATTTTGTGGCAGCAGGCGCCTGAGCGCCCACACAGCCATGCCACGTACCAGTGGCGAGGCATCGTCCAGCAGTTTTTTTGCGCTTGACGCAAGAGTTGGGTTTTCGGAATTGCCGATGGCGATCAGGACATTGCGCACGAAACGATCGCGGCCAATGCGTTTGATCGGCGAACCGCTGAACAATGCGCGGAACGCGGCATCATCGAGCGCTGCCAGCTCCGCAAGTCCGGTAGGGATATCCCGGGCGTGAAATTTGGTTTCGCGTGCGATCTGCGCAAATTTATTCCAGGGGCAGACAGCCAGGCAGTCGTCACAACCGTAAATGCGGTTGCCCATGGCGACGCGAAATTCTGGCGCAATGGGGCCTTTGTGTTCGATGGTGAGATACGAAATGCAGCGTTTGGCATCGATCTGATAAGGCGCCGGAAAGGCTCCGGTGGGGCAGACGTCGAGGCAGCGACGGCACTCGCCACAATGATCCTCGCCGGGCGCATCCGGTTCAAGCGCCAGCGAAGTGAAAATTGAACCCAGGAAAAGCCAGGAGCCGAACGTGCGCGAAACCAGATTGGTATGTTTGCCCTGCCAGCCGATACCGGCAGCCTGGGCCAGCGGTTTTTCCATAACAGGTGCGGTATCGACGAAGACCTTGACGCCGGCGGAATAGTCCTGGGCAAGCCAACCGGCAATGTGCTTGAGTTTCTTTTTGATGACGTCGTGATAATCCGCGCCCCTGGCATAGACGGAAATAACGCCCTCGTTTCGCCGCGTCAGCGCGTCGAGCGGGTCGGTATCGGGGCCGTAGTTCATACCGAGCAGAATGACGCTTTTTGCATCCGGCCAGAGAATTTTTGGATCGGCCCTGCGGTCCGCATTGGCCGCCATCCATTCCATTTCGCCGTGCCGCCCGGCAATCAGGTATGCGGACAGATTGGCCGCCGCGCCGTCCGGCGCATGGGCGCGCGCAATGCGCACAACGTCAAACCCTTGCGTCAATGCGGCAGCGCGTATCCGCTCGGCAATCGCGGGGGCTGCGTCAGAAATCGAGTTCGGCATAATAGGACACGGGCGGCTGACCCGGCACCCGGTCTGCAAGCAGGCTGCGGAATGACGGGCGGCTTTTCATCCGGGTGTACCACTCGGAAGTCGCGGGATATTCCGCCCACGGAATTTCACCGAAATAATCTAGGGTCGAAAGATGGGCCGCAACGCCGAGATCGCCCAACGTAGTGGTGCGCGCCGCCAGGTTTCCATTTTTCTCGGCGGCTTTTCCGATTGCGGCAAGAGCTGTTTTCAGAATCTCGCGGCCCTGGCGGATGATATTCATGTCGGGCGCGCGCAGCACGCTGCTGCCGGTAAATCGCTGCGGCGCTTTTTCGTGCACAATTTTCTGCGTGACCTGTGCATTGAAAATGACCAATGCCCAATCGAGCCAGCGCAAGGCCTCGGCGCGTGCGCCGACGTCTTCCGGTAACAATGGAATCTCGGGATAAGCCCCTTCGAGGTGATCGACAATGGCCCACAGGCCCTCACAAACGGTGCCGTCGAGATCGATGAATATCGGCAGATGGGCCTGGTGATCCTCGGCGGTCAGCGGATCGATTGCCAGGCGCTTTTCACCCAGCATGAGCCGGGCAAGGCGCGAGTTCGGCGATAAAATCAGATGGGTGAGACGACGCATGATTCGCGCAATCTAGTAAAACGATTGGATCAGCGCACGCAGAAATCCAGACCATCGCGCGCAACCATGGCGGCGCGTGCTTCAAGGGAAATGCTGCGGGAGGCGACATAAGGGCCCGGTCTTTGGGCGTTCCACACATCCGGATTTGGTAATATGGCAGCCAGCCGCGCGGCCTGAGCGACGGTTAATGCCGAGGCGGGCCTGCCGAAATAGGCGCGGGCGGCTGCGTCGGCACCATAGTTCCCGTGGCCCCAGTCCACCAGATTGAGATAGGCAGTGAGAATTCGCCTTTTCGGCCAAATCGCTTCCAGCAGGACCGTCAGATAGGTCTCCAGACCCTTTCGCACCCAGCTGCGGTTATTCACCAGAAACAGGGTGCGCGCGGTCTGCTGACTGATGGTGCTGGCGCCACGTAAGGGAACGGCCGGGTCCCTTTCATGGGCCTCCATTACTTTATTGATAGCTTCCCAGTCGAAACCGCTGTGTTTACAAAAGTTCTGATCTTCGGCCCCAATTACGGCACGGCCCAAGACCGGCGGCAGGCTTTCATAACTGCGCCAGCTAAAACTAACCGGTCGCGCCAAAATGCGGTCGACCAGCATCTGCGGCGTGCCGGGAATGGGCACAAAGCGAAACAGCAGCAGCAAAATAACCGGCGCGGGCAGGGCAAAAAAGAACAGCACACCAACTATACGGCGCAGCCAGGGGGTGCGCGCATCCGCGCGGCCAAACCAGAACCAATGCCAGATCACGTCCGCCTACCAGCCTGCGACATCGGCGCCGCCCTTGGTCGATTTGCCCATCCCCATGAAAATACTATAGCAACTAATTGCCGATGCGCTCCACAGTGCCAGCCGATTTCACAAAAGCTCTTTTCATGACCGAAACGCTGATTGTTATTTTGCTGGGCATCGTGGAGGGCCTGACGGAGTTTCTGCCTGTCTCCTCGACGGCGCATCTTCTGATCGCGCAGCAATTGCTCGGTTTCTCACCGCCGGGCGATGTTTTCCCCATTGTCATCCAGTTGGGGGCCATCTTGTCCGTCGTTGCAGTCTATTGGCAAAAATTCTGGCGGATTTTGCGGGGACTGCCGCGTTCCGCACAAGCGCGCCAATTTACCCTGGCGGTTGTTGTCGCCTTCCTGCCGGCTGCCTTTGTCGGCGCAATTACGCACGACTTCATCAAGTCGATCCTTTTTTCTCCGACCGTCGCGCCATGGCTGATTGCCAGCACGCTGATCCTTGGCGGCATCATTATTCTGGTATTCGAGCGCATCGCGCCGCCGCCGCGTTATCTGGACGGCGACCATTTGCCGTTGTCGAAGGCATTCCAAATCGGGCTTTGTCAGGTGTTGGCCATCATTCCCGGCGTGTCACGGTCGGGCGCCACAATATTGGGCGGCGAATTAATGGGTGTGGACCGCAAAGCCGCCGCCGCCTTCACCTTTTATCTGGCCGTGCCGACCATGCTGGGCGCCACGGCGCTTGACCTTTATAAAAATCGTGACGTTCTGGATCCATCAGCCAACACCGATATCGCCATCGGTTTTGTCGTCTCGTTTCTGGTCGCCTATGTGGTGGTGAAAGGCTTTATCGGGTTTGTCGGCCGTTACGGTCTTAAACCCTTCGGCTGGTACCGCATCGCGGCCGGGCTGGCGATTCTTGCCGTGCTGCTGACCCGCTAAGGGCGCTATCTTTCTTTGTTCGAATGTCCGATCCGGTACGAAATCAAAATCAGTGGGTTTATGATGACACGTTGCCGCCATATTTTGCCGCTAGACATCATCCTGCGTTCCTGATTTAGATGACAGTCATGACAACCTTCGCCGCCAGCAGCTATCAATTTACCTGGTATCCGCGTTTGCTGGCGGAGGGAGGAACACGTACGACCTAGGGTGCAATTCCCCGTCGTTTCTTCAGCCGCCAGTTCCCTGGCGGCTTTTTTAATGCCGTCGATGCTGGCCAACAGCCACGGAGCATTAAAATGACATCGCGTACCGACGACCTTCGCATTGCCAATATTCAAGCATTAAGCAGCCCGCGCCAGGTAATGGCTAATTCTCCTGCCAGCGAG
The DNA here is from genome assembly GCA_963837555.1 of uncultured Alphaproteobacteria bacterium. GTDB lineage: Bacteria > Pseudomonadota > Alphaproteobacteria > Micropepsales > Micropepsaceae > Rhizomicrobium. The sequence continues at coordinate 152,587 of CAWINU010000002.1, read as the reverse complement.
GCGGCGATCCAGACCGTAGCAACAGTGCGCGCAAGCCTGCAACGCATCCTGCGCGGTAGGGACGACCGGCTCGCCGTGATTATCGGTCCCTGTTCCATTCACGATGTTCCGGCGGCGCTGGACTATGCCGCTCGCCTGCAGAAGGAGCGGGTGCGTCTGGCCAACGATCTGGAGATTGTCATGCGGGTATATTTCGAGAAGCCGCGCACGACGGTCGGCTGGAAAGGTCTGATCAACGATCCACGGCTGGACGGATCGTTCGCGATCAATGACGGCTTGCGCATCGCGCGGCGCTTGTTGTGCGACATCAACGATATGGGTTTGCCGACAGGTTGCGAATTTCTTGACGTGATAACGCCGCAATATATTGGAGATCTGGTATCCTGGGGCGCGATCGGCGCCCGAACGACGGAAAGCCAAATTCATCGCGAAATGGCGTCGGGTCTTTCGTGTCCTGTCGGATTCAAGAACGGTACCAACGGCGACTTAAAGATTGCGGTGGACGCCATAATTGCGGCCCGTCGTCCGCATCATTTCCTGGCGGTTACCAAGGAAGGGCAATCTGCCATCGCCACCACCACGGGCAATGAAGATTGCCATATGGTTCTCAGGGGCGGCGAAATGCCCAACCACGGACCCGATGGCGTTCGCGCGGCGTCGCATCTGTTGGACAAAGCGGGCCTGACGTCGCGTATCCTGATTGACGCCAGCCATGCCAACAGCGGGAAAAATTCCGACAATCAACCGCGCGTGGTGCAGGTGATTGCGGTGCAGGTCGCGAACGGCGATGCGCGCATAGTAGGCGTGATGATCGAAAGCAATCTGCTGGCGGGACGCGAGGATCTTGTTCCGGGACGAAGCCCCACCTATGGACGCAGCATCACTGACGGCTGCATCGATTGGGAAAAATCTATAACCGTGCTCAATGAACTGGCCGAAGCGGTGCGCATTAGGCGCATGCATCGCGCAGGGGCGGCGGCATGAGCGGCCAGACATTGATTGTTCGGGTGGACCTGGCCGCGCGCAGCTACGACGTGGTGGTGGGATCCGATCTTCTATCGTGCGAGCAGGAAAATCTGGCGTCCTGGCTGCGAGGACGGCGCGCGGTTGTTGTTACCGACGAGAATGTCTTCCGGCTTCACGGCGCCATGCTGGTTCAGTCTCTGCGTCGCATCGGGGCGGACGCGTCAATCATTACAGTTGCGCCCGGCGAAGAAAGCAAAAGCTTCCGCGTGCTGGAGCGGTTGACGGACGACATGCTGGCACTGGAATTGAGCCGCTCGGATATCGTCATTGCCTTCGGCGGCGGCGTGGTCGGCGATCTGGCGGGGTTTGCGGCCGCCATCTACAAACGTGGAATTGATTTCATACAAATTCCCACCACGTTGCTGGCGCAGGTGGATTCGTCCGTAGGCGGAAAAACCGCCATTGATACCGCGCGCGGCAAGAATTTGCTGGGCGCGTTTCATCAGCCAAGGCTGGTGCTGGCCGATGTGAATTTTCTGTCTACGCTGGACGACCGGCAGATGCGGGCCGGCTATGCCGAGATTCTGAAATACGGTCTGTTGGGAAACGCACCATTTTTCGGATGGCTGGAGCAGAACGGCGCGCGTGTTCTGGCGCGCGAGACGGCGGCACTGATCGACGCGGTGGGCCAGTCCGTCAGCATAAAGGCGGAGATAGTCGGCCAGGACGAACAGGAGCAGGGCCGTCGGGCGTTACTGAATCTGGGTCATACCTTCGGACACGCCCTGGAAGCGGCAACGGGGTATGGCGGCGACGTGCTGCATGGCGAGGCGGTGGCGCTGGGTTGCGCCATGGCCTTCCGCTATTCGCAGGCCTTGGGCCTGTGTGCGCCCGACGCTGCTGCGCGGGCGGAAAAGGCCATTGCCGCGGCGGGCTTGCCCGTACGGCTGGGCGAGGTCGCCGGTGGCCCGTTTTCCGCGGCGGCGCTGGCCGGCTTTATGGAGCAGGACAAGAAGGCCGCGGGTGGTCGGCTGACGCTTATTCTGGCGCGCGCCATCGGCGAGGCGTTCGTGGCGAAGAATATCGAACGTCAGGCGGTGGTTGATTTTCTGATACGGGAGGGCGTCGCGTCCTAGGCCGGTTACGGTCGCGTGGTGGCGGATCCGGATGCCAACATCTGATATTGTCCCTTGGGCCGGAAACGCCACAGATAAGCGGGCACTTCGGCCTCCACCGAGGTGGGGACGATGTCAAGGTCCGACAGACCGGGCGTGCCGGCGACATTATCCGTCTTGAGAAGCTTGACCTGATCGGGCGTCAGCTTCAGCGGATTGGGCAGCATTTGCAGAAAAAATGACTGGAACGCGGCAAGCGCGAAGGGCAGAGGCAACAAAAGCCGCTTGCGCCCGGTTTCGCGCAGGACGATTTCAAGCAACTGCCTGAAGGAATAAACGCCAGGTCCGCCCAGTTCATAGGTTTTTCCGCGTGTCGAGACATCGTCGAGCGCCGTGCGGATCGCCGCGGCGACATCGCCAACGAAAACCGGCTGAAATTTCGTATGGCCGCCGCCGATCAGGGGCAAGGCGGGCAGAATACGCGCAAGCGCGGCAAAGCGGTTGAAGAAATTATCCTCCGGCCCAAATACGATGGAGGGTCTCAAAATCACGGCATCCGGGAACGCGGCGCGCAGGCCGGTTTCGCCTTCTGCCTTGCTCCGGGCATATTTGGATTCGCTGTCGGCGTCGGCGCCGATGGCCGAGACGTGAATCAGGGATTTGATCCCCCGCGCCCGTGCCGCCTCACCGATCAGGCCAGCTGCCCGGGCATGGACTTGTTCGAAACTTTGATGCCCGCTTTGGAACAGGATGCCGGTGAGGTTGATGACGGCGTCGGCGCCCGCCACTGCCGCCGCGACCTGATCGCTGTCGGTGACGTCGGCCTTGACGATTTGAATCTGTCCGACCTGTCCGGCAGGCAGCAGGAAAAAGGCCCGCTTGGGGTGGCGTACGGCGACACGAATGCGCCAGCCAGCCTTGGCCATGGCCCGGACAGTATGTCTGCCGAGAAAGCCGGAGCCGCCGAAAACCGTGACCAGTGATGTGTGCATCGAAATTTACCCTGAGAACGGGGGTTACATAGCGCGCCCAAGGCGCGGTGCAAACCTATTCCTGGACGTAACGCCGCTCGCCGGTATGGCGCTGGATGTAGACCCGGACCGGCCGCCCCGTTTGCTCATCGATAAAGCGCTCGTCGGTGCGGTCCCAGCCCGGGCCGGGCGCCTGCAAAGCCAGATTTTTGTAGTGAATACGCTCAAAAATGAGTGCCGCAAGGACGACGACGCCCCACAGGGCCACGATAGCCCCGAACGAAAAATCGAACAGGAGCAGAATGGCGCTGCCAACAACCGCGCACGCAAGGCTCAGGCCCAGGACGGCGCCCCGCAGGTTCATGCCCCGTCCGTCCTTTGCAGGGTTACGGCGGTGCCATAAGCGACAATTTCGCTCATGCTCTGTCCGATCTCGGAAGAATCAAAGCGCATCATGATGACCGCATCGGCCCCCATGGCCGTGGCATTGCGCACCATACGGTCGACGGCCTGGCGCCGCGTTTGCTCCAGCAACTGGGTGTATTCGTGAATCTCGCCGCCCACGATGGAGCGCAGACCCGCCATGATATTGCCCCCCAGCCCGCGCGACCGCACCACCAGGCCGAAACATTGCCCCAGCGTTTTGGAAACCTTGTGTCCGGCTATGTTCTCGGTTGTCGCAATAATCATTTGGTCCTCCTCCCGGCCAGGCAATCTTATATCATGGCAATGCGGATTGTGAGGAGACGGCGATGAACTGGTTCAAATCCACCGGCATATTGTATGTCCCGGTTTCGGCGGCAGGCTGGGCAATAACAATTTTGGCGGCAGCTTTCTGCCTGCATATATTTGTGTTTTTCGACGCGCGGGTCCATTCGGTGACGGATCTGGCCTATAATCTGTTCCCTTACTGGGTGCCGACCTTCCTGCTTTGGGCGTTTATTGCGGGCCGTTCGGCCCGGGTCTAAGGCGGCGTTGACTTGGGGGCGAGCCATCCCTAAACATCCGCCCCCGTGCCCAGATGGCGGAATTGGTAGACGCACTAGTTTCAGGTACTAGCGCTTCACGGCGTGGAGGTTCGAGTCCTCTTCTGGGCACCAGGTGGCTTTTCGGCGCTGTTCGCCAGAGTTCGCAGAACACAAAATAACCAACAAAATAAAGCGGTTAGTGTTCGCGGGTGTTCGCCCGTGCACTTGGCTACCCATGCGGATTGTTGGTATATTGTTGGTACGGACACATCGGCGTTCTCATTTTTGTTGGTACGAGATCGCCTTTTGTTCGCGGGGTGTTCGATGGCCCTAACCGACACAGTCTGCCGAATGCAAAACCGGGACTGAAGCGGAGAAAATTATCGGACGGCGGTGGCTTGCAACTTTGGGTGCAACCCTCCGGCGTTCGTCTTTGGCAGCTCGCGTTCGATATCGCGGAAAGCAAAGACATTAGCGCTTGGTTCCTATCCCAGCGTCTCCTTATCCGAAGCGCGCATTAAGCGCGAAGACATCAAACGCCTTCTACGTGAAGGTGGTGACCCCTCAGATGCAAATCGTGCTCCCCCTCCTGGTGATACCTTTAGCGTGGTAGCACTAGAATACGTTTCGAAGCGCCGAGATGAATCGTTGGCCGAGATCACGCTTCACAAAAAGGAATGGCTGCTGAATTTCGCCTATCCAGCATTGGGCGATCAGCGGCTGGCATAAATTCGACCAATCGATGTCTTAAGGGTGCTTCAAGATGTTGAATCTCGTGGGTGCCATGAAACCGCAAGGCGTCTTCGCGCCACTATCGGTGCGATATTCAGGTATGGAATTGCGACGGCTCGTGCGGAAAATGACCCAACGAATTGCCCTTCGTGGCGCCATCATCGCACCCACTGTTACGCCGCGCGCGGCCATTACTAACCCGGAAGATTTTGGTGGGTTATTACGGGCCATCGACAGCTTTGGAGGCCAGCCAACCACCCTAGCTGGGCTTAAACTTTTGGCCTTACTGTTTCCGCGCCCTGGTGAACTCAGATTTGCCGAGTGGCCTGAGTTTAATTTTGAAGAAGCGGTTTGGACAATTCCCGCAATGAAGACGAAAATGCGTCGAGAGCATCGCGTTCCGTTATCAAAGCAGGCCCTTGCCATTCTTCAATGGTCTCAATAGTTACTGGTCATGGGAAATACCTACTGCCTAGTTTGCATAGTGGCAAGCAAACCGATCTCAGAAAACACACTAAATGTGCCCTCCGCCGAATGGGGTTCGGTCAAGATGAAATGACCTCCCATGGATTTCGTGCGAGTGCATCCACACTGTTGAACGAATCCGGCAAGTGGAGCCCCGATGCTATTGAGCGGCAGCTCGCGCACATTGACACCAACGGTGTCCGAAGAGCTTACGCCAGAGGCGCCTACTGGAGCGAGCGGGTATCTATGATGGCCTGGTGGGCGGACCATCTGGATCAGTTGCGCCTACGCAGGCCTAGATTGGTCAAAAAAGCGCAGCATGCGTTTCGGTAGAGCTTTCCGCCTTAAGCCTAGGTTCAAAAGTAGCGTGCGAAGATCACATTATATAACGGTCAACTTCTTCAACATGAACATTCTCTTTTATAAAGTATTCCGAATCCCATTGGCTTATCACGCAGTCAACTCGCGTACTTCACACGGGTGAGAGCACCAAGCCTGGAGTAAGCACTCCCTTCACACGGGGGGCAGAGGTTCAATCACTCTCGCGCCCACCATAAAATCCAATAAAATCAGGTATTCCCCGTTCGCGTGTGTTCTCAGAACCGGAACGGAGAGGCACCGAGAGGAAGCTTTGCACTGTTATCCGTTCGAACGAGATCTTCCGCCGTTTCCGCTTCGTGCGTTCCTTTGCCGGGGGCGTATGCTGGCAGGGTAATCGGCTCCATCAACTGACGAACCGAAATTCCAGACGGTCATCCACCCGTATTTTCGCGCGCGCCAAAACCTCTTCGCGTTCCCATCCGCGTACAATTTGTTTTTCCAGGGGCATTTCCGGAACATCGCTTTTGGTTGAAAAAATCACAACCCGCCATTGCAACAGGTCCTGCGTAACTGTCAGCGCGTAATTGCGATATTCAATGATGTCCACCGGCCGCCGTGACTTCGACGCGCGGCTTTTTTTGGAGTGGCTGTTTGCACCAACGTTGGTCAAGGGATGCTTGCGTGGCATTGCTGGTCCATTGCTGCGGATAATCATTAATTGGGCAACTGTGTCGTGCCAGACAGATGGAGAGTGTTAGGCCTCAGATTTATGCAATCGAAGGACAGAGCTTGCGCAGGCTCGACGTTAAAGTTTGATGGAATGCTGGGGCCAAATATCGAAGCGGCGCCCGCATCGTTAGAACGATCATGTATCAAAATTCGATTCTGAGCCATAAAGTGATAACGCGCGAGAATGCAAAAGGTCCACTTTTGCCGCAAATTCCTGCGCGGGCTGCTGAAGACCCCGCGTTCGGGCCAAGGATGTTAATTTTCTAGGCGAGGAAGCGGAAAAGATTGCGATTGGTCAGCATGGTATCTTCATCCGCCCAAAACTCGTTATCGCGCTCCAAGCCGTAGAGATTGTCGTACTTGAGCTCCACACGGCCCTTGTCGCGGCTGGTCACCGTCGTAAGCAGCCATTGTTGCCGCCCCGAGGTCCAGGCGGACCATTTCTGCCCTTGTTTGATTTCCGTCGTCATGTCGTGTGTCCCCATCCGGCAGACGCACATCGAACCAGGTCATGCGCCGGCGCTACGTATTCAATTCATCGGCGCCGAAGTTCGTGCGCGCAACGCTATAATTCCGACGCTTTGATGAATCCTTCGTCCCATCGAGTCCGCTCAGGCTCCGATTTATGCGGATTGAGTTCGGCCATTGCTTTCAAAACGCTTTGCGTGCCGGGGGGCAATTGTCTGGCCGCGTTCCAGCCTTGCGCATAAATGCGACTGAAGTCGAAAGCGGCACGATCAGCGGCGCTGCTCACCAGCCGCGCCCTTGCAACCGCAGCATCTCCCGCATGCGCGGGCTTTGGACGGCCTTGCTCGCTGGTATGGTTTGTGGATCGGACGATTGAGCGCTGTCGCGCAGCAGCGCATCGCGCAAGTCTTGCATGTTTATGGCCGCGTATTCCGTCGAGCCCCCACGCTTTAGCTGCAGTGTCGCCGCGATCTGGCGCCAGCCGACAAACGAAAGAACGTCAAGCTGCTCTTCCTCCAGACTTACGGCGTAGCAACCCGGCGGTTGAACGCCATCGATGCCAACCAACGTGAAGGGCTTCACGAATGTCACCTGCATTGTCGTTGTGCGCGTTTCCAATGATCAGAGTCCGGTTACATTCATCTGTGATGCACTCCTGACAAAGCATTCCAGATTTCTTTGTCTCTCCACGCTTCCGCGACAGCATCTTCGAGCTTTTCGTAGCGATAATCGCGATAGTAAAACACATCGGCTATCTGGCGCCTGATGCCCATCCTTGCCATCTGCTGCTGCTGGTGATCTGCCGAATTGATAAATTTCGGATATTTGTCACGCATTGCCGTGTCACTCCTGTCGTTGGCGGCAGGCTACCGCAGAGCTCACGCGATGCGGATCAATCAGATCAGTGTCTGCCGCGTATGCCCGTTGCCGTCCTGCAGGCGGCATGCGGTTTCGCGGCTGAAGTAGCAGGCATCAAATTGGCCGTGCCGGGACATTTCCGTCGTCGGCAATACCGTGCCGCGCACTTGTCAATAGATGGTATTTAGTCCTGAAATTACAAGGCTTTCCGGCAATTTTGTGCCCTGGCTGTGGCAAGAATGACGAGGTCGTTTTGCGCCATTGGAACTATTGCCGGGGAACGTCGGGTGCACTTCAAGCGGGGTAATTGGACGAATTCGTCTAACCATACGCCGATATCTATAGTCCGCTCCCCGCCCAAACTTGCTCTTGCGTCCTTTCGGTGCGTTCGCCAAAAGCCGCCGCTTCTTCGGGCAAGGTCACCAGCTGCCGTCACCGGATGGCTACTCGAAGAGCGGCATAGTAATTTTTGCGTCAATAGAATGATCGAGTACCGCGTCGGCGATGCGTGGGCCTATTCGATAAGACTGACTGCCGTCGCGCCGCCGCCAATCGGCTGCATTCCTTCTGGGCAGTTGGTACTTCTTAATTTCGTGCCACCCACGATCTTGATCTTCCCCGCTATGAGCTGAGTGCAGCTGGACTTGGTGCCATTCGAGAAATTGACAGTTTGGGTGGGGAAATAGAGAGCGCCCGTTATGTTAATATCGGTTCCGCCCGCAAAAGTATTTGTGTTGCTTTCGTTGGCTAGCCGACTTCCGAAGAGCGAAATGCCCGCCGTTGCGCCGCTAATTGGAGCGGTCAAATCAACTTTGGCGCCGTTGTCGATCGTAACCGCGCCAGTTTTGCTGGCTAGTACGATGGTCACGCCCGTGCCGCTTAGCGAGGCGCCGCCGCCGACTGAAAAATCTCCGTTTTTAACGAAATACACGCCTGGATTTATAGTAACGGTCGCGCCATTGGCGATTGAGACGTTGCCAGTCCAGAAGCCGGGAGAGAGGTGAAAGGTGCCTCCCTGGCCGTAGGTGGCAGTTGGGAAGTGGGGCCCTGAACTGGCGGGCATCGCCTGGCCCGCGTATGGATCGCTGACGCTTTTTGATGTGTGCTGTGAGCAATTTAATGTGCACGAGCCTTGGCCGTTGATCCGGGCACCATTGTTGATTGAGACGCCGCCGGCGACTGATACCAATGCCGCATCCAACCTTGCACCTCCGACCACGGACAATGCCTTACTGCCGGTGGCATTCACCGAAACGCTGCATTCTGTGAGATCGACGTTTACGCCATTGCTCATATCGAGCCCGGTGGAGGCGTTGGCGTCAGTCTGCAATATGCAGCCGCAATTGTCGGTGCAGGAAGAAGCGGAGGCGTTCGCCACGGCCTGGGCCGTCACATTGAATGTTCCAGAACACGTGCTTCCCGGAATGAGAGAACATGCCGCTCGGACGAGAAGAAGCGTTTGAGGCTGCCGAATGATCACCTGGATCGTAGAAGGGTTAGCGGCGCTCACGGCGCTGGCCGGCGGGCTGACCGCTGGGTTGTTGACGGTGACGGTGACGCCATTGGAGCCGTTGACGAAGCCGTTCGAACCGGCAACCGCATACGCCTCGGCTCTGAAAGGAGCAGGATAGCCGGCTGTCTGCGCTTTCGCGGCGCTGAACGCGGCCACGTCCGCTGCCGATTGCATCTGCCGTTGCTTAAAATATACAAACCCGATATCGGTCGCCAGCGCGCCAAAGCCAATCAGCACGGGAATCAAGAGCGCTATCTGAATGGCGACGGAACCTTCTTTCGATCGGTATATGCTGCGGAGTTGCGCGGCGATCCGTGTGATCATTTCGATGCCTTGTGAGATGAGGCCTTTTTACGGATCATTATGACATCGCGGGTTCACCACCAGCTTGATATTTATCAAGCCGGTGTCTCTAACGCTCTGCTTGCCATTTTTGCCGGAACAAGATTGACACGCGCGACGAGTTGGACCGCCGTTGGCGTTAGCCTTCAGCGGGATAGCGATCTGCCGAAAACCAACCGCGAAAGTGCTCGATCTGATCGCGCAGACTATCTCGATCTGGCGCCGACATGTCGGCGCCCGCCGCTTCTAAGATCTGGAGTGCATCAGTTGCATTTAACCCAAAGCGACTATCAAGGATGTAGTACGCAAAAGTTCGGATCTGATCGCTAGCATCGGAACTACTTGTTGGTACGGCGTGGGTGCGGCGCTAGAATGCATTTAGGAAATATCGCAAAAGCAACGCATTGCGCGAAAAAATTAGAGTTCTCTTCTGGCGCCATTTTTCGACGACACTAATTTATATTGATGGTGCCCGTCGCTCATGGTGGATCGATGTCTGCCTCGCGGTCCAGAGAGCCGACATCCAGAATGGGCGAGGCATCGATGTCCGCAGCGTCCAGCAGCACGGCCACCCGTTCCAGGATCGCGACAATGGAGGCCTGTTCCCAGTCCGCCAGCTTGCGGAAGCGCGCGGCAAAGCGGCTTTGCAATGCGTCCGGCGTTTCCGCCAGTGCCTGCTTTCCGGTGTCGGTAAGGACGACCTGAATACGACGCCGGTCCTCGTCGCCGCGCCGGCGATGGATCATTTGCGCATTTTCGAGTTTATCCAGCAGCGCCGTTACGGTGGCGTGGCTGAGGCGTGCCGCGTCGGCGATCTGACCGGCGCCGGCTTCTCCGGTTCTGGCGATGATTTGCAGCACGACCAACTGAGACGGAGTCAGCCCGGAACTGCGGGCCAGACTGCGTGACGAGAATTCGGCAGCGCGCAATATCCGGCGGATGGCCACCAGGGCATCGGACACACGGGGTGACGCGGAATCGGTCATGGCACCAAGCTTTTACATATAAGAGAGAGAAAGCATCAGCCGGAACTCGACCAATTTGGGCTGTATTAATTATTTCATAAAACGAAATAATTAACCGCGTTTATTTGATTGTTTGCCTATAGAATGCCGCCAAAACATACAAGTAATGCCGATATATGCTTCAAATACACCTAAATATGGTGTATTTTTAGGCGTCTGAAGAGTTGATTTATTTCGCAGTACAAAATAATAGAGGGGTCGATGCTTCACCGGACGCAAGATCCCCTGGCAGGTTCCCTTTCCCCGCCATTGAACCCGTTTTCCCCGAACGCCGGACCGGCGCCGGGCCTGACCCTGCGCAGTCCGCGCGCAGAGGATGGCGCACGGATTCATGCGCTGATCGCGGCCTGCCCGCCGCTCGACGGCAATTCGCTTTACTGCAATCTCCTGCAATGCACGCATTTCGCCCCGACCTGCATCGTCGCGGAACGGGAGGGCGCACTTGTGGGGTGGATTTCGGCTTACCGGCCGCCCGGAGAGCCAGAGACTTTATTTATATGGCAAGTCGCCGTCGCGTCCGACGCCCGCGGGCAAGGGCTGGCACTGCAACTGATTACCGCGCTTCTGGGCCGTGCCAGTTGCGCGGGCGTGCGTCAGATCAAGACCACGATTACACCGGAGAATGGGGCCTCATGGGGTCTCTTTCGCCGCCTGGCACGGACACTTCAAACTGACATTTCTGATGTGCCCTGGTTCCTGGCGGGCACACATTTTAACGGCCATCACGCGAGCGAACATCTCGTCACCATTGGACCGTTCTTGCCCATCTCCACACGACAAGAAACCAAGGAGCGACGTCATGTCTAACGATTTCACCACCGCAATCATGCCTGCGACAGCCGCAAAGGCGCCTTTTGCAGCGATTGAGCGCCTGGAATCCAGGGTGCGCTCCTATTCGCGCAACTTTCCGGCCCAGTTCGATCGCGCCGAAGGCAGTCGGCTATACGACCAGAACGGCAAGGCGCATCTCGATTTTCTGAGCGGCTGTTCGTCGCTGAATTACGGCCATAATCATCCCGTGCTTAAAAAAGCGCTGATCGAATACATCGAACGCGACGGCATTACGCACAGTCTCGACATGTTCAGCCGCGCAAAGACGGAATTTGTCGAGGCCTTCGAAGACATCATCCTCAAGCCGCGCGGCCTCACCTACCGGCTGCAATTCACCGGACCGACAGGCGCCAACGCCGTGGAAGCGGCAATGAAGCTGGCGCGCAAGGTCACGGGACGGACCAATATCATTGCGTTCACCAATGGGTTTCACGGCGCGACACTGGGCGCGCTGGCGGCCACCAGCAACAGTCATCACCGGGGCGGCGCCGGTATTCCGCTTGGCGGCGTGACGCGCGCGGCGTTCGACGGCTATTACGGACCGGACGTGGACACGGCTGCTCAGCTGAACAAAATCCTGAGCGACCCGGCGAGCGGCGTGGATGCGCCCGCCGCCATCATTGTAGAAACCGTGCAGGGCGAAGGCGGACTCAATGTCGCGTCCGAAGCCTGGCTGCGCGCCATAGAAAAAGTGGCGCGCAACCATGGCGCCCTGTTGATCGTGGACGATATCCAGGCCGGATGCGGACGTACCGGAACATTCTTCAGCTTCGAGCGCGCCGGTATTTCGCCCGATATCGTGACAATGGCCAAATCGCTGTCCGGTATGGGCCTGCCCATGGCGCTGGTTCTGCTGAAACCGGAGCTGGATAAGTGGAAACCCGGCGAGCATAACGGCACGTTTCGCGGAAACTGCCACGCCTTCGTAACCGCCCGTGCGGCGCTGGAAACATTCTGGCGCGACGATGCATTTGTTGCGGAGGTGCAGCACAAGAGCGAAATCCTGCGCGTCCGTCTGAACGAAATCGCGGTGCAGTTTCGCAGCCGCGGCATCAAAGGCGTCAAGGGGCGCGGCATGATGCGCGGTCTCAATGCGGGCACCGGCGAGCTTGCCGCGCAGATCATCAAGGCGGCATTCGCGCGCGGCCTGATAATCGAAACTAGCGGCGCGGATGACGAAATCGTCAAGGTGCTGTCGCCGCTAACGATCGACGAAAGAGACCTGGAGCAGGGGCTTGCGATCCTGAAGGCGGCCGTCGCCAGCGTTTTAGCCAGCCAGTCGCTTGGATCGGCAGCCTAGAAAACGGGGGGAGAGATGATCGTTCGAACGCTTGCGGAAGCCAACACGTCACGCCGACGCGTGATTTCCAACGGGTGGGAGAGTACGCGCCTGCTTTTGAAGGACGATGGGATGGGTTTTTCCTTCCACATCACGACCATTTACGAGGGTGCCGAACTTTTTATGCAATATGCCCATCATCTTGAGTCCGTGTATTGCATCAGCGGCGAGGGTGCCATCGAGAATTGCGCCACCCGCAAAACCCATTCGATCGCACCGGGAACCATCTATGCGCTGGACAAGCATGATCGCCATATCCTGCGCGCCCAAACGCAGATGGTTCTGGCCTGCGTCTTCAACCCGCCACTGAATGGACGGGAAGTACACGACTCCAAAGGGGCCTATCCACTGGAGGCCGAGGCGGTCTGAGCGAATTTGGAGAGTGATCATGACTGGCGCAGAGGATATTTATCCGTCGCGTAATACCTCTATGGCGCGATGGCTGCCGCGCAGGGATCCGGTCGTTTACGGCTCGCTATCCGATCACAGTCCGATTTCGGCCCAACAGGTTGCCGCGTTCGAACGCGACGGGTTCGTGGCGCTCGGCGGCGTGTTTGACAATTCCGAGATGGCGGCATTACAGGACGAATTGCAGCGCTTGCGCGCCGCGCCGGAAAGCGCAGCAGCGGAAACGCTGATCGCGGAACCGCAATCCGGCGCCTTGCGTTCGATCTTCGCCATTCACCGGCAAAGTCCACTTTTTGAGCGTCTGGCCGGCGATGCGCGGCTGGTAAACATCGCGCGCCACATCCTGGGCGATGACGTCTATATTCATCAGTCGCGTCTCAATTATAAGCCAGGCTTTGCGGGCCGGGACTTTTTCTGGCACTCCGATTTCGAGACCTGGCATGCCGAAGACGGCATGCCGCGCATGCGCGCATTATCCGTGTCATTGCTGCTATCGGATAATTATTCGGTGAACGGCCCGCTGATGCTGATCCCCGGATCGCACAAGACCTTTGTCGCCTGCGTCGGCGAAACACCGGACGATCACTATAAGCAATCGCTGCGCAAACAGGAATTTGGCGTGCCCGATCATGGGAGCCTGGAAAAACTCGCCAACGACGGCGGCATCGTTGCCCCGGTCGGCGCGCCAGGCACCGTTATCCTATTCGACTGCAACACGATGCACGGCTCCAACGGGAATATCACGCCGTATCCGCGGTCCAACGCCTTTATCGTTTACAATGCCATGTCCAACCGGCTGGCGGCACCCTTTGCCGGGCCCGCGCCACGCCCGGAATTTGTTGCAACGCGCGCAACGGTGGAAGCCCTCTTGCCGATACGCGGACAGCTAATGCAAGCCGATCAGGAAGCAGCATGATGACGGGACGGCCAGCCGACAGCTGGCCTTTATTTTTAGGGGCGCATCGCAGATGAGCACGCTGATTACTTTTATTGTCTGCCTGTGTGCCTTCGTCGCGATCGGTCTGGCTTCGCTACGGCGGTCGCGCGAGTCGCGCACCGACTATTATCTTGCCAGCAGGGAAATATCGCCCTGGCTCGCAGGACTTTCCGCCGTGGCGACCAACAATTCCGGTTACATGTTTATCGGCGTCATCGGCTTCACCTACACGACCGGATTGGCCGCCATCTGGTTGATGGTGGGCTGGTTGCTGGGCGATTTCCTGGCTTCGCTGTTTGTTCACCGGCGGCTGCGCGAGGTTACGGAACAATCGAAGCAGGCCTCTTTTGCCGCCGTACTCGCCTATTGGGGCGGTACGCGTTTTGCCGTGTGGCAGCGGCTGGCTGCCATAGTGTCAATTGTGTTTCTCGGGGCCTATGCATCCGCGCAGATTGCTGCCGGCAGCAAGGCGCTTGAAGGTGTGCTGGGGTGGGATCCGCGGGCCGGCGCCATTGTGTCGGCGGTTTTGATTTTGGCTTATAGCGCCGCGGGGGGCATTCGCGCCTCGATCTGGACGGATGCGGCACAGTCCTTCGTCATGCTATTTGCCATGACATTGCTGTTTCTGGCGGCCGTATCCGGGCAGGGGGGCGTGGACGCAACCATCGCCCAGATGGCGCAAATTCCAAATTTCCTGAAATCTTTTCCCCACCACCGTTCTGTTTCCAGGCGCCATCGGGATCGGATTGTTTATTCTGGGCTGGATGGCGGCGGGGTTCAGCGTTATCGGCCAGCCGCACATCATGGTGCGTTTCATGGCGCTACGTAAACCCAGCGATATCGTGCAGACGCGATTTTGGTACTATGGCTATTTCGCGGCGTTCTACGGATTGGCCACAGGCGTGGGATTGATGTCCCGGCTCTATTTGCCGGAACTGGGCTCGCTTGATCCGGAATTGGCGCTACCGCACATGGCCGTGATGCTTCTGCCGCCGGCTCTGGTCGGGATTATTCTTGCGGGTATTTTCGCCGCCACCATGTCGACAGCGGATTCGCTGGTACTCAGTTGTTCGGCGGCCTTAACGCACGATCTGACGCCCGAACGCCTTGAGCGGCCCTGGATGATGAAATCCGCCACGGCGGCCGTCACGCTGGTCGCATTGGCCGTTGCCCTTGGCGGCAATCAAAGCGTTTTCAGTCTTGTCATTCTGGCCTGGTCCACTCTGGCCTGCGCCTTTGGTCCGCTGCTGGTTCTCTATGCCTGCCATCGCCGCGTAAGCGAGCCGCTGGCGATCGCGCTCATGGTGCTGGGCGTCGCCATAGCGCTGGCCTGGCGGGCGATGGGCTGGCAGTTGGAAATATATGAGGGGCTGCCGGGCATGCTCGTTCCGATAATTATCGGATTTGTCTTCAGTACGCGTGCATCTCAAAGATAGGGCCGTTCAATCGGGGAAGCAAAAACCGGCATCGATGAAAACGGACGCCGCGAAATAATACGGTACTATCCAGTTACGTTGTCGGCACGCACGGTCACTTCGACGGTCATATCGATGAAATCGTTTGGATCGCCCTTGAAGGACCCGGAAATCGGAATGGCCTGATCGGGTTCCCGCGCAACAGCAATAGGAACCAAATTCTCTCCGCCATAGGAACCGTTGGTCGGGTCAAATTCCACCCATCCCGCTCCGGGAAGGTAAACCTGCACCCAGGCATGCGTTGCGCCCGCCCCAACGGCATTGCCGGAACCGCCATCAATCGCGGGATCGTACAAATAGCCGCTGACAAAGCGCGCCGCCATGCCAACACTGCGCACGGCCTCCATCATGAAGAGGGCATAGTCGCGACACGAGCCGGATCCCTTATCCAGGGTCTCCACAGGCGCCTGCACGCCATGCTCGAAACGAATTTCATAGCGAAATTCGCTGCGGATGGCATTGGTGACAGCCAACAAGAAATTTTCAGTATTTGTCGATCCCGTATCGCGGCTCAGAAACTTCCGCGCCCAATCGGTGATTTTTCGTTCGGGATCGTTGTAGTGGCGTTCGATTGTCCGCCCAAGGTCGGGAATTTCGCGCACCGGGTAGCTGAATGGAATTGTCTGGGCAAAGGTCTCAATCGGAAACTTGAGTCCGGTAAAGGGATAGCGATCGACCACAATCGTGGAAAAGATATCAAGGGTGGCGGCGGGCTCGGGAAAATCTGCGATAGCGACCGAGTTGGTGAAGACATCGTGGTGCCATCGAACATTGGCGCGGGGCTGGATTTTAAGCGACGCCTTTTGAAGCCGCAGATCGTGACTGTCGCGCGGCCGGAGCATCATTCGGTGCTCTCCGAATAATACCGGCTTTCGGTATCGATAAGTGGTCCTATGCTCGACCGTCAATCGCTTCACGCGGCATTCTCCATGTCTATCGCAAAGGTGGCGGCGGAACGCACCAAAGGATGATGTATCTTATCCGATTCGAAACGATGCCTGACTATCGCTAAGGGCTATTGAAATACGACTTGCCTATTGCATCAGATAGGTTTCCTACCCCCGCCTGAAGTTCGTCGACCAGTTTGTGCAGGCGATGAGGCGTAAGGCGCTGGCCTGGTCCGGTTTCTAGCACAAATTCGGTCTCCCGGCGCGCCAACTCGATATCGCCCTGCCGCATGGTGCCGTAGCGCCGTTCGAGGTCCTTTAGACACTCCGAGATGCGATCCATGCACAGCGTAACAGCGCGCGCGAATTCCTTGTCGTAAAGCAGGAACGCCGCAACGTCGCGCACATAGGAGCCGGTCGGGTGCCGGCTTCGATAGGCGTGATAACCGGCAACCGATCGAAGCAGGGCGTTCCATTGCACCGATATTCGCGCGTCCCCTTCACCGGGGGAATATCGCTGATAGGCAATGTCGAGCATACGGGTGGTCTGATCGATGCGTTCGAGATATTTTCCCAGTTGATAAAACCGCCAGGCTTCGCCCCGCAGCATCGTGCCTTCTGCGATCCCCTCAATGGTTTGACAGTCAAGCTTGATCCCGGTGCAAACGCGCGACAGGTTGGAGAGCCAAATATCGCGCAGTGTCATCTTCGACATGCTGTTATGGAACACGTTGAGATGGGTCCACATTTCCGTACTGATAAGGTGACGGACCGAGCGGGCATTCTGCCTCGCGGCGGAAATCGCGAAAAGTATAGAGTTCGGATTTTCCCGGTCCAGGACATAAAAGTGTAGAATCGATGCGGCATCGGCGTGTTCGTGCCGACCAAAAAACGCCTCGGAATCGGTATAGAGATCGAGGACGCGTTGCCAATCCGGACCATCCGGATTGTCGCGTGCATAGGTCTTATTAATGTCGAGAATCCGGGCCAGGCTTTCCGCCCGTTCCAGATAGCGCGCCAGCCAAAAAATATTGCCGGCAAATCGTGCGAGCAGACTAGGCAAGAACCCAGGTATCCTTTGAGCCGCCGCCTTGCGACGAGTTGACGATAAGCGAACCACGTTTCAGGGCGACGCGAGTCAGCCCGCCGGGAAGAACCCAGGTCGAATTACCGGTCAATGCGAAGGGGCGCAGGTCGACGTGACGTGGCTCGATTTTTCCCTCGATCAGCGTTGGGCATACCGACAGCTGTACGACCGGCTGGCTGATGAAATTCTTGGGATCCTTCCTCAATTTCTCGCGCAACTCGGCAAGCACGCGCTTGCTGGCGCGCGGCCCGATCACGACACCATAACCGCCTGATTCACCGACAGGCTTGGTGACTAGCTCGTCCAGATGGTCGAGCGTTTTCTTCAGTCCCTCAGGCTCTCGGCAGATATTGGTCTCGACATTGGCCAGGATCGGCTCCTCGGACAGATAGTAGCGGATAATTCTCGGCATATAGGCGTAGATCGCCTTGTCGTCTGCTACGCCTGTGCCGACCGCATTGGCCAATGTGACATTGCCCTTGCGGTAGGCGCGAAACAAACCCGGCACGCCCAGCATACTGTCGGGGAGAAACACCTCTGGATCGAGAAAATTATCGTCGATGCGGCGGTAGATAACATGCACCGGTTCAAGTCCGGTGGTGGTGTGCATATAGACCTTGTCCTTTTCGACGACGAGGTCCTGTCCTTCGACCAGCGGCGCACCCATCTCGCGCGCGAGATAAACATGCTCGAAATACGCCGAATTGTAGACGCCCGGCGATAGCAGGACGATGGTTGGCTGCGATACTCCGGGGGGTGCTACTGCAGCCAATGCATTGGCCAACTGGCTGCCATAATCGTCCACATCGGCAACGGTCAGGCCGTCGGCGAGATCTGGGAACGCTCGCATCATCAGGTGCCGGTTTTCGATTACGTAAGATACGCCGGAAGGCGTTCGGGCATTGTCTTCCAGGACCAGAAACTGCCCCCGTTCGTCGCGCACGATATCCGTACCGCAGATGTGAACGTAGGTGCCCTGGGGCGGATCGAAGCCGCACATTTCGGGGCGATAGTTCGCGTTTCCCTTTACCAAATCGGCGGGAACCACGCCGTCCTTCAGAATCTTTTCGCCGTGATAAATGTCATGCAGGAAAAGATTGAGCGCGGCGACTCTTTGTTTGATGCCGGATTCAATGGTCGCCCAATCCTTCTGGGACAGGATGCGCGGGATGACGTCAAACGGCAGAATTCTGTCTATGGCATTGCGGTCGGAGTAAACGGTAAAGGTAATGCCGAGATTGAACAGTTCGCGTTCTGCTTCGCGCGCCCGTTGGCGCAATGTCGCGGAGTCCAAGCTATCGAGACGTTCCCGAATTTTGCGCGTGTGCGCGAGACCGCCACGCCCAAACATTTCACAATAAAATTCACCGGCGTCGTAGGAAGACAGCAGTCCCTGTCTCTTCGCCACCACATTCACAAATCTACCCACGCTTTCCGGTCATTATGATTGATGACACCGCACCATATAGTCGCCGTTGCCGGTATTCGCGAGCGAACTCCTCCCATAAGAAGAACGTCCGTTAGCAACGATGCCAATCTTCTTCCACGCGATTGCCATACGTCTTCAATATACTAAGAGATATAACTCTCACACAGTGATTCATTGTACAGTTTCGCCGCATGATTTCAATTATTATCGGTCAAGCTGTGCCGCAGGAATTTTCCCGCCTGCGACGATGGTGACGCTGCAACGCCGCGCACAATCCTGAACGCGAACTCGCCAACGACTGAATTGAAATCATCGTTTAGCGCGCAGGCAGAATGCCTTCCAGATTGCCGTATTCGCCAGGTGCAATCAGATTGTAAAAGCCGCTGATGCGCAAATGTACGGTAACCGGCTTTGTGCCCTGGTTCTGAAGATACCAGCCATGGACGCCATCGAAGGGCGCAATCAGCGCGCCATTGGCCGCAACTCCAGTTTGCTGTTCGTATTCGGCAACGCGTTGTTTTTCGCCTTCCGCGCGCGGCCAGTTTTCGGAGTGAAAATCGTAATAAAATAAATCCTCGCGCTCATAGCCCTCAACATTCCAGGAATAGACCAGCGCCGCACCGTTTTTCATATGCACTTTATATTCAAGTTCGCCGTCGCCGCCCGGAATAATAATGTCGATGAAGTTGGTGCGATAGGCGGCTGCATAGGAATGTGCGACCTTGTCTGTGCCCGAAGCAGGCGCAAGAACTGCAATTTCCGGTTCGTCGGCCTCCGCAATGCGGTTCAAGCCCGACAGGCGTCCGAATCCTGTGAGATCGAAGCCGTATTCCGCAGGCAGAACGAAACAAAAGACCAGAAGCGTGGCGGCGAACAATGCTGCAAACGAAAGAAACATCAGTTTGCGCGGGCGCGGCAGGTGGGGGGCTTGACCTTCATGCGACATCAGAATTGTCCGTTGGTAAAATAGCCGGCGAGCTGGATTTCCATCAGAGCGAAGCCGGCCGTCATGATCGCCGCGTTTGCCGCCACGGCGTAGCGCGAATAGCTCTTCGTCTTCCGCCACATGGTCATCGCGATCAGGATAGCGGAGAGGGCGAGTATCTGCCCAATTTCCACGCCGATATTAAATGACACCATATTCGTCACAAGGCCGTCACCGGAAGGGCGGAGCGTCTGTAATTTTGTCGCCAGTCCGAAGCCGTGCACCAGTCCAAAACCAAGCACGGCGGCTTTCGGATTGGGCTGAAACCCTAACAGACGGTCGAACCCGCCCAAATTGTCGAATGCCTTGTAAGCGACGGAGAGTCCGATCAGCGCATCGACCAAATAGCTGTTTATCTCAAGGCCGAACAGCACGCCCGTCAGCAGTGTGAGGCTATGGCCCAGGCTGAACATCGTGACGTACAAAATGATGTGCCGAATATTATAAAGAAAAAAGATCACGCCCAGCAGGAACAGCAAATGGTCGTAGCCGGTCACCATGTGCTTGGCGCCGAGATAGATAAATGGAATTATCTGCGGCCCTGAATTCGCGGCCACGAAAGCGGCATCCTTGCCCGCAATGCCATGCGCGAGCGCTGGCAATGAGCTCAGGGAGACAAGGCCCGCAATCAGGCATGCGATCACCAGGCACCGCCCGTAGGCGTGCCGCTTGTCACCTGAAAATGTCATGTGGCCCCGGTCACCAGTTCTGCTCATATAGGTATCGGCGCGGTCGAGATCTTACAATCCAATATGTTGCAGGCTCGCCAGCTTGTGAATGCAGCGGCAATTTGATGACTATCAGGGCAAACACGCAGAAAGAATAACAGCTTAATGGCTTACATGCCCATGATCGCTACCCTGACCATGAATTCGGCGCTCGATATGTCTGCCTCGATAGAGCGGATTTTTCCGGCGCACAAAATGCGGTGTTCGACGGTCGTACGCGATGCGGAGGTGGCAAACAGTATCAATGAATGCAGTCAGTGAAAGAGATTGGCGGCGCGCGGTTTATCGCGCAGCCGCCTCTCGCACTCTCCCCACAAATTCGGAAGTTCGGCTTGGCTGGGGTAACCAGCCCCCTTCCAGCAAGCCCGGTGCCAAGCGGGAAATGTCAAAACCGTACCGATCCGGCACATCCTTGACGGAGAACGCCGGCAGGGTTAGACGCGGAACAGGCGATGAAGATAAAACTGTACAAAAACGACCTGCCAAGCGACCTCGACCTGGGGCCAATTGTGGCTATCGACACCGAGACGCTGGGGCTGAACCCGTTCCGGGACCGGCTTTGCCTGGCGCAGCTTTCCTCGGGCGACGGCGTGTGCCACGCCGTGCAATTCGCCGCCGGCGCCTATGATGCGCCCAATCTGAAGCGGCTGCTCACAGACCCCGCTACCACCAAGCTCTTTCATTTTGCGCGCTTTGATGTCGCCATGTTCGAGCAGTATCTGGGCGTGGTTACCACACCGATCTACTGCACCAAGATCGCCTCCAAGCTGGTTCGTACCTATACCGACAAGCACGGCCTGAAGGATCTGGTGAAAGAGCTGCTGAATGTGGACCTGTCCAAGGAACAGCAGAGTTCGGATTGGGCGGCCGCCGAACTGACTGAAAAGCAGCTTGCCTATGCCGCCAATGACGTGGCCTATCTCCACCAGCTCAAGGTACGCCTTGACGCCATGTTGGCACGCGAAGGACGCACGGAACTGGCCAAGGCCTGCTTCAATTTTCTGCCGGCCCGGGCCAAGCTGGACCTTTCCGGCTGGGAAGACGTGGATATTTTCGCCCATTAGGCGGTCTTTAAACGGTGTTTACTGCACTGCAACGTGCGGCTTGTGTCCGGCGCAAGAACCAGCCAAAATTGGCACGAATTTCGCGTGCCGTACCGGCCCGCCAATAAAAACAACAGGCGTATATGTCCTCAGCACGGGTCAAAGTGGCGAAAATCGCTCCCATAAGTAAGGCTGCGGCGGCCCGGGACTTGGCGGCCGCCCGCCGGGTTATCCGGCTGGCCAATGATGCATTATCGAGCCTGAGCGCCGGTCTGAATGGCGAATTCACGCGCGCCATCGATATAATTCTGTCGATTAGCGGTCGGGTGGTCGTCGCGGGCATGGGCAAGTCCGGTCACGTGGCCCGCAAGATTGCCGCGACATTTGCCTCAACCGGCACGCCCGCGCATTTTCTTCATCCGGCGGAAGCCAGCCATGGCGACCTGGGCATGGTGACGCGCAGCGATGCGCTGATGATGTTGTCCAATTCCGGCGAGACAGCGGAACTTTCCGATCTCATTACACACGCTAAACGTTTGTCGGTGCCGCTGATTGGCATTGCCAGCAGGCTGGAGTCGGCACTGATACAGGCCGCCGACGTGGCACTGTTGCTGCCGAAAGCGCAGGAAGCCTGTCCCATGGGACTGGCCCCGACGACGTCCACCACCATGATGCTGGCTTTGGGCGATGCCCTGGCGGTGGCGCTGATGGAGCGCCGCGGATTCAGCGCCGATCAATATCGCGATCTGCATCCGGCGGGTGCTTTGGGCCGCGCGCTGATACGCGTCGGCGATCTGATGCAAACCGGCGAGGCGTTGCCGCTCATAGTGCTGGGCGCCTCTATGCAGGACGTTGTGGTCGCGATGGGAAAGTATCGCCTGGGCTGCGTGGGCATTACCGACAAGAAGGGCGCGTTGGTTGGCGTCATCACCGACGGCGACATTGCCCGCCACATGGATCGCAATCTTCTGGACCGCGAACCGGCATCCCTGATGAGCAAGGAGCCAAAGCTTGCGCGCGGCGACCAGCTTGCCGCCGAAGCGCTGGCGCTGATGAACCAAAAGAAAATCACGCAGCTTTTCATTCTGGACGCGGCGAAACGGCCCATCGGCATACTGCACATGCATGATTGCCTGCGGGCCGGGTTGTCATGACCCGCCTGCGCCATGTCGGGGAAGCGGTGGCGGGACTTCTGTCCGCGGCCCAGTCCGGCGATGACACGCCGCGACCAAACAAGACAGCGAAGCGCTCGTACCGCGATTGGACAGCGCGGCCGCGCGACACTATTCGGTCTGCATTGCGCTATACGCAGTTTGTCTCATTCATGAAGAGAGCCTTGCCGCTCGCGGCGGGAGCCGTAGTGGCGGCCGTGGTGGCATTTTTCTTTATTCAGCGCACGCCTGATCGGGTGACCCTATCCTATGAAAGTACCGGTCGCGTTGAAAACGATCTGGCGATGATCAAGCCGCGTCTGACGGGTGCTGACGATGCCGGCAATCCATTCGTGGTTACTGCGGATGCAGCTATCCAGGACAGCAAGAACGCCCGGCGCGCACGGCTGGAAAATATTGATGCCGACATGCAGGTCGACAAGAATAACTGGGTAAATGCCAGCGCCACCCACGGGCTGTTCGATATGGACGCCAATATGCTGACGCTGTGGGATGGGTTGTCCGTCTATTCGGATAGCGGGTATGAGCTTCACACCAAAACGGCAGCCGTGGATTTAAAGGCGGGTGTGATAACCGGCCCGGAAGTCACCGGGCGCGGGCCAATGGGGTCGTTTCGCGCCAACAAGTTCAAAATGGACCGCATCAAGCGGCAGCTTGTTCTGACGGGAAACGTTCACATGACATTGAGCGGTGGGGCATTGCGATGAAAAGCGCGGTTTTCGCCCTCTGCCTGTTGCCCGTTTTGGTCGCGTCCGCAATGGCGCAGACCAATGACATGCCGATCACTTTTGAAGCGGATTTTGTGTCGCCCGATCTTGGGGCCAAGACCGTAACGGCAGTTGGCAATGTGATACTTGCCCAGGGCGATACGCAGTTGCGGGCCGATACCGTTCGGATGGAAGGTGTTGAAGGCAGCTCCGTGAATACGGCCGTTGCAAGCGGCCGCGTGGTACTGGATTCACCATCCGGGACTATCACGGGCGATGCAGGCCAGTGGGATGTCGCCGGACGTCTGATTACCTTCACGGGCAAGGTCGTCTTGACCAAGGACAGGAATGTCCTGCGGGGCAATGTGCTAACCTACAATATAGAGACACGAACGGCGAAATTCACTGCGCCCGGGGCGCGCGTGCAAGGCCTTCTGGCGCGCCCGCCGGGAGCAATCCAATGAGGATTCTCACGATGAAGCCTGTAGCCACTATTCTGTGTCTGTCGTTGTGCGCGGCCAGTCCGGCGTTGGCGCAGAACAAAAGCGTCAACGCGCCGATAGAAGTTTCGGCGGATTCTTTTATCGCCGACATGAATGCGAAATCCGGCACCTATTCCGGCAACGTTCTTGTCAAACAGGGCAATATCAATTTGCGCGCCAATACCATTCGCGTCAGCCTTTCCGGCGGCAAGCCTGAAAAGATTTATGCAAACGGAAATGTGGAGGTGAATTCACCCTCGGGGAAAGTCACCGGAGACGCCGGCGTCTACGACATCGCGCCCCGTCTGATCACGCTGACAGGCAATGTGGTGATGACGCAGAACAAGAATGTCCTGCGTGGAAATCTGCTGACCTATGACGTTGCCACCGGAATTGGAAAATTCGGCGGCACGGCCCCGGCGGTTGCAGGCCAACCGGCCCAAACCAATGGCCGAGTTCGCGGCGTTTTCACCCCGCCACCCCAATCCAGTCCTAAGCCAACCCCTTGAATTTTCACCCTTTCTTAAACACAAACAGGCATGGTTCTTGCCCATGACACAAACAGGTCCAGAAACCGCAGAAAGTCCCGTCCTGCCCCGGGTTATTGAACCCGGATCCGGTCTGGTGGTGTCGCGCATCGGCAAAAGTTTCAACAAACGGCCGGTGGTGCGATCGGTCAGCCTGTCGGTGAAGCGGGGCGAGGTTGTCGGCCTTCTGGGCCCCAATGGCGCGGGCAAAACAACGTGCTTCTACATGATTTCGGGTCTGATCCCGACCGATACGGGTACCATTTCGGTTGACGACAATGACGTCACCAAACTGCCCATGTATCGGCGCGCGCGCCTCGGCATCGGGTATCTGCCGCAGGAGGCCTCGATCTTTCGCGGATTGACCGCCGAACAGAATATCCGCGCCACTGCAGAGCTGGTGGAACCGGATTCAAGCCGCCTCGAAGCCATGGTGGAAGAATTGTTGGCGGAATTCGGCATTACGCATATCCGCAATACGCCGGCAATCGCATTGTCGGGCGGCGAACGCCGGCGCGTGGAAATCGCGCGCGCGCTGGCTACGCACCCGTCCTATATTCTGCTCGACGAGCCGCTGGCCGGTATCGATCCAATCGCTGTGGGTGAAATCCGCGATCTTGTTATCCATCTGAAGGATCGCGGCATCGGCGTGCTGATAACCGATCACAATGTCCGCGACGCACTGGAAATGATCGATCGCGCCTACATTCTGCATGACGGCGTCGTGCTGCGCGAAGGTACGCCGCGCGACATTGTGGGTGATCGCGATGTGCGCCGGGTTTACCTGGGCGAGAAATTCTCGCTGTGACGATGCAGGGGCAGGGGCACTAGTTTATGGCGGGGTTCGGTCAACGGCTCGAAATGCGGCAAGGCCAGTCTCTGGTCATGACGCCGCAATTGCAGCAGGCGATCAAGTTGCTGCAATTGTCGAATATCGAGCTGGCCGAATATTGCGAACAGGAACTGGAGCGCAATCCGCTTCTGGAGCGCGATGAAAGCAGCACAGCGCCCGAGGCCGAACGCGAAGCGGTCACAAAGGATGCGGCGCCGGAAACGCTTGATACGGAGCTGTCGCGCGAAGATTTTTCCAAGGCCGCAGACATGGATGCCGCCGAGGGCGATATGTATGATGGCGACGCGGCGCCTCCGATGTCGGGTCCGCAGGCCAATTCGTCGCTGACCGACTGGACCACGCTAAAATCATCGCAGCGTTTCGAGGGAAATGAAGACCCGCTGGAATTGACGCTGGCCTCGGGGGGATCGCTCAGGGACTATCTGGAAGAACAGCTTGCCATCGCGGCGCTGCCCAGCGACCAGCGCCTGATCTGCCTTACCTTGATAGATGCAGTGGACGAGGCGGGCTATATGCGTGCCGATATCGCAGAGATTGCAGAGCGCCTGGGCGCGCCGCTTGCGACTGTGGAAGCTGTGTTGAAGGTGTTGCACGGGTTCGATCCGGTGGGCGTCGGCGCGCGGGATCTGGCAGAATGCATGGCGCTGCAGCTTAAGGCCAAAGACCGGTTCGATCCGGCCATGGAGGCGATGCTGACCCGGCTTGATCTTCTGGCGCGCCGCGACATCAGCCAGTTGTCACAGATTTGCGGCGTCGACAGCGAGGACATCGCCGACATGATCGCCGAAATCCGCGAATTGACGCCGAAGCCGGGTCTGGCCTTCGGATCCGAGCCCGTGCAGCCGGTGGTACCGGATGTTTTCGTGCGCGAGGGTCCCGATGGCGGCTGGCATATTGAACTGAATTCCGACACGCTGCCGCGCATGCTGGTGAATTCGCGCTACTACGCACAGGTCGCCAAGGGCGCGCGCGACAAGGACGACAAAAATTACCTGGTCGAATGCCTGAACAATGCCAACTGGCTGGTAAAAAGTTTAGATCAGCGCGCCAAAACCATTCTGAAAGTATCCAGCGAAATCGTCCGCCAGCAGGACGGCTTCCTGACGTACGGCGTACGCCACCTCAAACCATTGAATTTACGCACCATCGCAGATGCGATTTCCATGCACGAGTTGACTGTGAGCCGCGTGACCTCAAACAAGTATATTTCAACACCGCGCGGACTGTTCGAACTTAAATATTTCTTCACCGCCGCCATTCAAGCTGTTAACGGAGCGGAATCACATTCTGCCGAGGCGGTTCGTGATCGCATCCGCGAAATGATTTACAATGAGGAACCACTGGAAATCTTGTCGGATGATCGGATCGTTTCCCTGCTCACGGCGGATGGCGTGAACATTGCCCGACGCACTGTTGCCAAATACCGGGAAGCCATGCGGATTCCGTCTTCGGTGGAACGGCGCAGACTCAAAAGCAGCGAAGCAGCAGGGATGGCTGCTCGTTAATTTCAAGCGTTGACATCGGCGCCGGGCGGGCCTAAACGTCCGCCGCCTTTTTCGAACCCGGCGCTTCCAATAGGGATATCTCTGTCATGAAGCGCGTTCAGGCTAAAGCACCATGAAAAATCTTCAAGTTCGCGTATCCGGAAAACAAATCGAAATTGGCACGAGCTTGCCGGAGCATGTGCAATCAAGCCTTGCGGATGTTCTGTCGAAGTATTTCGACCGGGGCGCCAAGGCCAATGTGGTGTTTTCGCACGACGGTCCGTTCTATCGTGCCGATTGCGTGGTCTATCTCGATGCGGGCGTGATGCTGAAGGCGCATGGCGAGGGCGCGGATATTCATCGCTCGTTCGGTGCCGCCCTTGAACATGTTGAAAAGCAGGCGCGGCGCTACAAGCGCAGATCAAAAAATCACCATGACAAGCCGCGTGCGCCCGAAGTGGCCGAAGCCTGAAACCCTTGTTGAGCGACACAGGTATGCCATGAACATTTCAGATTTACTCGCTCCGGATGCCGTGATTCCGTTGTTGAAAGTTCAGAGCAAAAAGCAGCTCATGCAGGAACTGGCGTCGCGCGCGCACACGCTGACCCATGTCCCCGAGCGTCGGATTCTGGAAACCCTTACCGAACGCGAGCGGCTGGGCACCACCGGCGTCGGCTCGGGAATTGCCATTCCGCACGGCCGACTTTCGGACGTAACGCAAATCGTGGGTGTTTTCGCACGCCTGGATTCGCCCATTGAATATGAAGCCGTCGACAACCAGCCGGTCGACCTGGTGTTTATGCTGCTCGCGCCCGAAGGCGCGGGCGCGGACCACCTTAAGGCGCTGGCCCGCGTCTCCCGCCTGCTGCGCGATCAGACCCTTTGTGAAAAGGTGCGTGCTGCCACCAAGGCTGAAGCGATCTATGCGATCCTCACCGGACCCACCGGTGGTGCCGGCGTTCAGGCCGCCTGAGCGATCTCTCAGTGCAGGCTCACGGGCGTGAGTTCGTTCTGAATCGCCGCACCCCAGGCCGAGTCATAGGCATCGGTATAGCCGAGTACGCTGCCGTCGGCGGCGTGCAGCACATAAAGCGTCATACCCGCGGGCAGTTCGATACCTGAGGGGATGATGCCCAGACGATGAGCCTCTTCGTTGCCCGTGGGCTTGATGTAGGCAATTTTTTCGGGATTGAAGCCGATCACGTTACCCTGAGTATTTTCCAATTCATTTCTCACAATACGCCTCCTTCCGGCGCATGCACCTTTTTCGATGCACTGGCGCCGCCTTCGGCTTCGCCCGTCCTAATCTCAATGTTCCGAACCGAGGTTTCGTTCCGCACCCGCCTTAACTCGACGGTCAACAGACCGTTACGAAGCTGCGCGCCCGTTACTTCAATTCCATCCGCTAAAACGAATGTGCGCTGGAATTGACGCGCGGCGATTCCGCGATGCAGGAATGTGCGTTCACCTGTTTCAGACTGCTTGCCGCGAATGACAAGCTGATTGTCTTCGACAGTTACGGCAATTTCCTTTTCCGTAAATCCGGCCACGGCCAGCGTAATGCTGAGGTCGTCATCGGTTTGCTCGATATTGTACGGCGGATAGCCGTCGGATGCGGATTTCGCCGTGCGCTCGAGCAGGCGTTCCAGATGATCGAACCCCAAAAGAAAGGGGCTGTTGAAAAACACACTTCTGTTCATTTCAAAGCCCTCCTTTAAGCGGCCTTGCTTTGTGCCGTGGCCCCGTTTGGGCACCACCTGCAGAACAAATGTGGGGTGTCGCGACCAAGTTTCAAGCGCAACCGGTGGGCGCTACTAAACCACAGGTTGCATTGCGCGGGGCGCTTGGGCAAGGCACAAACCGCACATGACAGGCCGCGCCCCGACATTGCTGTTTGACGTCGCAGTCCCGGGCCAGGAGCGGCATTTTCGGCTGTCGGGTATACGGCATGCCGTAGCCGCTAACGCGCCCATTGAGGCCCTGAACGCGCTTGTCGCAGTTGAGCATTGGCTGGCAGAAGGCTGCTTTGTCGGGGGCTATTTCAGCTACGAACTGGGCTATTTGCTGGAATCCCGTTTGACCCCTCAATTGCCTGCGGTTCGGCCCGCACCGCTGCTGTGGCTGGGGGCATTCGAGCGGCTGGAGGAAGTTCCGACACCGGCCGGTCTTGGGCGGGCCTATGCCGGGCCCCTGCACCATGAATGGGACGAGACCGATTACGGCGCCCGCTTCGATGCTGTCCGCCGCTATATCGCCGCCGGCGACATCTATCAGGCCAATCTCAGCTTCCGGGCGGATTTTCCATTTGTGGGCGACGTTCATGGCTTTTACCGCGATCTGCTGTCGCGCAGCGGTGCAGGACATTGCGCCTATCTGGACGATGGCACCCGGCAAATTCTCAGCCTGTCGCCTGAATTGTTTTTCGAACTCTCCGCCGACGGCGCGCTGACGGCGCGGCCGATGAAAGGAACAATCGCGCGCGGGACGAATCCGGTGCAGGACGGGGCGGCGCGCGCCGCGCTTGCCGCCAGCGCCAAGGATCGCGCCGAAAATCTCATGATCGTCGATCTGCTGCGAAACGATCTGGGTCGGGTGGCGCAAATCGGCAGCGTGCGGGTGGAAAAGCTCTTTGACGTGGAAACCTATCCGACGCTGCACGCCATGGTTTCAACGGTAAAGGCCCAGCTTGCGCCAGGCACAAGCGCACAAGACATCATACGCGCTTTGTTTCCCTGCGGCTCGGTAACCGGCGCCCCCAAAATTCGCGCCATGGAAATACTGCGCACACTGGAGTCTTCGCCGCGCGGCGCCTATTGCGGGTCCATCGGGTATTTCGCGCCGGACGGCAGCGCGCGTTTCAATGTTGCCATTCGCACCATCACCGTCGAAGGCCATCGCGGCACGCTGGGGATAGGCGGCGGCGTGGTGCAGGATTCGCGCGCGCGAGTCCGAATACGCTGAATGCCTGCTCAAGGCGCGATATTTTGAAAATTTCCGCAGGCCCATCGGCCTGATCGAAACCCTGAAATACGATCCGGCAAGCGGATTTGTGCGGATTGAGCGTCATCTCGCCCGCATGCAAAAATCGGCAGGCGTATTTTCCGTTCCGTTCGATGCCGCAGCCGCAATGACTGCGCTGGAGGGCGCTATCGTAAATTCTACCGGATTGCAGCGTGTCCGACTGCAACTGGATGAAGATGGAAAATATTCCGCCATATCCGCACCGCTGCCTCCAGCGCCCGATAGCTGGCATTATGTGATTTCATCGCGGCGCGTGAATGGCGCGGACGCACTGGCACGCCACAAGACCACCTGGCGTGAATTGTACGACGACGAACATGCGCGTTGCGGCGTCGATGAAGTCCTGTTTCTCAATACGCGTGGTGAACTGGCGGAGGGTAGCCGCACAAATATATTTGTCCGCCGCGACGGAAAATTTTTGACGCCGCCCTTGTCGGCAGGGGCGCTAAACGGCGTGTTGCGGCGCGAATTGCTGGATACTGGGGAATGTGAGGAGGCTATTTTGACCCTGGCCGATCTCGAACATCAGGTGTTCCTGGGAAATTCTCTGCGCGGATTGATTCCGGCGCAGTTAGACGCTCGCCGCCAATGCGCTGAGTAATCCTAGAGTTTCGGGCAATACCCAACCTCGCGCCTCAACCAATCGGCCGCGTGCTGCGTCCTCTAATACGGCCTCGCGCAAGTTCTGATGACTGAGGCGGGCGCGGACCACATTTGCCGCCGCGCTCGACTCCAGATTTGGCATGCTCTGCAAAACTTCCTGACCGATGCGCGCCGCAGGCTCGCGATCGGGGAGAAAAGCCAGAATATCGTCATAAGGGGTTGGTGGGTAATGTTTGCCGAATAATAGTCCACGCGTGCTCCAACCCAGCCCCGCAAGCGCGGCCAGACCAGCCGCGGCACCGGCCCCCCAAAGTGTCCTGCGCCGGGTCCAGGTCATACAAATTGCCTTTTAATGTATCCGCCGAGGCGAAGTGTCAGCGCAATAAGATTCAGGGTTGGGTTTGAAGCGCCATAGGTCGGAAAAACCGACCCACCGGCGACAAACAGGTTACCGACACTGTGGACCCTCGAATTGGCGTCCACAACGCCCTGTTGCGGATTGCTGTGCATGCGCGTGGTGCCAAGATGATGGTTGGCCCAATCCATTTTTGCCAGCCAGTCCGTGCGCTCGTTGAGATTCAATCGAATCATGCCGCTGCGGGCGGCCAGCAGTTGCCGGCCCATTTCCGTCATGGTCTCGCGGTAGTGCTCGAACCCCATATCCGAAATGGTGTTGGCAAGTTTCAGCCTGGGCATGCCGAGCGCATCGCGTTCGCCGGTCAATGTCACGCGCCGCTCCGGATCGGGCGGCGGTTCGAGACCGCAGCCCATATTGTACGCCTTGGCATTGCCGGCATCGATGCCAAGCGCCTGAGACGTTGCAATCACCGCCGCCTTGTCCACCTCATTCAGTTCGGCCGGTGCCTCCACCGTGGTCAGAGAGCAGAGCAAATGTTTGTCGCGCCTAAAGGCATCGGTAGGCGCAAACGTAGTGCGCACCGAGGCGCCTGTAATGGGGCGGTTGTGCAGATAAAAGGGCGGCAACTCGCCTGCAAACGATACCAGCGTGGCGGTGTCCCGCGGGATCGGATGATCGGCGAAAAATCTGCCGACGAGATCGTAATCATTTCCAATGCCCGACTTGGCCACGTCGTGCGAGGCAAGCAGCAGGCGGGCATTTTCCAACGCTCCGGCCGCAAGTACAAAATAGCGCGAACGGACGCTGGTTTTTTTTCCGGTGAGTGTTGCCAAATCGAGCCGTTCGACGTGGGTGGCATCGGCGGAAAGCCGGATACCGATGACGCTGGCGTGCAAATAGATCGTGAGGTTTTTTGCCGCCGTCAGATCTTCGTGATAGCGGCTGCCAAAATAGGTTGGAAGGACATCGCCTTTTGTCTTGCTGAACTGATACCAGCTTGTGTAGACGCCGCCATTGCCCAGCGTCAGGAGTTTTTCACGAACGTGATCCCCCGCCTGATCGTAAATCCAGGTGCCTGCCTCTACCAAATTCTGCGCGCGGGGATAGAAGTCTTCGAGGTCCTTGCGCGTAATCGGCCAGCCGGAATAAGGCAGCCAGTCGCGCGATTCGAAATCGATATTGTCCAGCGGGCGGCACCAACCACCCCAATGATTGGAACTGCCGCCCAGGCTGCGGATCCGCGAGCCATCCAGCGGCAGATAGGTCACGCCCGTGCTGTTGCCGTCATAGAGGCTCTGCACCTGTTGATCGAAATTCTCGCCGCCGCCCTCCAGCAGGAGCACCCGGAAGGGCGCGTCGGCCAGCGCCAACGCCAGCGAGATACCGGCAGGCCCCGCACCCACAATGGCGACATCGCATTCCAGGCTGCTGCCGTCCGGGATGGTGCGTGTGTCGATGAATGCGCCCAATTTAGGCCCCTTTATTCGCTGCGATGGCGCAGTTTAAATCGTGCGCCGCGATCTGTCTCGTGGCGGGAAGGAAGCAGGTATTTCTGACAGGCTTTGGATCTTTGGGGAATTGGCGAGACACTTCCGGGCGATAGCAAATTGCTCGCGTTGAAACAATTGCCGGCTATCGGCCCAAGCCTAAGGCGCCAAGACCAATGCCGTGCCCACCGCTATCGCGATAAGGGCAGCGCCGACAATCGACCAGCCATATGGTGTCAACGGACTTGCCATATCGCGCCTGGACCAGACGGCCATGGCCTGGATCCTGCGCATTCAGAGGCGTCCCATCAAAAGAAGAACGAGGAGCACAACTAGGACGATGCCGATAACGCCCATGCCGCCATGGCCATAGCCATAGCCGTACCCACCGAAACGGCCGCTGAAGCCTCCCAGCAGGAAGATGACAAGAACAATTATGAGTATGAGGCCTAGTGACACGTGATTGAAACCTTCTGTGAGGCTGGCTGTCGGTGCCATGTGGCGACACCGACATGGTGCCATTTGGTCGCACGAAAGATCGATAATCGATTGGAATCAAGATTTCTGAGCAATTTTGACCAGAATTCCATGATGCGCTGCGTCATACATGTAACCACCAATGAATACCGGGGAGCGCCGGGAACCAGCCCCCAAGCATCAGCACATGCCCCAACCGGCGCTCCCCATACTTTCGTCCGGGAGGGGAGAGTTGCCGATGGATATCAGAAGGACCTCAGCCAGAAATCGGGAGATTTTTTCCGAGTTCAAGGCGGGAAGATCCCGCGAAAGCCTTGCCGAGCAATATGGCCTCACCGTGAGACGCATTTGCGTTGTGCTGATTGAAGAAAATAACCGGCGCATGGTCAGCCCCGAGCCAGTCTATCGCGCCATGCGCGCGCTGAGATGCTGACGCCAAACTACGCGACCATGCCGAAGACAGGCGCAGCAAATATCCGATAATCGCGGAGCATATATTACTCAATCTGAACGCGCGTCCGGCCGGTGAAATGCCTGCAAGACATCTTTTAGCCTTGCCAATGCCCGCTCTCGACCGTCGAGTAATTTCTTTTCGGCTGCAAGCGCCGCTTCATGAATTACCAAACAGGCCTCATCCGTCACGGTGTTGATCTTGGCCAGCGCCAGCTTGACTGTTTCTTGGAGTTTTGCGGACGCCTCATGGGCCGCCTTGATGAGAATCTGGGCCAAATCCTCTCCTTCGGAAACGGCATCCTCAGGCGTGCGGGCACTCTTGCGATATTCCTTCAATTTTTCGGCGGCCAGTTCGGCATCGCGTTTTGTCTGTTCCCCCACCTTGGCGGCCAAGGTCTGTACCTCAAGAATCGCAATGGCTCCGGTTTCGCGCAATACCTTGATGGCAAGTTCCGCATTCTGATGAATTGACGCAACTGACGCCTTTGCTGTCTCGGCCAGCTGTAAGCTTGCATTTCTGCCTACTTCCATAAGGGCAGCGTCGACAACCTCTCTTGGTTTGGTCTGGATTTGCGCTGCCCATTTGGAAGCTTCCAATTCCGCCTCAGCGAGCAAACGGCTGGCGGCCACCTCAGCCTCTATCAGGACTTTCGCAGAGCCAACTCGGCTATCCGCCTGAATGCGGGCACAGGCAATGGAGCCGATACTGGCGATGGTGGCTATCGCCCCTTCCATCTCGTTATGGAACTTGGCCTGGGCGACCTTGGCGGCCTCTGCGCGGTTCTTGTCAATCAGGTCATAGACTTCATCGAGACTCCTTGAGTGCTTGAGATAGTCACTGGTCAAGACGGTAAATCTCCGATGATATTCTGGGGGACCGGCAGGATGCCGTGAACACGCGCGCCCCGCGCGATCAGTTCTTAATATGCGGCTGTTCGTGAAGAACAAGGTTCAGCAAGGATTTGTGAACCTCAATATTTCCATTGTAGTCGATAAAGCCCAGCTTTCGGAAGCGATTCATGAAGAAGCTGACGCGCGAGCGCGTAGTCCCCACCATCTCCGCAAGGGTTTCCTGGCTGATCTTGGTGATTATCGGTTCCGGCTCTCCTTTGCCGCCATAGTTCGCAAGCAGCAACAGCAGGCGCGCCAGCCGCCGTTCGCTGGAATTGAACAATTGATCCATCAGATCGGCCTCGACACGCATTGTCCGATGCAAGACATGCGTCAGAAATAATTGTGAAAAGGCCTGATCTTCACGGATGAGACGAAGCATTGCGGCCTTTTCAATCCGCTCTACAACCGCGTTGGTCATGGCGGACACGGTCATCAGACGCTGCTTCTGGCCCGCCAGGCAGGCTTCGCCGAAAAATTCATCCGGTCCCAGGATGGCCGCAACGGCTTCCTTGCCCCGACTCGAAACGACGGTGACCTTCAGCTTTCCTGTCTCGATATAGAATACTGCATCGGCGGGGTCTCCCTGAGAAAAAATGACCCGGTTTTTCCGGTACGTGGTGGTTTGTCTGCCAGAGGCGGTGCGGGCCGGGACGGGTTCGCGGCTGCGCGCCGCTGACTTTCTTTTTGCCATTGCTCTGATCCTTTGCATTCCGCGAGTGTCAAAATATCAGGCTTATTTGTGGGCAAATTATACCACGAACTCTCACTGATCTGCGTGGCTCTGGACCAATTTAATGGAAATGAACGGTCATGTACTGACGACAAACAGACGAAACATATGGCTCCGCGCTTATTGATATTCGCGGGGAGGACACCAATGCGCTTTTCTCCTGGAGGCGTCAAACTCCAAAATCATGTTTGATATTGTTTTTGTTTTCGCGCCACTAACTCACGAAAGAAAAATAATTGAACGTCATTCACGCGCGCCTGCGTGGATCAGGGCTCGGAATTCGCATTGTGCCATCTCTATCTAAGAGCCTAACACTCGGGCGGGGCGCTGGGTTCTCGCGGGCTGGGAAGCCGACGGAAAACAGGCTCATCGAATACTTCAATAACAATTCCAGGGCGTCATGCCCGAATGCCCACGGGTTCATGAGCCTTGAAGATGTCCGGGGAAAGGCGGAGGCTTGGCGTAGAGACTCTAACGGGGGCGACCACACAGCATGATCGGCCACAAACCGCCTATCTCGCTCGTCAATCGCAACGGCACATCCGGTTCGCCATCGCGACAAGTTCGGAAAATCAAACCGTGTGTGTTCCAGAAATGGTGAGCAGCTCACAGCGCCGGAGGTACTCAATTAAGTCGGCCCAAATTTTCAAACCAGACCAACAGGGAGTTTGCATAAATGACAAAAAATATTGGAATTGTTGATCGCGCCGTTCGCATAATCGTCGGCCTTGTCTGCATCGCCTACGCTTTGCAGTTGGGCTTTTCTGACACCGGCTGGAACTGGACCGGATGGATCGGCGTACCGCTTATCATTACGGCCCTGATCCGGAGCTGCCCGGCCTATAGCCTTTTCGGCATTTCGACCACCAAGTCATAAATGGTTGGCCCACTCGCTGAGGGAAGCGGCTGAGCGTCGCCCAGCCCATTTGCCGATGGCAGAATAATTTGCGTCCCGGGTCCCGCATCGGCGCACGGGAAACGTCGCCGTATCACGTTGCTGGAGGCATGCATGCTTCGCAGGCTGGCAAGAGGGGCTAGTGGAGCGGCACGGCTATCAGACCTTGCCCGCCTGTTTTTCCGACTGATTGGTGCAAAAGTCGGACGAAAAAGAGCGCCAGCAGCGGCGCCAGTTTTTGAAATTCTTGAGGAAAATGGTGGAGCCAAGCGGGATCGAACCGCTGACCTCCTGCATGCCATGCAGGCGCTCTCCCAGCTGAGCTATGGCCCCATTACGCCCCGGTCAGGGGACCGGGGCAGGAATTATTAGCGATCATCCTTCTCGATGTCCGCGTCGATAATGTCGCTGACATCTTCGTCATCTTCTTCGACAGCTTCCAAAAGCAAATCGTCGTCTTCGTCTTCGTCCACGTCGTCGGTTTCGAGCTCTTCAAGAACTTCGTCGCCCTCTACCACCCGCATACCGGAATCTTCAACGACCGAAGCCTCTTCTTCTTCATCTTCATCGTCGTCGTCATCCTCGTCGCCGGACTTGATCTTGAGCGGCGCTTCGCCTTCCACGGGCTCGACGATGGTCTCGGATTCGGCCTCTTCGACCTCTTCCTCTTCATCCTCGGTATCCGCCTCTTCCGTTTCGGCGGGCGTGCCGGTGGCTTCAGCCACGGCTTCGGGCTGGCGCGTCCGGCGCTGTTTGTAAAGAGTTTCGGGCTCGAAAGTGAATGCACACTTCGGGCACTCGATGGGCCTCTTTTCGAGGTCGTAGAAACGCGATGCGCAACTTGGGCACACGCGCTTAGTTCCGAGATCTGCCTTGACCAACGTCTTGCTTACCTTGAAGAAGGGTTTTCGAAAGGCCGCGTCGTTTGCCACGGTTGAAGGGGCCTGTCAAAGAGTCATTGTGTCCCCCGGTTCCCGCCGAACGCGCCAGAGGAAGATCATGTCTGCCGGGCCCGCCTCCCGCCCCCTGAAATCCCGCCGTGCCACGGCCCTGAGCGGCAGCGCCGCCGTGCCCGGGGATAAGTCCATTTCGCACAGAGCCTTGATTCTAGGGGCTTTAGCCGTGGGGGAGACCCGGATTTCGGGATTGCTGGAAGCCGACGATGTGCTGAACACGGCCGAGGCCATGCGCAAATTCGGGGCCGAGGCGGTCCGGACCGGTCCGGGCAGCTGGTCGGTGTTCGGCCTGGGCGTCGGGGGCTGGGCGGAGCCCAAGGACGTACTGGATTTCGGTAATTCCGGCACGGGATCGCGGCTGGTGATGGGCGCCATGGCCACCACCCCGATCACGGCGGTGTTCACGGGCGATGCCTCCCTGCGCAAACGGCCAATAAATCGCGTGCTAAAACCGCTGGCTCTTTTCGGCGCCGAAGCCAGCGCGCGTGCCGGTGGATTGATGCCGGTTACGCTGAAAGGCGCAACACGGCCGATCTGTGTCGATTACAAAGTCGAGGTAGCCTCGGCGCAGGTGAAATCCGCCATGCTTCTGGCCGCGCTCAATGCGCCGGGCAGGAGCCGCATCGCGCAGGATGTGCTGACGCGCGATCATACCGAAAAAATGCTGGCGGCATTCGGCGCAGAGATTTCCGTCGAAGCGCTGCCCGATGGCGGCGAAGCCGTAAACATTCTGGGGGAGGCGGAACTAAGACCCTGCACTGTCGATGTCCCGCGCGATCCGTCTTCCGCGGCGTTTCCGCTGGTGGCCGCATTGATCGTGCCGGGATCCGACATATCCATTCCAGCCGTTTTGTTAAATCCGCGCCGCACCGGCCTGTTCGACACGCTCCGGGAAATGGGCGCCGATCTGGTGATTGAAAATGTCCGCGAAAGCGGCGGCGAACAGATTGGCGATCTGCGCGTGCGTCATTCGGTTCTGAAAGGCGTAACGGTACCCGCCGAACGCGCCGCGTCGATGATTGATGAATATCCGATCCTTTCCGTCGCCGCCGCTTTCGCGGAAGGCCGTACGGTGATGCAGGGGCTGGAAGAATTGCGCGTCAAGGAAAGCGACAGGCTTTCGGCCATTGCCGCAGGGTTGCTGGCCAACGGCATATCCTGCGAGGAAGGGGCGGGCGAATTGACCGTTGAAGGCCTCGGTCCGGAGGGCGTTACCGGCGGGGGGAAAGTCGAGACCCATCTTGATCACCGCATTGCCATGTCGTTCCTGGTGATGGGGCAAGCCACCAGGGACGCCGTCACAGTGGACGATACAAGCATGATCGCGACCAGCTTTAAGGAATTCGAACCATTGATGCGCGATCTCGGTGCCGATTTCATGATGGTGAAGCGATGAGCGTTGTTATCGCCGTCGACGGCACGGCGGCATCGGGCAAGGGCACATTGGCCAAGCAACTCGCCCGGCATTTTAATTTTGCCCATATGGATTCCGGTGCGCTTTACCGGCTGGCGGCACTGGCGGTCCTGAGCGCAGGCGGCGACCCGGCCAATCCGGCCGATGCGCTCAAGGGCGCGCGCAGCATCGATCTGGCCATGGCCGGCGACCCCAAAATTCGCACGGACAGGGTGGGGCAGGCGGCTTCAAAGGTCGCAGCCATTCCGGAGGTGCGTAATGCGCTGTACCAGTTCCAGACCGATTTTCTGGCGCGTCCTCCCGGGGGAAGCCTGGGGGCGGTGATGGACGGGCGGGACATCGGAACGGTGATTTGCCCCACCGCCACAGCCAAATTGTTCGTGGATGCGGCCCCGGAAATCCGTGCGCGCCGCCGTTTGCTGGAGTTGAAGGGCCTGGGAATTGAACGGGACGAAGCCGGACTTTTGGCGGAATTGGCCGCCAGGGACGCCGCCGACCGGGCCCGCCCGGTGTCGCCCCTTAGGCAGGCCGCCGATGCTACCTTGCTCGATACCAGCCAATTGGATATAGAGCGCGCGTTCGCGGCGGCCCTTGCCTTGGTCCAAACCAAGGTCGAGGACGCGCTCAAGGCACGCCACAGGGGTTAGGAGACCCGGCGTCCTCTCCCGAGCAGCCCGAACTTTTCCGATGAAACCGCCCTTTTCAGGGAAGTCCATGGCGTTCGCGCCATTGGCATGAATGTATGATTTGAGGAATTTGAATGGTTCGCAATATTACCAAAGTCCGTGATCACTCCCTTGCCAGCGCGTCGCGCGACGATTTCGCCGCGATGCTGGAACAGAGCTTTCAGACGCAGTCTCCTGCCGAAGGCGCGGTCATAAAGGGCAAAATCGTTGCCATCGAAAATGATTTCGCCGTTGTCGATGTCGGCCTGAAAACCGAGGGGCGTATTTCGCTAAAAGAATTCGGCATGCCCGGCATGCCCATTGCCGTCAAAGTCGGCGACGAAGTCGAGGTCTATCTGGAGCGCGTCGAGAACGCGCTCGGTGAAGCGGTTCTCAGCCGCGACAAGGCGCGCCGCGAAGAAAGCTGGATTCGCCTGGAAAAGGCATTCAACGATCAGGCGCGCGTACAGGGCGTTATTTTTGGCCGCGTCAAGGGCGGCTTTACCGTTGATCTCGATGGCGCCGTGGCATTTCTGCCGGGCAGCCAGGTCGATGTTCGTCCGATGCGCGATGTCGGCCCGCTGATGAATCAGGCGCAGCCGTTCCAGATTCTGAAAATGGATCGCCGCCGCGGCAATATCGTGGTTTCGCGCCGCGCCGTACTGGAAGAGCGCCGTGCCGAAGAACGCACGTCGCTTGTCGCATCCCTGCAGGAAAAACAGGTGGTCGAGGGCATCGTCAAGAATATCACCGACTACGGCGCCTTCGTCGATCTGGGCGGCGTGGACGGTTTGCTGCATGTCACCGACATTGCCTGGCGCCGCGTCAGTCATCCCACGGAAGTACTGTCGGTTGGCCAGACCGTCACGGTCCAGATCATCAAGATCAACCACGATACGCAGCGCATTTCGCTGGGCATGAAGCAATTGCAGACCGATCCCTGGGAAGGCGTCGGCGCGAAATATCCGGTCGGCGTCAAATTCACCGGCAAAGTCACCAATGTGACCGATTACGGCGCCTTTGTGGAACTTGAGCCGGGCGTCGAAGGCCTTGTTCACGTCAGCGAAATGAGCTGGGTGAAAAAGAACGTCGCGCCGTCCAAGATCGTCAATGCCGGGACAGAGGTCGACGTGCAGGTGCTGGAAGTTGATTCCAACAAGCGCCGTATTTCACTGGGTCTGAAGCAAACGCAGGACAATCCCTGGGAAGGCCTGTCAAAGATCCATCCGCCCGGGTCCATTGTTGAAGGCGAAATCAAGTCGATTACTGAATTCGGCTTGTTTATCGGCCTGGACAGCGACATTGACGGCATGGTGCATCTGTCCGACCTCAGCTGGGACAAGCCCGGCGAAGTGGCCGTGCAGGACTATCAAAAGGGTCAGGTGGTCAAGGCGCAGGTGCTCGATGTCGATGCGGAAAAAGAACGCGTCAGCCTGGGTATCAAGCAACTTTCAGGCGAACCGGCGGAACGGGCTGCTGTCAGCGCGCTGAAGAAGAACAGCGTCGTCACGGTCACCGTAACGGAGGTCAATGACGGCGGTATTGAGGTTCAGCTTGCCGATGGCAGCAAGAGCTTCGTTCGCCGTGCCGACCTGTCGCGCGACCGGGCCGATCAGCGTCCGGAACGTTTCGGCGTTGGAGACAAGGTGGATGCCCTTGTGACCTCGATTGACAAGAACAGCCGCAAGGTTGGCCTGTCGATCAAGGCGCGCGAAGTCGCCGAGGAAAAGGAAGCCGTGAAACAGTACGGATCTTCAGACTCCGGCGCCTCGCTGGGCGATATTCTGGGCGCGGCTTTGAAGAAGGCCACCAAAAAAGGCGACGACGAAGAATAAGCGTTCCGTTCCCATGTGTTAGAGGGGCGCGCCGCAACCGGCGCGCCCCTTTTTCGTTCCATTTACCCAATATTCGGGATTTTGGCTCGGTTGCGGCGACGGTAGCTACCGCGCCGGTCTCGGACCAGGCATGATTTATCCGCAAACTGCGCAAAAAAACCCTTCCGGATCATATGCTTCCCGTTGACGACCAAGTTCCGCTCTGACAGGGTTGACCTCTGCCGGGCGCGCTTTTCGTGACTTCGGCTGGGGGTTGCCTAAGGCGGGGATGATTAAATCCGAACTGGTCGCGCGGCTGACCGCACGCTATCCGCATTTGTATCACCGCGACGTCGAGCGGATCGTTTCCACTATGCTCGACGAGATCACGAAAGCATTGGCTGCAGGCCACCGCGTGGAGTTGCGCGGCTTTGGTGCCTTCTCCGTCAAAGTGCGGCCGTCGCGCATGGGCCGCAATCCGCGTACCGGCGAGCCCGTTTCAGTTGATGAAAAGCGCGCACCTTTCTTCCGCACGGGCAAAGAGTTGCGCGAGCGCTTGAATGGCGGCAAAGACGGCGCGTGACCGCACCCTTTAAAAACCCTGTATTTGTAGCCTTGGACACCGCAAATCTTTCGCGGGCGCTCGAAATCGCCAAGGCCGTTGCACCCTATGCCGGCGGTCTCAAAGTGGGGCTGGAGTTTATTACCGCGCAGGGCCCTGAGGGCATCAAAAGGGTTGCGGCCATGGGCCTGCCAGTCTTCGCGGATGTGAAATTCCATGACATTCCCAACACTGTTTCGGGCGCGGCCAAGGCTATCGCGTCGCTGGGTGTCGGTATTTTCAATGTCCATGTCTCCGGCGGCGCAGCGATGATGCGCGCGGCTGTTGAGACTGCCAGTGCCTTGTCGCCCGCGACCAAAGTTATTGGCGTCACGGTACTGACCAGTTTTACCCCGTCCGATATGGAATCGGTCGGATTGAATGTGTCGGCCGCCGAGCAGGTTACAAGGCTGGCCAAGCTGGCCAAGGCTTCGGGCCTGCATGGCGTGGTTTGTTCCCCGCATGAAATCGCGCCGGTGCGGGCCGCCTGCGGGCGGGACTTTCTTATCGTGACCCCGGGCGTGCGCCCCGCTGGAGCCGCGCTGGGTGATCAGCACCGGGTCATGACCCCTCTGGAAGCCTTTCGGGCGGGCGCCGACATTCTGGTTATCGGTCGTCCTATCACCCATGCGGCCGATCCCGGCGTTGCCGCCCGTGCCATTGCCGCCGAGCTTATGGAATCAACGACTTAGGACGGTTTGCTTGATTTACCCCGGCAGGGCGGCCATAAGCGGCGCCCCATGGGTATCCTGGTCAAAATCTGCGGGCTAAACAGCGCCGAAGCGGCGGATGCCGCCGCGCGCGCCGGTGCCGATTTCGGTGGATTGCTGTTCCATTCCCGATCGCCGCGCAATTTATCGTTGGATCAGGCCTCGATGCTTGCCGCGCGCCTGCGCGGCAAACTGAGGCTGGTCGCTGTTACCTCCAACGCCACGGATGACGATCTGGCGGCGATTGTTGCCGCTACGCGTCCCGAATTCCTGCAGTTGCACGGAACCGAAACGCCGGAGCGGGCGGGCGTCTTGCGCGCGCGATTTGGACTTCCACTGATCAAGGCCCTGCCGATCGCAGAGGAGAAGGATTTCAACGCGGTCTCGGATTTTGCGCCAATCGTCGATATGTTTCTGTTTGACGCCCGCGCGCCGCAAGGTGCTGCCCGCGAGGGTGGTCACGGCGTTGCTTTCGATTGGACCTTGTTGAAGGGGCGGACATTGTCCCGGCCGTTTATACTTGGCGGCGGCCTCAATCCGGGCAATGTCGCCCGGGCGATTAGCGCGTCCGCGCCCGCAGGTGTCGATGTTTCTTCCGGTGTGGAGAGCGCGCCGGGCGTAAAGAGCGCGGCACTGATTGCAGATTTTGTTTCATCGGCGCGCAAGGCGCAATTATCGGAGATGCGCGCGTGACCCTGCCGCCCAATTCCTTCCGTTCCGGCCCGGATATTCGCGGCCATTTCGGCGCCTATGGCGGGCGGTTTGCTGCCGAAACGCTGATGCCGCTGATTCTGGATCTGGAGCGCGCGTATGAAGAGGCGCGCAAGGATCCGTCCTTTCAGGCCGAACTGGACGATCTGCTGAAAAATTATGTCGGGCGCGAAAGCCCGCTATATTTCGCCGAGCGGCTGACCGCGTATCTGGGCGGGCCGAAAATTTATCTGAAGCGCGAAGACCTGAATCATACCGGCGCACACAAGATCAACAATTGCCTCGGGCAGATTCTGCTGGCCAAGCGCATGGGCAAGACGCGGATCATCGCGGAAACCGGTGCGGGCCAGCACGGCGTGGCCACAGCAACCGTGGCGGCGCGTTTCGGCCTGCCGTGCATAATTTATATGGGCGCGGTCGATATCGAGCGGCAAAAGCCGAATGTTTTCCGGATGCGGCTGCTGGGCGCCGAAGTCTGTCCCGTTATTTCGGGGTCGCAGACGCTCAAGGACGCGATGAATGAAGCGCTGCGCGACTGGGTGGCCAATGTGGAAGACACATTTTACATCATCGGTTCGGCGGCGGGTCCGCATCCCTATCCGATGATGGTGCGCGATTTTCAGCTGGTGATCGGCAATGAAACCCGCGCGCAATTTCTGGAAACGGAAAAGCGGCTTCCCGACCTGGTAGTTGCGTGTGTCGGCGGCGGTTCCAACGCCATCGGCATGTTTCATCCATTTCTGGACGACACGGATGTCGAAATTCACGGCGTCGAGGCGGCAGGCGATGGCATAGATACGCACCGCCATGCCGCCACGCTGTCCAAGGGCACGCCCGGCGTGCTGCATGGCGCGCGCAGCTATCTGCTGCAGGATCGCGACGGGCAGGTGCTGGAGGCGCACTCGATTTCCGCCGGTCTCGATTATCCCGGCGTCGGACCGGAACATTCCTGGCTCAAGGACATGAACCGGGTGAAATATTTTTCGGTGACGGACAAGCAGGCGCTGGAAGCCTTTGTTCTGCTCTGCAAGCTGGAGGGCATTATCCCGGCGCTGGAATCCGCGCATGCGATCGCCCATGTCATGCGCATCGCGCCGCAGATGAACAAGGATCAATCGGTCGCCATCTGTCTGTCGGGCCGCGGCGACAAGGATATCTTCTCGGCCGCAACGGCGCTGGGCGAAACAATATGAGCCGACTTGCTGCCACCTTCGCGGCGCTGAAAAAAGCGAACCGCGCCGCCTTCGTGCCATTCGTCACGGCGGGCGATCCGGACATGGAAATCTCCCATGCGATTTTGTCTGCGCTGCCCGGAGCGGGAGCCGACATTATCGAACTCGGCATGCCGTTCACCGACCCGATGGCAGACGGGCCGGCGATTCAGGCCGCCTCCCTGCGCGCGCTCAAATCGGGCGCCACCGTCAGCAAAGTGCTCGATCTGGTGCGCAAATTTCGCAAGGCGGACGCGAAGACGCCGATTGTGCTGATGGGCTATTTCAACCCCATTCACGCCTATGGCACGGCGCGCTTTATTAAGGATGCAGCCGCAGCTGGCGTCGACGGAATTATTCCAGTGGACGTTCCGCCGGAGGAAGACGAGGTTCTGCGCGTACCGGCCAAGGCGCAGAACATCGATCTCGTCCGTCTGATTACCCCGACGACAAACAACTCCCGATTGGAAACGGTGCTGAAAGAAGCCAGCGGCTACGTATACTATGTGTCATTCACGGGCGTGACCGGCAGCAAAACCATCGTGGAAAACGATGTCGGTCTGGCCATGGATCGGCTGCGGGCCAAAAGCGATATTCCCTGCACTGTCGGATTTGGCATCAAGACGCCCGAACAGGCCGGCGCCATCGCGCGCCTTGCGGACGGAGCGGTGGTGGGGTCGGCCATAGTAGAGCGTATTGCGGCGGGACTTTCTGGTAACCATTCCAAGGATAAACTCGTATCCGACGTGACGGAATTCTGTCGGGCGCTGGCAAAATCCGTACACGCAGCACGCGAATAAGTGGTAGATTAACCCCATGAACTGGATCACAAATTTTGTCCGGCCGCGTATCAAAAGCCTGATTTCAGGCGCATCGCGCAGCGAGACGCCGGAAAATCTATGGAAAAAGTGTGCCGGTTGCGGCGAGATGATTTTTCATCGCGATCTGGAAGCCGCGCAGCATGTCTGCCCGAAATGCGGCCATCATTTGCGAATTGGGGCGGCCCAGCGCTTCGCCTATACCCTGGATGGGGGGGTGTTCGACGATGTTCCGTTGCCCAAGGTGCCAGTAGATCCGCTGAAATTCCGTGGCGAGCGCAAGTATAGCGATCTGCTCAAGGA
This sequence comes from uncultured Alphaproteobacteria bacterium, assembly GCA_963837555.1. GTDB lineage: Bacteria > Pseudomonadota > Alphaproteobacteria > Micropepsales > Micropepsaceae > Rhizomicrobium. Next base: position 107,618 of record CAWINU010000002.1, on the reverse strand, counting down.
CGCGCGCGCCAAGACCGGCCGCATTGACGCGTTGTCAGTTGCGCGCGGCGGTCTCGACGGGCTGCCGGTGATGGTGGCGGTTCAGGCATTCGATTTTCAGGGCGGTTCTCTGGGCATGGGCGTGGGCGAGGGACTTGTCCATGCCATGCAGACAGCCGTGCAGGAAAAGCGTCCTTTTATTCTTTTCGTATCCTCGGGCGGCGCCCGCATGCAGGAGGGAATTCTCTCTCTCATGCAGATGCCGCGGGTTACGATAGCAGTCGATATGCTGCGTGAGGCCGGGTTGCCTTATATTGTTGTGCTGACCGATCCGACCACCGGCGGCGTCAGCGCCTCTTATGCGATGCTGGGCGATGTGCAGGTGTCCGAGCCGGGCGCGCTGATCGGGTTTGCCGGTCAGCGAGTGATTGCACAGACCATTCGCGAGCGGCTGCCGGAAGGCTTCCAGCGCGCCGAATATCTGTTGCAGCATGGTATGGTCGACATGGTGGTCCATCGCCACGAGATGCGCGAGACTCTGGCGCAGCTCGTCCATCTGCTGATGAAGCGCACGCCGGCCTAAGACCAAGCCCATGGCAGCAGCAGCGCAGGTAGAAGCCCCCAAACTGAATGGGGCCGGGCAGGCACATAACGGCACCGGAAACGGCGCGGCCAGATGAGTTTCGCTCTTGTACGGAGCGACAGCATTCTGGAGCGGCTGCAATCGCTACATCCCAAAAAGATCGATCTTGTTCTGACGCGTATCGAGCGCCTGTTGGCCGATCTGGGGCATCCCGAATGGAACCTGCCACCGGTTATTCATGTGGCGGGCACCAATGGCAAAGGTTCCGCCTGTGCCTTTGCCCGCGCCATGCTGGAGGCTCAGGGACTCAAGGTACACGTGCATACCTCGCCTCATCTGGTGCGATTTCACGAGCGTATCCGCATTGCGGGCAATCTGATTTCAGAAGAAGAATTGTGCGACACACTGATTGAAGTTGAACGCGTCAACGCCGGACGCGAAATCACATTTTTCGAAATCACCAGTGCGGCAATGTTCCTGGCCTTTTCGCGCCACCGCGCCGATGCCGTCGTGTTGGAAGTGGGATTGGGCGGCAAATACGACGCCACCAATGTCATCGCCAGACCAGCCGTCAGCGTAATTCAGCCCGTCAGCCTCGATCATCTGGAATTTCTGGGATCTTCGCTGGCCGGCATTGCCGCGGAAAAGGCCGGCATCATCAAGCCGCAAGTCCCGGTGGTAATCGGTCCGCAGAACGATATTGCGCGCGAGGTGATCGTCAGCAGGGCGGACGCGGTGTCCGCGCCCGCCTTCATTTACGGCCAGGATTTCTTCGCGCACCAGGAACAGGGCCGCATGGTCTATCAGGACAATGACGGGCTGCTGGATTTACCGCTGCCCAAATTGATCGGCAATTATCAGATCGACAATGCCGGCGTGGCCATTGCCGCCTTGCGGCACGCCGGACTGGGCTGGGGAAAGGACGAGGCGATCGAACGCGGGCTTTCCAGTGTGGAATGGCCTGGGCGGTTACAGCGCCTGAGGCGGGGGCCCCTGGTCGACGACGCCCCGGAGGGCGCCGAGATCTGGCTCGATGGAGGACATAATCCACATGGCGCCCATGCGGTGGCCAGCGCCATTGCCGACCTGGAGGAAAAGACCGAGCGTCCGCTCTACCTGATATGCGGCATGCTCAACACCAAGGATGCCGTCGGTTTCCTGGCTGAATTTCGCGGCCTGGCCCGTCATGTGGTGACGGTAACCATTCCCAACGCCCCTGCCAGCATGGGGGCGGGCGCGCTTTACGATGCGGCGCGGCTAGCCGGGATCGATGCCGATCCTGCAGAAGATTTGGATGATGCCATATTGCGTCTGTCGGCCTGGGCGCGGGCGCATCCCAAAGAGCCGCCGCCGCGGATACTTATCTGCGGCTCGCTTTACCTGGCGGGCGAAGTTCTGAAAGAGAACAGCTGATCAGATCGAGGATTCGATCCATTCCTTGATCTTGGACTTGGGCAGCGCGCCAACTTTGGTGGCGGCGACCTGGCCCTGATGGAAGATCATCATGGTCGGAATGCCGCGCACACCGTATTTGGTCGGGACATGCGGATTTTCGTCGATGTTGATCTTGGCAATGGTGACTTTGCCTTCCATTTCCGTCGACAATTCGTCCAGCGCAGGCGCGATCATACGGCAGGGGCCGCACCATTCCGCCCAGAAATCCACCACCACGGGCGTTTTTGAGTTCAGAACGTCTTTTTCGAACGATGCGTCGGACACTTTGATCGGCATAGGAACCTCGAACTGTTGCGGACTAGAACTTAGGTATTGCCCCCCGGATCGGCAAGGCGTGACCGGATGCGGCCAATTTGAGCCTCCATAAGCGCCGTGGACAGCGGCATCAGGCGGGGGCCATCGGTCCAGATCAATCCACAGCTGCATTCGCTTGTCCGGGAATATCTTGGCGGCCGCAGCCCGGTAGAGGGCCATCTGGGTGACATACAGCAGGGGAACCTCGGCTTCAGACTGAGGTGGAGGGCGGTTCGTTTTGTAGTCGAGAATGAGAACATCGCCATCAGTGACGGCCAACCTGTCGATCCGGCCATGGATGCGCTGACCGGCTCCCAATTCAGGCAGGTCGGCCGCTATCGCGGTTTCGGCCTTGCTGCCATGGACAAAGGCTGGCGCAAATACGGGATCGTTCAATATTTTCAATGTGTCCGTCGCCAGAGCTAATGCTTCTTCTGAGGATAGTTTTTGGGCTTTGAGGAAGCGCAGCGCGGTTTCAAGCCGTTTGTCGCCGGGCAATTCCGGCAAATGGGCGAGCAAGCTGTGCACCAGCAGGCCACGCCGAAAACGTGCAGCTTGTGCAACCGGCGACAACATCGCGGGCTCCTCAAGCCCGGCCGCATCCGAGGGACGAATCAGCCGCGGTGTCGGCGGTTCGCCAGGCGCAGGCCGGAGCGCCCATGGCGGAATTTTCGGTTGCGACAGGATGGAGTCGAACGACAGGGAGCCGATCCGTTCCTGGCGTTCGCCGAAAGCCAGAATGCTGTCTTCACCCTGAACGATCTCCTTGCCCAAGGCCATTGCAGCCCTTTCGGTCAGCGCATACCAGCTTTGCGGGTTGATGCCCTTCTTGTTTTCGAACCCGCAAATATAGAGGCGGTCCTTTGCGCGAGTCATCGCCACATAGAGAAGCCGACGATGTTCTTTCAGCGTTTGCGCCAGACTGGCTGCCTTTGCAGCTTTGACGCTTTGCGGCGCCTGGGCATCGCCGAGCGGAAACAGGACGCCGTCATCGGTATAGAGCAGATGCCCCTTGCGGGAGGGCTGCTCGGGCAGAGAGGTGGTATCGGGCAGAATGACGATATCGGCTTCGAGCCCCTTGGCCCCATGCACCGTCATGACACGGACTTCCCCGCGCCCCTGTTCCATGTCGCGCTTGATTTCCGCGCCACCACGTTCAATCCAGTGCAGAAAGCCTTCCAGCGATGGCGTGTTTTCGCGTTCATAGGCGAAGGCGAGCGACAGGAATTCCTCGACGGCATCGCCGGCCTCGGCGCCGAGCCGGGCCAAGAGCGGCTTGCGCAAATCCTGAGCGATCAGGGTGTAGGCATAGAATTCATAAGGCGCACTGAAATCGGCGCGGGCCAGAACCGCGGACAGAAACTTGCATGCGGTTGCGAAAGCCTTGGTTTCGTCCTTGCGGCCGGTCAGCGCCGCCCAAAGCGTTCCCTGGCGGGCATGCGCCAGAGCGAACAGGTCTTCTTCGCCAAGGTTGACCAGGGGGGAGCGCAGCAGGGCAGCAAGATTCAGGTCGTCATTCTGCTGGATGGCGAAACGGCCGAGCGCGATCAAATCCATGACGGCAATCTGTTCGGTCAGCCGGATGCGGTCGGAGCCGGCCACAGGAATTTGCCGGGCTTTCAACTGGCGAATAATTTCACTGCCGAAGGGCTCGCGACGCGGCAACAGGATCATAATATCGCCGGGCGTGATCGGCCGCTCATGTCCGGGAAGATATCGATCGCCTCCCGTCCAGGATTTGATTTTATCGGCGATCCGTTCGGCCAGCCGCGCCACCGCACTGGTCTCCGACGGAATGTCCACCGGCCGCCACCAATCCGGCTCCGCAATCGGCAGCGGCTTCACGGAGGGCCAGAATTCCACCAGGCCTTTGGCCTCGGCGCGGAAAGCTTGATGCACGATGACGGCATTGTCCGAGGTCAGGCCTTCGCGCGCAGCTTCGTCCAGGAACACCTGATCGACAAAGGTGAGGATTTCCGGTGCGGACCGGCGTGAGGTCTGCAGCGGAATGGGATCGAATATCTGTTCCGCAGCCGTGATATGGGTGTAAAAATGACGGCGGTTGATGTCGAATTGCGCCGGGTCCGCGCCCTGAAAGCTGAAAATGGATTGCTTCTCGTCGCCGACGGCAAAGATCGTGCGCGGCAACTCCGGCAAGGCATTTCCGGCGAAGAATTCTTCCGTCAGTTTGCGGACAATGGCCCATTGTTCAGGGCTGGTATCCTGGGCCTCGTCGATCAGCAAATGATCGATGCCGCCATCCAGCTTATAAAGAACCCAGGCCGAGGCGGCGCGATTTTCGAGGAGATTCAGCGTTTCGGCAATAAGGTCGTCGTAATCAAGCGCGCCACGCCGCCGTTTGGCGGCATTATATTCCCGCCGCATGGCTTCGATAACTGTAAGCGCCGCATCGGCCAGGCTAGCCGCTGTGGCGCCGCGATGACGTTCAACCGCCGCGCAATAGCGGCTTGAAATATTTTCCAGGCGCGTCAGAAGGTCGGGACGCGCATCGGCCAATTTTTTTGTGACGAGCCTGGCAACCAGTTCACCCTTGCCGGTCAAAAAGGCCGGCCGGATTAGCTCGAAGCTTTCCACGGCAAAATCAATTTCAAGCGCCCGGCGCAGGCCCTGGCTGCGTTCCTGGTCGGTTTTGCTTCCAGCTGCCATCCAGGCGGCAATCTCGCGCAACTCGCGAACATCGCGCGCAAGCTCGGCACAAAAATCCGCGGCAACGCTCTCGGGAGTATCGCTTTCGCCAACGCCATGCTGCGCCCTGAGCGCGGCGCTTCTATTGCTCTCGCTAAAATTTGAAAAGAAGCGTTCCAGTTTGCGCCGGTCATTGCCGAGTGCGGCATCGAGTATCTGCTCCAGCCGGAAGTCGCTGGTCTGGGTGACCAGATAGGCAATGGCATCGGCACGAACGCTGTCGCCGGACCCTGCGGCCTCCAGGACGCGCGCCCGTGCTTCGGCCATCAGTTCACGCGCCGTCTGATCGTCCAGAATGCGAAAGAAGGGCGGGATACCCGCTTCAATCGGAAAACGTGAAAGCACATTCTGGCAGAAGGCGTGGATGGTCTGAATTTTCAGGCCGCCCGGCGTTTCGAGCGCTTTGGCGAACAGCCAGCGCGCCTTGCGCAGGTCGCCGCGCTCGCTCAATTCTCCGCCGATATCGGCTATCTTCTTTTCCAGCTCCGCATCCGGAAGCATGGCCCAGCTGCCCAATTGATTGAACAAGCGTCGCGACATTTCCGCTGCTGCGGCCTTGGTGAAGGTCAGGCACAGAATGCGCTCAGGCGGAACGTCGGCCAGCAGCAGACGCGTCACACGGTTGGCCAGGGTGTAGGTCTTGCCCGCGCCGGCATTGGCCGCCACCCAGGCGGAGCGGCCCGGGTCCGATGCTTCGCGCGAGGGATCGCGCTTTTCGCCCCAGGCACTCATTCGTCGCCCTCGCTCCAGCCGGTCAACGACCATTCGCGCACCCGCGCCAGATGGTCGTAATCGCCGGCAATATCACTACGGTATGGGCGCAGGCGCGAATGATAAGGGGTGCTTTCGTCGCCAAAGAAAGCGATGCGCTGCGCCAGCCGCTCGGCTGCCTTTTGCGACAGGCCGGCAGCGTCCGGGATGTCGCGCGTCTCGCCGGGTACCGCACCACCGGAAAATCTTATGTAAAGCAATTCCGACGGGGAAAGCGGCGGAACATTCTTGAAGCCGCCTTCCGTCAGGATCGCGCCCTCCAACGGCAGTTGCGGCGAAAGCAGTTCGGTAACCTGGGGCCGCGACGGCATGGCACCGGTTTTATAATCCACAAGTGCGGCGCTACCGTCTTTAAGTTCGTCAATGCGGTCGGCAACGCCGTACAGCGTGAAATCGCCGAACTTGCGTTCTCCGCGCACCTCCAGATGGGACTTGAGAATGTTGCTGCGGCGCTCGCGCTCCAGAGCGACAAACCATTTTGCGGCATTGGCAACCCGCGGACGCCAAAGGGCGATGATACCGCCGGGTATGTCCATGGAGCGGAAAACAGAGTCAGTGATATTCAGAAGCTGTTCTTCGGCGTCGGCAGGCAATTCGCCCGGATAACGCGCGATAAAAATCTCCAGTGCCTGGTGCACGGCTGTGCCGCGTTCCAACGGTCCGGTCTGATAGTCCAGGGGGTCCAGGACGCGTAGTCCGAGCACGCGCTTGGCATAGACCGCATAGGGATCGCGCAGCCAGGTTTCGATTTCGGTAACGGAGAGCATGCGTGGCCGCGCGGATACCGGTGGACGCGGGGCAGGGCGCTTCATGCGCGGTTCGGCGACAGGGGTAATCAGCGCCTGCGCAATCTCAGAAAAATTTTGTGGGGGCCTAAGGCGGTGTTCCAGTTCCAGACCGCGGGTCAACTGGGTCAACCGTTGCAGCCAGCGCGACATCACGGTTGGCGCGCCGTCCGTTTTAAGCGCACGGGTCAGCAATACTTCAGGACCGGCTGCGAGCATGGAGAAATCGTGCGCAGCCAGTCCGATGGCGCGTTCAGGCTGCTCGAGTCCAATCTCGCGGCGCATAGGGCGGGAAAACCAGGGATCGGTACCGGCGGCCTGCGGCCAGGTTCCTTCATTGAGGCCAGACAGAATTACGCGATCAAAGCTCTGCAGCCGTGCTTCCTGGGTGCCGAGAATGGAAAGACGCGGATGCTTTCCGAAGGCCGGGCGCACGGCTTTTTCTTCCGCCAGGCTGCGGAACAGGGCGGCATAGCCGCCCGGTTCGATCGGCGGCAGGCCGTCGGCGGCGGTGCGCAACGCATCGACAAGAATGGCAGCGGCTTGGCCGTCATCGCCGCGCCAGACATTGTCAGCGCCAGCCAGGGCCTCAGCAACGTCAATTTGGGATTTGACGATGATATCCAATTGCTCATTGGCAATCGCTTGTTCCAGCGGATTTAGAATGTCGGACACATCCGACCACCAGGTCGCGAGGTGTTTGTCCTTGTGGTGTGCGACACAGCGGGAAATACCGCTCAAGCCGGAATCCGGGCGCGCGCCGCGCAATGCGAGGTCGAGACTGCGGACCATGGCGCGAAAGGCGCCGGCAGTCCGCGCGGGTGCGGCAAGAGGATGTTTCAGCAGGGATAAAAGCGGAACTGGCGCGAACTCTGCTTCGGCCGCTTCCGCCAGCAGACACAGAAAGGCGCCGACGGCGGTATGAGCCAGCGGGCGGCCGGCGGAATTGTCGATGTCGACGTTCCAGCGCTGCATTTCGGCCGCGACGCGACGCGCCAGAGAACGGTCGGGCGTGACAAGCGCGGCCGTACGGCCGGGTGTTTCCAGCGTCTCGCGCAAAGCCAATGCAATGACACGGGCTTCATCCGCGCTGTCGGACGTTTCAAGCATGGAAAGATTGTCGAGGCCGTGTGCGATATCTTCGCCGCCCGCTTCCGCAATAGCGCGCCAGGCATGCGTTGTCGGCGGGGGGCGCAGCGTTTCGCTCAACAGCTTTTCCCGTGCGGGCAAGGTTGAGGGGCCATCCCAGTTCAATACGGTGTTTCGATCAGCCCCCAATCCTGCGAGCAATTGCCGTAATCCGAATTGCGGATGACTTTCATCCAGAGTGGCCCAGCTGTCTTCATCGAGATCGCGATCCAGGCCCGGCAAAATAACCGCGCCCAGGGGGAGCCCGGCAATGACGCGCAGCAAGCGCGCGGTCGCGGGAATGCTTCCGGTCGATCCAGCCGCGATTACGGGAAAATCTGGCGGATTTGTCGCCAGCCGTGCCGTCACTGTTTCCAATGCCGCATTGCGGCGCTGAACGGCACTCATTGCGCCTTCGGCGGCAAGCAAGGCCGGCCATTGATCGCGCAGCCACACCAGAAAGACGCTGATATTTTCCCAGTGCGCCGCAAGCGGAGCGGGGACCAGCGTTTCGAATTTGGACAGATCGCAATCTTGCCGCTCCAGCTCGTCCAGCGCAGATGTCAGGGCATCGGCGAGGGCACTCGCCTGCGTAAAGTTGATCGGATCGCCGATGGTCCTGCGCCAGCGCCGGATCAGGGATGCCATCAGCAGTTTGCGCCGCAGCGGCGCTATGGCTGGCGGCAAGTCGAAAAAATCGTCGCCGCCGTCGAACAGCAGTTCGTCTTCCTCGACATCGCCAAGCGGCTTGAATTGCGGCAACAGTGCCGCGCCGCCCAAAACGCGTGCGAATGTGTCGGAAAAATTGCGCGCCGCGCGGCGGGTTGGCAGGTAGATGACCGTACCGGCGAGATCGAGCGGTGCACGACCGTGGCGCGCGATCAAGCCGTTGACCAGCGCTTCGGCGAACGGCGTGCTGGCGCCGATGGTATATATGTTGAGTATGTTCACGCCGCCGACATCAGGTCGGCAACATAGGTGTCGGCCTCGCGAACGGCTTCCGGCGTGCCGACATGCAGCCAGACGCCGTCCAGCCGGATGCCGAACAACCGGCCTTCGGCAATGGCGCGGTCCCATACCAAGTTGGTCGAAAAGGCGCCCTGCGGCGTATCGGCGAACAGGCGGGGATGGACGATTTGCACGCCGGGAAAGGCAAAGGGCGACAGCCTCCGTTCGGGTACCCGTCCCAGATGCCCCTCGGCATCCATGACGAAGTCGCCGCGGCCGTCATAGCCCAGGGCCGTAACCATGGAGGCCAGAAGCAACAGACCATCCATTTTATCGGCGTCCCACCGGCGTTGCATACTTCTCAGTGCGCTGCCGCATCCTTCGACCCAGATTGAATCCGAGTTGAGGATAAAAAATGGTTCATTGTTGAAATGGCCCAGGGCTTTGACGACACCGCCGCCGGTATCAAGCAACTTATCGGTCTCTTCCGAAAAGCGGATTTCCACATCCTTACGTTTGAGCAGATGCTGCTTCAGCATCTCGACCTTGTAATGGACGTTCACCACAATCAGTTCAACGCCCGCGGCAACAAGGCGATCAACAGAATGATCGATCAGCGCCTTGCCGCGCACGATGACCAACGGCTTGGGACGATCATCCGTCAGGGGACGCATTCGCGTGCCGAGCCCGGCCGCCATGATCATTGCCCGCTTCGGCACAGCCGTCACCTCAGGAATCCTTCATGCGTACATTGCGCGGAATCATTTGATCGTACCATGCCGCCAGTTCGGTTAGCGACGGATGTTCGAGGTCACGGTTCAAATAGGTCCAGACTCTGCGGCAAATAGGAAAGATAACGCGATTTGCCGTCACGTTTGTGAAGGCGGGCGAATATGCCGACAATTTTTGCATTGCGCTGCGCGGCCATGACGGCCATCTCCGCGGCAAAGCTGTCCCGATCCACCGGAAGCCCCAGAGCCTGCATGGCGGCGAGGTAATGGGTTGTGGTGGCGACCGCCAACTGGTGGCTCACATTTCGTCTGGCATCTTCGGTGAGTGAAATCAGATCATAGGCGCGGCTGCCCGCAACCGCATCCTGAAAATCAATGAGGCCGGCACGGGCTGCGCCCTTGCGCTGGGGCAACCACAGCAGATTCTGGGCGTGAAAATCGCGATGGACGAAGGTCGGGGGCAAGGCCAGCACCGGCGCCAGAGCCTGACGCCATAGCCCGCGATGCTCTTCCAGTTCATTTTGGCGTGCTGGGCGATCCAGCGCGAAAGGAATATACCAGTCCGTCAGGAGATCGATTTCCGTCAACAGCGCGGCTTCATCATAATGAAAAAGCGGCTTGCCCGGTGCCAGGATCGCCGGCGCATCTTCCGCATGCAGTCTCGCCAGCACGTCGGCGGCGGTCTTATACAGTTCTAATTCGTCCCCGCCGGCGGCCAGAACATCCGTATACAGATCGTTACCCAGGTCTTCGATCAGCAGGAAGCCCTGCTTTGTATCGGCAGCGAATATTCGCGGTGCACTCAGGTTTCGTGCCCGCAAATATTCCGACACCGCGACAAAACGTGCGCAGTCGGCGCCCGCCAATCGTGCCACGGCATTATAGCCCAGGGCCCGGCGCTGATCGGCGCTGGCATCATCCGGCGCCGACGGCGTCTCCGCATTCTGCGGTTGATCCATCAACAACGCGCCACGGCCGTTCTGGTAGACGCGAGCATAATGCCGTGTCGACGCATCACCGGGAAGAGGCGCAATTTCCGCCAGCCCCCACCCGGCATCATGCAAAAAGGCGCGCATTGCATCGTCGCGATCACTCATAAAAATACCTTTGCCCAGCGCGCAGGGCCATTGACCACAGCACGACGTTGATCTGCGTCAGTCATTTCCAGATTTATGTGAAGCGCATCTGACGGGATGCGGTCTCCGGCTTGCTCCGGCCATTCAATCAGGGCGCTGCCTTCGTCCAAGGCTTCCTCCAGTCCAAGCTCGTCCATCTCGCGCGGATTCTTCAAGCGATAGAGATCATAATGCCGAACGATCAATCGAGGCGTATCGTAGGATTGCACCAGCGTGAATGTCGGGCTGGGCACCCGCTCGTCCACACCCAGCTTTTCGAGAATGGCACGCGCCAGGGTTGTCTTCCCGGCGCCCAGATCGCCAGCAAGGGCGACAACATCACCTTTATGCAGGCCTGCGGCAATCCGCGCACCAAGGCGCGCCGTGGCCGCAAGATCAACCAGTGGCACCACGCACGAAAAGCCGGGAGAATCCGCCGCCATTGCGCTCTTGTAACGCGCGTCGCTGCGGGTCTCAACGCGGGTGAAAATGTTGCGTCCGCGCGCTTGCTCGGCCATCTTCCCGGCCCTTTAGGGAATCAAAGTTTTGACCAAGCAGATTGTCATTATCGGGGCAGGACAGGCGGGGGCCCAAGCGGTGGCAAGCTTGCGGGCGGATGGCTATGACGGCGCCATTACCCTCGTTGGCGACGAACCTTTCCCACCATATCAGCGTCCACCGCTGTCCAAGACCTATCTAATGGGCACGCTGGAGCGCGAAAGGCTGTTTCTCAAGCCAGACTCCTTTTATCGCGATGCCGGCTGCAACATGATTATTAACGTCAGCGCTACGGCAATCGACTCGGCGGCGAAGGCAGTCACGTTGTCGGACGGGCGCAAACTTGCCTATGACAAGCTGCTGCTGGCGACCGGCAGCCGCGTGCGCCAGATCAAAGTTCCGGGCGCCGATCTGCCGGGCGTGCATTATCTGCGCGGCATTGCGGACGTGGATGCGCTCAGGGCCGATTTCCACACGGGAAGGAAGCTGGTGGTGGTGGGCGCGGGCTATGTCGGCATGGAGGTGGCGGCTGTTGCCGCCAAGCATGGTCTGGATGTTACGGTGTTCGAATTCATGGATCGCGTGATGGCGCGCGCGGTTTCCAAGCCGGTATCGGCATTCTTCGATGCCGAACACCGCAAGGCCGGAGTGAAGATTATTCTCAACACTGGCGTTGAGGCCTTTGAAGGAAACGGCAAGGTGGAGCGCGTCCGCGCCGGCGGTCAGTCCTATCCCGCCGACATCGTTCTTGTCGGCATCGGCATCGTGCCCAACGATGAGCTTGCCAAGGCTGCCGGGCTGGAATGCAATGACGGAATTGTGGTCGATCAATATGCGGTCACGTCCGATCCGAACATTTTCGCGGCGGGCGATTGCACGCGTCATATTGGTTTTGACGGTTTATCCGTGCGTCTGGAGAGCGTGCAGAATGCCATAGACCAGACCAAGCACGCCGCGCTCGCCATGCTGGGCACGCCCAAGCCCTATCGCGAGGTGCCCTGGTTCTGGTCGGATCAATATGATCTCAAACTTCAAGCGGCGGGGCTGGCGCGGCCGACGGATACACAAGTCCTGCGGGGCGATCCTGCAGCCCGAAAATTCGCGGTGTTTCATCTGCGCGACGGCGTGGTGGCGGCTGCGGAGGCAATCAATGCCGGGCAGGAATATTTGATGGGCCGCAAATTGATTGCGGCCGGCGCACGGCCGGACCCGCTCAAGCTCGCAGATACCGCAATACCCATGAAAAGTTTTGGCTGACATGCCAAAAGTTCATTTCATCGATCCCGAAGGAACCGACCGCGCCGTGGACGTCAATGTCGGCTGGTCGGTGATGGAAGGTGCCGTCAAGAATGACGTGCCGGGCATCGATGCCGATTGCGGTGGATCCTGCGCCTGTTCGACCTGTCATGTCTATGTCGATCCGGCCTGGCTCGACAGGCTGCCACCCAAGAGCGAAATGGAAGAAACCATGCTGGATTTCGCGCAGGACGTGGCACCGAATTCGCGCCTGTCCTGCCAGATCGACATGACGCTGGAACTGGACGGGCTGGTTGTTCGCACGCCCAAAACACAGCACGGATTTTAATCAGGCGACTTTGCGTTCTTCGCCCCCGCCCACCGGGCCGTCATGCAGACGGCGGGGCAGGTGGCAACGCACGATCGTGCCAGCCTCCCCATCGCTTTCGATTTCGACCCAACCATCGTGCAATTCGACAAAGCGGTTGACGAGCGCGAGGCCGAGCCCGGCGCCCGCGCGTTGACCGCTGCGATTTTTGGCGGAGAAGCGCTCAAAGACGTTGGCCTTAACTTCCGGCGCAATGCCCGGGCCGTTATCCGCTACCGAAATCTGTACATCCTCGCCCTGGATGCTTCCGCTCAACGTGATTATGCCGCCGCGGGGGGTGTATTTGAAGGCGTTGGAAAGCAGGTTGAATACGACCTGCCGCAAGCGGCGTGCATCGGCCAGAAAATTGCCGGCGTCGACAGGGCAATCCACGTCAAGCGTCAGTTCGACCTTGGCCGCCCATTCGCTGGCGTGTGCGGCCACGTCCTGGAGCATGGCGTGCAGATCGATTTTCTCCAGCTCAAGCCGCAACGCGCCGGACTTAATCAGTGACAAATCCAAAATGTCGTTGACGAGGCTCTTGAGCGTGTTTGAACCGGTCACAATGGCGTCGATATATTCCTTCTGGCGCTCATTCATGGCCCCCGGCACTTCGCTTGCGAGATGCTCGGAGAAGCCAAGGATCGTGTTCAGCGGCGTACGCAACTCATATGAGACGTGCTTGATGAAGTCCGACTTGAGGCGGTCCGCCGCTTCCAGGGCTTCGTTGCGGTCGCGCAGGGCGCTTTCGATGCGGAAGCGGTCCGTCACGTCGGTAAAGGTAACCAGTGTGGCGCCGTCCGGCAGGGGCGAAAGCGCCAGAGACAGAATGCTGCGGTCGGCGCGCTCAACTTCTCCCAGCTCGCGCTTGCCGCCGGCACCGGCGACAATTGCCTGCAGCAACCGCTCCCAAATCGTGCCGTCGCCGAATTTCTCCGAGCACAGCGCGGCTATGGTCCGCACATGTGGCTCGGAAACCAGATCGGTCTCATTCAATTCCCAAATATGGGTAAAGGCAGCGTTATGTAGCTTCAGCTTTCCGTCCAGGCCGAAAACAGCCACCCCTTCCTGTAGCGTGTCCAGGGTGGCGGACTGCACCTTGATTAGCGTATTGTAGGAACTTTCCAGCGCCAGCTTTTCGGTGACGTCCTCATAGAGGAAGGTCAGGCCGCCGAAGGGATGTGGTTGCGCCACAACCCGCAAGGTCTTTCCGCCCGGCACATGCCACAAATCCTCGGATGGATATTCCTTGGGGTTTTCATACAGTGCCAGATGCTCTCGCTTCCAGGCCTGATAGTCGCGCTGTTCGGGCAGCTTGCGATCTTCCCGCAGGCGATCGAGCACGTCTCCGTCCGTCGGTTTCCCATCGAGCCATTTCTCCGGAAGGTTCCAGAGTCGCGCAAAGGCGCGATTGTAGAAATTCAATTTCTGGTCGGGACCGAAAATCGCAACGGCCGTCGCCAGCTTGTCCAGCGTGTCGGCGTGAGCGTCGATATGCTGCTGCAGTCTGGATTCCGCCGCGGATACGGCGGTGACATCTATGGCCGTCCCGACAATGCCGGCGCCATCGAGTGGAATTTCGCTGAAGGCCAGGGCGCGGCGCTGCCGGTTCACGATGGAGAAGCGCTTGGCTTCAATGATGGTATCCTGGGAACGGGCGGCGGAGGCCAAATCGCGCTCGGTCTTGTCCAACGCGCTTTGCGCAATTTTCGCTGCGTCCAAATCAGCGTTACTGGTGGCGTCCAGGAATGCCCGATTGGCCCAGACCAGAGACAATGTCCTGTCGCGTAACCAGACCGGTACAGGCAGGGCATCCAGGATCGCGCGGAAATTCGTCGTGTCCGCGGCGGCGGTTTTTTCCTCGACCATCCAAACCGCGGCCATCCCGCCGACTGCCCGACCGCGCGCAATGATCTTGCGCGCATATCGGTCGCCGACGGCCAGGGTAAACCCGGTGCCCTTGTCGCTCAGGTCATCCAACGCCCGGGACAAAATGGTGGCGTCCGGCCCGGCCAGACACGCGTCGAGCAATGCATCACCCCCGCTATAGGAATAGGGGCCAGCGCCGTCACGACCCCATACCACCAGAGCCTCGCGCGCCGTGCCCAGAAGGGCGTCCCGTTCGCCCACAGCAGCCCGTGTGCGGGAGCCGGAAACGCGCAGGGCGCGGCGCAGCCGCGCCGCCATTTTTTGCTCGGAGATAGCCCAGAGGCCCGCAGCGATGGCCAGCGCCACAGCCCCTACCGTGATGGCGCTAAAAACGATGAGGGGCTCGGAAATATCCGGCAATACCGCGGCCTGGACAGGGACCGGCAGGACGCAAACCAGCAGGGCGAGCCAGAGGCTCCACCTGCGTCTCCATACCCCCCTGACCCTAGGGTTGGCCTTATGTCCCAATGTGGGACCCATTCCGGCAGCCCCCGTACAAATTGTTCAAAAGCGACGAATCACTTTGGAATCAATAAGATACCGGCGTTAACCGAGTCCGCCTAGGGATAGTGGTTAATAATTCGTAAAAAACTAAATCCGGGCGTAAGGGCGGCATTTTGCGGGTATTGCGAAATTTTCGAGTCCGATCAGGGGATTAATAAATCCGCATACGGAAAGAAAAGGGCGCGGGGGACTGCCCCGCGCCCTATTTTGCCGTGGACGACTCCGCGATCGACTTAATAGCGATAGTGGTCGGGCTTGAAGGGGCCGTGCTGCGGCACGCCGATATAGGTCGACTGCTTGTCGGATAGTTCGGTCAGCTTGACGCCGATCTTTGCCAAATGCAGGCGGGCGACTTTCTCGTCCAGATGTTTGGGCAGGGTATAGACCTTCTTCTGATACTGGCCCGGGTTACAGAACAGTTCGATCTGCGCCAGCGTCTGGTTGGTGAAGCTGGCCGACATCACAAAGCTGGGGTGCCCCATGGCGTTGCCCAGGTTCACCAGGCGGCCCTCGGACAACAGGATAATGCGATGGCCGTCGGCGAATTCAATTTCGTCCACCTGCGGCTTCACATTGCTCCATTTCAGATTTTTCAATGCGGCGACCTGAATTTCGGAATCGAAGTGGCCGATGTTGCAAACAATGGCCCGGTCCTTCATTGCCCGCATATGCTCGATGGTAATGACGTCCACATTGCCCGTGCAGGTGACGAAAATGTCGGCCCGCGGTGCCGCGACTTCCATGGTGGTGACTTCATAGCCTTCCATGGCGGCCTGCAGGGCGCAGATGGGATCGACTTCCGATACCAGCACGCGGCAACCCGCCTGACGCAGGGATGCGGCCGAACCTTTGCCGACGTCACCGAACCCGGCGACCATTGCCACCTTGCCGGCCATCATCACGTCGGTGCCGCGGCGGATGCCGTCCACCAGCGATTCGCGGCAGCCATACAGGTTGTCGAATTTCGACTTGGTGACGCTGTCATTCACATTGATGGCCGGAAACAGCAGCTTGCCTTCCTTTTCCATCTGATAGAGACGATGTACGCCGGTGGTGGTTTCCTCCGAAACGCCTTTGATGCTGGCCGCCAGCTGCGCAAACCAGCCGGGTTTTTCCGTGAGCGTGCGCTTGATGAGGGCGAAGAAAACTTCTTCTTCTTCATTTCCCGGATGTTTGAGGAACCCGGTATCGCCCTTTTCGGCGCGCAGGCCGTGATGCACCAGCATGGTGGCATCGCCGCCGTCATCCAGAATCATGTTCGGCACACCGCCGTCACCCCATTCCAGAATGCGGCGGGTATAGTCCCAGTAATCCTTCAGGCTTTCGCCCTTGATGGCGAAGACGGGAACGCCGGAGGCCGCAATCGCCGCCGCCGCGTGATCCTGCGTCGAGTAGATGTTGCAGGAGGCCCAGCGCACTTCGGCACCCAGCGCCGTCAGTGTTTCGATCAGGACACCAGTCTGAATGGTCATATGCAACGAACCGGCGATGCGCGCGCCGCGCAGCGGCATGGACGGGCCATACTCCTCGCGCGTGGACATTAAGCCCGGCATTTCCGTTTCGGCGATACTCAGTTCCTTGCGGCCCCATTCGGCGAGGGCGATGTCCTTAACGACGTAATCTGGGGCGGCCATGAAAATCTCCTGTTTCAGTGGGGGCGATATAGCAGCAGGGTCCGCCGCGGGCAAGAATGATATAAAGAAATACGCATATCTTTATGCACCGCGCGGTGGCCGTGATTAACCATTTGTAATTGCAAGAATATTTATTCGGGCTGGGCCATTGCGCAGCGGCGGCAGGCTGCAGCGCCAATGAGGCGGGTGGGCCCTAAAACTGCCAGTAATCAATCTTCGCCGAATTTTGCTTCGATCAGGGCCTGCATTGCCGCGAGCGCTTCATTGGCGTCCGGGCCCTCGGCATGCAACTCGATCTGGGTGCCCGCGCTGGCAGCCAACATCATCAATCCCATGATGGAGCGGGCCGAAACTTGTTGTCCGTCTTTTGTAACTGTAACTTCGGCTTTGAAGCGGGCGGCAGCTTCCACGATTTTGGCGGAGGCGCGGGCATGCAGCCCCCGCTTGTTGGTAATTAGGGCGATCACGGCATGCCCCGTTGTCGTCATTTGTCCGCCGCGCTGACAAGGTCAGACGAGCCCGCGCGCATGTATTTGCGTCCGGCATCAATGGCTTCCTTTACGGCCTGATCGAGCGGCAGTTTGGCGCGCACATCGATGAGTTTGATCAGGCTCGGAAGACTGACGCCCGCCAACACCTCCACCTTGCCTTTTTCAAGCAATGTCAGGGCTATGTTGCAGGGTGTGCCGCCGAACATGTCGGTGGCAATGACGACGCCATTGCCCAAATCGACGGATTTCACCGCGGCCGCTATTTCCCGCTGGCGCCGCTCAATATCGTCTTCGGGTCCGATGCATACCGCGCGCAAATGCGTTTGCGGCCCGACCATGTGTTCCATCGCCGAAATGAACTCCTGGGCGAGGCGGCCGTGGGTAACGAGGATAAGTCCGATCATGGGGTGTCCGTGAAAGCGGCCGGAACATAGCAATGTTGGCGCACAAGGAAAGTGAAAATCTGCGGGGGTGGAATCACCAGTCTCCCATCATGCCGCGCGAAAAACCGGCAATGGCGGCCAGAATTTTCTCAGGTGCGGAAATATCCGCAGAAAGGGCCAATTGCGGCACCGGAGCGGCTGTGCTTAACGCCGATATCTTGGGCCTGTAGTGTTTTTGTTCCGGCAGCCGTTGCACTTTTTCGTCGGCTACCAGATCCACGGCGAGTGCAATTCGCGCCTGCAGGGCCTGGGGCACTTTGACAATGCCCACGCCACGGACTTCCAATAGACCGGCGATATTTTTGGGCGCACGCCCAAACAACCGGCCATTGCGAATGAACAATTCGGTACGGTCGTCGGCTACGAGCCTGGCCCCCATCGCAATCAGCCGCAGCGCTACATCCGATTTTCCCGATCCGCTCGGTCCCATCAGCAGAACGCCGGCATCGCGCGGCGCGCCAAACGCCATGCCGGCCCGTTCAATTCGCACGCATGTGGCGTGAACGGTCATCTCAAGCTTGCCAGCGGAAGTTCCACGACGAATTTGGCGCCGCCCTCGGGCCGGTTCTCGGCCCAAATGCGCCCTCCCGCCTTCACCACCACCTGACGGGCAATGAACAGTCCAAGGCCAGAATTTTTTCCAAAATGATCGGCAGGTCGCTCGGTGTAGAAGCGGTCAAAAATGGATTCCAGATTATCCGGCGGAATTCCTGGCCCTTCATCCTCGATATTGATGCGAACCACGCTGTGCTGGACACGGGCCGATACCCGAACGGTGCCGCCCGGTGGATTAAATGAAATGGCATTGTCGATCAGGTTGCGAAACACCTGTCCCAGGCGTTCATTTCCACCCCACACATCGGTACCGGGCGGCAGGTCGAGCGCGAGCGAAAACCGGACGCCGCGCGCCGAATCCGTCGCCCGGTATATGTCCACAATGGTTTCGAGCAGACGAACGGGATCGACCCGGCTGCGCTGCTCACGGCTAAGTTCGGCGTCCAGACGAGAGGCATCGGAAATGTCGGTAATGAGTCGATCAATTCGGCTGACGTCATGGCGAATAATATCCATCATTCGTTTCCGGCTGTCTTCGTCCTTCGATCTTTCCAGCATTTCCACGGCATTGCGCAGGGAGGTAAGCGGATTTTTCAGTTCATGCGCGACATCGGCGGCAAAACGTTCGATGGCGTCGATCCGGTCATACATTGCGCGTGTCATGGCCGAAAGGCTGGCCGACAGGTCACCAATTTCATCACTGCGATCGATTTCTGGAAGATTCCTGCGACCGGCATGGCCGCTGCGCACGCGGTCAGCAGCGGCGGCCAGTTTAGTGATTGGTTCGGCAATGGTGCCCGCAAGATAAAGGGATGACAGCACCATAGCGACCAGGGCAATCAGAATCCAAAGGAACATCGTGGCGCGTTCCTCCCGCAAAATATCGTCAATGTCATTGCGGGCGGTATTGACCATCAAGACGCCATAGACTGCCTTAAAGCGCTGAATGGGCACGGCCACAGAGAGTACCAGCTTGTTCTGCTCGTCGGCACGCTCAGCCGTTGCCGTCTCTCCCGCGAGGGCCGCCCGCACTTCGCTATAGACCCGACCGTTATTTCCGGCTTCGAAATAGGGCTCCACCGGAGTAAAGGGTCTTACACCCATCACGCCATCATAAAGACGCCTGAAGAACGTGACTGCGTCGCTCCAAAAGCCGATGGGCGGCAGTTCATTCCGTTGCACAATGTTGAAGGGAAGCAGATTGATCGTGTCGCTCAGCAATCTGCCGTCATTGCTGTACAGCCTGGCTCGCAGACGCGTGGGGGCAATCAACTGGCGCAGTAGCTTTTCGGCATCGTCGGTCTTCAGCTGAAGCGTGTCTTCGTTCGTGGTGTATTCCGCCAGCGCGCCCGCCACGATGTGCGCCTGCTCTTCGATGTCGGCGAGGCGCTGCTGGACAAGTCCGACGCGGCTGAACTGTACGGCCACGACCCCGGCGATGAGGAACATTAGCGCCACGGCATTGAATAAAATAATCCGCCACGCCAGCGCGGAGACGCGACGGTGCTGCGTGCCGTTGTCGGCGTCGTCGTTATTCTCTGTAACGATATCCGACACCGTAAAGCGTCTCTATGGCGTCGAAATCGTCATCGACAACCTTGAATTTTTTGCGCAGCCTTTTGATGTGACTGTCGATGGTGCGGTCATCAACGTAAACCTGATCGTCATAGGCGGCGTCCATCAGGCTGTCCCGGCTCTTCACGAATCCGGGCCGCTGCGCCAGGGACTGGAGAATTAGAAATTCGGTGACCGTGAGGCGTACCGGCTTTCCGTCCCAGGTGCATTCGTGCCGCTGCGGATCCAGTGCCAACTTGCCGCGCATCAGCACATCACCCTTGGAGTCGGCGGGATTGCCGGTCGAGCCACCGTTCCCGCCAGTGCGGCCTTCGGCGCGGCGCAGCACGGCACGCACGCGTTCCAGCAGCAGTCTCTGGGAGAACGGCTTGCGGACGTAATCGTCGGCGCCCGCGTTCAAGCCCATCAGTTCGTCAATCTCTTCATCTTTCGAGGTCAGAAAGATCACGGGCAGGTCGCCGTTCTGGCGCAGGCGGCGAAGCAACTCCAGCCCGTCCATGCGCGGCATTTTAATATCCAGAATGGCGAGATCCGGCGGCGTGGCGGAGAGCGCGGTCAGGGCCGATGCCCCGTCCGTGAATGTGCGGACGTGATATCCTTCCTGCTCCAGGAGCATGCTCACCGACGCCAGGATATTTTTGTCGTCGTCGACAAGTGCGATGTTTGCCATATTCTCCACTCTTAATCGGCGCGGGGGCAGTATAAGGCCCTCCAAGCTAAAGCAAAGTATCACATGAGGGACAGGGGATGACCATAACGCTACTCCAGCAGCGCCAGCCGCTTTTCGGCTATTTGGGAGCGGCTCTGCTGGCCTATGGAGCATTGGGCCCTGTCGTCAGCTCCAGCTTTTTTGGCGACCGATACTTTCTGCTGAACGAATTGGTTGCCGGCATTTTCCTGCTGGCCACCGCGGCAGCGGCCGCAATCCTGGTATATTTGCGAAAATACGAATGGCTGTGGCTGGCAGTGCTATTGGCGGCGGGACTATGGCTGCTGGTGCTGGCGCGGGTGTTGTTTTTTACGGAGGCCGGGCAGGCGCAATTGGCCGCCCTTCCGCTTGGTGCCGCGTTTACGGATTTTCCCAATACCTATTGGGGCAGCCTTCAATTTCGATGGGGCGTCGCGGTTGTTTTTCTTGGCATGGCCGCCTTGGCGCTGGCTGCGGTGCCCGCCATTGCCGCAACCAGGGCGCGTCTCGCCGCGCTGGCGCGGACAAAAGGCTATGACGTCCTCGTAGCGTTGCCGCTAATCTTGTACTTTTTCCGCGCTGTAATTCAGCAGGCGCCTTTACTCGGTTTCCGCCTGGGTCAAGTGCGCGACGGCACGGCAAGTCTGACAGGAACACTGCAGTTGATCGCCATCGTTTCGTCGATATCGTTCAGTCTGCTCTTGGTCATTCTGGTTTTTATCCGCTCGGTGCCGGTGGGCAAGGCCCAGAATCTGGCCCCGCGCATAATTGCCGTGCTTGGCACATTTGCCGTGACGACGATGCTCTACGTGCCTGCGGTGCCCTTGCCCCTTTGGCTCCAAATCATTGCCGTTGCCATGATCATTACAGGCAACATTTTGTCATTTCTGGTGCTGATAAAGCTGGGCCGGTCTTTTTCCATCATGCCCGAAGCGCGGCACCTCATCACAACCGGCCCCTATAGCATCGTGCGCCACCCGCTCTATCTGGTGGAAGAAATCGCCGTTCTGGGTCTGCTGGTTCAATACGCCAGCATGTTTGCGCTGGGCATGGCTGTCGCCCATATCTCGCTGCAATACATGCGCACCGTCTATGAGGAGCGGGTATTAACAGAAACGTTTCCGGATTATGAATCGTATCGCGCGAAGACGCGCTGGCGATTTATTCCAGGGTTGCTCTAGACGAACTCAACCTTGAGCACTTCGTAGGATCGCGCGCCACCGGGCGCGGTGACTTCCACCGTGTCGCCCTTGCGCTTGCCGATCAATGCACGAGCGATTGGCGATGAAATTGAAATGCGGCCCTTTTTGGCGTCCGATTCGTGATCGCCCACAATTTGGTATTTACGCTGTTCGTCGCTGTCTTCGTCCACAAGCGTAACCGTGGCGCCAAACATGATGGAGCTGCCCGAAAGCTTGGATATGTCGATGACGTCGGCCCGACCGATCTGGTCCTCCAGTTCGATGACACGGCCTTCCACAAAGGCCTGACGCTCCTTGGCAGCGTGGTATTCGGCATTCTCCGACAGGTCGCCATGCGCGCGCGCTTCGGCAATCATCCTGATGATACTGGGCCGCTCGACGGTCTTGAGCGTGTTCAGTTCGTCTTCGAGGGCCCTATAGCCCGTGGCCGTCATGGGTATGCGTTCCATGGCAAACAAAATCCTATTCGCGGCAAAAACGTTCCGTCCCACCAATCCTGGAAGGTCCTGGCGGGTCCCAAACGCAGTGCTCTTTACTAAGTACTTGAATCGCTTGGGCTTATTATTGCCCCTCAGCGCTGCTCGTTACAAACTGTAAGACTGCAGAGGGGCGACTTCAAGGGAGCCGGTCCGCAAAGCTGATACCGCTTCCGTGACCGCAACCGCCCCGGCGAGGGTCGTATAATAGGGCACTTTCATGGTCAGGGCGGTACGGCGAATGGACATGGAGTCCATCAGGGCCTGGGCCCCCTCGGTGGTGTTAAATACCATCTGGATTTCGCCGTTCTTGAGCGCGTCCACCACATGGGGCCGGCCCTCGAGAACCTTGTTGATAACTTTTACGGACAGGCCTGCCTCTTCCAGCACCCGCGCGGTGCCACGCGTAGCGACGATTTCAAAGCCCATTTGAATAAGTGCGCGGACAGGAGCAACCGCCAACATCTTGTCGGCTTCCTTTACAGAAATGAAGACCTGTCCGGACAGAGGAATTTTCAGACCGGCGCCAATCTGACTCTTGGCGAAGGCGCGCCCAAAACTGGTATCGATCCCCATCACCTCGCCGGTTGAGCGCATTTCCGGCCCGAGAATTGTGTCCACGCCGGGAAAGCGCGCAAAGGGCAACACCGCCTCTTTCACCGATATATGCTTCGGCTTGGCCGGTTTGAGGTTGAATGATTTCAAAGTTTCGCCTGCCATGACGCGGGCGGCAATCGCGGCGACGGGCATGCCGATGGCCTTGGCTACGAAGGGAACGGTACGGCTGGCGCGCGGATTGACTTCGAGCACAAAAATATCATCGCCCTGAACCGCATACTGCACATTCATCAAGCCGCACACATTCAGTCCGCGCGCCAGTGCTATGGTCTGGCGTTCGATCTCGGCGATCGTTTTGGGCTTAAGCGAATGGGGCGGGATCGCGCAGGCGGAGTTGCCGGAATGTACGCCGGCTTCTTCAATGTGCTCCATGATGCCGGAAATGAAGACATCGCCGTCCGCATCGCCAATGGCATCGACGTCTATTTCCGTCGCATGATTCAGGAAGCCGTCTATCAGCACGGGATTGTCGCCCGAGATGCGGAATAGTTCGCCTGATTGAACCTGACTTTTCAATTGAGTTTCATCGGACACCACCACCATGCCGCGGCCGCCCAGCACATAGGACGGGCGCAGGATAACCGGGTAGCCAATGTTGTTGGCCGCCTGAATGGCTTCCTCGGCCGTCATGGCCGTGGCATTGCGCGGCTGTTGCAGGCCAAGTTCGCCCAGCAGCTTTTGGAATTGCTTGCGGTCTTCGGCAAGATCGATGGCGTCGGCGCTGGTGCCCAGGATCGGCACGCCTTCTTCGACAAGGGTGTTGGCCAGTTTCAGCGGCGTCTGGCCGCCGAACTGCACGATGACACCAGCCAGTGACCCATTGGACTGTTCCTTGGCCACGATTTCCAGAACGTCTTCGGCCGTGAGCGGCTCAAAATAGAGCCTGTCCGATGTGTCGTAATCGGTGGAAACCGTCTCCGGATTGCAGTTGACCATGATGGTTTCATAGCCCTGCGCCGACAGCGAGAAAGCCGCGTGGCAGCAGCAATAATCGAATTCGATGCCCTGGCCGATACGATTGGGGCCGCCACCCAGAATAATAATTTTCTTCCTGTCAGTCGGCTTGCTTTCGCATTCCGGCGTGCCGCCGACGGGTGCTTCATAGGTGGAATACATATAGGGCGTCAGCGCCGCAAACTCGGCAGCGCAGGTATCGATGCGTTTATAGCAGGGCCGGACGTTGAGCGCCCGGCGATGCCGTCGCACTTCTTTTTCCTTTTTGCCGGTCAGTGTCGCCAGACGGGCGTCACCAAAGCCAAGAATTTTGAGGCGCCGCATGCCCGGTGCATCGGCCGGCAGTCCGTGGGCGCGAATTTCCGCCTCCACATCGAGGATGGCCTGGATTTCGCCGAGAAACCACGGGTCGTATCCGGTGATGCGCTGAATTTCCTCGACGGGAAACCCATACCGCAAGGCCTGGGCCGTCAGCCGCAGCCGGTCAGGCGTTGCCTGCGACAGTGCCGCGCGGATGGCGCCGCGTTCGTCATTGAGATCGATTTCGTCCAGGCCGCTGAGACCCGTTTCAAGCGAACGAAGCGCCTTCTGCAGGGATTCGCCGAAGGTCCGGCCAATGGCCATGGCTTCGCCCACGGACTTCATGGAGGTGGTCAACAGAGGTTCGGCACCCGGAAATTTTTCAAAAGCAAAGCGCGGAATCTTGGTGACGACATAATCGATGGTCGGTTCGAACGAGGCGGGCGTTACCTTGGTGATGTCGTTCTTCAGTTCGTCGAGCGTGTACCCTACCGCCAGCTTGGCCGCGATCTTGGCAATGGGAAAGCCGGTCGCCTTGGACGCGAGCGCCGAGGAACGTGACACGCGTGGATTCATCTCGATCACGACCATGCGCCCATCGGCGGGGTTTACGGCGAATTGCACATTCGAGCCGCCCGTCTCCACGCCAATTTCGCGCAGCACCGCTATGCTGGCGGAGCGCATGCGCTGATATTCCTTGTCGGTCAGCGTCAGGGCGGGGGCAACGGTAATGGAATTGCCGGTGTGAACACCCATGGGGTCCACGTTTTCAATGGAGCAAATGATAATGGCGTTGTCCGCCTTATCGCGAACCACCTCCATTTCGAATTCCTTCCACCCCAGCACGGATTCTTCGATAAGCACTTCGTTGGTGGGTGAGGCATCCAGGCCGCGTTCGACAATCTCGAAAAATTCTTCGCGGTTATACGCAATACCGCCGCCGGTTCCGCCCATGGTGAAACTGGGCCGGATCACGGCGGGCAGGCCGACCTGATCCAGCGCCTCGAGTGCTTTGGTGAATGCCTCCGGCGAGAGTTCCATGATTGGCGCGTTCTGCGTGTCGTACAGGAAATTGCCGGCCTGATCCTTCTTGTGGCGCAGATAGCCCTTGAGCGTGACGCCGCTCGGGACTTCCAAGCCAATCTTCAGCATGGCCTGACGGAATTGTTCACGATCTTCGGCCTTGTCGATGGC
The DNA here is from genome assembly GCA_963837555.1 of uncultured Alphaproteobacteria bacterium. Classification (GTDB taxonomy): domain Bacteria; phylum Pseudomonadota; class Alphaproteobacteria; order Micropepsales; family Micropepsaceae; genus Rhizomicrobium. The sequence goes on along the minus strand of CAWINU010000002.1, from coordinate 82,459 downwards.
ATCGGCGGTAGCGCCGATTAGTTCCACATTGTGGCGTTCCAGCGCACCCATCTTGCGCAATGACAGGGCCGTGTTGAGTGCGGTTTGACCGCCCATAGTGGGCAGAATGGCGAAGATCATGCCTTCAGGCACATTTACCTTTTCCCGGACAATGATCTTTTCGACGAATTCTGGGGTTATGGGTTCTACATAGGTGGCGTCCGCAAGCCCCGGATCCGTCATGATGGTGGCCGGGTTGGAATTGACCAGCACCACCCGATAGCCCTCCGCGCGCAGCGCCTTGCAGGCCTGGGTGCCGGAATAATCGAATTCGCAGGCTTGCCCAATAACGATGGGACCGGCGCCGATAATAAGTATGGTGTGGATATCGGTCCGTTTGGGCATGGTTACTCGCGCAAAATCGGGCGCGCGCGAAATGCGCGTCCTAGCCAGCCGAATTGCAGGTTAAGGGGACCGTTTAGTGTGGTGCGGCGCTCGCCGCAACCCCATTTTTTTGCACCTGCGTCAGCTTATCCAGCGAAGGGTACGTTCTTGCACAGGATTGACGAATTCCGTGCCATTTTCGACCGATTCTGCCCAAGCTTTCTTGACCCGGTGATACCAGATGGCAGGCATGTCCGAATCCTGGATCAGCATCAGCGTGGGGTTGAACTTAAGCCCCTGGCGCTGCAGCTCGACGATTTTGCGGTCGTCCGCGATAAAAGTGCGGCCGACGGCCCAGAAAAACGGCTTGATGAAAAACAGCCAGGACGGCCAGTAAAAGACCTGAATGACATCCGTATGCTCGGCTTCGCGCGGCGTACAGACCGTCAGGCCGACAACCTTGAAGTCCTTTCCGAGGATGCGGCCGGAAACAATCTCAAAGCGCGTCGACGGCAGTTCAAAGGTGATTTCAGTCGTGACTCCGGTGCCGCCCATGAGCGAGTACGCCGCCTTGGACGGCTTGTGCGGGGTCATCGCAAACCCGTTGGGCAACGGGGCATAGTGCTTTTCCTTCCGCCGTAGCGGGCGCTTCCACCACCAATGGTTATGCACATAGGCCGCATGGGCCGGGTCCATCAGTCCGATAACTGCGTGGTCGATATCGCAGGGGAATGTCTGCACCTCGGTCCAACGCGGTCTGGCGTCGGGAACAGGAACACGCGGCGCCGAACAGCGGGGCGGTACGCCCTCGCGGCCTGCAGCAGCCATATAAACCCAGATCAATCCATCATGCTCGGATACGGGATAACGGCGTACGCGAATCTTTGTGGGATCAAGGCTCTGTTCTTCAACCAGGGAGGGGATCAGTGAACAAACGCCATCGGGCCTGAAGCGCCAGCCATGATAGGGGCATTCCACGGTATTTTCTGAAAGTATGCGTCCTGCCGAGAGGGGGACGCCCCGATGCGGACAGATATCGCGCAGCGCAAATGCCTGTCCGTCCCGCGTCCGGCCGAGCAGAACGGGTTCGCCCAGCAACATTTCGCGCCGCATGGCCCCGGCTGCGAGGCTGGTGGAAAACGCTGCCACATACCAGAGATCGCGCAAAAACAGCGGCGCATCGGCTGCGCCCGTATTTACGCCCATCTGTGTATTCACTGCGAAACCTTTGGTTTCAGCAGACTTTCCAATGTTGGCATGAATTGCGCTCCCCTGTAGGAAGGCAATTTATAGGCCCATCCGTTGGCGTGTGCACCAATCTCCCGCACTTCTTTTATCGCCTGGTTCATGCCTGCGATTGGGCGCGCCTCAATATTGGACCAATAGTCGTCACCGTCCTTTATGGTCCGAATTGTCACCATCAGGCCGTCAAAGGTACGAAACACCAATCGGGCGGCCTTGGAAAACCTAAAATCCGATGCGGGCTTGATGTCGTCAAAGGTGAAATCGGAAGCGGTGTCCACGATTTCGTAGGCAGCGGTCGGACTTGCCAGTTCACGTCCGGCCGGCAAGGGGGAGACGGTAAATTCCGGTTTGTCTTTGGCATCTCGCGAGAGTGTAAAGGATGTTCCCGATTCCGGATCGACATCCACGCTTCTAATACGGTCGCGAGACAAATTCAGGACGGTCTTGTCCATCCACTCGTTCGCCTTGGATATGGGCGTAAAGGCCGAACGCACCAGCCAGCTTTTGTTCGAAGACGGCGCCCTGACGAACAGGCCGGTCGCGCCCGTCTGATCGCCTATGTCCGTGGTTTTGCCGGCGACCAGCGACGCCAGCGGGTGATCTTTGTCGTCATATACCGAAATGACGACGCCATCCCCTTTTGGTGGCGCCTCGAGACCGAGATAACTCAACCAGTCCGCGCGGGCTGTTTTGGGCTCAATCGTTTCGAGGCCGGCTAGCCCCACAAGCGTCTTGCGTACCTCGTCCATGGATGCCGGATAATCGTTATTCTCCGGCAGCACCCAGCCTTTTTGAGGTTTGAAGGCGACATCAAAGGTCCCGTTTTTGGATTCAATGTGAATTTTGGCTGCCTGTCGAATTTTGGCCGCGAAACCCGGAAGAAAGTCTTTAGACGCATTTTGCGGCGCCAGACTTGAATTCTGCCAATGCACCGCGATGGCCGCCACCGCAATGCCTGCAACCGCCGCAACGCCGAGCAGCGCCAACATCCGCTGCCTGGGTTCGGCAAGAAGTGATTTCCAATCGGGCATCAGCCGCTCCGTGACGTCAGCGCCTGGGCACGGCGACGCCGGCGGACAAAGGTCACAACAATGGCAAATGCGGCTACCAGAATTGGAACTAGCGCAACGTTGATGAACGCAAGCAGATCACCCAGAGCATCAATATCCTTGCGGAGGTTGCGCTGCACCTCGCGAATTGACGCGCGCGTTTCCACCAATTGACGTTTGAATTGGTCGATTTCCTGCGACTGCGCGGCAGTCACGGTGTTGCCGGATTGTCCTCTGCCCTGTTCCAATTCGGCCAGCCGTTGCTGCGTAGCCTTCAGGCGCTGCTGCAAGGCTTGATCCTGCTCCCGGAACTGCTCATCCGCCTGAGCCTGAAGATCCCGAACAACGGTGAAGCCACGGTCGCGCGTGGCACGCACGCGCAAGGAAATCAGGTCGTCTGATCCGCTCAAATTCTCCACGCCGTTGAGGACGAGGGCGTAATTGTCCGCAAACGGCGCACCGACGACTTGCCCGCCAATTTGCTGCGTCTGAAGCCAGAAGCGGTCGCTCAACATGTCGCTGTCGGCAACCACAATCACGTTGATATTGCCTTCCTTGCGGCCCCCCTTGTCCGGGTAGGCCGATTTTGCGGGGCCCGACACGCGCGCCGCCAACGCGTAATTCTTGCCCGTCGGCTTGACGGCGTTCATCAGATCCTGGGGCTGTACCGCCTGCAGATCCGTGGCCGAGAGCAGCGAGGCTTCATTGCTCGACGTAGCGAGCGGTACAAATTTCGTCGATGCGCCGCTCAGCGGCGATAACGCGCCCGGAGAAATGAAATTCATCACCGAGAAGCTCGCTGACAGCGGGTCTTCCTGATTGAACTGATCCTTCTCCAGTCGCATCCAGATTGGGTAGAAAGATGGCTGTTGACTTTGATCGGAGGAGCCGACCCGTATGGCCAGTTCCTTGTCTCCGACGATGCGGCTCGCGTCGTAGCCGATGCCCCAGGATTTAAATAATTGCGCCAAATCCGAAGACAGGGGTGTCTGGCTGCCGCCCATCATTGCACCGGCTTCAGCCATATCCGATTTCGGATCCACGAAAATCAGCGCCCGACCACCGCCCAGTACAAATTGATCAATGGCATAGGACTGATCCTCGGTAAGGGCACCGGGATGGATAATGAGCAGAACGTTTGCATTCTCCGGAATCTTGTCGAACCCCGGCGCCAGCATATCGATATCGTAGGTCTTGCTGAGTTCGGAATAGACCGCATAGGGCGAAGAAACGCCAGGTTGACCGGCCAGTGGCAAGCTGGTCAGGACGGCCAGCTCCGGTTTTTTCGGGTGCGACAGCCGATAGATCAGAGAGGTGATATCGTATTCGAGAAAATTCTCGCGAGCCGGCGAGAAATACGGAATGGTTTCATGGCCATTGATGCTGTTGGTGCCGCTTAGCCCGAAATACACGTCTTCGCCGGATTCGACAGTCTGACCCGAGATTCCAGCGGCGGTTGCCTGATCCTCTGCCTCGGTAAAGGGCTCCGGATCGATTTCCTCGACCTTGATCTTTCCACCGCTCAGGTCGCCATATTCCTGCAGCAGATCGCGCACCCGCCTGGCGTAATCATTGATCTGCGCATACTCCGCCGTCGACTGTTTGGAGAAGAAAAAGCGCAACGTGACGGGCTCATCGAGCTTGGCGATGATGTTCCGCGTGCCTTGCGACAGGGTGAACAGGCCGTTTTCCGTAAGATCCAGACGCGCCGTGCGGAACAGTGTGGTGGAGACCAGGTTCAGCGCCACGAATATCACAGCGGCCAGAGCAATGACGGCGGCGGCGTAGGTGCGGCGAGAAAGCGGTTTGGAGAGCATGGCGTTAGCCTCCCTTCCGCGCATCGACAATGGCGAGATTGGCAATCAGAAACAGTACAATGAGCGTCGCAAAAAAGATGATGTCGCGAAGGTCGATAACTCCGGACTGGATGGCGGTGAAATGCGACAGAAAGCTAAAGCCTGCAATGGTGCTGACCACGCCGGCCGGCGCCCAGGATTGCAGGAAATCCAGCACCATGGAGGCGCCCGGAATGGTGAACAAAAAGCACACCAGCACGCTGACGACAAAGGCAATGACCTGGTTGTTTGTCATGGCCGAGACAGCTGCGCCGATCGACAGATACGCCCCAGCCACCAGAAAACTTCCGATATAGCTGGCGAATATGACTCCGTTATCGGGATTGCCCAGGTAGTTCACGGTAATCCAGATCGGAAAGGTCAAGGCGAGCGCTATGCCAGTGAAGACCCATGCCGCCAGGTATTTTCCTACCACCGTGGCCCAGAGAGGGATGGGTAATGTCAGCAGCAATTCCATTGTGCCGGTGCGCCGTTCTTCCGCCCAAAGCCGCATGGCCAACGCAGGAACGAGCAGAAGATAAAGCCATGGCTGATAACCGAAGAACACGGACAAGTCGGCTACGCCGTTTTCATAAAATCTGCCGACGTAAAAGGTGAACATGCCCATCGCGAACAGGAAAATCACGATGAAGACATAGGCAAGCGGCGTCGCGAAATACGCGGCAAACTCGCGCTTGAATATGGGGGTGATGTAGGTCATGCCGCGCTGCGATCCGCGTCCGGCGTTGTCATGGACCGGAAGACTTCGTCCAGTCGTCCCGGCTCGGCATAGAGCTCTTTAACCGTCCAATGTTCGGCGCTCGCCAGGCGGCTGATGGGTTCCACCAATAGCGCGCCGCGCCGTGGAAAGACTGTCAGTTTTGTCAATCCGCCGGCATGGTTTGATTCTTCGACGCTGTTGGTTTCGCTCAACGCCTTGAGTTTGCCGACGGCCAGGCTTGATTCGGACTCCGGCAGAACCAGTGTTACCGCATTGTGATAACGGGAGCGCTGGAGCAATTCGCCGGGGGTACCGTCAGCCACGATGACGCCCTTGTCGATAATCACGGCGCGAGTGCAGATGGCCTCAACCTCTTCGAGAATATGCGTGGAAACGATGATGGCTTTTTCGGCCGCCATGGCGCGAATTAGCGAGCGCACGCCGAATTTCTGGTTTGGATCCAGCCCGTCGGTCGGTTCGTCCATGATCAGCACCGGCGGGTCATGCAGAATGGCTTGCGCCAGCCCAACGCGTCGTTTGAAGCCTTTTGAAAGGCTTTCGATGGGCTGCTGCAGAACGGATTCCAATTGCGTGCGCGCAACCACTTCTTCGATACGGGCTTTTGCGCCGGATCCGGTCAGCCCGCGGACTTCGGCGATAAAGGCCAGAAACTGCCCGGCCGTCATATCGCCGTATGCCGGCGCGCCCTCGGGCAAATAGCCGATGGCCTTGCGTGCAGCGAGCCCGTCTTTTTCAATGTCGTGTCCGCATATGCGAACGGTGCCGGCATCCGGCGCGAGATATCCCGTCACCATTTTCATGGTGGTTGATTTGCCTGCGCCGTTGGGTCCGAGAAATCCCAACACCTCACCCTTGTTGACGGTAAGAGAGAGACCGGCCACAGCCATTACGGGCCCGAAGCGTTTTGTCAGTCCACTAATTTCGATCATGGCGGCGCCGGGTATCCAGGCCTTGAGAAACCGTTTTTTCCTTAGAGAAAACGTGTTTGGCGTGCAACCCCGGTTGGGTTACCAATTGGACATACAGAGATCCTGCGGCTGGCAGGGCACGCAGGGAGCAGGGATGCCTTCGATCGATATCCGGATTTTGATGCGCGCCGCCATGGTCGGAGCTCTTGTCCATATCGCTGTGGTCGTTTTAGCCGCCATATTCCCGTCTGCGGCCGGCATGATCGGGCCACGCGCCGCCATGTTCGGCGTCATGATGATTTCGGGCACTGCCGGACTGCTGTATGCCCGCGATTTCGATAAGGGTTACAGCGCGGGCGCACTGGGTGGATTGTTGGCGGGGCTGATCAGCGCCTTTGCCGGGCTGGCGCTCGCAATCGCGCTGGACACGCGACAGGTATTTCCGCTTGGTCTGGGCTCGGTCATCGGCACGGCGATCGGCGGCATTGGCGGCATATTCGGACAGATGTCCGCGAACCTGCGCAAACTGACGGAAAATCGCTGAGGGAGGAGAAGGTCGGCTGGCCGTAGAACTGCCCGGAACGGGGGGCTGGGGGGCTGCTTGGTTTCCTGGCAATTCCGTTAGGCACAGCCAGCCGACGCATCAAAGATCGCGCCCGAAAGCGGCGCTCCCAAGGTCAGATCGTGTTCTTTTTGTGGCTTGCCAATTTGTAATTCTCTTGCCCGGCCGTCCATCCGCCGTCACACTGAAGGCCGATGGTGGAAGAACCCATATCGTTTCCCCGCGCGGAACCGGCGCGGGGGCTTGAAACCGGCCAGACTGGCCAGGATATCCGCTTCGACAGAAGCGAACTCAACCGCATTTTGAATGTCTATGGCCGGATGGTTTCCGCCGGGGAGTGGCGGGATTACGCCATCGATTTTCAGAAGGATGCGGCCATTTTCTCGGTTTATCGCCGGACCAGCGAGATGCCGCTGTTCCGGATTGAAAAGCGCCCGCGCAACCGGGCGCGGCAAGGCCAATACGCGGTTATCGCGGCGGCCGGGTATGTCCTGAAACGCGGACACGAGCTTGCGCAGGTACTGCGCATATTCGACAAAAAGCTGATCAAAGCGCTTGCGACCTGAAACGAAAAAGCCCCGATGTTTCCATCGGGGCTTTGATTTGAGATTTGCGCTTTATTAGCGGCGATTGCCCATCAGGCGCATCAACATGAAGAACAGATTGATGAAGTCCAGATAGAGGTGCAACGCCCCTATGACAGCCATCTTGCCTGCGGCTGCGCCGTCGGCGCCGACATAATAGCTCTCTTTGATCTTCTGTGTGTCGTACGCAGTCAGGCCCGTGAAAATCAGTACGCCCGCTACCGATACGACAAAAGAAATCATCGACGAACCGAGGAACATGTTGACCAGCGACGCGATGATGATGCCGATCAGGCCCATGAACAGGAACGAGCCCATGCCGGTCAGGTCGCGCTTTGTCGTGTAGCCCCACAGGCTCATGGCGCCGAACATGCTCGCGGTAATGAAGAACACGCGCGCAACGCTTTCGCCGGTAAAATTCAGCAACAGCGAGGCCACCGAAATGCCCACGAGTGCCGCATAGGCCCAGAATGTTCCTTGCGCGGCGCTCAAGCTCATTTTCTGGATGCGGAAAGACAGAAACAGTACGAATCCAATCGGGGCAATTACCGCCACCATGCCTAGGCCGGTTAGACCGTAGGCATTCGCCTCAGGCACATACTGGAAAAAAAGATCGCGCAGAGACGTATTGGCCGTCATCCAGGCGGTTACGCCCGTCAGCCCAAGGCCCACCAGCATGTAATTGTAGACGCGCAACATGTAGGCGCGCAGACCCGCATCGATCGCGCCGGCATCGGAAACGGTGGTGCCGCGCAGAATGCGATTGTCATAATCAGCCATAAATTCCTCCATACCAACTCGATCAAGCCGGTTCCCCCATAATATCGGGTTTCAAGGCCGCATTATCAAGGCCAATCGGGCGAGCTAGGCCGCATTAACCCATTCAAGTCATTGTGAAATTTGTGCAACAAATTAATAAATTATGGCGCACGCAGCTGGGCGCTCGGTTTGGCCGTAAGCGCCGCCAGGGCCCCCACCAATCCAAACAGCAGAGTCGCAGCACCGCCGCCCAGGATGGTGAGCAGCGCCGCGCGCAGATCAAACACGAAGGCGATTTGTAGCATGTTTTCGGCGATAAAACTGCCCGCGGTGGCCCCCAGTCCAAGCGCCACGATGCCGGTAAGAATGCCAAGCAGCCCATATTCCAGCGCATATACGCCCGCGATTCGCGCGCGCGTCGCGCCCAAAACCTTCAGCACGGTGGCATCGTATAAGCGCGCCCGGCTTCCCGCCGCGATTGCCCCAGCCAGCACCAACAGACCGGCGAAAATCGTCAGCAGGCTGGCTGCGCGCACGCCATCGCCAAGCTCGTTCAGTATTTCGTCGACCTGCGCAATGGCATCCTTCACACGGATGGTGGAAATGTTGGGAAAACGGTCGGTAACCGCGCGGTACATGGCGGGCTCCTCGGCGTCGCTGACACGAACAGTGGCCAGGAATGTGTGTGGCGCCTGGTCGATAATGCCGGGCGACATGACCAGCACGAAATTCTGCTGACCGGTGGTGAAATCGACGTCGCGCAGATTTGCGATTGTGCCTTCAATATCGCGCCCCAGGACATTGACCGTAAGATGGTCGCCGACTGTCAGGTCCATGCCTTCCGCCAGATTCTTGTCGAAGGAAATCAGTGTCGGTCCGGTATAATCCGCAGGCCACCATTTGCCGTCGGTAATCACCGAGCCTTTGGGCGGCGTGCTTGAATAGGTAATGCCGCGGTCGCCATTCAGGGCCCAGCGCGAACCGCTGCGGATACGGACATTTTCCGCAGGCACGCCTTTGACGGCAACGATTCGCCCGCGGATCTGGGGCGTGCGGCGGTAATCCGCAGCGCTCTTAAATGACTCGATAGTCTTGTCGAACGCCTGCGCATCCGCCTTCTGGATATCCACGAAATAGAAACTGGGCGCTTTGCCGGGGAGCCGATCGGCAACCTGCGCGGCAATCGTCACGTCCAGTAGCGATACGGTTGCCAGCAGCGTGAGACCCAAACCCAGGGCCGTGATGACATCCGTAGTCGCCGAGCCGGGCCGTGTCAGATTGGCAATCGCAAGACGGATGCTGGGATTTTTCGCACGCGGCAGTTTTTTCAGGCCGAATTTGAGCGCGCCTGCCATCAGTCGCAGCATGAACAATGCAACAATTGCTCCGAACAGGAATTGCGCCGCGAAGGTCGGCCGGGGCGCAATCGAAAGCGCCAAAGCAATCAATGCGGCGCCGGCAGCTGCGGCCGTCAACACATAGGGCAACGCGGCGCGTTTGGCCGACGGCGCGACAATGTCCCGGAATAGACTGGCCGGCATGATTTCACGCGTGCGCGCCAGTGGCGGCAACGCAAATACAATGGCTGACAAAATGCCAAAGGCCGCTGCCAGCAGCAACGCCAGGGGGTATATTCCAAAATGCGCCGGTGCAGGAATGTCGGCGCCATAAATCGCTTCGATCATAAAAGGTAAACTGGCGCCGACAACGAGTCCCACCGCTATGCCGGCCGCGGCAATCGTCATGATCTGAAGAAAGAAGACGAAGAAGATCAGCGTGCCGTCCGCACCGAGCGATTTTAACGTCGCAATTTCACCGCGCTTGCGGTCGAGAAATGCCGAAACGGACTGGCCGGCGCCGATGCCGCCAACGGCCAATGCGGTCAGGCCGATCAGTGTCAGGAACATGGTTACTTGATCGACAAAGCGGCGCACGCCCGGCGCGGCATCGCTGCGGTCGCGTACGCGCCAGCGCCCATCCGGAAATGCAGCATTGCCTGCGGCCTCAAAGACGGCGCTATCGACCGGCCGGGCAAAGGCAATGCGATACTGATAGCTGATAATGCTGCCGAGGGTGACCAAGCCGGTCTTTTTCAGCCCGTCCGTTGAGACCAGAATATGCGGACCCAGATCGAACCCGCCGGATACACGGTCCGGTTCGCTGACAATCATGGCTCTGAGGCGGAAATTCTCGCTGCCGATTCGAATGATTGCGCCCGGCTGCACATGAAGCCGGTCCAGCAAGGTCTGTTCGGCGACCGCGCCGCACAGGTCCGTGCAGGCAAGCGGCGTCAGAAATGGATAGTGATGGTGACAATTCGGCGGCGCCATAGAGCGGCCAGTTCGAATCCACCGCCTTGAGTTCGACAAGATTGCGTTCGGCCAGCTGGGAATTTCTAACGGCATAGGCCATGGCGCGCAGCGTGGCGCTTTGCGAGACCCGTCCATAGCGCGCCATAAAGGCCGTTTCTGCGTCGCTGGCTGCGCGTTGGTTAAGGCTGACCTGCACATCGCCGCCCAGAAGCGTGCGGCTCTGTTCGCCGATGCCGGTGAGAAATGCCGATGCCAGCGATTCCACGCCGGCGATGGCCGCCACCCCCAATGCCAGACACAGAAAAAAGATACGGAATCCGCCAAACCCGCCGCGCATTTCGCGCCGGGCCAGCCGTGCCGCGAGAAACAGGGACGTCATCGCTACCCGCTCGTCGGCCACAATGCGGCCGTCCTTCAGTCGCACAATTCGCTGGCAGCGCCGGGCAAGGCTTTCCTCATGCGTGACCAGAAACAGTGTCGTATTGGCACGCTCATGCAGCGCGAACAGCAAATCCTCCACACCCAATCCGGTGGCGGTGTCGAGATTGCCCGTGGGCTCGTCGGCAAACAAAACTTTGGGGCCGGGCGCCATGGCGCGGGCCAGCGCGACACGCTGCTGTTCGCCGCCGGACAATTGCCCCGGATAATGATCGCCTCGCGCGCCCAATCCCGACCGCCGCCAGTTCTGCCTGTGCGCGCTCAAATGCATTGCGGTCGCCCAACAGTTCAAGCGGCACGGCGACATTTTCCATGGCCGTCATGGTCGGTATGAGGTGAAAAGATTGAAATACAATGCCGATCGTGCCGCGGCGGAAGCGGGCGAGCGCATCTTCGCCCATCGTGGTCAGTTCGGTACCGGCCACAAAGACGCGGCCCTTGGTGGGCGCTTCCAGACCTGCCGCCACCATCAGCAGCGAGGATTTTCCCGAGCCCGACTGGCCCAGCAGAGCCAGGGTTTCGCCTGCCTCCACCTGAAGGGATATCCCGGACAGGATATTGACAGGCCCGGCCGCGCTTTTCAGCGTCAGATGAACATCTTCCAAAACAATCGCAGGTGCGGGACTGTGCATGGCTTACTCGAATCGGGCAGGGCGGGAACAGGCAGTACGGCAGTATGATTGGCAGGATAAAAGAAGGTTTGTCCAATCTGTCGCGGCTTTGCGCTGTGGCGGCGGTATTATCGCTGCTGTCGGTCGCGGCCTTTGCTGCACCGGTGAAAATCTTGGCACTTGGGACGAGCCTGACGCAAGGGTATGGCTTGCCGCCCGGCACGGAACTCACGGCGCTCCTGACGGAAAAATTCAAGAACGCCGGTATGGACGTGCACTTTATCAATGCAGGCGTTTCCGGCGATACGTCGGCGGGCGGTTTGGCGCGACTGGACTGGTCCCTGGCCGATAAACCCGATGCGGCCTGGGTCGAATTGGGCTCGAATGACGCATTGCGCGGACTGCCGCCCGAAGAAACGGAAAAAAACCTCGAAACCATTCTTGCAAAACTGAAGGCGGCGAAGGTACCGGTGTTGCTGCTGGGCATGCTGTCGCCGCGCAATCTCGGGCCGGACTATGTCAAAAGCTTTGACGCCATCTATCCCAGGCTGGCGAAAAAATATGACACGCTTTTCTATCCTTTCATTCTCGATGGCGTGGCGACCGATCCGAAGTTGAATCAAGCCGACATGATGCATCCAAATCCCGCAGGTTCGCGCATCATTGCGGACAGGCTCTTTCCCTATGTGAAGCAATTGGTCGAGCAGGCGAAAGCGAAGCAATAGATGTTAAAGCGGCTGCTCTCTGTCAGCGGCTTTACGCTGCTTTCGCGCCTGTCGGGGTTTGTGCGCGACATCGTTATGGCCGCAATCCTGGGCGACGGCGCGGCGTCTGACGCCTTTATGGTGGCGTTGCGTCTGCCCAATTCCTTTCGCGGCATTTTTGGCGAAGGCTCTTTCAATGTGTCCTTTCTGCCGCGTTATGCCGCGGCGCGCGTCACCAAAGGCGAGCACCAGGCGGCTGCGTTCGCCAATTTGGTTTTCTCCTGGCAGATGTTGGCGCAGTTTGCGATTCTTGTAGTGGCGCTGCTGGCCATGCCGCAGATCGTTTCGGTAATTGCGGCAGGTTTTGATCCGGACCAGACTGCACTTGCCACCGAGTTGTCCCGCATCACCTTTCCCTATCTGATCCTTACGCTGGTGGCGGTGCAGATGTCGGCGATGCTCAATGCGCATGAGCGCTTTGCCGCTGCCGCGGCCTGGCCGATTTTTTTGAATCTCAGCATGATCGGCGCGCTGATTGCGTGGCGCTGGTTCGGCGATGCGGCCCACGCCGCCGCCTGGGGCGTGCTGGCTGCCGGCTTCCTGCAACTGATCCTGATGATATGGGCTGGCAAAAAAGCCGGTCTGACCTTGCGCTTTGAAAGTACCGCGCTGGACGGGTGAGGTGAGATCTTTTCTTGTCGCTTTTGGCGCGGTACCCTCGGTTCAGCCAGTGTACAGATCGGCCTGTTCATCGACACCTTTATCGCTAGCTTTTTGGCTACGGGCGTTTTGACCTCTCTCACCTATGCGGACAACATTAACAATTGCCGTTGGGCACAGTGGGCATTGCGCTAGCCACGGTCTTGTTGCCCGAAATGTCGCGTCGGCTGGCCTTGGATGATCGCAAAGGCGCGGATACGGCGCAGAATAATGCGGCGGCGCTGGCGCTGTTTTTGACGCTGCCTTTCATGGTCGCGTTTTTTGCCGTGCCGGAGACCATCATGCGCGGCTTCTTCGCCCATGGCGCATTTTCGCTGGCGGCGGCGGATGTTGCCGCAGGCGCTTTGAGCGCCTATGGGCGTAGGCCTTCCCGCATTGGTTCTGGTGCGCGTCATCGCGGCCACTTTTTATGCGCGCGGTGATACTGCCACTCCGGCGCGCGCCACGGTTCTGGCAGTACTGGTCAATATCGCCATGAAATTTCTGCTGGTCTGGGGTGTTGGCCTGGGCGCTGTGGGTGTGGCGCTTGGCACTTCTTTGGGCACATGGGCCAATGTCGCCCTGCTCTGTTCATGGCGTGGAAGAAGGACCTTCTGCAGATCGATAGTCATTTTACGCGCGCGCTTCCGCCCATCTTGTTGGCGGCGACTTGCCACCGGCGCAGCCGCGCTGGGCGGCGTCTTGCCGATCCGTTGGCCCCATCTTGGCATTTGCGACGCGAGACCGTTCTTGCGGCCGCCATCCTGGCCGGCGGTACCGCCTATGTGCTGACGGGTTATGTCTTTCGTAGGAAACTGGATTGAAAAGGTTGTTGCGATGACGCGCTTGTTTGTGGCGCTTGCTTTGCCGGACGATGTGGCGGCGCCGCTTAACTGGATACAGGCCGGCGTGCCAGGGGCGCGATGGCAGACGCGCGAACAATTGCATTTGACCCTGCGCTTTGTCGGAGAGACGGACGGCGAAACAGGCCGATGCGGTGGATGATGCGCTTTCGGGCGTTGTTGCTCCGGCTTTTTCCCTGCAGCTCAAGAGTGTTGGAGAATTTGGCGGAAAGAAATCTCATTCCCTTTGGGCAGGGATCGAGCCAAATGAGGCGATTTTGCACCTGCAACGGAAAATTGAGACGGCGTTGCAACGCGCCGGCTTTGCAGCCGACAGGCGCAAATTCACGCCGCATATCACCCTGGCGCGATTGAGGGGCTCGCCCGCGGGACGGGTGATGGATTGGCTGGCCGACCATGCACTTTTTGTAAGCATCCCATTCGCCGTGCATGCGTTTATTCTATATTCCAGTATGCTGACCTCGGATGGCAGCGTCTATCGCGCGGAAAAAGCCTATCGTCTGAGATCAAATTAGGAGCCTGCCATGACAAAACTTGTAGGCACATCGCGCGTTATCGCACTGTCCACGCTTCCCAACTGGCATTCCGTTGAGGGGCGCGACGCCATCACGCGAAAATTTCAGTTCAAGAACTTCAATACGGCCTTTGCCTTCATGACCCGTGTAGCGCTGCTGGCTGAGAAAATGGACCATCACCCCGAATGGTCAAACGTCTACAATAAAGTGGACGTCACGCTTTCGACCCACGACGCGGGCGGCGTAACCGGCAAGGATATCGAAATGGCCAAGGCCATGGAATCCTACCTGTAGCGCAGCCAGCGCAGAGAACGCGTAGCGTCCTTATTACCTCACTGCGTTCTTTACGAGGTCGTCAACCACGCCGGGATCTGCAAGCGTGGATGTATCTCCCAGGCTCGAAATGTCGCCTTCGGCGATTTTGCGCAAAATTCTCCGCATGATTTTTCCCGAGCGTGTCTTGGGCAGACCCGGCGCAAACTGAATTGCATCCGGTTTGGCAATGGCGCTGATTTCCTTGCTGACGAATTGCGTCAGTTCGCTCGACAGCGCATCGCTCGCCGTCACGCCGGTCTTGAGGGTGACATAGGCATAAATGCCCTGGCCCTTGATATCATGCGGGAATCCGACCACGGCAGCTTCCGCCACGCTCGGATGCGCCACCAATGCGCTCTCAATTTCCGCCGTACCAAGGCGGTGGCCCGATACATTAATGACATCGTCTACGCGGCCCGTAATCCAGTAATAGCCGTCTTCATCGCGGCGGCAGCCATCGCCGGTAAAATATTTACCGCGATAGGTTTTGAAATAGGTATCGATAAAGCGCTGATGGTCGCCATATACCGAGCGCATTTGGCCTGGCCAGCTTTCCGTGAGCACGAGATTGCCTGACACGGCGCCCTCCAGAACCTTGCCTTCGGAATCCACGATCTGCGGCACAATGCCAAACAGGGGCTTGGTGGCCGAGCCGGGTTTTAATTCCGTCGCGCCGGGCAGGGGCGAAATCAGAATTCCGCCGGTTTCTGTCTGCCACCAGGTGTCCACAATCGGGCAGCGCTTGTCGCCGACGACGCGCCAGTACCACAGCCAGGCTTCCGGGTTTATCGGTTCGCCCACGCTGCCCAGCAAACGCAACGAATTGCGGCTTGTCTTCTTTACCGGATCTTCGCCGTCACGCATCAGGGCGCGGATGGCGGTGGGCGCGGTATAAAAGATATTGACCTTGTGCTTGTCGATAACTTCCCAGAAGCGGGAGGTGGTGGGGTAATTCGGCACGCCCTCGAACATCAGCGTTGTCGCGCCGTTCGCCAGTGGCCCATAGACAATATAGCTATGTCCCGTGACCCAGCCCACATCGGCGGTGCACCAGTAAATATCGCCGTCGTGATAGTCGAAGACATTGTGGTGCGTGTACGCGGCGTAAAGCAGATAGCCGCCGGTGGTATGCAACACACCTTTGGGTTTCCCGGTGGAGCCAGATGTGTAAAGTATGAAAAGCGGATCTTCCGCATTCATTTCCTCGGGCTTGCACACCGTGGCCGCCTTGGCCGCCTCATCCTGGTACCAGACATCGCGGCCCGGCTTCATCGACACCGCGCCGCCAGTGTGCCGAACCACGATTACGCCTTTTACATCCGGGCATTTTTCCAGCGCATCGTCGGTATTCTTCTTGAGCGGAATAGGCTTGCCGCCGCGTACGCCTTCATCGGCAGTGACCACAAAGTCGCTCTGGCAATCGAGAATGCGGCCGGCCAGGCTATCGGGCGAGAAGCCGCCGAACACGACAGAATGGACGGCGCCGATGCGCGTGCAGGCCAGCATGGAATAGGCCGCCTCCGGGATCATCGGCATGTAGATTGTTACCCGGTCGCCACGCTTGACCCCTTGTTCCTTCAGCACATTGGCAAAGCGGCACACTTCGTCATGAAGTTCCTGATAGCTGATGTGCTTGCTGTCCTTGGGGTTGTCGCCTTCCCAGATAATGGCGGTCTGTTTTGCGCGCTTGGGCAGGTGCCGGTCGATGCAGTTGGCCGACACATTCAGCGTGCCATCCTCGAACCATTTGATGAACAGGTTCGTCACATCCCAGGAGACGTTCTTCACCTTAGTGAAGGGTTTTATCCAGTCGATGCGCCTGGCCTCCTGGCGCCAGAATCCATCCGGGTCCGCAATGCTGCGCGCATAGGCGTCTTTATATCTTTGGGTATCCACATGGGCGCGGGTTCGCCATTCTGGCGAGACGGGGATCAAGCTGTCGGACATGGCTATTTCCGTTTGGGTGGGTTTTTCTCTACACTGCCCCATTAATTCTGCCCGGAAAAGCTCCAATGTCTGACGGTTTTGTGTTTGCGCCTGCAGCAATTCCATTTCTGCCAATTGCCGGGAGAACCGAGCGTTTCCCGGTCCGCCGTATTTGGTGCGTCGGCCGCAATTACGCGGCGCATGTGCGTGAAATGGGTAATGACGAGCGCGAGCCGCCATTCTTCTTTGCCAAGCATGGCGACATGATCGTCCCCGGCGGCGGCGCGGTCCGGTATCCGGGCCTGACCAGAGATTTGCACTATGAGGTCGAATTGGTGGTCGCGATAAAGGGCGCTGGCGAGAATGTCTCGGTTGCCGATGCACCGGCGTTGATCTTCGGCTATGGCGTCGGCATCGACCTCACGCGCCGCGACCTGCAGAAAATCTGTCTGGAAAAGAGCAAATCCTGGGAGATTGCCAAAAGCTTTGAACAGTGCGCGCCCTGCAGCGCGCTGACCCCCATGTCCGGTGTCCTGCCCACCTCGCGCATTATGCTTTCGGTGAATGGGCAGGTGAAACAGGATTCCACCACCGGCCACATGATCTGGTCGATTCCCGAGGTCATTTCCAAATTGTCAGAGCAGGCGGCGCTGGCTCCTGGCGACGTCATTTTTACCGGTACGCCGCAGGGCGTGGGGCCGATAGTTCCGGGGGACAAAATATCCGCACAAATTGAAGGGTTGGAACCGCTCAATATCGCGATTGCCTGAACGGAACAGGAAGGGCATTATGCCCTCTCATCCCGGGGGCGCCTCGTAAGAGGCTGAGATTGGCAATCCCGCCATGTCCCTTTGAACCTGATCCGGTTAGCCCCGGCGTAGGGAGAGGCCGCAATGAATAAGCCCATTCTCAATCCCAAAACCGTCACCAACGATGTCGTCACGCGCGGTCCGTTGCCCGGCTCGAAAAAGCTCGTAATTGATGGTGTGCCCTTCCGCGAGGTGCCGCTTTCCGGCGGCGAGCCCAGCGTCCGTCTTTACGACACGTCTGGTCCGTACACGGATGAAAATGCCTGCATTGATATCGACAAGGGTCTGGCTGCGCTGCGCCGCGACTGGATTCTGGCGCGCGGTGACGTGGAAGAATATGACGGGCGCGCCCGCAAACCGCAGGATGACGGCCTGAAGGACGGCGAGCTGCTCAGCGTGCCGCAGTTTAATCGCGGCGCCCGCAAACCATTGCGCGCCAAGGCGGGCAAAAATGTCAGCCAGCTTTATTATGCGCGCCAGGGCCTTATCACCGAGGAAATGAAATATATCGCGGCGCGCGAAAATCTGGGGCGCTCGCCGCTGCGAGACGGCAATTCCTTTGGGGCCAACATCCCTGATGAAATCACCCCGGAGTTCGTGCGCAGCGAAGTGGCGCGGGGCAGGGCCATCATTCCCGCCAACATCAATCATCCCGAGACCGAGCCGATGATTATCGGCCGCAACTTCCTGACCAAGGTGAATGCCAATATCGGCAATTCTATCGTCACCTCGGGCGTTGCCGAGGAAGTGGAAAAGCTGGTCTGGTCGATCCGCTGGGGTGCCGACACGGTCATGGACCTGTCCACGGGGCGGCATATTCACACCATCCGCGAATGGATTATCCGCAATTCGCCCGTGCCCATCGGCACGGTGCCAATCTATCAGGCGCTGGAAAAGGTTGGCGGCATTGCCGAGGAGCTGACCTGGGAAATCTATCGCGACACGCTGATCGAACAATGCGAACAGGGCGTGGACTATTTCACCGTACATGCCGGCGTGCGGTTGGCCCATGTTCCCTTGTCGGCCAATCGCGTCACCGGTATCGTTTCACGCGGCGGGTCCATATTGGCGAAATGGTGCCTGTCGCATCACAAGGAAAATTTCCTCTACACGCATTTCGAGGAAATCTGTCACTTGCTGGCGCAATATGATGTGTCCTTCTCGCTCGGCGACGGCCTGCGTCCCGGCTCGACGGCGGATGCCAACGACGCGGCGCAATTTGCCGAACTGGAAACCCTGGGCGAACTCAACAAGATCGCGCAGAAATACGATATCCAGACCATGATCGAAGGCCCCGGCCATGTGCCGATGCACAAGATCAAGGAAAACATGGATCGTCAGCTGGCGGCCTGCGACGAAGCGCCGTTCTATACGCTTGGGCCGCTCACCACCGATGTAGCACCGGGATATGACCACATTACCTCGGCCATCGGCGCGGCGATGATCGGCTGGTTCGGTACCGCCATGCTTTGCTATGTGACGCCGAAAGAGCATCTCGGCCTTCCGGACAAGGAAGACGTGAAGCAGGGCGTTGTTGCTTACCGAATCGCCGCCCATGCTGCCGATCTGGCCAAAGGCCACCCGGCGGCGCGCATCTGGGACGACGCTATGTCAAAGGCGCGGTTCGAATTTCGATGGCGCGACCAGTTTGCGCTCGCGCTCGATCCGGAAACCGCACAGCTTTATCATGACGAGACGCTTCCGGCCGACGGTGCCAAGGTGGCGCATTTCTGCTCCATGTGTGGGCCGAAATTCTGCTCCATGAAGATTTCGCAGGAAGTCCGGGATGCCGCCAAAGGTCAGAACGACACGCTGAGCTCCGCGGAAATCCGCGCAGCTATGGAAAAGAAGTCGGCGGAATTCAAACAGCAGGGCGGCGAAATCTATCTGCAGCAGCCGGCGGCGGAATAGATCAGGCCACGGCACTTTCCGGCTGCTGGCGAGTGGCGGTGGCCGGAAATATCACCGAAACCGTCGTGCCGTGACTGAGAGCGCTGTGTATTTCAAGTGTTCCGCCATGTTGTTCGGTTATTGCTTTCACCAGCGAAAGGCCCAGGCCGGTGCCTTCCGCCGTGCGCGACAAGGGCGAGCCGATTTGCCGGAATGGTTCCAGCGCCAGCGGAATTTGCTCTGCCGTCATGCCGATACCGCTATCGGATACGCGCAAGGCAATGCGGCCATCGTCCAGAAGGTCCGCCGATAGCGCAACGCGCCCGCCTGATGGCGTGAATTTTACCGCATTGGAAAGCAGGTTCAGCAATAGCTGTTTGATGCGCAATTTGTCGGCTTCTATGCATGGGAAATTGGCAGCGACGTGTGTGGTAATGTGGATGCGCTGTTCATGGGCCCGTCCGGCAACCAGCTTTACGCAATCCTCGAATAAACTGCCTATCTCAAGCCATTCGGCATGAATATCCATCTTGCCTGCTTCGAATTTTGATAAATCCAGTATGTCATTGATCAACGCCAGCAGATGCTTTCCGGCGCCATGAATGTCCAGGGAATAGTCGCGATAGCGCGGTACGGTATGTGGTCCGAACAATTCGGCCGACAGGACTTCTGAAAACCCAATGATGGCGTTCAGCGGTGTGCGCAATTCGTGGCTCATCAGCGCCAGAAAATTGCCCTTGGCTTTGTTTGCTTCGCAGGCATCCGAAAGTGCCGCGTTCAACTGCGTTTCGCGTGAAACCAGGAGTTGCATCTTGGCGCGGACCAGCGCCTCGCTGGTGCCAATCCCCAGATACTGCCCGTTGCGCGTGACCACAAAACATTCCCGCAAGGCATCTGGACAATCCAGTGTCACCGCCTTGCTAAGGTCCGCAAGCGGTACACCTTCATCGACAATCAGGGGATTGGCATTTGTCAGCTTGCCAATGGGCTTTTTGGAGTAAAGCTCCGGTACATAGGGTTGCGCATAGCGCGCCAGAAAGCGAAGCCGGTTTGCAATGCCGACCACGTGTTGCGCGCTGTCGACTATCGCGGCTGCCACGCTATCGCGATGCTCGCGAAACCACTCAAATGCCTCGCCGCACGTCGTGTTTTCACGGAAAGGCGGGATGGAAGCGGCAAGGGCGCCGGCAGTCCAATTTGTCTGCGAAGTATGATCGCTCATAAGCACGCCCAACGCCCGGTGAGATACTGGATGTGACGTTACGGTGAGCAGGTTTTTGCCGGGTTAATGCAAATGTGAAGTATTTGTGACAGAAGGCCGGACGTGAATGCAGTCTTGCGGGTGATGCAATTCTACCGCTGTCCTTTAATCGCATAATAAAGATAGAGCACAATAATCGCGCCGACCGTGGCGACAAGCATCGACACGATGTTGAATTCGAACATGTTGAAGGGCGTCAGCGCGCGGAAGATGGCGCCGCCGACCAGGGCGCCCACCAATCCAAGTGCGACATTGGTGAGGCAGCCTGCTCCACGGTCGCGCACGATCTTGCTGGCTATAAATCCGCAGATCGCTCCAAAAATTATCCAGCCCAATATCGACACAGTTTAGTCTCCAGCTTGCAGCTTCATAGGGTTACCACGATTTTTCCCATGGCCTTGCGGTCCTTCAACAGGCGCAGGGCCCGTGCGCCGTGTTCCAGCGTAAACCGGCCGCCGATGTGTGTCTTGAGTTTTCCCTCGGTGATCCAGCGGGCCAGTTGCTCCAGATCCTCCTGAGAGGCCTTCGGGTTGCTTTCGACCAGGGCATTCCAATTCACACCGCGTATATCGGCGCTTTTGAGCAGTGTCAGATTGAGCGGCAATTTGGGAATTTCTCCCGCTGCAAAGCCCACCACCAGGTAGCGACCGAATTTTGCAATGGCCCGAAAGCAGGGCTCCGCATAGGCGTCACCGATAGGATCGTAAATGACGTCCGCGCCGCCATCTGTCAGCCGCTTAATGGTATCGGAAAGGTCCTTTTGCTGTTCGCGTGAAAGGGGTAGGGCGGGATACAGAAAGCCGTCTCCGGCTCCATGTGCCTTTGCGAGCGCAAGCTTTTCCTCGCTGGATACGCCTGCTATCACGCGCGCACCCATCACGGCACCGATCTCCACGGCCGCCAGCCCGACGCCGCCGGCGGCGCCCAGCACCACCAAAGTTTCGCCTGCTTTCAGTGCGGCACGATCCTTGAGGGCGTGCAGGGAGGTGGCATAAGCCAGCGTAAAGGCCGCGGCCAGTTCAAAATCCAATTCTGCGGGAATATGCATTGCCCGGTTGACGGGGGCGATGGCTTCCTCTGCCATTCCGCCAAAGGAAATAAACGCGGCGACCCGGTCTCCGATTTGAAATGCGGTCACATCCGGCCCCAGGGCCGAAACAACTCCCGCCACTTCCATGCCGGGCGAGAATGGCATTGGTGGTTTGCGCTGGTATTTATTCTCCAGCATCAGAACGTCCGGGAAGTTTACGCTGCAAGCCTTAACGGCAATTCGAATTTGTCCTTCGGAAGGAATTGGCAGCGGGATATCCGTCAGTTCCAGCTCTTCCGGCTCTCCAAAATGTGTGCAGAGTAAAACCCTCATGTCTCAAGCTTTCTATGAAATCCCCGCCGGTCACGAATCCGTTAGGCCATGGACTTTATCTATGACATGGATCGAAATCCGTATGCCACTGTTTACATCTGGCAAGACAGAATGCCCTTAAAGGACACGCTCCATGAAATCCTTGCTTATCTCTGCAGTCGCTCTTTCAACCATCGCTTTGGGGGCGACGGCCGTATTGGCTCAGCAACCCGGTCCGTCCTCGCAACCGCCGGCGGCGGACTCCGGGCAGACCTGCCTACAGGTTAATCGTATGTATAGCTGGGAATTGGTCAATGAAAGCACGCTGATGGTGAAGGACAGCCTGAAGCACCGGTACCGCGTCGCCCTGAATGGCGACTGTGCCTATTCGAATTTCTACGACAAGATTATTTTCCGCCCTTTGACCCAGTCAACCATGGGGTGCGTCGGGGTAGGGGATCATGTGAATTTGAGCGACCGCATGGGTCAGGTGGAGCGCTGCTACGTAAAGGCGATAACGCCTTATACGGATGCGCAATTGCGCATCGACCAGCAAAACACGCAGATCCGTTCAAAAACCAAGTAGAGGAGATGTGCGCGTGAAAAAGCTCGTTATCGGGTTATTGATCCTGTCGGGCACTGCGATCGCAAGTACGGTTGTGGCGCAGCAGAATGCCCCCGCGCAGCCGGACGCAAACGCAATGGGTCAGACCTGTCTCCAATATAACCGCCTTGATCGCTGGAACGTCGTCAATGCGCGGACCTTGAGGGTCGTGGACAAAACGCAGGCCGAATATCGCGTGGCCATGGATGGTGACTGCGCGCATTCGTCATTTGTGGACAAATTGTTCTTCGAGCATCTGCCGAAGGCGGATCTGGAATGTGTTCAACCCGGTGACAGGGTCACGCTGACTATGCGCGGCGGTCCGGTAGAGCGCTGTCTTGTTAGCAGCGTCTCGCATTATACAGACGCGCAACTCAAGGCCGATTTGAAAGTCGACAAGCCTACCCCCTAGTTCACAACCCCCGGCTTGTTGGCGTACAAGTCCCCCGGCAGGTTGCTCCAGCCTGCCGGGGGATTTTTCATGCGCGGTTATTTCGGCGTTGGCGTCGACGGCATTTCCAAGCCGATGAATCTGGGCAATCTTCTCCGGATTGCCCATGCCTTTGACGCAAGTTTCTTTTTCACCGTTCATGCGCAGGTCAAGCTTTCGGATGCTCAGTCCGATACCTCCCGGGCGCAGGGGCATTTGCCGTTTTACCAATTTCCGGACATGGACGACGTCCGTTTGCCGACAGGATGCCGCCTGGTCGGCGTCGAAATCACCGACGATGCGGTGGACCTGCCACGATTTAAGCACCCATTGCGCGCTGCCTATGTGTTTGGCGGGGAGCGGTTGTCACTGTCACCTTCCATGCTCAAGGCCTGTGAGTTTGTGGTGAAAATACCAACACGGTTTTCCATCAATGTCGGAATGGCCGGCGCGATTGTGCTATATGACCGGCTTATCAGCCTGGGCGGCTATCCGCCGCGCCCCCTGGTGGCCGGCGGTGCGGCGCCCGAATTGCCCCCGGCGCATAGCTGGGGGGCGCCGATCTTGCGTAAACGTCAAAGCCCCTCGAAGTAATCGCCTTCGCGTCGTATACAGGGCGGCTCACAAATTGGTTCTGATTCATGACAGCGGCCCTGACCATTTCTCACTTGCGCAAAGTCTATGACGGCAAAACGGTCGCCGTCGAAGACCTTTCGCTGACCGTCAATCCCGGCGATTTTTTCGGATTTCTGGGGCCGAATGGCGCGGGCAAGTCCACCACCATTCACTGCATCACCGGCATCGCCGAACCGACCTCAGGCAAGATTGAGGTATTTGGAATCGACGCCGTAAAAAATTATCGCGAAGCGCGGCGCCTTATCGGCCTTTCACCTCAGGAATTTAATGTCGATTCCTTTGCCACGCCAATCCAGATCGTGGACTGGATGGGCGGCTATTTCGGCATGCGTGCCGCCGAACGTAAGGCACGCACCGAGATGCTGATCGAGCGGTTCGAACTAACCGAGCACGCGAAGAAGCCCTTTTTGAAATTGTCCGGGGGATTGAAACGCAGGGTCATTCTTGCCCGGGCACTGGTGAACGACCCGAAGCTGATCATTCTGGATGAACCGACAGCGGGCGTGGATGTGGAATTGCGGCGCGATCTTTGGCGCTATCTTCAGGAACTCAACGCTGATGGAAAAACAATCCTTTTGACCTCTCACTATCTGGAGGAGGTCGAGCGTCTGTGCCGCACCATCGCCATTGTTGCGCGCGGGCGCATTGTGCTGGAAGGCACCAAGGAAGAACTTGTCGACAAGCCAGGCGCGCTGGAGAGTGCCTATCTTCGCGCCACCGGTGCCAATGCCGATCATGTGGAGGCCGTACGGTGACGATTAACTGGATTGGACTGGGTACTGTTGTGCGGCGCGAGGGCGCGCGGATGATGCGCGTTCCCATTCAGGCGTTTGTTGCGCCCTGGATTTCCGCTTTGCTGTTTATTTTCATATTCGGTTATGTGGTCGGCGGGCGCATCAGCAATATCGGCGGGCACAGCTATCTTGAATTTGTGCTGCCCGGCATCGTCATGATGAACGTCGTCAATGCCTCGTTCCTGCAATCGTCGTCGCAAGTTTATTTCGCACGCTTCCTGCGCTACATCGAAGAAACGCTGGTTGCCCCGCTTTCCTATGTGGAAATGATCGTTGGTTCGCTCAGTGTGGTGGTTCTGCGCGCGACATTCACGGCCATAGGAATTCTGGTGATCGCCGCCTTTTTCGGCGTGACCTCGATTTATTCCTTTCCGGAATTCATTTTCTGGACCGTTTGCGTGTCAATTATATTCGGGTTGCTTGGAATTATTATTGGACTCTGGGCGCAGAATTTTGAGCAGCTCAATATGCTCACGGTATTCTTTATCACCCCGCTTTCGATGGTCGGCGGCGTGTTCAACACAGCAGACATGTTGCCGGGCAATTTGGCGTGGCTCGCCGTCGCCAATCCCTTCTATTATTTTATCAATGGCCTCCGCCACGCCATGATTGGGTATGGAGAGGTTGGCCAACTGGGGGGCATGGTATTCGCGCTTGCCGTTGTCGCAATTCTCGGGACGACAGTTTGGCGGCTCTTTTCCACTGGCTACGGCCTGCGCAAGTAACAATTCTCCTGCGTTGAATACGGGTAGACGAATCCGGCACTTGGCCCTAGAAGTGCCTGAATTGGCTAATAATCCTGTGATCCGCTGGAACCTGAAGAGGAAGCTCCCTGAATGAGCCGTATCCGCTTTCTGCTTGTCGCGCTCTTTTCCGCCCTGTTGTCACCTGCTTTTGCGCAAAGCTCACCGGCCCAAATTGGCGGGAGCGGCTCGTGGACGGCCCTTACTGTGACCATCAATGGAAACAAGGTTTGTTATGTCCAGTCGGTTCCCCGCAGCATCCAACCTCGCAATGTAAATCGCGATCCCATTTTCTTCGTGGTGAGCGACTGGCCCTCACGCAAGACAAAGGCGGAACCGCAGGTCGTGCCCGGTTACCCCTATAAGGAGGGCAGCTCGGTGACGGCCCAAATTGGCGGAAGCAAATTCGCGTTCTTCACGCGCAACGATGGAAATGCAGGGGGAGCCTGGGTAAAGGAGCGTTCCAACGAACAGAAGCTGGTCGATGCCATGCAGCGCGGATCCGAGATGGTGGTAACCGGAACTTCGACGCGCGGAACTGATACACGCGACGTTTATTCGCTTGTCGGGTTCACGGCCGCTCTCGCCACGGCCCATAAAGCCTGCAATATGTAGTCTCTCCCGCATTGCGGGAAGGATTGCCCCATAGAATTCCTATATACAGACATTATGACCATGCCTGCCAACCTGATCGGCTTGTCGCCCGATGCGCTAAAAACTGCGCTGATCGGCGCGGGCGTGCCTGAAAAGCAGGCGGCGATGCGCCTGCGGCAGATCTGGAACTGGGTCTATGTCCATGGTGCCGCCGAATTTTCCGCCATGACCAGCCTGGCCAAAAATTTCAGGGGCCAGATGGCCGAATCCTTCTCCCTGGCGCGGCCGGAGATTGTTACCGAGCAAGTCTCCTCGGACGGCACCCGCAAATGGCTGCTGAAAGGAGAGGGCGGCTTGGAATTCGAGACGGTCTATATTCCAGAAGAGGATCGCGGCACGCTCTGCGTGTCTTCTCAGGTGGGATGCACGCTGACCTGCCGCTTCTGCCATACTGGTACGCAAAAGCTGGTGCGCAATCTGACTCCTGCCGAAATTGTGGGCCAGCTTCTGGTTGCCAAGGATTGTCTCGGCGACTGGCCGTCCACTGCCCCGAACCGGGCCGTCACCAATGTGGTGATGATGGGGATGGGAGAGCCACTCTATAATTTCGACAATGTGAAAGCGGCCTTGGCGATTGTGGCGGATGGTGATGCCCTGGCGCTGTCCAAGCGGCGAATCACCCTCTCGACGGCGGGCGTTGTTCCCATGATCCCGCGCGCCGGGAATGAAATCGGATCGTCTTTGGCAATATCGCTACATGCCGTGCGCGACGACATCCGCAACGAAATCGTTCCAATCAACAAAAAATACCCCATTGCGGAATTGCTGGACGCCTGCCGCACCTATCCCGGTGCCTCGAATGCGCGCCGCATCACCTTTGAATACGTCATGCTCAAAGGCGTGAATGATTTGCTGGCCGATGCCCGGCAACTTGTGAAAATCATTGCGGGCATTCCTGCCAAGATCAATCTTATCCCGTTCAATCCCTGGCCCGGAGCGCCCTATGCGTGTTCCGATTGGGACCAGATCGAGAAATTCGCCGATATCGTCAATCGGGCGGGTTATGCCAGCCCCGTGCGTACGCCGCGCGGGCGGGACATCATGGCGGCCTGCGGGCAACTCAAGAGCGAATCGGTCAAGCTGCGGGCCAGTGAGCGCATGGCTGCGGCCCAATCGGTTCAGTTGGCCAGGCAACCGCAGTGAGGATTTCAGCCTGAGGTATTGGCCGAAGAATGCCCCGCAAGCCTCTGATTCAGCGGTTATTCTTTCTGACTGCGGGCCCGGACTTGCCGCACCGCACCCGTCCCTTTATTGAAGCCCAGCCAAGTTTCAGGGATCAGCACCGTGTCCAAGCCCAGCATCAAAAAAGTCGTCCTTGCCTATTCCGGCGGGCTGGACACCTCAGTCATTCTGAAGTGGCTTCAAACCGCCTATGGCGCTGAAGTTGTGACCTTTACCGCCGATCTCGGGCAGGGCGAGGAATTGGAGCCGGCCCGCAAAAAGGCGGAGCTGCTGGGCATCAAGCCGGGCAACATTTTCATTGAAGACCTGCGCGAGGAATTCGTCCGCGACTATGTCTTCCCGATGTTCCGGGCAAATGCCCTGTATGAAGGGGTCTACCTGCTTGGCACCTCCATTGCCCGGCCGCTGATTGCCAAGAAGCAGATCGAAATCGCCGAAAAAGTGGGGGCCGATGCCGTCTGCCATGGTGCGACCGGCAAGGGCAATGATCAGGTGCGGTTCGAGTTGGGCTATTATGCGCTCAATCCCGACATCAAGGTCATTGCACCCTGGCGCGAATGGGACCTGACCAGCCGGACAAAGCTGATCGAATTTGCCGAGCACCATCAAATCCCGATTGCCAAGGACAAACGGGGCGAAGCGCCCTTTTCGGTGGACGCCAACCTTTTGCATTCTTCGTCCGAGGGCAAGGTGCTGGAGGATCCTAATCTGGAGCCGGACTCGATTGTATTCCAGCGCACCATCAGCCCGGAAGACGCGCCCGACAAAGCCACTTATGTCGAGATCGGCTTCGAAAAAGGCGATGCGAATTCCATTGGCGGCGAAAAATTGTCGCCTGCTACTCTTCTGACGCGGCTCAATGCGTTGGGCCGGGAAAACGGCATCGGCCGGCTTGATCTGGTAGAAAACCGGTTTGTCGGCATGAAGTCGCGCGGCGTCTATGAAACGCCCGGAGGGACCATTCTGCTGACGGCCCACCGCGCCATGGAATCCATCACGCTTGACCGGGGCGCGGCCCATCTCAAGGACGAGTTGATGCCGCGCTATGCCGAGCTGATTTATAACGGATTCTGGTTTTCGCCGGAGCGCGAAATGCTGCAGGCCGCAATCGACAAGAGCCAGGAATTTGTCGCCGGAACCGTCCGTCTCAAGCTCTATAAGGGCAATGTCATTGTCGTGGGCCGGTCCTCGCCATATTCGCTGTATTCGCACGATCTCGTCACGTTCGAAGACGACCAGGGCGCGTATGACCAAAAGGATGCGCAGGGTTTCATCAAACTCAATGCGTTGCGGCTGCGTACGCTTGCCATGCGAAAGCGCAAATTAAAAAAATGAATAATTTCACCGTCTGGCCACCTGCCGGATTCGCCAGTTTCCGCCGAATCCCTTGCGCGTGAAATGGCGGCCTTATTTCAGGTCACTATCGCGCCGCCCCCGCTTCCCACGGACGCGGCGCGTGGAAATGGTCAGCCCGTCATCGTCATTCCAGGTTTTTTTGCACCGGAAATGTCGACCGAACGGCTGCGCGAATTTCTGGCGGCGCAAAATTTCGTTCCATATTCCTGGGCGGGCGGCATCAACCTGGGACCGATGCCCCACATGTTCCAGTCCCTGGAGCGGCAGATAGACGAAATCTACACCCAGACTGGAAAGCGGGTTTCGCTGGTCGGAATCAGTTTGGGCGGCACGATTGCCCGCGAACTTGCCAAGCGCCACCCGGACAGGATCGCGCGCGTCATTACGCTGTTCAGCCCCATCCGATTGCCCGTTGTATCGCCGTTGGCGCCGCTGGCGCAGGCTGCAGCGCTGCTATGGGATCAAACGGCACTGGGAGCAGTGGATACTATGCTGGCGCCGCCGCCTGTACCGCTGACCATCTTGGTAAGTCCGATTGATGGTGTGGTGGACTGGCGTGTCTGCCTGCCGGATGATCGCGGCGCGGATATTGTCGAAATTCGCGGCTCTCATATGACAGTCGGCTCGAACCCCGACGCCATGCGCGTGGTCGCCGACAGACTGGCGCGGGACGCCTAAGCCGGTACATCAAAGCTTGCCGGTGCCAGCCCGTCTTGTTGCTGCTTCCACATTTGCTGATAGGCAGCTTCCAGATAACGGGTCGTGCGCGCGCAATCGAATAACGCCGTGCTATCGCGGTTGCGCATGAGCGTCGACTTGGTCTCGCGCAACAGGGCGGGATCAGACGCCAGCCTTATGGCCAGTGCTTCATATTCTGGTATGGATTGCGTGATGAGATCGTACATGCCTATGGCGCTTAATAAGCTTGCTGCCACGCGTGCGGGAAAGCCCGTACCCTGACAGGTGATCATGGGCAGGCCGCACCATAGCGCATCATTCGCAGTAGTGTGCGCATTATAGTACAAGGTGTCGACAAACAGATCGGCCAGTCGATGCCGTGCCAGATGGCGCGCATTCTCAACCCGGGGCGCAAAGACAAGGCGGGATCCCGCAACGCCGCGCGCCTCGGCCTCGCGGCGCAAATTTGCAGTCACGGCATCGTTGGTTTCAAGCAGCCATAATACGCTGCCTGGAACCTTTTCCAGCAGGCGCATCCATACGTCAAAAATATCGGGCGTAATTTTGAAACTGTTGTTGAACATGCAGAAGACGAAACCGTCCTCCGGCAGGCCGCTATCCCGACGGCTGGGTGTCTCCTCTGCAATGGGGCGCGGCGTATTGGCCGAATAACTGTCCGGCAAAGCCACGATATTTTCCGAGAAATATTTCTCGGCACCCTGCGGCACCAGTACGCGATCGACAATGATATAATCCATAAAATCCGCGCCCATTGTGGACGGATAGCCGAAATAATTGACCTGCACAGGGGCCGGACGCCGGACCAGGATGTCTGTGCGCCCGCCGGTGGTATGCCCATTCAGATCGACCAGAATATCGATTTCCAGATCGCGTATTCCCTGGGCAACATCCTGGTCGCTCATTTGTTGACCGTCTAGAAAGCGGTCAAAAGCGGCTTCCAGTCGCTTGCGCTGCGAGCCGGCGCCGGCGGCCCCAAGCGAGATACCGAATGTTTCAAACCGGCTGCGGTCATGGTGCTCGATATTGCCGACCATAAGATTTGCGACGGGATGATCGGTGAAATCCGACGACAGATAGGCGACCCGGATTTTGGCGTGGTTGTAGCGCATGCCCGCCGCAAGCGCGGGCCTGGCGGCATGTGTTGCCGTCGTAAAGTTTTGCGCGCAGGTGAGGTGTAAATCCGGATCGGCGGTCAGCGAGAGCAGCTGGAATGGCCAGATGGGGCGTTCGCCCTTTCCCACGCGCAAAAGGATCTCCGCGCGGTCCTGGTCATAGCCCTGCCAGTTGCAGGCCTGCATTTTCGCATTGAGCCGTGCACCGCGCAGATACGGCAGATTGGGCGCCGTCTCCATAACGGAATCGAATATGGCCAGTGCCTCTTCGATCCGGTTCATCCTTTGCAATGTAAGGCCGAGATTGAAGTTCGCGGCGGCGTTTTTTGCGGTTGAGGCTCCCGCGCGCTTGACGCACTCCGCAGCCTCCGCTGCCCGTCCGAGGGTAAGCAGGACTGCGCCCCGCCCGATCCAGGCTTTGGCCAAATTCGAGTCGAGAGCCAGCGCCTTGTCGTAACTGGCCAGCGCTTCCGCATGCTGGCCAAGGCTTTCCAGAACGGTGCCGCGGCCGACATTGGCGTCCGCTGAATTGGCGTTGAGCTGCAGGGCGCGATCGAACGCGGCCAGGGCATCCTGATTGCGCGTCAGGCCTGCCAGCGCAAAGCCGCGGTTATTGTGGGCATCCGCCGAATTTGGAAATAGCGAAAGCGCCCGGTCAAAACTGGTCAGCGCACCTTCCAGCCTGCCAAGCTTGGCTAGCGCGCGGCCGCGATTGTTGTGCGCCTGGGGAGCATCCTGCTTAAAAGTGAGAACGCGATCGAAATCCTCCAAGGCCTGGCGCGGGCGGTTTGCTTCCAGCCAAATAAGACCGCGATTATTCAGGGCTTCCGCAAAATCCGGCTTCAGGAACAGGGCCCGCTCGTAATTGATCAGCGCGTCGCCCGGCCGGCCCTGGGCCGAACAGCTCAGCGCGAGCAGATAGGGAATTTGCGGCACCCGATTGTTCAACTGAAAGGCGTATGCCAGATAGCTTTCGGCATGGACGAAATCCTGCCGCTGTAGCAGCAACGTGCCCAGCAAATGGGCCGCATTGAAGTCGCGCATGTCCGCATCAAGTGCGGCTTTGTAATGCGTTTCGGCCTCATCCAGGCGCCCCGCCCGATGCGCAAGCTGTCCTTGCTGCACGAGTTCCGCTGCATTCATGTCAGATTGCCGAGTTGGGTTTGGATTCGCGCAAGCATGACAGCCCGCTTTCTGCCGTGTCAGATGTCGAGCGAGGCGTACAGGGCGTTGTCCTGAATAAATTCCCGCCGCGGCTCCACCACATCGCCCATCAATTTTTCAAACAGGGCTCCGGCTTCATCCGCGTGCTGAACCTTGACCAGAAGAAGGGTGCGGGCATTTTCGTCCAGGGTCGTTTCCCACAATTGCTCCGGGTTCATTTCACCCAGGCCCTTATAACGCTGCAACGAAACGCCTTTGCGGCCCCAATCGAATATTGTATCGAGCAATTCCGTGGGCGAGCGGACCTCAGCCTCATCGTCCTTGCGCTTCAGCGTGCCGGACTTGAGATATGTAGCCTGCAGATCTGTAGCCAACCTGTCGAGCTTGCGGGCATCGGCGCTGCCGATCAGGACGCCGTCGATGGCAACGGCTTCGCGCACGCCCCGCACATCGCGCCAGAATTTCAAACCGCCGTCAGGTGTCGGTTCGCCGTGCCAGCCGCGTTCGGTTTCCCCGGACAGCGTGTCCAGCCGCTTGGCGATGTAGTCGGCGGTTTCTGTCGCCTTGGTGGAATCCGAAAGAATGTCGGGATTCATCGCACCGGCAATTGCTGCCTGTTCCAGCACAAAACGCGGGTAGTGATGAGGAAAGCCATTCAAGGCGGTTTTGGCCGCGCGGGCTTTTTCGATGACGTCCGCCAAATCCGCGCCGGCCATCACTTCGCCGGTATGCAGCACCAGGCTGGCGCCCTCCGAGCCCTCCGCAATCAGATAATTTTCAAATTCCGCCTGGTCTTTGAGATAGCGTTCCGACTTGCCGCGCGCAGCCTTATACAGCGGCGGCTGGGCGATGTAGATGTGCCCGCGCTCAATCAGTTCAGGCATTTGCCGATAGAAGAATGTCAGCAGCAAGGTTCGAATGTGCGCGCCGTCGACGTCGGCATCGGTCATGATTATGATTTTGTGATAGCGCAATTTATCGGCATTGAATTCATCGCGGCCGATACCGGTGCCCAGCGCCGTGATCAGCATGGCGATGGATTCGCTGCCCAGCATCTTATCGAATCGGGCACGCTCCACATTGAGGATTTTGCCGCGTAGAGGCAGCACCGCCTGATTGGCGCGATTGCGGCCCTGTTTGGCGGAGCCACCGGCGCTGTCGCCTTCGACGATAAAGATTTCGCATTTCGAGGGGTCGCGTTCCTGGCAGTCCGCCAGTTTGCCGGGAAGCGAGGCGCCGTCCAGGGCGCCCTTGCGGCGTGTCAGTTCGCGCGCTTTGCGCGCGGCTTCGCGGGCAAGGGCGGCCTCCATCACTTTTCCGACCACCGCTTTGGCTTCGTTGGGGTGCTCTTCCAGCCAGCGGCCCAATTGTTCCAGCACGACGCCTTCCACGATGGGGCGCACTTCGCTCGACACCAGCTTGTCTTTGGTCTGTGAAGAGAATTTCGGGTCCGGCACTTTGACCGAAAGAACGCAGGTCAGGCCTTCACGGCAATCATCGCCGGTCAGCGGCACCTTGTCCTTTTTGCCTGACACCATCTCGTCGGCGTATTTCGTCACCACGCGGGTTAGCGCCGCGCGATAACCGGCCAAATGCGTGCCCCCGTCGCGTTGTGGGATGTTGTTGGTAAAGCACAACATGGTTTCGTGATAGGAGTTGTTCCAGGTCATGGCGACCTCGACTGTTGTGCCGTCTCGCTCCGCGCTGAACATCAGGGGCGCGGAGATCAGTCCGTTTTTGGACCGGTCGAGATATTCTACGAAAGCCTTCAGGCCGCCTTCATAGTGCAGCCTGGTCTCGCGCGGTTCGACGCCACGCCGGTCAGCAAGCACGATGACAACGCCGGAATTGAGAAACGCCAATTCGCGCAGACGATGCTCCAGCGTGTTGTAATCAAATTCCGTCTTGGTGAACGTGCCGGTGGACGGCAGGAACGTAACTTCCGTTCCTTTCTTGCCCGGCGCATCGGCCACGATTTTGAGCGGCGCCAGCGGCTCGCCATGCGCAAAACGCATATAATGCTCTTTGCCATTGCGCCATACGCGCAGATCAAGAAATTCCGACAGGGCATTCACCACGGATACGCCGACGCCGTGCAATCCGCCCGAAACCTTGTAGGCATTCTGTTCAAATTTTCCGCCGGCATGCAGCTGGGTCATAATCACTTCAGCTGCCGAGACGCCTTCGCTGGAATGAATGTCGGTTGGGATGCCACGGCCATTGTCGCGCACCGTGCAGGAACCATCGGGATTTAACGTCACATCGATACGGTCGGCATGCCCGGCCAGGGTTTCATCCACGGCGTTGTCGACGACTTCGTACACCATGTGATGCAGGCCGGAGCCGTCATCGGTATCACCGATATACATGCCGGGGCGCTTGCGCACGGCATCCAGGCCCTTGAGAACCTTGATGGAGTCTGGCGCCATACTCTTCGGTTACTTGGTTGACTGGTTCGGACATTTAACTCACCACTACGCCGACGCCGGCGCCCATCATGATTGCGCCCGCGCTTTTGTTCATACGTTTGCGCGCGGCCGTGCTTTGCAAAAACTTTCGTGCCTGAGCGGCCAACGCCGCGTAGACAAGGTCAATTCCGGGAATGAGTACCAGCGTGCACAGGCAAAGCTGGAAATATCCCACAATGTTTAGTCTGTTCAGATCAACCGCCGCTGGCAGAAGCGCAATAAACATTGCAATCGCCTTTGGGTTACTGAGCGTCAGCGCCAACTGCGACCAGATACCTCGCAGCTGCTCCGGCGGCATAGACACAATTGCCTCAATTTTTGCCGTCCAATAGCGATAGCCCAGATAAATCAGGTAGGCGCCGCCGCTGAGTTTCACGGCGAGGAACAGCCATCCCAGTTCCCGCGCAATGACGGCAAGACCGAACACGGAAAGGCTCATCAGGGTCAGATCGCCAACCGTATGGCCTAATATGGCAGGAATGGTCGCCCGTACGTCGCCGTTAAGGCTGCGTGCGATGATGGCCATGATCCCCGGACCCGGTGTGGCAATGGCCAGGGCGTAGATACCGCAATAAATTAAAAGGCCATGGACAGTTAGCAAAACCTACTCCTGGCGGGAAAATTGCCCGTCGCTGACGTGAAATATATCGGCACGTACTGATAACGCATCGAACAACGAAAGGTCGGTCCCCGTCATCCAGGCCTGTGCGCCCAGCGCGACAATTTCTTCGAATAAGGCAGCGCGGCGCATGGAATCCAGATGCGCGGCGATTTCATCCAGCAGCAGCAGCGGCGCCAGTCCGTCGCGCGCGCGCGCCAGTTCCCAGGCATCCGCCAGCATGATTGAAATCAGCAGGGCCTTTTGTTCGCCCGTAGAGCATTCCCGGGCATCCGTGCGCTTCTGTGTGTGTCGCACCGCCAAATCGCTTAAATGCGGTCCACAGGTCGTGCGGCCGGCTTCGGCGTCGCGGATACGGGCCCGCGCCAGACGATCGCGCAAGGCCATTCTGGCATCGGCTTCATCGGCCAGTAGTGTGTCGGTCTCGCCTGACAGCGAAAGCTGAGCTGCGGGAAAAGCGCCGGCTGTGCCGCGTGCGGCTAGGGCGCCATTGAGACGCGACACCATTTCCGCGCGTGCCGCCGCCATGGCAATGCCGGTTTCCGCCATTTCATTTTCCAGCCCATCCAACCAGGCAGGGTCGCGCGGCCCGAATTTCAGCAAGCGGGCACGCTCGCGCATGGCCGTTTCATAACGCGAGGCATTGCGTCCATGATTGGCGTCAAAGCCCAGCACCAGCCGGTCCAGAAATTTCCGTCGGCCGCTGGCGCTTTCAATGAACAGGCGATCCATGGCCGGAGTTAGCCAGATAATCTGTACGATATCGCCCAGATCGGCAGAGTTCTGTGCCGGCGCGCCGTTAAGGTGAACTTGACGCCGTTCGCCACCGCCTGGTCCGAGCGCAAGGCCAGTACCGATTTCGTATGCCGTTTCGCCGCGTGCGACCGTGGCGGAGACGGCCCATAAAGTGCCGTCTGGTTCTGTCGGTCCCTTACGGGTGTGATCGCCCAGCTTTGCGCCACGCAATCCGCGTCCCGGCGCCAGCAACGATATACCGTCAAGCAGGTTTGTTTTTCCGGCGCCGTTTGGTCCGGCCAGAACCACAGGTCCGTAACCGGCGGCGATTTCGGCCGTGCCATAAGAACGGAAGTTGATCAGCCGCAGATGCGTAACCGCCAAGCGCGCCGTACCCGGAATGGGAGAAGGCGCGCCGTCCTGGCGCGGCTGAACCGATATGACCAAATTTACACCCGCATGGGCATGAGGACATAAAGCGTGCGGCTGTCCTCTGCATCTTCAATGATGGTCGGCGAACCCGCATCCGAAAGCAGGAAGCGTACTTCCTTGCCTTCGATCTGGCTGGTGATGTCCAGCAGATAGCGCGCATTGAATCCGATTTCGAGCGGCGCCGCGCTGTAGGTTGCGCCCAGTTCCTCCGTTGCCGTGCCGGATTCCGGATTGACCACCGAAAGCGTTACCTTGTCCTTGGCCACGGCCAATTTCACGGCCCGCGTCTTGTCAGCCGAAATTGTCGAAACGCGATCGACGCTCTGCGAGAACTCTTTGGCTTCCAGGGCAAGCGCCTTGTCGTTTCCGGAGGGAATGACCCGCTGATAATCCGGGAAGGTGCCGTCAATCAGTTTGGACGTCAGTTCCACACCGCCGAAACCGAATTGAATTTTGGTGTCTGACAGCGATACCTCAATGGCACCCTCGGCATCGTCCAGCAGCTTGCGCAATTCGGTCACGGTTTTGCGCGGAACGATCACGCCGGGCATATCGCCCGCGCCGTCCGGCAGCTCCATTTCATAGCGGGCAAGGCGATGACCATCCGTGGCCACGGCGCGCAGGGTCTGGGTTTTACCCTCCTTTGCGGCATGAACATAAATACCGTTGAGGTAGAACCGGGTTTCTTCCGTTGAAATCGCAAAGCGCGTCTTGTCGATAATGCGCTTGAGGTCATCCGTCGCCAGCCGAAATTTATGGGGCAGGGCAGCGGCCGCCATTTGCGGAAAATCTTCCTTGGGCAGGCAGGACAGCTCGAAACGCGACGTCCCGGCGGACACGGCCAGGCGGCCCCCTTCGCTGGTCAGCAGTTCAACTTGAACCTGCGCGCCATCCGGAAGCTTGCGGACGATGTCATAGAGCATGTGCGCCGGCGCCGTGGCCGCGCCGTTACGAATAACGTCTGCCGGGATCGCTTCGACAATTTCGATGTCGAGATCTGTGGCGGTCAGCTTCAACTGCCCCTTGCCGGCCTCGATCATTACGTTCGACAAAATCGGAATTGTGTTCCGGCGTTCGACGACACTCTGTACGTGGCTCAGTGCCTTCAGAAAGGCGCTGCGTTCTACGTTGATTTTCATCGCTCTCGCGCTTGATTTTTGGTCGCCATCAAACCCCTGTTCCGGCACGCCTGACAGAGCCGGCAACCCCTTGGTTTGCTTGAGCTTTTTGGAGACCGAGACTCAGGCCCGCCACTATACCAAAAATGCGGGTTTTGGGGAGCCTAAATGTTAAAGAAAAGCCCGCTTTCGCGGGCTTTTCGGGCATCAGATTTCAGGTCGCCTTTGAAGCATCTGGGAGAGGAAATCGACCTCCTGACGGAACAAGGGGTCCTCTTCGCACAAAGCCTCAATACGGCGGCAGGCATGCAGGACCGTGGTGTGATCGCGCCCGCCGAAACGCCGCCCAATCTCGGGCAGGGACCGTGTCGTCAGTTTGCGCGCGAGAAACATGGCCACCTGCCTGGGTCTGGCGACCCGCCGGGCCCGTTGAGGCGAGTGAAAATCCTTCACGTCCAGCTTATAGAACTCGGCCGTTTTGCGCTGAATATCCTCGATGCTGGTCTTGGCGCCCGTGCTGGTGCGCAGTCCAACGGCTTCTTCGGCGGTTTCCAGCGTGACGGGCTTTTTTGTCAGGTCCGCATAGGTGGCCAGCTTGGTGAAAATGCCGATCAACTCGCGCGGGCTGGCATTTTCGATGTTGGCGATGCGTTCCAGCACAACTTCGGGCAATACCACTTCGGGCCGGTGTTTTGAGAATTCCAGGGCGCGGGCCTTTAGAATGGCCAGGCGCGTGGGCGCATCGGGTTTGTCCAGCGCAATGACCAGCCCGCCGGTCAGGCGCGAACGCACATCAGCGCCAAGCCCATCCATGGTGCCCGGCGCGCGATCGGCGGCAATCACCACACGGCGACGCAGATCGGCGAATGCATTGACCGTATAGAGGAACTCAGAGGCCGTAGCCGTTGAGCGGCAGATATGCTGAAGATCGTCGATAATCAGGATATCGGCCGTACGCAGCTCTTCCTTGAAGGCCAAAGTATCTTTCCGGTACAGCGCGCCCAGAAAGTGACGCATGAAATCTTCGGCGCGCAGGAACAGTACGCGCTTGCCGCGCTTGCGGAATTCAAGCGCCGCGGCATTCAAAAGATGGGTTTTTCCGTAACCGAATCCGCCATGAATGAATAACAGCGGAATATCGCTGTTCTGACCTTCGGCGAATGCCCGTGCGGCGCAATAGCCGAATTCGTTGGTCGAGCCAGCGATAAAGCTTTCGAAGGTCTGCTGCGGATGCAGCATCCGGTTCCACAGACCTTTGTTCGGCACGTCTTCGTCGCCGCCACGCTGCGGCATGTAGGCGACGTTGGGTGCCGGGCTGTGGGCCGGAGGCGCTTCGCGCGTCACATTGCCGGCAACCGTGACCGGTGCCACTGAAACTACGATGGAAATGGATTGAGGTTCAGCGCCCTCGCTGCGGAAAGCGCGTTCGATGCGCGCCACATAGTGGTTTGCCACCCAGTTGCGCACGAATGGCTTCACCGTGCCGAGCCGCAGTTCGTCCTTGTCCCAGCCATCCAGAGTTAAGGGACGGATCCAGGCTTCGAATATCGCGTCACCCAATTCGCGGCGCAGTCTTTCGCGTACGGACGCCCAAGCCGCTGGCCAGTCCAAGCGCATCGGCTTGCTCGAAATATTATCCATTTTCATTACCCGTCTGTGTATTGGTCCGGACTTGATGCCGGTTTGAAGGCGCAACTTTTTCCGTCTAGGCGTCTGACCTACTAGGCATGATTTTTCTCCATCAACTCTGTTTCCAGGGAAGGCCGGCGGCCTTCCATCCATTTTTGCTGCTGCGATGACGGGTGTGGTCCAAATCGCCTTCAAACCCGCCGGCTATGTTGTACGCCGCGCCAAATCCGGCCCGCGTCATGGCAATGGCTGCGCCACGCGAACGCGCACCTGAACGGCACAGAAAGAGGATCGGTGTATCGACAGTGGCACCACGTACGGCGGCTGCCGTCTCCGCGACGAAATTAGGGTTGGGTGCCATCTCAGGGAAATTCTGCCATTCCACGCAGAGCGTCTGGCGTCCCAAAGGAGAGAGGTCGGGCAGGCCGACAAAACTCCACTCCGCCATGGTGCGGACGTCGACCAACTGGGCCTGCGGATTGCTCTTCAGCAATTCCCAGGCTTCCTGAGGATCAATATCGCCGGCGTAATCGGCCATTTTTAAGCGTCCCGCTCTATCCACAGAAGAAAATCGAACTCCACCGGGCAATGGCCCGATCAAGTGAAGTAAAAGTCCTATGCTGATTAGCTTCTATACAGGCAGTATCGGGTAGATCGCCCAAAATAACGAACGAATACTTGTTCTATACTGTCGCTCGTCTTTGTCATTTCGTCCCCGCCCGCCAAGAGGCGTGGTTAAGATACCAAGCTCGCGAATTGCTTCAAGGGGACATAGCGTGAACAAATGTCATTTCAGTGACATTTTTTTGTTTCGCAATCGCGGCTAAGTTTTTGTACCGCATACGGAAAATAGACTGCTCTATCGAATCAGATACTTAGCGTCAGATTTGTGTCAGCTGCGGTGCACAATAGGTCTAATTACGCTATATCAGCACACGGACCAATAAAAATGGGCCCAAAACCGGTGTTTGGGCCCATCTATACTGGATTTGGCAAAGGATTTCAGCGGTCTAGGCCTATTTGCCCAGTTTTTTCACCCGGGCGGCAAGGCGCGAAACCTTCCGTGCCCCGGTATTCTTGTGCAGGATGCCTTTGCTGACGCCGCGCATAATTTCAGGCTGTGCGGCCTTCAGTGCAGCCTGGGCCGCCTTTGGGTCTCCTGAGGCGATGGCCTCTTCGACCTTGCGGACAAAGCCACGGACCCGGGTTTTGCGGGCCTGGTTAATGGCGGTGCGCTTGGCGGCGGTCCGCACGCGCTTTTTGGAAGAGGCGATATTCGGCATAGGTCGTCCTGGATATCTTTCAGAGCCGGGCCGTATAGCTCGGTCGCGGTACCGGGTCAAATGCCCTGATTATTTGTCCTTGAAGGCCGGCTTCCGCTTTTCGCTAAAGGCCGCCATACCTTCCTTTTGGTCCTGGGTGGCGAACATGGCGTGGAACAGGTTGCGTTCGAATATCAGGCCTTCCTTCAGGCTGCTTTCATAGGCTCGATTTACCGTCTCCTTGGCCATAGCAAGGATAGGCAAGGATAGTCCGGCGATTTTTCCGGCCGCTTTCAATGCTTCTGACATCAGTTCGCTCACTGGAACAACGCGCGCCACCAGGCCAGAACGCTCTGCTTCAACGGCGTCCATCATCCGGCCTGTCAGGATCATATCCATGGCCTTGGCCTTGCCCACGGCACGGATCAGGCGTTGCGTGCCGCCCATTCCAGGCATGATGCCCAGCGTGACTTCCGGCTGGCCAAATTTGGCCGTATCGGACGCAATAATGAAGTCGCACAGCATGGCCAGCTCGCAGCCTCCGCCCAGCGCATAACCGGAAACCGCCGCGATGATCGGTTTCCGGATAGCGCCGATGCGCGTTTGAGCGCGACCAAAGATGTTGGATGCAGCCATTTCTAGATAGGACTGGTTCGCCATCTCCTTGATATCGGCACCTGCGGCGAACGCCCTTTCGGAACCCGTAATGACCAGCGCACGTATCGCGGAATCCGCGTCGAAGCTCTCCAGCGCCGACCCCAATTCGTCCAGTAATTGCGCATTTAGCGCATTCAAGGCTTCGGGCCGGTTTAAAGTGATAACGCCGATCGGTCCTTCGTTGCTGACAAGGATGGTGTGATAGCTCATCGGGATCTGGTGCTCGCTCATTTCTGACAGGAAGGGCAATAGAACGTCGAACGGCCGGTCTGCACAATGCGCTTGATCGTCCCTGTGCAGCCTTTTCCGGGGCAGGGTCTGCCTTCGCGGTCATAGACGGCGAAATGGTGCTGAAAATTTCCCAGATCGCCATCGGCTTTCTTATAGTCGCGCAAACTCGATCCGCCCGCCGCTATCGCATTTTTCAGGACTTTTTTTATGGCCGTCACAAGACGCGCGATGCGCTCCGGCGCAATGGTGCCTGCCAGTTTTTTCGGCGAAATGCCGGCATAAAACAACGCTTCGCAGACATAGATGTTTCCCAATCCGGCAACAACGCGCTGATCGAGCAGGGCGGCCTTAATTGAAGTCTTTTTGCCCTTCAGGGCATTTCGCAGAAATGCTGCGTCCAATTCGTCGGACAAGGGTTCAGGCCCCAGCCCACGAAACAGTTTGTCCTCGTTCCGCTTGTTCGTATCGATGAGCGTCATCAGGCCGAACCGGCGATGATCGGTGAAAACAATTTTGGCGGGCGCGTCGGTCTCGATTACCACGTGATCGTGCTTGCCTTCTCCCAGGCCATTGGGGGCCGCGTCATAGACATAATGGCCCAGTTTGCGTTCCTTGCCCTGCGCATAGACTGCCATGCGCCCGCTCATGCCGAGATGGATGACCAGCGTTTCGCCGCTGTCCAGTTCCGCCAAAAGGTATTTTGCCCGCCGCGCCAGCCTGGTCACCTTGCGGCCGGTCAGCCTTTGCCCGAAACCATCGGGGAAAGGTATGCGCAAGTCTCCTCGGCGCGTCTGTACGCGCAGAATCCGATGGCCTTCCAGAACGGGTCTGAGGCCCAGGCGCACGGTCTCGACTTCAGGTAATTCGGGCACGATGGGTCCGGAAAAAAGGTCGCTGGCACCCTTGTAGCCCATAGCGCACAAGGCAGGCTATTGTGCCGGCATGACAACCGGATCCCATGCCAGTTTCGGCTTTCGCGAAGTGCCCGAGGACGAGAAAGAAGCCCTTGTCCGCGAGGTTTTCTCCTCGGTGGCCAAGCGCTACGACCTGATGAACGACCTTATGAGCGGCGGGATACATCGCATCTGGAAGGACGCGATGGTGGAATGGCTAAACCCGCAGCCCGGCTGGAAGGTCGTGGATGTGGCGGGCGGCACGGGCGATATCGCCTTTCGCATCGCCGACATAGCGCGCGCCCGTGGCGGCGACGCTCAGATTACAGTCTGTGATATCAATCCGGACATGGTGGGGGAGGGCGTGCGTCGCGCCGCCGAAAAGCATGAAACCGCCATCAACTGGACGGTCGGCGACGCCGAGCACCTGCCGGTGCCGGATACCTCGATGGATGCCTACACAATCGCCTTTGGTATCAGAAACGTCACCCATATCGAAAAAGCCTTGACTGAAGCCGCGCGCGTGCTGAAGCCGGGCGGACGTTTCCTGTGTCTGGAATTTTCTCGTGTTGAAGTGCCCGTGCTGGACACGTTGTACGAGGCCTATTCATTCAAGGTTCTGCCCAAGATGGGCGCGATGGTCGCGGGCGACGAAGACGCCTATCGCTATCTGGCGGAGAGCATCCGGCGCTTTCCGCCCCAGGCACGCTTTGCCGCCATGATCGAAAAGGCCGGCCTCTCTCGCGTAAAGATACGCAACTTGTCCGGCGGCGTCGCTGCCATGCATTCGGCCTGGAAGATTTGATGTTTTCCTCCATAACCAATTTCTTCCGCCTCTGGCATGCGGCGCGCACCCTGGCGCGGCATGATGCGCTGATCCCGCATGAATATCTGACGGCCATGCCGCCATGGGCGCGCTTCGCCCGAACACTGCTTGGAAGCCGCCAAAGGAACGATGCTTCTCCTGGCGCACGCCTGGCGCAGGCTCTGGAAAGTCTCGGCCCCGCGCATATTAAACTCGGACAGGTGCTTGCGACGCGACCGGATATCGTCGGCGCCGAGATTGCGACCTCTCTTGAAGCCTTGCAGGATCGCCTGCCGCCGTTTCCGGTGTCGGAGGCACGTAAAGCAATCGAAGCCTCGCTCGGAAAACCGGTGGATCTGCTGTTCTCGTCTTTCGGCGACGCCGTGGCGGCGGCCTCCATT
Organism: uncultured Alphaproteobacteria bacterium; assembly: GCA_963837555.1. GTDB lineage: Bacteria > Pseudomonadota > Alphaproteobacteria > Micropepsales > Micropepsaceae > Rhizomicrobium. The sequence goes on along the minus strand of CAWINU010000002.1, from coordinate 40,103 downwards.
GCCCAGGTCCATTCGGCGCGGTTGGCGGAAAATGGCCGTCACGTCGCGGTCAAGATATTGCGCCCGGGCATAGAGGAGGAGTTTTCGCGCGAATTGTCGGCGCTTGGATTTGCCGCGCGTCTGGCCGAACGATTTTCCGCTGAGGCGCGTCGCCTGCGTCTCACCTCGCTGGTCGAAACGGTTGCGGATTCGGTGGCGCTTGAACTGGATTTGCGCATGGAAGCGGCTGCCGCCTCGGAATTGGCGGAACGCACCAAACAGGATACAGGATTTCGTGTGCCGGCAATTGTCTGGGATCTGACGTCGGCACGCGTCCTGACCAGCGAATGGATTGACGGCACGCCTCTGCGCGATCCGGTCGCGCTGATAGCGGCGGGACACGATCCGAAGAAGATCGCGCTGACGATTGTGCGCAGTTTTTTGTCCCAGGCCCTGCGCGACGGATTCTTCCATGCTGACATGCACCCCGGAAATCTCTTCGTCGACCGGGACGGCAATCTGGTCGTAGTGGATTTCGGCATCATGGGACGGCTCGATCCCAATATGCGCCGGTTCATGGCGGAAACACTGGCCGGGTTTCTGGCGCGGGACTATCGCCGCGTGGCGCAAATTCACTATGACGTGGCATTTGTGCCCAGTCATCATTCGGTTGAAACATTTGCCCAGGCCTTGCGCGCAATAGGAGAGCCTATCTTTGGCCGACCGGCGCGCGAGGTATCGATGGCCAGGCTGTTGCAGCAATTGTTCGATACGACGCGCCGGTTCGATATGGAGGCGCAGCCGCAGCTGCTTTTGCTGCAGAAAACCATGGTGGTAGTGGAAGGCGTGGCGCGTTCGCTCGATCCGGACTTCGACATCTGGGCGGCGGCCCGACCGGTTGCCGAAAAATGGGTCGTGGCCAATTTGGGAGCGGAAGCCCGCCTGCGCGATGTCAGCGAAGGGGTTGGCGCTCTCGGTCGGCTGGCGCAAAATCTGCCGCAGTTGGTGCGCAATGCTGAAAGCCTTTCGGCCATGATTTCAGATGGGGGCGTGCGTCTGCACCCCGATTCTGCTGAAGCCATTGCCGCGGCGCAGGCTGCGCGCACGCATACCGGGCGTACCGCGTTATGGATAGCGGCCGCGGCGCTGATTGTCCTGGCAATCATCTTGTTTCGCACGATCTGACTATCGCGCGGGTGCTCCCAGCGGACCGTTTTTTGCCAGCCAGAAGAAGCGCACGCTGAGCAACATTGCGGCGACGGCCAATGCGAAGGCCATGCCGAGCCAGATGCCCAGTCCGCCAAGACCCAGGCCATAGCCCAAAAATAGGCAGGCCGGAAATCCCGCAATCCAATAGCTGACGCCGGCAAGCCACATGGGCGCGCGAGCATCCTTCAAGCCGCGCAGGGACAGTGCCGCCACCACCTGCGTGGCGTCGAATATCTGAAACGCTGCGGCCACGCGCAGGAATGATGCCGACAGGGCAATGGCATCTGCATTTTCCGGCGTGTCGGCGAAATAGAGCTTTGCCAGACTGGCCGGAAAGCTGGCGATCAGAATGCCGCTCACCAGCATGAAACCCAGGGCCGCGGTTATCGCGCATTGTCCGGCCCGCTTTACCGCGCGGCGATCCTGCGCGCCGGCCGCCAGCCCGACGCGAACCGTCGCTGCCAGCGCGATGCCAAGCGGCACCATGAATGTCACTGAAGCGACATTGAGTGCAATTTGATGGGCCGCGACTGCAACAACGCCGAACGTTCCCATGATCAGCGTCGCGGCATTGAACAGCATGGCCTCGAACATCATGGTCATGCCGATTGGCATGCCCAGGCGAAACAATTCCCGGAATTTGCTCCAGTGCGGGTGCTGGAAACGATGTAGAATATGATAGCCGCGCATGTTCGGCGCGAATAGCGCAACCGCAAGCATTGCCGTGAAGCTGAAAGCGTATGACAGACAGCTGGCAATGCCCGCGCCCAGCAATCCAAGTCCGGGAAAACCGAAATGCCCGAATATCAGGGTATAATCGGCCATGAGGTTGAAGCCGACCGTGATCGCCATCACGATCAGCGATGCGTTGGGCCTGCCCAGCGCCGTCATATAGTTGCGCAGGACCTGAAAACCCAGCGAGAAGATCAGACCGAGCGCCAGCGGCAGAGTGAATATTCCTGCCGCGTGCGCCAGCATCGGTGTTTGCCGGAACAGCAGCAAGATAGGTTCGCAATAAACCAGCAGCGCAGCCAGGGGCAGCCACAGCAATATGATAACCCACAGGCCCATGCGCACAACGCGGCGCACGCCGGCGCGGTCGTCCGGGTGGGCGCCCAATATCTGCGCCACCATTGGCGATACCGCCGAGGCAGGTCCGCATCCGATCAACCAGGCAAAGAAGAATACCGTGTTGCCCAGCGCTGCGGCCGCAATTTCCGTTTTGCCCAGCCGACCCAGCATCACGACGTCGGTCGTCATGACCGCCATTTGGGCCAACTGCGTGACGATCAACGGTCCGGCCAGCTTTAAAAGTGCACGCATTTCTTCGCGCCAGGCCTGGCGTGTCTGAAAAAAGTCTTCCTCGGCACTCAGGTGCGTCATGGCATTTGCTTCAAAAATAAAAACCCGCCGGACCGGGTCCGGGGGTGTTGCGGCGAGGCTTAAACGAATGGGTGAAAATTCCAAGAGATGGCGGCCAAGTTTTCCGGCACGCGGCCTGAACTCCACGGCGCTCGAAACGAGGGCAGACATAGCTTGGGTGGGCGTCAACCCAACCGAAAGCAGCTTATATTTATCATCGCACGAGAGGCATAAATCTTTAGTCAGCCCTGGGGTCAATTTTCCGCATAGCTGACGCGCCAAATGCAGGCGCATTTATCGTCCGCTACCAACAGACTGCCGTCACGCGAAACAGCAAGCTGGGAAGGCGTACCCCAGACTGAAAGTTTTCCGCCGGCATTGGTAAAAAAGCCCGTTACAAAGTCTTCGTACCCGCCTATTGGCGCACCGTTCTTGAACCGAATGCGCACCACTTTGTATCCGTCAGGCTTGTCATAAGGGCCCGAGCCATGGAACGCCACAAATGCGTCGCCCCTATATTCGAGCGGAAATTGTTGGCCCATGTAGAAGACTAAACCGAGTGGCGCGGAATGGGCTTCAAACAACACATCCGGAGTTCTGGTCTTTTGAACCTGATCCGGTCGTTTGGACCCGAAAACAGGATCTGGGTTGGGGCCGTTATAGGCATAGGGCCAGCCGAAAAAGTCACCCGCCCGAACATGTGCGAGGAAATCTGCAGGAACGCGCGCGCCCAGCGCATCACGTTCGTTCACGGTTACCCAAAGGTCATTCGTGCCCGGATAGAAGGCCAGGCCTTCGACGTTTCTCAGACCCGTTGCATACGGGCTCATGGAACCGTCATTCGCAATAAGTTCAATGGTGGCGTCGGGCAGCGGCGCCTCGGATACGTCATTGCGTGCGCCAATGGTAAGATAGAGCTGCCCGCCGGGATCAAAGACAATATCGCGTGTCGAGTGCCAGCCATCCGGCCGCAGATCCGGCGCCGTGGTTACGCGCTTGAATTCGCCAATCGGAATGCTGTCGCGATTGAGATAGGTTGCCCGCCACACGGCATTCACATCTCCGATATAGAGTTGGTTGCCTCTAATTGCGATACCGTGGGGCAACGCGAACCCTGTGGCGAATTTCTTGATCTGATCTGCGCGCCCATTGCCGTCCGTATCGCGCAAACGGAGAATATCCCCGGGGCCTTCTTCGACCACAAAAATATCGCCGTTTGGGGCCACCGCCAAATTTCGCGGATGAGCGAGTCCAGACGCAAACTGCGAAATTGCGAATCCATCCGGCACCCGCGGATTTGTTCCCGATGGGCGGTCGCCAAAGTTCGGATCTATGTCGGTAGGTGTAGTAGTGTTTGGCGGCGGAAGGTCCTTTGGCTGAATATTGAAATGGTCTGCCGGCGCAGAATTTACGGCGTGAACTGAGCCGCCCCAAAGGCCCAGAGCGCATAATCCAAATCCCAGCCAATGTCGTATAGACACTCAAGTCACCTTCAATATTGAAAGCCGAAACTCCAGCGGAGACCATGCCGCCACATGCAAAGCGATACTGGTTCGGAACGTAGCGGTGCCACGATCAATTAGAATACAGATCCTGCTGATATAACCCAAGAATTGTGACTTGTAGGGCTGTTTGTAGCCATGCGGGATGGTGGACAAAACCTCTGACATGGACTGCCCAATGGATAAAAATCCCTCCAAACTGAATTTCAGTCACAATGATTTGAGCGCAAATGCCCCGGGAGCTGACGGTTAAGCTCTTCAGGGAGCCCGTCAGCGCCAATGCTTGGGTGCCATGCTTTCCAAGGCGTTAATTTGGGCTATTTGGCGATAACGAATTTGCAACCAGAGGGACGCATACTGCGGGCTTCTAACGGGTCTGAATATGCAAAGCATCATGGCATCGGATGGCAATGCGCATGCAACATTGGAGCGCAGGCTCCAATACACAAAGCGCGTGGAGCCTGAACATCCCGAAGGCATCAAGCTTTTTGAGTGTTGGCGCAGCAAACAGCCAGAGGGCGGGTTTGTCATGGGGCGCGATATCCCGTCTCGTTCGATCGCGTCGCTGCTACACAGCATCATGGTAATGGAGCCGGTCAATGGCTGCGCGGATTTCAGGGTGCGCCTGGCAGGCACGGCCCTTCGCCGCAATTGGGGCCGTGAAATTACCGGGATGCATTTTTCCGAGATGTTCGGCCCGGAGACGTTAGCGACCCAGCTGCAGGAAACGGCTCAAGTCTTTGAAACCGGCATTCCTGGCGTGTTGGATGTGAAAGAATATGAGGGCAACGTGGTGCATCTCCATCGTGAGGCAACCATTTTGCGAATCCTGGCGCCGGATCGGACTTCACATTGGGTCATGGCTGGCGTCTTTCATTTCACCTGAGATCCCGGTATCTTTTTCTCCATGACGCTCAACATCGCCCATCGCGGCGGCGCGGGTTTGCATCCTGAGAATTCACTTGCTGCATTTGAAGACGCCGTTGCACGCGGGTGCGATGGTGCCGAATTGGATGTCCAGCTCTCGCGCGACGGGGAAGTGATTGTCTTTCATGATTATCGTCTGTCCGCCGAATTCACGCGCGGCCCCGACGGACAATATCTTAAAGCGCCAACGCCGCAACTCAAGGATCTGACGCTGTCGGAATTGCAGACTTACGACATTGGCCGTGCCGCGCCTGGCAGCGATTACGCGGCGGCCCATGCCCAAGTCCGGTTTCGCGACCATGAACGCATTCCTACGCTCGATGAGGTCGTTTCCATTGCACGAGCTTCGCCCAAGCCATTTCATTTGTTCATCGAGCTGAAGACTTCATTTGCGCAGCGTGAACTTTCGGCCGATCCGGTTGAACTGGCCGGAAAAGTGGTGGCGCTGCTGCGGCGGAAAAAATATCTGGAACAGGCGATATTGGTTGGTTTCGATTGGCCGGCGCTCTTGCACGTAAAGAAAATTGCGCCTGAGGTACGCTGCTGGTTTACAACCTACGCGCAAAGCTGGTTCAGGGCCGGAAAGCCGCCGCCCGAGGACGATCCGCCAGGCGCTCCGGTGTTGCAACTATTACGGAATCTCGCTGAAACTGGAACCTCGCCATGGGCCGGTGGCTATGACGCGGTCGGTTATGGCGGTTCGATCTTAAAGGCCATGAAGGCCGCGGGCGCTGACGGCTGGTTTGCCTATTGGCGCGACGCCACCACGGCCGGTATTGCCGAGGCCAGATCTCTCGGATTGAAAATCGGTGTTTGGACAGTCAATGATCCTGCGTCCATGCGTCAATGCCTGACGGCAGGGGTCGATGCCATCTGTACCGACCGGCCTGATCTGCTGGCGAACGCAATGAAGACCTAGAGACCTTCGAATAGTGCCGTGGACAGATAGCGCTCCGCAAATGACGGAATAATTGCCACGATTTGTTTTCCTGCCATTTCCGGCCGCGCGCCGACTTCCAGCGCCCCGGCAATAGCGGCGCCGGAGGAAATTCCGACCGGGATGCCTTCCAGACGTGCCGCTTTGCGTGCCGTTTCAAAGGCTGTTTCGTTCGAGATAGTGATGACTTCGTCGATGACCTTGCGGTCCAATATCGCTGGCACGAAGCCGGCGCCGATGCCCTGAATCTTGTGCGGTCCGGCCTGTCCGCCTGAAAGGACGGGAAAATCCTCCGGCTCCAGGGCGATCATGCGAACCGAAGGCTTACGTGCTTTCAGCACTTGGCCGATCCCGGTGATGGTTCCTGCGGTACCAACGCCCGATATGACGGCATCCACGCCGCCATTGGTGTCATTCCAGATTTCCTCAGCTGTGGTCCGGCGGTGAATATCGGGGTTTGCGGGATTCTCAAATTGCTGCGGCATGACAGCGTCGGTCGTGGCAGCAACAATTTCGTGCGCTTTTGCGATCGCACCGCGCATTCCCTTGGCTGCATCGGTAAGCACAAGTTCAGCGCCAAGCAGCAACAGCATCTTACGCCGTTCCAGTGACATCGATTCCGGCATGACCAGAATTAGCTTGTAGCCTTTGGCGGCGGCTACAAAGGCCAGCGCGATGCCGGTGTTGCCGCTGGTTGGCTCCACCAGCGTGGACTTTCCAGGCCTGATAATTCCGCTTTTTTCCATGGCTTCGATCATGGCGACGCCAATACGGTCCTTGACGCTCGACATCGGGTTGAAAAATTCCAGCTTTAGCAGGATATCGGCCTTGACCCCGGCTTCCTGGGGAAGGCGGGCCAGCCGGACCAAGGGTGTGTCGCCGATGGTTTCGGTGATGGAATTATAGATGCGGCCACGGCCAGGTTTCTCTTGCGACATGTAAAACTCCTAAATGGTAAAGTCGGGGCCCGAACGTCCACCGGCGTCAACGCCTTCGGCGCGCGCGCGCTGACAAAGATCTTCAATGGAAATGGCGTCCAATCTGGTCATCAATTCTTCCGACAGGGAGTGTATCAGCGGCGTTACAATCCGCCGCGCCATATCCGAACGCGGCTCGGCCGCGACCTCGTCGGCATCCTCCAGGCTTTCGGCCACGCGTACCACGTCGCCCACTGAAATGCGCCGCCGCTCCTTGGCAAGACGGTAGCCACCGCGCGGCCCGCGTACCCCCTTCAGAATCCCCGCGCGCACCAGCTGTTGCATGACCTGTTCCAGATAGCGCTGGGGCACGCCCTGGCGCGCCGTAATCTCCTTGGCCTGGACCGGTTCCGGCCGTGCATTGAAGGCGATGTCGATGACCGCTTCCAGCGCCAACAGCGTTTTGCGCGACAGCTTCAGCATCTCAACGTGCCTTGGCCAATGACGCGGTGCCGGTTGAGCCGTGGCCGCCCACGCCCCGTTCGGTCTCCGAAAGGCTTGCGGCTTCCACAAGCGTCACCCGGGCGTGCGCGGCAATTACCATTTGGGCAATACGCATGCCGCGTGTGACGGTGAAGCTCTCTTCGCCCAGATTGATCAGGCAGACCTTGATCTCACCCCGGTAATCGGAATCCACCGTTCCCGGAGTATTGAGAACCGTAATACCGTTTTTGGCCGCCAATCCCGAACGCGGCCGGATCTGGGCTTCCAGCCCTTCGGGCAATTCGATGGCGATACCGGTGGGAACAAGTGCGCGCCGTCCGGGCGCCAAAACGATCTCGGCCTGATTGGCTGCAACCAGGTCCATGCCTGCCGAACCGGCAGTGGCATAAGCGGGCAGGGGCAGATCGGCGCCATGCGGCAGGCGCAATAATCCAACGTTCATGCCGCGCGTCCCTTTAATGCCGCGCCGATCCGTTGCGCCAGCCTTGCTCCAATTTCCGTTTTTTTCAGCTCTGGCCAGCTCTCGGCGCCTGCTTGCGTGAGTAAGTGCACGATATTCTTGTCTCCCCCCATAATGTCCGGATGCGCGCCGACATCGTTGGCCACCATCCAGTCGCAGCCCTTGCGCAGCCTTTTTTGACCTGCTTGTTCCACGACATTCTCCGTCTCCGCGGCAAAGCCGATCAAAAGAGATGGCCGTCTTGCGTGGTGGCCAAGCGCCGCCAGAATGTCGGGGTTTTCTGTCAGAGAAAGTGTTGGCGCCGTTTCGCCTTTTTGCTTTTTCATTTTTTCGTTCTTGGCGATTTCAGGACGCCAGTCGGCTACGGCGGCGGCACACACGGCTACATCAACGGGCAGGCTCGCTTCCACCGCTGCCAGCATTTCGCGTGCCGTAACGACCTTAACAAGCTTGACACCCCGGGGTGCGGCAAGCGCGACGGGACCCGAGATCAAAACCGTTTCGGCACCTGCGTCGGCGAGCGCGCCGGCAATTGCATATCCCTGTTTGCCCGAAGACCGGTTGGCGATAAATCGCACCGGATCGATGGGTTCCTGCGTCGGCCCGGCCGTTACCAGCGCCTTCACGCCGGAGAGAATTCCCATGGGGTTCCGGAAGATATTCTCGATTGCCGTCACGATTTCCAACGGTTCGGCCATGCGGCCCGGGCCGAATTCTCCACACGCCATCTCGCCGTCATTGGGGCCGACAAAATGAACGCCGTCCATTTCCAGGGTTTGGAGATTTCGCACGGTGGCGGGATGATTCCACATTCGCACATTCATGGCAGGCGCCATCAGCACAGGCTTGTCGGTGGCCAGCAGGGCAGTCGAGGCCAGATCGTTGGCAAGTCCGGCAGCGTATTTTGCCATCAGATCGGCGGTGGCCGGCGCGACAACAATCAGATCGGCGCTCCGCGACAGCTGGATGTGTCCCATCTCGGCTTCGTCGCCCAGGTTGAAGAGGTCCTGGAACACCTTCTCGCCGGACAGTGCCGAAATGGACAATGGCGTGACAAACTCTGCGCCCGCTTTGGTCAGGATTGCGCGTGTGCCGATGCCTCGTTCTCTCAGTGCACGGATCAATTCAAGTGATTTGTAGGCGGCAATGCCGCCGCCGATCACGAGCAGGATGTTCTTGGCAGGCATAGTCGCAAGGGACCTCATGGAGCGAAATTACCGTCCTTTGTGGGAAAATATAGGGAACAACGCATATAATTTGTAGTTCTCAGGTAAGTCTATATTTTTACTTCATAAATAGCGGTTTGGACGCGGGCAAAAAATTCTCGTTAACGCGATGCTTACCCCGGTTTGGTCAACTGCCGGAGAATTCGGGGGCTGCTGCAATGGCGCTGAACGCTTCGGACCTTTACCGGCTGGCTGCCGACCTTGCGGCTGAGCACGGCGTCATGGCACAGGATTATGCCCGGCGTGCGGTGGTCGCCTTTGAAGCAGACGGTGCGCCAGATCGCGCGCAATTTTGGTATTTGCTGTCGATTCTACTCGACGATATCGTCGAAAAGCGGCTCGATCCGCTGGATTCCATAACCATCCATTAGAAAATTCCCGTCCGGCAAATGCCTGGTGCGTCTTGCGCACAACGCCGCAACGCGGTCACACTGTCTTTTTCCCGCAGCGCAAGGATACATCATGGCGCTTGATCCCTTGGTGAAGGCGTTCCTCGACCAGATGAGCGCAATTCCCACGCCGAAATTATGGATGCTGACTCCGGGTCAGGCGCGCGAGGTCTTTAAAACGACCATGCGGTTTGCGGGTCCGAAGGACGTTCCCGTCGGCAAGGTTGATAACATTTCCATTCCTGGTCCAGGCGGCCCCCTGCAGCTGCGCGTGTACAAGCCGGTCGCCGCAGGCGGCGGCGCGCTTCCTGTGCTGGTCTATTTTCACGGCGGCGGCTTTGTCCTGGGCGATCTCGACACGCATGACGGTCTCTGCCGCATGTTGGTCAACGAGGGCGAGTTTGCCGTCATTGCAGTCGATTATCGATTGGCGCCGGAGCACGTCTATCCCGCCGCGGCCGAAGATGGCTATGCCGCCCTTACTTGGATTGAGCAGAACGCCACCGATTTGGGTCTGGACGCGAACCGTATTGCTGTCGGAGGAGATTCCGCGGGCGCGCACCTTGCCGCGGTTCTGACGCATATGGCCAAGGACAAGGGCGCGCCTAAAATCGCCTATCAGCTCCTGCTGTTTCCCAGTACGCAATTTGGCGCCGACACGTCATCGCGCAAGGAATTTTCCGTCGGCTATCTGCTCGATGAAAAAATGCTGTCCTGGTATGCCAGTAAATTACTTCCGCCCGGCGTTGATCCTGCATCATCCATGGTTTCGCCGCTACGCGCGAAAGACTTTACAGGCCTTCCGACTGCCTTTGTCATGCTTGCGGGTTATGATCCGTTGCATGATGAAGGACTGCAGTATGCCGCGAAATTGCGCGCGGCCGGCGTAACAGTCACCATCGCGGACTACCCCGACATGGTGCATTGCTTCATTTATCTGCAAACGATCTTGCCGCAGGCGCAAGAGGCCGTGAAAGCGGCTGCCAAGGCGGTGTCCGCGGGTCTGGCGGCCGTTTAGGTTATTGCGGCAATATTTCCGCCGGGTCGACAATACTCTTGATAGCCTTCCTGATTTCGCTGGCAAGCGCACCATCTGTCTGCTCTGTGCGCCTTATCTGATCGACGGCGCCTTGTATTTTGTTCCACTGCTCCATCTCCGCACCCAGTAACCGCGGGAAAACCAAAGTCGCGGTGAGGCGTATCTGTCCGTCTGGCAGCGCGGCAATGGTGCTCAATAGCCGCACCCTAGCGCCGGGGCGCGGTGGCGCTTCCTCGAACGCCGCGGTCAAAGCCGCGCGCAATCCGGCCTGAAGCTCCGCCAGTTTGGCCCAGGACGTCGTGAAGGCAAATCTTTCGATGGCCGCGCCGCGATCCAGAAAACTATCCCGCAAATAGCCATACGCACCATTCGAAAGCAGGCTTTCGGTGCGCGCGCTCTTGCCGCCCGCCCTGACGGCGAGCGATTCAAAATGCGTGATTGCCGGACCGACAATCCGCTTGCTGCCTTCAAATGTCGCAGACAGAAACACGGCATTCTCATCTACACGATACATGCCGCGCAAAAGCGTTAGAAATCGCATTTGCTTGCGCTTGGTGAATTTATCGAAGGTCTGCCAGAATTGCGTTTCGTCCCTGTCGGACAGCGTAATGGCGGATAGCGGCAGCTCGTCATTCAATGCCTGACGCATAATCTTCTGCCCGCTTGCCCAATCATCAAATATGAAGCCGCGTGTTTCCTGCGCTTCCGGCAGCGGCCGTGTTTTGACGCTGGCCTGGGTGATAATTCCCAATTGCCCGGCCGAACCTTCCAGTAAATTGTTCAGGCCCGCCACATCATTCGTTCGCAATATTCCGCGTGGCGTTGCGAGTTGCGCGCCCAACAGCCAATCGTGCGGCTGGCCGTAGCGCAGCGCCGCATTGCCGGGTGCGTTTTGTGCGATCCATCCTCCCAGGCTTGAAAACGCGGCAGCTTCCGGGCGGTGGCCTAGCGTCCTGCCCTTGGCCTGCAGCGCCTTTTCGAGCGTAATGCCCAAAACTCCGGCCTCGAAAGTTGCTACGTCGCCCTCAATTTCCAGCACGCGGTCCAGACCGGACATTTCGACCACGATTGTTGGCTTGTCTGGGCAATCTGCGCCAAGGCTGCCGCCGCCCCATGGAACGACAGCAAACCCGTTTTCCGCGGCAAAGCTGATGATGGCGGCGACTTCTTCGGTCGAGCGCGGAAATGTCACGACATCAGGCGCTGGCGAAAGATCGCCGGCTCTGAGGGCCAGCAGACCGGGATAATTTTTGGCGCGGGCATGAAATGCTCGCGCGGCAGCATCGCTTTGCACCCGTTCCGGATCGAGAATTTTCGTCAGGCCTTCAATTTGGTCGGTGCTGATTCGTGGTGGCGGCAGGGTTACGTCTTCCAGATTACGTGCCGGCGTGGCCAAAAGTGCAGGCATGTTCATTTGGCCGGCAAGCCAGACCCACACATCGTCTTGCGCGGCCGATGGACTGACATGGGCCTCGCAGCCGAACCCATTCCAGCGCAATGCAGTGCGGTTGATATTCATGCATCCTCACGCAACGCAAACAGGGGCGGAATTTCGGCCATTTCCTGCGCTGACTTTGCTTCACTCCACCCCAGTTCTTCGGCCATGATTCTGGCGGCGGCGTCGAGCACCGGTTGGGAGGGCAGCCCGAATTGTCCCAGGCTCGTCCGCCGCATGATGACATCGGCCAGCGTCATTGCCATTTCCTCGCGCACGGCAAACCGGATTTGGGCGCGCGTGTCGCCGCTGGCGGAAAGCGGCTCGAAGTCCAGTGCGCTGCCGTCCGATTGGGCCACTACGTTTTTGAGCCCCGCGCCATACATGTGGGCGAGATGCTCGCGCGATTGCATGCCGGGATAGGTTTGCGCAATTTTGCTGGAAAATGCCTTCCAGTAGCCGATATCGCCGCCTGGCAGCGGCATCGTCGCGGTCGCACATGGTGGCGCCTTTATGTTCAGTTTCGCCGCAATGATATCGGTGGCCTTTTCTGCCAGGGCGCGTGAAGTCGTCCATTTGCCGCCAATGGCGGAAAACAAGCCGTCCGCTGCATCGCTTCTGCCATGGTCGATCAATTCCGCCCGACGGCTGGCATGATAACTGTCGCCCGAGCCGTCATCGACCAAAGGGCGCAGCCCGGCATAAAAGTTTTCCACATCGCGCGGTCCGAGCTGGGCTGCCGGCAAATAGGCATCAACGAAGCTGAGAAAGTCTCCCATATCCGATGCTTTTACACCCACGCGGTCCGGGGCGCCCTTGAAAACGGTATCAGTCGTTCCAATCAGGCTGTGTCCCCGCCAGGGCATGACGAAAAAATGTCCTCGGCCGGCGGCCATGGTCAATGCGCAGTCGCGCGTGATGGCGCGCGTTAGAAGATGGATGCCCTTGGAGCGGATTAGCCTGGTCGCACTTGGCTTATTGAGCGCCTGATCCAGAAAGATATCCGCCCAGGGCCCCGCCGCCACCAGCGTGGCTCTTGCGCGAATGTCGAAATCCGCACCGCTCACAACGTCGGAAGCGCGGCAGCCTGCAATGCGAGAACCTTGGCGCAAAAGCGTTGTTGCCCGAACGTAATTGGCCAGCGCCGCGCCGTGTGCGTCGGCATCGCTCAGGCATTCCAGCGCCAGTCGTTCCGGCGAATACATTTGCGCGTCGTAATAGAGAAATGCGCCGCGTAAATGCGGACGTCGCAGGACGGGCTCGCGGTCCAGTGCATCCTGTTTGTTCAGCCAGCGATGTCCGGACATTTTTTCGTCGGGATCGTTGAGCTGGCGCCGGTCGAAGGACAGCGCGTCATAAAGCATAAGCCCGAACTTCAGAATGGCGGCCTGCCGCAGATTGGTGCCGTATACCGGAAGGAGAAAGGGCAGGGGGCGCACCAGATGCGGTGCAATGCGCTGCCAGATGCTGCGCTCACGCAAGGCCTCGCGGACCAGGCCAAATTCCAGATTGCGCAGATAACGCAATCCGCCATGCACCAGTTTGGAGTTATGGGCGCTGGTGGCATGCGCGAAATCGTTCTTTTCGACCAGCGCCACCTTGAGACCGCGCATGGCCGCATCCCGGGCCACGCAAGCGCCCGTAATGCCACCACCGATGATCAGCAGATCGAAGACTTCATCGGCCAGTCGGGATAGTGCGCGGCGCATGTGATTCCGGCAACAGGGAGTCTGAGGCTCCCGTCACAGGCGCGGCTTGTCAAGAAATGCCAGCAGTGGAACCGGCAAAGGCGAAGATTACTTAATCTTGCCTTCTTTGAAGGTCACATGCTTGCGCAGAACCGGATCGTATTTTTTCACCGAGAATTTTTCGGTCATGGTGCGGGTGTTCTTCTTGGCAACATAGAAAATCCGGTGCCGCCCTCGCTATTCAGGCGAATTTTGGCAGTGGTGGGTTTCGCCATGGCGGCAGTCCTCAAATAAGTCCCAGAAGGGCGCGTAAACTAGCCGCCAAGTCTTGATTGTCAAGGCGGCGGGCGGGGTAAAAAGCCAAGTAAAGTCAGCGATTTGAGCGCTGCTTCTTGGATTTCCGGCCCTTTTGGGCGCCCTTGGAGCGTCCCGGACGGGGTGCAGCGCCAAAGGGACGCTGCGATTTGGCGCCCTCGGCCAGGTCAAACCGCATACCACCGGTGAGCGGTGCAGCTTCGGCGAGCCGCACCACAATCGTGTCCCCGAGCTTGTAGGTGGTGCGTGTCCGCTCGCCCACCAGGGCATGGGCCCCCTCGTCGTGCCGGAAATATTCCGCTCCCAAACTCCGGGCCGGAACCAGTCCCTCGGCGCCGGTTTCGGGCAATCGTACAAATAGGCCAAAACGGGTAACCCCCGTTATGCGGCCGTCAAAGGTTGCCCCGATCCGGTCTTCCATAAAGGCGGCCACATAGCGGTCGGTGGAATCGCGTTCGGCCGCCATGGCCCGGCGCTCGGTTATGCAAATGTGTTCGGAAATTTCACCGAGCCGTCCGGCCTCGCGCTCGGTCAGTCCGTTCTCGCCGAGTTTCAGCCCGCGGATCAAGGCACGATGGACGATCAAATCGGCATAGCGCCGAATGGGCGAGGTAAAATGCGCATACCGCGCCAGGTTCAGGCCAAAATGCCCGACATTACTGGGCGCATAGATCGCCTGCGCCTGGGTGCGCAGAACAACATCATTCATGACATTTTCATGCGCCCCGCCCTTGGCATGCGCCAGGATGCGATTGAAAGTGCCTGGCTTGATCACCTGACCTTTGGCAAAGCTTTGTCCGATGGTACGCAGAAAGTCCGAGAAGGAAAAAAGCTTTTCTTTGGACGGGTGATCGTGCACGCGATAGATCAGCGGCTGGCGTGCTTTCTCCAGTGATTCCGCCGCACAGACATTTGCCAGAACCATGAACTCTTCGATCAGGCGCATCGATTCCAGGCGCTCGCGAAATGCGATGGATTTTACCTTGCCGTCGTCACCGATAATGACGCGCCTTTCTGGTAGATCCAGATCCAGCGGGTCCCGGACTTTGCGCGCTTCAGCCAGCGCGCCATAGGCCATCCATAGAGCTGCAAGCGCGTCCTTGACCTTTTGCGGCAGGCCATCGTCGGGCCCGTCGTCAAAAGCGCGTTGCGCCTGCGCGTAAGTCAATCGTGCGGCGCTGCGCATCATGCCGCGAATGAATGTGTGGCTCTTTTTGTTGCCATGTCTGTCGAAGATCATCCTCACCGCGAGGCAGGGGCGATCCACGCCCTCCTTCAACGAGCATAAATCCGCAGACAGGGTTTCTGGCAACATCGGGACGACGCGATCGGGAAAATAAACCGAGTTGCCGCGATTATAGGCTTCGCGATCCAGTGCTGAACCGGGCGTTACATAATGCGCTACGTCGGCGATGGCGACCAGCGCGACATACCCGCCGGGGTTTGAAGGATCTTTATCGGCCTCTGCCCATACGGCATCGTCGTGATCGCGGGCATCTTCCGGATCGATGGTGACAAGCGGAATATCGCGAATATCCGTCCGCCCCCGCGGGTCGGCGGGGATGGCCCGTTCGGCTTCGTCCAGCGCGTCTTTGGGGAATTCCGTCGGAATACCGTGCGCGTAAATCGCAATCAGGCTCACGGCTTTCGGCGTATCCATGCTGCCCAGTTTTTCGACTATCCGGGCGCGCGGAAATCCGCTGTCACGACCGCTCAACGGCTCCACCAGAACCAGTTCGTTATTCTTTGCGTCGGCGAGATCGCGGGCATCGACGGAAAATTCTGTCCGGCTTTTGCGGTCGATAGGAACAATCCTGGCTCCGCGCGGGCTCATGCGTACCACGCCCAATACCTTGTGGGCACTTGCGCCGAGGCGCTTGATGATGCGGGCCTCAAAGCCGTCTTCTGCCTTGGTGAGGCGCGCCAGGATGCGTTCGCCGGCGCCGAGCGCAGGTCCCGCTTCCTCGCGACCGGGAACGACAATAATCCGCGGCGATACTTCGTTGGAGGTCCAGTTTTGCGGGCGCGCCAGCAGCTCGCCGTCATTGTCCTGCCCGGTAATTTCCAAAACCGTGACATCCGGAATGTCGCCGGCGCGCGTGTAACCTTGCTTGCGCGTTCCGCTGACCGCGCCTTCGGCATCCAACTCGCGCAGAATTCGTTTCAGCAATATGCGGTCGGATCCCTTAACGCCCAGGGCGCGTGCAACATCTCGCTTGGTTGCTTTCGGATTCTGGGCCAGGAATTCCAGAACCTTGGCCTTGTCCAGGGCGGGAGCGTTACTTGGCTGTTTCTTGCGCGCCACTTACTTGCCGGAGACCGGCTCGGCCTTTTTCTCGGAGGCCTTTGCCGCTTTCTTTTTCTTGGGCGCCGCCTTGGCCTTTTCCGCCTTTTTGGGTGCGGTCTTTTTTGCCCGCGCAGGTTTTTTCTTTTTACCGCCGCCCTTGGCTGCCCGTTCCGCAATCAACGTCACGGCCTGCTCCAGCGTAACTGACAGCGGATCGGTGCCGTTCGGCACAGTAGCGTTTGTACTGCCATCGCTGACATAGGGGCCGTAGCGTCCGCGCATCAGCTTGATCATGGTGCCGCTGGAATCGGCGCCAAGCTCCTTCAACGCTTCCGGTCCGCGTGGCGCCCGGCTCTTGGCCTTCTTTTCGGCAATAATGGTTACGGCGTGGTTCAGTCCGATGTTGAAAACGTCTTCTGGAAAATCCAGCGAGGCATACGATCCGTCATGCGAAACATAGGGTCCGAAGCGGCCGAAATTCGCCATGATGGGATTGCCGGTTTCGGGATGTTTGCCCACCTCGCGCGGGAGCGATAACAGCTTGATGGCCATTGCAAGATCGACTGATTCAAGGTCCGTGCCCTTAGGGATGCCCGAACGCTTGGGCTTTTTATCTTCGCCCAACTGCACATAAGGGCCAAAGCGTCCCGTCCGCAGCGTGATCTGTTCGCCGGTTTGCGGATCGACGCCCAGTTCGCGCGGCTGACCGGAGCCCGCTTCCGCCGCCGTCTGCCCGATCTGGCGGGTATATTTGCATTCGGGATAACTGGAACAGCCGACAAAGGCGCCGAAGCGGCCAAGTTTCAAACTCAGCGTACCGTCGCCACAGGACGGACATTTGCGCGGATCGACGCCGTCTTCGCCCTGCGGGAATATGTGGTGGCCAAGAATACGGTCCAGATCGGTGATGACCTGCGAAATTTTAAGGTCCTTGGTTTCGCCCACCGCTGCTGAGAAGTCGCGCCAGAAATCCCGCAGCAATTGTTTCCAGTTGAGCTCGCCCGACGAAATCTCGTCCAGCTTTTCTTCCAGGTCTGCTGTGAAGTCGTATTCCACATAATGCTTGAAGAAGTTGGTCAGAAAGGCCGTGACCAGACGTCCCTTGTCTTCCGGGATAAAGCGGTTGCGGTCCATGCGCACATAGGCGCGGTCGCGCAGCGTCGAAAGAATCGAGGCATAGGTCGAGGGCCGTCCGATCCCGAGTTCTTCCAGTTTGCGCACCAGACTGGCTTCGGAATAACGCGGCGGCGGCTCGGTGAAATGCTGTTCCGGCGTGACTTTCTCGATTCCCGCGGCGTCGCCGATACTGACCTTGGGCAGTTTTGATCCGTCCTCGTCGCCGTCATCGTCCTTGCCTTCCTGATAGAGGGCAAGAAAGCCGTCGAATGTCGTGACGGTGCCGGTGGCGCGCAGAATAACCTGCTTGTCATTCGAAGCGATATCGACGGTGGTGCGCTCCAGTTCGGCGCTTTCCATCTGACTGGCAACCGCGCGTTTCCAGACCAGTTCGTAAAGTTTGGCCTGATCGCCATCGAGGTATCTTGAAACTTCGTCCGGGAGGCGCACAAAGCCGGTGGGACGGATGGCTTCATGGGCCTCCTGGGCATTCTTTGCCTTGCTGGTATAAACACGCGGCGCGTTTGGCACATATTTTTTGCCATAGCGGTCGCCGATCATGTCGCGCGCTTCGCCAATTGCGGCCGGGTCCATGGTCACGCCATCGGTACGCATATAGGTAATCAGACCGACGGTCTCGCCGCCAATGTCCACGCCTTCGTAAAGCGATTGCGCGACCTGCATGGTGCGCTTGGCGGCAAAGCCGAGCTTGCGCGATGCTTCCTGCTGAAGCGTGGATGTGATGAAGGGCGGGGCCGGATTGCGCTTGACCGGCTTGCTTTCGACATTGTCGATCTTGAATTTGCGCGCATTGATCGCTTCGACGGCGTGCGTTGCGTCCGCTTCGCTGCCCAGCGACAGCTTTTCCAGCTTGTTGCCGTCCAGATGGGTCAGATGCGCTGAAAACCCGCCGGACGACGTGCTGATCTCGGTATCGACGCTCCAGTATTCCTGCGGCCTGAACGCCTCGATTTCAGTTTCACGCTCGCAAACAAGCCGCAGCGCTACCGATTGCACGCGACCAGCCGAGCGCGCGCCCGGCAATTTGCGCCAGAGCACCGGCGACAGCGTGAACCCAACCAGATAATCCAGCGCGCGGCGGGCCAGATAGGCGTCGACCAGTTCTTCGTTGATCGCGCGCGGGTGCGCAATGGCGTCGAGCACGGCGGCCTTGGTTACCGCGTTGAACACGACGCGCTCGACATGAACTTTGCCCAGCGCCTTTTTCTCGCGGAGCACTTCCAGCACATGCCAGGAAATGGCTTCCCCTTCGCGATCAGGGTCGGTGGCCAGGATAAGCTTGTCGGCGCCCTTAAGAGCGTCGGCTATATCCTTAATCCGCTTCTGAGCCCTGGCGTCGACCTCCCAGGTCATGGCGAAGTCGTCGTCGGGCTTTACCGATCCGTCCTTGGAGGGGAGATCTCGGATGTGCCCAAAGCTGGCCAGCACCTTATAGCCGGAGCCAAGATACTTATTGATGGTCTTGGCCTTGGCCGGGGATTCAACAACTAAGACGTTCATGGGAAAGGATATTGCTCAAAGGGTGCCAGGGTCGCGCGGTTCCGCTTGTGTTTGAAAGTTGCCCAATTTGGGTGTTGGGGGGCCAAGCGGGCCGGGGACACTGATAGAAGCAGTAAAGTCCTGTCAACGCGGCTCCCACCACTTTTTAAACTCTAAGTAGTAAATATAGCGAAAAACACCACAAATAGTACCTAGGGTTGTAGCGAAGACCTAGGCTCGGGACACGCGATTCCCAGGATGTCGAATGATCCGGCCTTCAAACTCCAGTTCCAAAAGTATGGTTTGCACAATTTCGGCTGGCGCATTGCAGGTCCGCACCAGTTCGTCGATATCCAGGGGCGCCGGACCCAGCGCCTCTTCGATCCTGGCACGGAGATGGAGGGGCGCAACATCGGGTTTCATGGGGGCTTCTGGGGAGACCCTGACTGAAGGGCGAACCTTCTTGCCTAATATGGGATTCAATACGGCAAGTACGTCATCGGCGGATTCTATAAGTGTGGCTCCATCGCGAAGCAGGCGATTGGCCCCCTTGGCGCGGGGGTCCAGAGGAGAGCCCGGCACAGCGAAAACCTCCCGGTTCTGTTCCAGCGCATAATTGGCGGTGATTAGCGAGCCTGATCCTTCGGCGGCCTCCACGACGATCACACCGCGGGACAGGCCGGAGATGATCCGGTTCCGTCTGGGAAAATGACGGGCCTGAGGGGATTGCCCCAGCGGCATCTCTGAAACGACCGCGCCACATTCTCGAATGCGCGCATACAGCGCCGCGTTCTCCGGCGGATAAATATTGTCCACGCCGCCTGCCACCACTGCAACTGTACCGCCATCCAGCGCGCCTTGATGCGCGGCCGTATCGATACCGCGTGCCATTCCCGACACCACAACAAAACCGGCATCTGCCAGATCGCGCGCCAGCACGCTTGCCAGCTTGCGGCCCAGCGCCGATGCGTTGCGTGCGCCCACGATTGCAATCATTTCGCGTTGCAGAATTTCGGCATTGCCCAGGATAGCGATCAACGGCGGTGGTGCATCCAGTGCGGAAAGTCCTGCCGGAAAATCCACTTCGCAGGAGGCAAGTATTCGCCCACCCAGTTTGGAAAGCGCTGACAGTTCCTCGCTTACCTCTTCGGCGGACGGAAAATTTGTATCCGCGCCGTTGCGCTTCGCCAGCCGCGGATATTGCTCAAGGGCGGCGGTGGCAGAACCAAACTTTCCGATCAGCGATGCAAATGTGACCGGGCCGACATTGGTGGCACGCGCCAGCCTTATCCAGGCAAGGCGTTCGCTTTCTGACAGGCGCGACCGCATATCACGCAGCAGGCTTCTTAAAATTGACTTTGGGTTCGGTTCCGCTCAACAGACGCAGGATGTTGGCCCGGTGGGTTAGAAACACCGTCATCGTCAGAAACAACGCCAAAATCGCGTGAGGCGGCGTGCTCAACACATACATCGCTATGGGCGCCACAAGGGCTCCCAGCAAAGCTGCCAGCGAGGAAATCCGCGTCACGACACAGGTCGTGATCCACACAATTGCCACCATCAATCCGGCGGGCCAGGACATGGCCAATAAAATGCCGGCAGATGTCGCGACCCCCTTGCCGCCTTTGAATTTCAACCAAATTGGGAACAGGTGCCCGATCAGGACGCTGGCCGCCGCAAGTGCAACGGCCGGTTCGGTGAACCAGTGCCGCACAAGCAGGACCGCAAAGGCGCCTTTTCCCGCGTCGCACAGCAATGTCAGGGCTGCGGCGGCCTTGTTGCCGGTCCGCAAGACATTGGTCGCGCCGATATTGCCCGAACCGATCTTGCGAACATCGCCCACGCCGAATGCCAGGGAAAAAATCAGACCAAACGGGATGGAGCCCAACAGATAGCCGAGCGCCACAATCAGGGCTGTCCACGCCGGCGCCGGTAAGGCCGCCATCATGCTTTATCTCGCGCCAGCCGATCGAACACGCATTCTCCGCCGACAAAAGTCTTGTAGGCGCGTCCTTCAAAGGTGCGTTCGTCGAAGGGCGTATTGCGGGCACGGCTATGCAATTCGTTTGGGTCCACCACATAGGCTTCGTTGAGATCGAATAGTACAAGATCCGCCGGTGCGCCAATTGACAATATTCCGGTTTCCAGCCCGAGAAGGCGCGCGGGGCCGATCGTCAGTGTCCTCAAGACGTCTATGAGACTGGCGCGACCGTTATGATGGATCGTCAGGGCGGCCGGCAGCAGCGTTTCCAGCCCTATTGCTCCGAATGCGGCCTGCGCGAAGGGCTGGCGCTTGGTGTCGGCGGCTTGCGGATCGTGGCTGGATACGATCACGTCGATCACGCCAGATGCCACGCCTTCCACCATCGCGGCGCGGTCAGCTTCGGAGCGCAACGGCGGCTTCACTTTGCGGAAGGTGTAATAGGACCCGACATCCAGTTCATTCAGTGTCAGATGGTGGGCCGACACGCCGCAGGTAATGGGCAGGCCTCGCGCCTTGGCGGCGGCGATGGCATCCAGCGAGGCGCGGCAGGAAATCTGCCCAAAGTGATAGCGCGCGCCCGTAAGCTCGACCAAACGAATATCTCGCTCGACAATAATGGTTTCGGCGGCCAGCGGCGCGGCCGGTAGTCCCAGCCGCGTGGCGAATTCGCCTTCTGTCATGGAGGTATTTTCCGCCAGATCGGGATCTTCGGCATGGCCTACGACCAGGGCATCGAATGTCGCCGCATAGGAGAGGGCGCGGCGCATGACGCGCGCATTGGCCACGGTACGGTCTCCGTCGGTAAAGGCCACCGCACCGGCTTCTTGCAGCAGGCCGATTTCCGTCATGGTCTGGCCAGCCAGCTGCCGCGTTAGCGCCGCCATCGGCAGGACTCGTACTTTGGCGGTCGCGGCGGCGCGGCGCTTGAGGAAATCTACCAGCGAAGGCTCGTCAATGACCGGCTCGGTGTTGGGCATGGTGGCGATGGCGGTCACGCCGCCGGCTGCCGCCGCCGAACTGGCGGATTCCAAGGTTTCGCGATGCTCGCTTCCCGGCTCGCCGGTAAAGACGCGCATGTCGATCAGGCCGGGCGCCAGCACAAGGCCTTTGCAATTGATGATTTCCGGATCGCCGGGATCGGCATCGTTGAACAGCCGCGGTCCCATGTCTGCAATCTTGCCGTTTTCGACCAGCAGCCCGCCCGGAGTATCAAGACCGGTTGCCGGGTCGATCAGCCGCGCATTGCGGAAGCCCAGGCGTTTGCCGTTCATCGCACACCGCCTTTCGACAGATTGCGCGACAGCGCGTCCAGCACCGCCATGCGGATGGCCACGCCCATTTCCACTTGTTCCTGGATCAGGCTCACTTCGATATCGTCGGCCACGGCACTGTCGATTTCGACGCCGCGATTCATCGGGCCGGGATGCATGACCAGCGCACCGGGCTTCGCCGCCTGCAGCTTTTTATGGTCCAGACCGTAAAAGCGAAAATATTCGCGGGTGGACGGCATGAAGGCGCCGCTCATGCGCTCCAGCTGCAGGCGCAGCATCATGACGATATCGGCGCCTTTCAGTCCGGTTTTCATGTCATGGAATATTTCGACACCCCAGCGTCCGGCCTCGCTCGGTATCAGGGTTTTGGGCGCAATCAGCCTGACACGGGCGCCCATCATCGACAGCAGGCGGATGTTGGAGCGCGCTACCCGGCTATGCAGCACATCGCCGCAAATTGCCACGATCAGCCCCTCGAAGCTCTTGCGATGGCGGCGGATGGTCAAAGCGTCCAACAGCGCCTGTGTGGGATGTTCGTGGCTGCCGTCGCCGGCATTCACCACCGCGCAATCGAGCTTGCGCGCCAGAAGTTCGGCTGCGCCCGAGTCCGGGTGCCGCACCACCAGCATGTCCGGGCGCATGGCGTTCAGCGTAGTGGCGGTGTCGATCAGCGTTTCCCCCTTTGAGACCGAGGAAGATTTGACGCTCATATTGAGAACATCGGCCCCCAGGCGCTTGCCGGCCAGCTCGAACGAGCTTTGCGTGCGGGTGGAGGCCTCGTAGAACAGATTAATCAGGGTGCGGCCCCTGAGCAGGGCAGACTTCTTGTCGACGGCCCTGTTGAGCGCCGCATAGGTCTCCGCCAGATCAAGCAATCCGGTGACCTCGGCGGGAGAAAGCCCGTCGATTCCAAGCAAGTGGCTTGTCAGGAGTATCGGTGTGTCAGCGCTGGCCTGGCCCATCGAAGTCCGGCTTATAGGGGTCGATGCCGCTCGCCGCAAGTCATGGCGAGACAGTTAATTCTTCCAAACTCTTACCAGCTGGCTCTGGCAGGAAAAACAGCGCAATTAACGTGAGCGGAACGGGCAGCAGACACGCCGTGGCGGCAAGTCCGTGGCCGCCAAGCGGGCCGTACAAGGCACCCTCCAGCAACAGGCTGACGGCGCCGGCACCAATTTCGAGCAAATAGCGAAGACCTCCTACCATGGCGCGATAATCGGTGGGCACGATCTCCAATGCAAATCCTGCCAGCAGCGCATCGGCCGCGAAAAATCCGAAAAAACCCATGATCCACCCCGCCGGTACCAGCCATCCGCCTGGCAAATTGTAGAACATCACAAAACCCGTGACGCAGACTGTCGCGGTCAAAAATATCATGCTCTTGCGTCCGAACCGGTCGCTGCCGCGCGCGGCCAGAACATTCAGGAACAGGGCGATCAGGCCGCCGGGAATCACCAGCAGGCTGACCTGGCCGGGCGAATAGCGCAAATTCGTCTGCAAATACGCGCTGGCCAGCAGCGTCGCGGGCGAAATGGCGAAGCCGAAAGCGATGACCGCGATCATGATCGCGGTTATCCTGCCGGGATATTCGCGCGACAGCCGCCGGAGCAGAACCATTGCCTCCTTTGTCTTGGCAACCACACCTTTTTGGAGGTGGTGTGCATGCGCGACGAAGCGCGGCGTTTCGGTGAGATTGCGGCGCAGATAGGCAACCAGCAACAGGGGCACGGTTCCGAAAAGATAGATCGCCCGCCAGCCATACGGCAAAAGTTCGATCATGCTGAAAGCCAGCGAAGCGATGCCGCCACCAATCCAATAAAAGGTAATCAGCATGCCGGTCGCCCAGCCGCGGGCGTTCTGCGCCATGATCTCTGCGACGACCACGAAGCACAGCATTTCTTCGGTGTAGCCGAATATGCGGGTTATGACCTGCGCGGTCACGAATTGTGTGTAGTCGCCGGCAAATGCGGTCGCAAAGGTCCCGATGGCTTCGCCGACGATGGTGAATAGCAAGAGCCTGCGCCGCCCGATCAGGTCGGCGCTGGCGCACAGCGCGATTGCCGGGATTGCCGCAATCCGAAATATGGAAACCGTGGGCCCCGCCAGATTTTGCGAAATGGAATAGGTAGAAAGAACCTGCGGAATGACAAAATTGAAAATGCTCAGATCGTAGCCGGCAAAAAGCGCCGCAATGCCGACCAGGAGAAAATTGCGGTTCTGATCCGATGTCAGACGATCGGGCGGGAACAGGCTCGGGAAGGTGGCGCGGAAACTCATGTCGATCTCATATGGCGCAAGCGGTCGAGCACGCCTTGTAGAATGTAGCTTGCGGCCATTTTATCCACGACTTCCGCGCGGCGTTTGCGCGAGGCGTCGGCATCGATCAGGGTCCGCGTCACGGCGCTGGTCGAAAGGCGCTCGTCCCAGAATACGATGGGCAACGCCATGCGCTTTGCCAGGTTGCGCCCGAAGGCGCGCGCCGATTGGGCAGAAGGCCCCTCGCTGCCGTCCATATTCAGCGGCAGTCCGATGACCAGCCCGCCGATGTCATGTTTGGCAATCAGCCTATCCAGGATGGCGGCGTCGGCGGTAAATTTGCCGCGTTTAAGCGTCTCCAAAGGTGTCGCCACAGTCAGAAGCGTGTCTGAAAGCGCCAGCCCGATGGTCTTTTCGCCTAAATCCAGTCCCAACAGGCGGGCCCCGGCTGAAAGCCCGGCGCGCAGACCCGCAAGATCGTCAATACTCATATAATGTGCGCACTCCCCCTGACGCTTGCCAGCCCCCGCGCCGGTTGCTAGGCAAGCCCTGAAATTCTTAGCACAGCGGAAATATAATGTCCGTCGATGAGGGCACAGTCCGTCGCATCGCCAAACTGGCGCGTCTGGCCATTGAAGATTCCAAGGTCAAGCCCATGGTGGCCGAACTGAACGGCATCCTGGATTGGGTCCAACAGCTTGAAGAGGTGGACGTTACCGGCGTCCCCGCCATGACCAGTGTCGTCGAGCATAATCTGAAAATGCGCGAGGATGTGGTCACCGAAGGGGGCAATGCCGATGCCCTGATGCAGAACGCGCCGGGTGGCGAGGATGATTTTTTTGTCGTGCCCAAGGTGGTTGAATAATGTCGGTGCCATCCTCTCCAACCGTTTTTACGCTGGCCGAAGCGCGCGATGCCGTGCGTGGCAAAAAAATTTCGTCCAAGGAACTGACCGGCGCCTTCATCAAAGCCGGAACGGCCGCGAGAGAACTGAACGCTTTTATCACAGAGACGCATGACCGCGCTCTGGAGATGGCCGCGGCTTCGGATGCCAGGCTTGCAAAGGGCGAGGGTGGTGCGCTGGAAGGCTTGCCGATCGCCATCAAGGATCTGTTCTGCACCAAGGGCGTCCGCACCACGGCAGGCAGCAAAATTCTGTCCAATTTCGTGCCGCCTTATGAATCCACGGTAACGCAGAATTTGTGGAATGCGGGCGCGGTGCTGCTTGGCAAGACCAATCTCGACGAATTCGCCATGGGCTCGTCCAACGAGACAAGCTTTTTTGGACCGGTCTTCAACCCCTGGCGGGCAAATGGCTCCAACAGCAATGTTGTGCCGGGCGGATCATCCGGCGGTTCGGCTGCGGCTGTTGCCGCCGATTTGTGTCTGGCCGCCACGGGCACGGATACCGGCGGCTCTATCCGTCAGCCGGCGGCCGTGACCGGAAGCGTCGGCCTTAAGCCGACCTACGGCCGGTGCTCGCGCTATGGCATCGTCGCCTTTGCTTCGTCCCTGGATCAGGCGGGGCCCATGACAAAAACGGTGCGCGATGCCGCAATTCTGCTGAAAAGCATGGCCAGCATTGATCCTCGCGATTCCACCAGCGTCGATCTGCCTGTTCCGGACTATGAAGCTGCTGTCGATGGCGGGGTAAAAGGTCTGCGCATTGGGATTCCCAGGGAATACAGGCTGGAAGGCGGACCGGCCGAGATCGATGCGCTCTGGACCAAGGGCGCCGAATGGCTGAAGGCCCAGGGCGCGGAAATCGTCGAGGTTTCGCTGCCATACACCAAATATGCGCTTCCCACTTATTATATAGTGGCGCCGGCGGAGGCCTCCTCGAATTTGGCCCGTTATGACGGGGTGCGCTTTGGCCATCGGGCCGAAGGCGTGCGCGATATCGTCGATCTTTATGAAAAGAGCCGGGCCGAAGGTTTTGGCCATGAGGTCTGCCGCCGCATTCTGATCGGCACCTATGTGCTGTCTGCCGGCTATTACGATGCGTACTACCTGCGGGCACAGAAAATTCGCACGCTGATAGCCCGCGATTTCGCGTCCGCCTTTGAAAAATGCGATGTCCTGCTGACCCCGGCGACGCCGAGTGCGGCCTTCGGCATCGGCGAAAAGACCGATGATCCCCTGGCCATGTATCTCAGCGATGTCTTTACGGTCACCGTCAATCTTGCCGGATTACCGGGCCTGGCGGTCCCCGCCGGATTGAGCAAAACCGGCCTGCCGCTGGGTCTTCAGCTCATCGGCAAGGCTTTTGACGAGGAGACGGTTCTGCGCGCGGGCCGCGCCATCGAAGTGGCGGCGAATTTCGACGGCCGCCCGGCAGCTTGGTGGAGGGCGTAATGGGCGAAACGCGTTCCAAGCTCATCAAGGGGGACACTGGCGATTGGGAAATTGTCATCGGGATGGAAGTCCATGCCCAGGTGCTGTCTCAGTCCAAGCTATTTTCCGGTGCCTCTACCGAATTTGGCGCCGAACCAAATGCCCAGGTATCCTTTGTCGACGCGGGCATGCCCGGCATGCTGCCCGTGATCAATCGCAAATGTGTGGAGCATGCGGTGCGCACTGGCCTGGGCCTCAAGGCCCAGATCAACCTGACCTCCATTTTCGACCGGAAAAACTATTTCTACCCTGATCTTCCGGCGGGTTATCAGATTTCCCAGTACAAGAATCCCATTGTGGGCGAAGGCGAGGTCTATATTGATCTGCCCGGTGGCGAAACCCGGCGTGTCGGCATCGAACGCCTGCATCTGGAACAGGATGCGGGTAAAATGCTGCACGACCAGCACCCCGACTATTCCTATGTGGATCTCAACCGGTCGGGCGTGGCGCTGATGGAGATCGTCACCAAGCCCGATATGCGCTCGTCGGACGAGGCCGCGGCATTCCTGAGAAAACTGCGTACCATTGTGCGTTATCTCGGTACCTGCGACGGCAATATGGACGAAGGCTCCATGCGGGCCGACGTCAATGTGTCAGTTCGCAAGCCGGGCGACCCGTTGGGAACCCGATGCGAAATCAAGAACGTCAATTCCATGCGCTTCATTGCTCAGGCCGTGGAGTATGAGGCGCGCCGCCAGGTCGACATCCTGGAGAATGGCGGTTCCATAAAGCAGGAGACCCGGCTGTTCAACTCCAAGCTTTGCGAGACGCGGTCAATGCGTTCCAAAGAGGAAGCGCATGATTACCGCTATTTCCCCGATCCCGACCTGCTGCCGCTGGTACTGGATCAGGCCTGGGTGGACGAGATCGAAACAATCACTTCCGGAATTGCCGGACGACAAGAAAGCCCGTTTTATCAAGATGGGTCTTTCGCCCTATGACGCGGGTGTTCTGGTCGGCGAACGCGAACTGGCGGACTATTACGAGGCGCTGGCGGCCAATGTGGATGCCAAGCTTGCGGCGAACTGGCTGAACAACGAAGTTTTGGGCCGGCTCAACCGCGATGGCCTGTCCATCGCGGATGCTCCGGTGAGTGCGGCTGCGAACAACAGCATCATTGCCATGATCATAGACGGCACCATATCCGGGAAAATTGCCAAGGACGTCCTCGATATCGTCTGGAGCGAGGGCGGCGATCCGCGCGCGGTGGTCGAGGCGCGCGGCCTGAAGCAGGTCACGGATACATCTGCCATCGAAAAAGCAGTCGATGCCGTCATTGCCGCCAATCCTGACAAGGTGGAAGAGGTGAAAGCCAAACCCAAACTCGCGGGCTGGTTTACAGGGCAGGTCATGAAACAGACGGGCGGAAAAGCAAATCCGGCGGCCGTAAATGCGATCCTGAAAAACCGACTCGCATTGCCCGACGAGGGGTGATTCGCACATTTTTGCTTGTGCCCCCAAATCAGCCCGTCAATTGCGGCAAATAACTCCGTACACAGAATAACGCATTTAGCCCTTATTTTATGCGGGTAAAGCGTATTCTTAAAAAACCGACGATTTTTGAAAACCCACCAACTATTGCATTCTAAAATGCAACCCCCTCATATTGTTTACGTTTTGGGGGGCGGCCGGTCGCTTGACCCGGACGAACATAAAAGAGTCTTATTCATGCCAGTTGCATCCAAGAAGAAAAAGCCTGCGAAGAAGAAGCCACAAAGAAGGCCGCGAAGAAGACCAAGAAAAAGGCCACGAAGAAGGCGACGGGCCAGCTTGGCTTCCTCGAGCAGCCAGTATTCGATGTCGAAGGCTTCCTGCTCGGGCAGGCCGACATAGGTCGAAGACCGTCGAGGCGCCGCGCATCACGTTGATGGCGTTGACATAGAACTCGCCGGAGAT
Source organism: uncultured Alphaproteobacteria bacterium (assembly GCA_963837555.1). Taxonomy (GTDB): domain Bacteria; phylum Pseudomonadota; class Alphaproteobacteria; order Micropepsales; family Micropepsaceae; genus Rhizomicrobium. The sequence continues at coordinate 11,510 of CAWINU010000002.1, read as the reverse complement.
GCGCGCCGTGGCCTTGTCCTTGGCGAAGGTGAACATGCCGACGCCCGGCACCAGATAGACCACCGCGTTGGGGTCGCGCATGGCAGGCGAATTGTCGTGCTTGCAGCGATCGTAGTAGGCCGTGATAGTCGGCGCGATAGGCCTCGATGCGCTGTCGGCGGCTGGCGACCACGCGCCTCGACGTCCGGCTTTGCCGGATCGAAGTCGATCACCAGCGGACGGATCTTGGTGCGCAGGAAATGGTCGGGGCAGGAGGTGCCGAGCGCCGCCAGCGGCTCGCAGCTCGCTTCGAATTGACGAACTCCAGCACGGCCGGCGCTGTCGTCGAAATGGCCCGACCTTGTGGCTCGTCTGCCGAGATCAGGCCGCGGATCTTCGGCATCAGCGCGCGCGGCGATGGCGCGGCGCTCTCCGGCGGCGCAGCGACTGGACGCGGCACCGCCGAAGACGGCCTTGCCTTCGGTCTTGGCTCGAACCACTCGATCGGCCTGGTTGATGATGCGCGATCGTGGTTTCGTAGCAGTCCTTGGCGGTATCGCCCCAGGTGAACAGGCCGTGGCTTTCCAGCACCACGCCGCTTGGCATCGGGATTGTCCTGGCAGAACTTGCTCCAGCCACAGGCCGAGTTCGAAACCCGGCCTCTTCCACGGCAGCCAGCCGATGGCGCCGCCGAAGATCTCGCTGGTCAGTTCGCTCGGAGTTCTTCGAGGCGGCGATCGCGATGATGGCGTCCGGGATGCATGTGGTCGACATGCGCGTGCGGCACGATAGGCATGCAGCGGCGTGTCGATCGAGGCGGCGCGCGGGTTCAGGTTGAAGGTGCAGTGCGGCAGGTAGCCGACCATCTCGTCCTCGTACTCGACGCCGCGATAGAGGCCCTTCAGGCGCTCGCAGCTTGTCCATGTAGAGCGTCGAGAAGCCGTCGAGCTTGATCGAGCCGACTGTCGCCGCCCGAGCCCTTGACCCACAGCACTTCGACCGTCTCGCCGGTCAGCGGATCCTTCTCGCATGATCTTGGAGGAGGTGTTGCCGCCGCCGATAATTGGTGACGCGCTTGTCGGAGCCGAGCAGGTTGGAGCGATAGAGCAGCCGCTCCGGCTCGCTCATGGCGGCCGCCTTGGCGTCGTCCCACAGATTGGCGAGGCGCGTGGGCCGGAGCGTTGTCGAGCATATTGACTTCCTCCCGGAGGGCGCTGTGCCGGACCGATCGGATTGCGCCAGACATGCCCAGGTCACGGTCGTGTCAATCAGAAACGATCATAATCAATCATATTGCAGCGCACAATGATTGAAATTGATCGATTTGATGATTGACACGTGCTCGTATTGCGATGGTAAGACATGCGCAGGGGAAGGAGCCTTGCACGAGAAGGAACGCCATCAGGATCATCCTGTCGCGCCGTCCAGGAGCAGCCGGTCGTGACGGTGCCGACATGGTCGAGCTCACGGGCTCATCCGAAGCGACGATCCGCCGCGACATCGCGGCGCTGCATGTGCAGAAGCGGCTGCGGCGCGTGCGCGGCGGCGCCGAGGCGATCGATCCCGCCGCAGCACGATCGGCCTTGCCGGGCGCGCCCTTCTCCGTCAACGAAACGCATCAATATCGCCGCAGAAGCGCGCCATCGCCCGCGAGGCCGTCGAGCTGTGCAGCGACGGCGAGCCGATCATCATCAATGGCGGCACCACGACCTTCCAGATGGTGCATTACCTGACGGCCGGCGCATGCCGGTCTTCACCAATTCCTTCGCCATCGCCGAGCACCTGCTCAAGCATTCGCAAGAACACGGTGATGCTGCCGGGCGGCACGATCTACCGCGAGCAGAACATCATCCTGTCGCCCGTTCGACAACGACGTGACGCGCAATTTCTATGCCGAGCGCATGTTCATGGGCGCGCAGGGGCTCGGGCGCTCGGCCTGATGGAGGCCGATCCCGCTGCTCATCCAGGCCGAGCAGAGCTGATCGGCCAGGCCGACGAGCTGATCGTGCTGGTCGACTCCTCCGAATTCAGGCAGCGCTCGAGCCTGATCCTGTGTGGGCTCGAGCGTATCGCCACGGTCATCACCGACGACGGCATCGACGACGCGAGGCCGACAGATGCTGGAAACGGCGGGCGTGACGCTGATCGTCGGCGCGAGCGCCGGCGGCAAGGCAGAATCTCGACTGCAGCGCTCAGTCGCCTGAGCCGCAGGCGATGACTGAAATGCAACGCTCAAGGGAGGACCATCTCATGAGCATTTTGAAGAAATCTGGCTGGTTACCGCGGCGCTCTCGGCCGCCATGTTCGGCCAGCCCGGCCATCGCCGACACGATCAAGATCGCGCTGGTGGTCAAGTCGCTCGGCAACGGCTTCTTCGACGCCGCCAACAAGGGCGCCCAGGAAGCGGCCAAGGAACTCGGCGACGTCGAGGTCATCTATACCGGCCCGACCACGGCAACCGCCGAAGGCCAGATCGAAGTGATCAACTCGCTGATCGCGCAGAAGGTCGACGCCATCGCCATTTCGGCCAACGATCCGGACGCGCTGGTTCCGGCGCTGAAGAAGGCCATGGAGCGCGGCATCAAGGTCATCTCCTGGGACTCCGGCGTCGCGCCGGAAGGCCGCCAGCTGCACCTCAACCCGTCCGACACCGACCTGATCGGCGAGACCATCATCAAGCTGGCCGCCGACTATCTGCCGGACGGCGGCGACGTCGCCATCCTGTCGGCCTCCTCCACCGCGACCAACCAGAACGCCTGGATCGACGCGGCCAAGAAGGTGCTGCCGGACCGAATTCCCCAACATCAACCTCGTCGCCACCGTCTATGGCGATGACGACTCGGTCAAGTCGACCGACGAAGCCAAGGGCCTGATCGCAGTCCTACCCGAACCTCAAAGCGATCATTGCGCCGACCACCGTCGGCGTCGTCGCCGCCGCCCAGGTCGTCACCGACGAGAACCTGATCGGCAAGATCAACGTCACCGGCCTGGCGCTGCCGTCCGAGTTCAAGCAGTTCATCGACAACGGCGCCTCGCAGGCCGTGGCGCTGTGGAACCCGATCGACCTCGGCTACTCGGCCGTCATGCTCGCCTACGACCTGGTCAAGGGACGGCCGAAGCCAAGCCCGGCGCCACGCTCTCGATCGGCCGCGTCGGCGACGTCACGCTGGACGACAACAACGCGGCGCGCCATGGCTGCGCCGTTCAAGTTCGACAAGTCCAACATCGAAGAGTTCTCCAAGATCTATTGATCTGCGAACGCTCCGACGCGCTCGCCCTTGTCGGGGCGGGTCGCCGAAGCCGTCCGCGCGAAGCAGCGACTTCGATCACGGCGTGCGGACGTCTGACCGCCCATCCGTGGCCAGGACGCTCGACATGCCAGTCAACCCTCGCCCGCTCACGATCGTCAGCGACTCTTCCCAAGAGGCATGGCCATGACCGACCCCATCCTGACGCTGTCCGGCATCTCCAAGACCTTTCCCGGCGTGCGCGCGCTGCACGATGTCAGCCTGGCGCTCTATCCCGGCGAGGTGACCGCGCTGATCGGCGAGAACGGCGCCGGCAAATCGACGCTGGTCAAGATCCTGACCGGCATCTACCAGCCCGACGAAGGCGAGATCCGCGTCGACGGGCAAGCCGTGACGCCTGCCGACCGCCCACGCGGCCTTCGACGCGCGGCATCACCGCCATCCATCAGGAAACCGTGCTGTTCGACGAGCTGATCGGTCGCCGAAAACATCTATCTCGGCCACGCGCCGCGCACCCGCTTCGGCACTGATCGACTGGCGCGACGATGCGCGCGCGAGGCGCGCGAGATGCTCGACGCCATGGGCGCCGGCACATCGATGCCGACGCATCCGCTGCAAGGACCTCGGCATCGCCAACAAGCATCTGGTCGCCGTGGCGCGCGCGCTGTCGATCGATGCGCCGCATCGTCATCATGGACGAGCCGACCGCCGCGCTGTCGCCAGAAGGAGATCGAGGAGCTCTTCGTGCTCATCGAACTGCTCGAAGGAAGACGGCAAGGCCATCCTGTTCATCAGCCACAAGTTCGACGAGATCTACCGCATCGCCGACCGCTACACCGTGTTCCGCGACGGCGAACATGGTCGGCAAGGGCTGCATCAAGGACACCAGCCAGAACGAGATCGTCCAGCTGATGGTCGGCCGCGCCGGTCGAGCACATCTTCCCGAAGCGCCAGGCCGACGATCGGCGCGCCGGTGCTCGACGGTCACGGGTCTGTCGCCATCCGACCGAATTCGACGACATCTCGCTTCGACCTGCGCAAGGGCGAGATCCTCGGCTTCTACGGCCTGGTCGGCGCCGGGCGCAGCGAGGTCATGCAGGCCGCTGTTCGGCATCACGCCGGCCGTCGGCGGCACGATCGCGCTCGACGGCAAGACCGATCGCGCCGATCGCCCGCCGACGCCGATCGACGCCGGCATCGTCTATGTGCCGGAAGAGCGCGGCAAGCAGGGCGTCGTCATCGGCCTGCCGATCTTCAAGAACGTCTCGCTGCCCTCGCTGGCGCAAGACCTCGCAGCACCGGCTTCCTGCGGCTGGCCGAGGAATTCGCGCTGGCGCGCAACTATACCGAGCGGCTCGACCTGCGCGCCTCCTCGCTGAGCCAGAACGTCGGCACGCTGTCGGGCGGCAACCAGCAGAAGGTGGTGATCGCCAAATGGCTGGCGACCCAGCCCAAGGTGATCATCCTCGACGAGCCGACCAAGGGCATCGACATCGGCTCCAAGGCCGCCGTGCACGACTTCATGGCCGAACTGGTCGCCCAGGGCCTCTCGGTCATCATGGTCTCGTCCGAACTGCCCGAAATCCTCGGCATGAGCGACCGCATCGTCGTCATGCGCGAGGGCCGCATGGTCGACGACCATCGACAACAAGGGCCTCGAGCGCCGAAACGCTGGTGCGGCTGGCCGCCGGCATCGCCGAGGAGCGGCGGCATGAAGCCGCTTGCTGCAAAACCGCGAAATCTGGCTGGCGCTGGCCATCGTCGCTGCTGATCGCGCTGGTCGACGCTGCGCTTCCCGCGCTTCGCCCAGCCCGCCAATCTGCTGACCATCTTCAACGACACCTCGATCCTGATCATCCTGGCGCTCGGGCAGATGGCGGTGATCCTGACCCGCTCGATCGACCTGTCGATGGCCGCCAACCTGGCGCTGCACCGGCATGGTCGTGGCGCATGATCAATGCCGCCTTTCCCGGCGTGCCGATCCCGCTGCTGATCGTCGCTGGCGTCGTCTGATCGGCGCTGGCGCTCGGCGCCTTCAACGGCATGCTGGTCTGGAAGCTCGACATCCCGCCCGATCGTCGTGACGCTCGGCACGCTGACCATCTTCCGCGGCATGATCTTCGTGATCTCCGGCGGCGCCTGGGTCAATGCCGACCAGATGAGCCCCGACTTCATCGCCTTCCAGCGCGCCGTCGTTCCTCGGCCTGCCGGTGCTGAGCTGGTTCGCCATCGTCGTGGCCGGCGCTGTTCTATCGTGCTGATGACGCGCACGCCGCTCGGCCGCGTCGCTCTATGCCATCGGCGTCAATCCGACCGCCGTCGGTCTATGCCGGCATCGATGTCGGCCGCACCAAGTTCCTCGCCTTCTGCATCTCCGGCGCTGGTCGCCGGGCTCTGCCGGCTATCTCTGGATCTCGCGCTATGTCATCGCCTCGGTCGAAGTCGCCAACGGCTATGAGCTGAACATCATCGCCGCCTGCGTCATCGGCGGCATCTCGATTGCCGGCGGCATCGGCTCGGTCGGCGGCGCGGTGCTCGGCGCGCTGTTCCTCGGCATCATCAACAATGCGCTGCCGGTGATCAACATCTCGCCCTTCTGGCAGATGGCGATCTCGGGCAGCGGCCATCATCCTGGCCGTGGTGCTCAACGCGCGCGGCGAACGCCGCAAGGGCCGCATCATCCTCGAAGACAGGCGGAAGCAGCGCATGACCGATCGACGTCGCCGCACCGCGCGACATTCCCGACCGGCTCGACAAGCCGCTGCGCTCGGCCGTCCTGAGCCTGGGAGAGCGCTGCTGGTCTGCGTCGCGGTGGCGATCTTCATCGTCAACTGCTTCGCCTCGCCCTATTTCCTCGATCGCCTGGATCGCTGTCGCGACGCTGACCTTCAACTTCACCGAAAAGGCGCTGATCGCGCTGGCCATGGCGCTGCTGATCATCTCCGGCGAGATCGACCTGTCGGTCGCCGCGATCATCGCGCTCGCCTCGACGCTGATGGGGCTGGCGCTGCAGGCCGGCGCCGGATACGCCGGTGCTGGTGCTGATCGGCATCGGCGTCGGGCTCGTCTGCGGCGCCTTCAACGGGCTTCTGGTCACCGGGCTCGACCTGCCCTCGATCGTCGTCACCATCGGCACGATGAGCCTGTTCCGCGGCATCGCCTTCATCATCCTCGGCGACCAGGCCTTCAAGGGCTATCCGGCGAGCTTCGCCTTGTTCGGCCAGGGCTATGTCTGGTGGGTGATCTCGTTCGAGCTGGTGCTGTTCCTCGTCTGCGCCGTCGATCTTCTGCGTGCTGCTGCACCGCACCAATTTCGGCCGCCGCGTCTTTGCCATCGGCAACAATCCGATCGCGGCGCAGTTCTCCGGCGTGCGGGTCGAGCGGATCAAGTTCATCCTGTTCTGCCTGACCGGGCTGATGAGCGGCATCGCCGCGGTGCTGCTGACCTCGCGGCTCGGCTCGACCCGGCCCTCGATCGCGCAGGGCTGGGAGCTCGAAGCGATCACCATGGTGGTGCTGGGCGGCGTCTCCATCCTCGGCGGCGCCGGCACGCATCATGGGCGTCGTGCATCGCCGCCTTCATCATGGGGCTGGTCACCTTCGGCCTCGGCCTGCTCAATGTGCCGGGCATCGTCATGTCGATCTTCATCGGCCTGCTGCTGATCATCGTGATCGCGCTGCCCATCGTCTGGCGGCGCGTCGGCAGGCAGGACGCCTGACCTGATGCGCTGAGAAATACGCCTTCAAGATGCAGCTCAATCCCGGCATGGAGGCCGAATACCAGGCGCCGCACGACGCGATCTGGCCCGAGCTGGTGGAGCTGCTGCAAGCAGGCCGGCGTCGTCGGACTATTCGATCCATCTCGACGAGAGACCAACATCCTGTTCGGCGTGCTGTGGCGGCGCGACGATCACAGCATGGCCGACCTGCCCGACGCATCCGGTGATGCAGCGCTGGTGGGCGCACATGGCCGATATCATGGAGACCAACGCCGACAACGAGCCGGTCGCCGTGCCGCTCGAAACCGTGTTCCATATGGAATGAGCACGATCAGCTTCCGCCATATCGCCGTCATCGACATCGGCAAGACCAATGCCAAGGTGGCGCTGGTCGATCTGACGACGCCTGAGCCGAAGATCGCCGTGCGCCAGCACGCCGAACGCGCGTGCTGACGGCGGGCTCCCTATCCGCACTACGACGTCGAGGCGCTGTGGACCTTCATCCTCGACGCCTCGCCGCGCTTCAGCCGCGACCAGCGCATCGATGCCGATCTCGATCACCACGCATGGCGCGACGGCCGCGCTGCTCGATGCCGGCGGGCGAGCTGGCGCTGCCGGTGCTCGACTATGAATTCGACGGACCCGACAGGCTGTGCCGGCGGCCTATGACGCGCTGCGCCCGCCCTTTCGCCGAGACCGGCACGCCGCGCCTGCCGGTCGGCCTCAATCTCGGCGCGCAGCTCTTCTGGCAGGCAAAGCGCGTTTTCCGGCAGAGTTCGCGACAGGTCGCGCACGATCGTGACGTATCCGCAATACTGGGCCTTTCGGCTTGACCGGCGTTGCCGCCAACGAGGTCGACCTCGCTCGGCTGCCACACCGATCTCTGGAACCCTGCAGCGCGGCGACTATTCCGTCGATGGTCGACACGCATGGGCTGGCGCGATCTGATGGCGCCGGTGCGGCAGGCCGGCGACCGGCTCGGCCCGATCCTGCCGGACGTTGCCGCGGCGACCGGCCTCGATCCGCCGATACGCCGGTCTTCTGCGGCATCCACGATTCCAACGCCTCGCTGCTGCCGCATCTGCTTGCGCGACAGGCCGCCCTTCGCCGTCGTTTCGACCGGCACCTGGGTGATCGTCGATGGCGGTCGGCGGCCGGCGCGGTCACGCTCGATCCGGCGCGCGATACGCTGGTCAATGTCAATGCGCTTCGGCGAGCCGGTGCCCTCGGCGCGCTTCATGGGCGGCCGCGAATTTTCAACGCTGACCGCGGGCAAACCGCTGGATTGCAGCGGCAACGACGTGCTGGCAGTGCTCGAGACGAAGGCGGCGCTGCTGCCCTCGACCCAGCGAGGGTCGGGGCCCTTCCCGCATCGTGCCGCGACATGGCTCTACGCGAACGGCCTGAATGACGGACAGCGCTTTGCCACGATCTCCTTCTATCTGGCGCTGATGACGGCGACTTGCCTTGAGCTGATCGGCGGCGAAGGGGCGACCATCGTCGAGGGACCTTTTGCCCGCAACCGGCTCTTTGCCGCCATGCTCACTGCCGCAACCGGCCGCGAGGTGTTTGCCGCCGCCGGAAGCGCGACCGGCACCAGCCTGGGAGCGGCACTTTGGCAGCCGGCCAATTCTCAGCCGCGATCCGAATTCACGCAGGCTTCAACGTCCGGGCTCGATGCGCGTCTCCAAGACTATTTCGAAGCCTGGCAGCGCGCGCTGGGGGTAGCGACGGGTCAGCCAGTCGGCGAGTTTCGCCTTGCGCATGTCATCAGCAGTCGCACAAAGCCGCCCGCCTGATGCTCCGCGGTCAGCCCGCCCTTTTTCCGCCGTCGCCTTCGCCGCCTTGCCGACCACCCCGCCCGGATTGAGGTCGCTGGCGATCCAGGCAAAGGCGTGCGTGCCGGTCGGCCGCAACAGTTCCAGTTGCTCCTCGGCGGTGGCGGCGGCGGAGCGGAAGTTCTCCGCCGCGTCCATGTTCACAAGGTCCGGGCGGAAGTGCAGCATGACGACGTTTCCACGTCGCCGCCGTGGATGCCATGGCGCTTCTCCAGTTCCGGATACATCCCTTCCGGGGTGCCGAAGCGCGACCAGCTTGTCTTGGCGACCAGCATCCCGCAGCGCACGCGCAATTCACGCGCGACGATGCCCATGATCTCCTCGTTGCCGCCATGCGAATTGACGATCAGCAGCTTGCGCAGGCCGGCACGGGCAATGCTGGCGCCGAGCTCGGACCAGTGCTCGATAAGCACCGCCGCCGGCACCGTGAGCGTTCCTGGTGCGTGCAGGTGCTCGTTCGACTTCCCGACGGACTGGACCGGCAGGATGCGCACGTCCATATCCTGCGGAAGCATCGGGATCACCGTCTCCAGCATGCCGGTCATGATCGTGGTGTCGGTGGAGACCGGCAGGTGCGGTCCGTGCTGCTCTGTCGCGGCGACGGGCAGGACGGCGATCACCCGGTCCGGATCGAGCGCCTCGAAGCCGGTGGTGGCATGATCGCCCCACCAGACCTTCCGCCGGCTCACGGCTCGACCCCTTTGCCGGACGGACCGGCGGCGACCACCTCGATCTCGACGGTGAATTCCGGACGGGCGAAGCCCGAGACGATCATCAGCGTCGAGGCGGGTGCCGGGTCCGCAAACAGCCGGTCGCGCACCTTCATGTAGGGCTTCAGGTGTTCGCGGCCGGTGACATAGGCGTTGATGCGCACGATGTCGGCCAGGCCGAGCCCGGCCTCGTTCAGCACCGAGCGGATGTTGGAGAAGCACAGTTCCGTCTGGGCACCCGTCTCCGCCGGGATCGACTCGTCCGGGCCGACGCCGAGCTGGCCCGAGCAGAAGACGAGGCGGCAGCCGACGGGCACCTCCATGCCGTGACTGTAGCGGGCAAAGGGCGTGCGGATATCGTCCGGCGTGAGCGGCTTCAACATTTTCGTCATCCCTCCCGTCGCGGCCGTTCGGCTTTTCTGAATAACCTATTCACATGGCGGGTGGAATGGGGCACAGTTTTGGAGCAAGCGCAAGCACTGGCCAAACTTTAGGCAGGCAAGCCACGGGAAGGCAAGGAAGAGGCATGGGGGCGATCCGGCGTGGCGCCACAGGCGAGAGAAGCGAATGCAAAGCGATGGCACGCCGCTTGCTTGACCGGATTCCTGGCCGGACACGCATCGGAGCCGGAACGGGCCACAGAGGGGAAACAACGATGAAGACGACGATCACGGCAACCGTTGTCGCGACGGCTCGCGGCCGATGGCCGGACAGGTATTCGCGGCCGACCTGACGAAGGTGACCTTCGGGACGAACTGGCTCGCCGAGCCCGAGCATGGCGGCTACTACCAGGCGCTCACGGACGGCACCTATCCGGGATGCGGCCTCGACGTGAAGATCATGCAGGGCGGGCCGCAGGTCTCCGGCCGTCCGCTGCTGCTGGCCGGCAAGATCGACTTCTACATGGGCGGCAACATGCTGCAGGCCTTTCGAGCGGTCGCAGCAGGACATCCCGCTCGTCGTCGTCGCCGCCGACTTCCAGAAGGATCCGCAGGTGCTCATGAGCCATCCCGGCGTGGGGATGGACAGCTGGAACGACCTGAAGAAGGCCGACAAGTACATCGTCGGCGACGAGGCCTATACAGAGCTTCTTCCAATGGATGGAGACCGATTCGGCTTCGACGGATCCAAGCGCGCGCCCTATACCTTCAACCCGGCTCCCTTCATAGCCGACAGATATCCGTGCAGCAGGGCTACGTGACCTCCGAGCCCTTCGCGGTGAAGAAGGACGGCGACTTCGAGCCCAACGTCTTCCTGCTCGCCGACAACGGCTGGTCGACCTATGCGACGACCATCGAGGCCATGCAGAAGACGGTCGACGAGCGCCCGGACGTCGTCAAGTGCTTCGTCGACGGCTCGGCGAAGGGCTGGTACAACTATCTCTACGGCGACAACAAGGCGGCCAACGACCTGATCAAGAAGGACAATCCGGACATGACGGACGAACAGATCGCCTTCTCGATCGCGCAGATCAAGAAGTACGGGATCGCCGATTCAGGCGAGGCGGAGAAGATCGGAATCGGCGCCATGACAGACGCGCGGATGAAGGACTTCTACGACAAGATGGTGAAGGCCAAGGTGCTGCCCGCCGGCATCGACTACAAGAAGGCGTACACGCTGAAGTTCGTGAACAAGGGCGTCGGCCCCGACCTGAAGAAGTAGGTCCGGACGGAGGCCGATGCTGCAACAGACAGACATGCAGGTGCCGGGCGAGAAGCTTGGCGAGCCGCTGCTGGCGCTACGGGACGTCGGCAAGACGTTCTCCAGGCGAACGGGAAGATCCTCGTCTGTGGGCAGCGTGCAGACTGCCTCGAACGGCACTGATTTCGGGATCCTGCGCCTGAACGGAGACGGCACGCCCGATCCCGCGTTCAATCTGACCGGCAAGGTCAGCTACGGATTCGACCTCGCGGGCAGCTTCAGCAAGGACTACATGCCGCAGGCAGTCGCGATCGACACGGCCGGACGCATCGTCGTGTCCGGAAGTGCGGAACAAGAGCACGACGTCGACCGTGG
>CAWINU010000001.1:0-383289 GCA_963837555.1 uncultured Alphaproteobacteria bacterium | reverse complement strand
GCCGGAACTGACCGGCCTTATGACGCGCGCGGTGCGGGCTGCGAAGACGCACGCGGAAGAATTGGGGTAGAGGAAAAAAGGAAGGAAATGCTGACGGGGGGCAATCGGGGTTCCCTTCCAAGTATCCGCAAATGCCGGGGGAGTGGGCAAAGGCGGACAATCTAGTGTCCTCCAGTCTGGGTCGGGTCGATGGCGCGCGCCGGTTTCGGCGCAAGCCAGACGGCCGACGCGGCAATGAAAAAGGCAACGGCAACAACGAACATCAGCTGATTGGTGGCGATCATCACGCTCTGGCTCTGCACCATGGCGTCAAGACGGGCGAGGGCCGAGTCGAAACTGAAACCCGAACTCGTAAGCGTCTTGAGCGTTTCACCGCTGCGGTCGGTCAGCCCGGAAAGTTCCGCGTGTGCGGTTGTTATGCGATTGTCCCACATGGTCGACACCAGAGAGGTGGTGACCGCGCCGGACATGGTACGCAGGAAGTTCTGCAGCCCGGCGCCTGACAGTTTCTTGTTCGTCAACACTGCCCAGGGCCAGCGCGGTGAGTGGCACGAAGAATAGGGGCAGGCCAATTCCGATCAACACCAACGGCACTGATATCTGCCAATAGGTGACATCATTGGTCATATTAGTGCGCAGGAGCATGACGAAGCCGATCCAGATCAGCCCGGCAAAGACAATGCGGCGCGGATCAACTTTCCTGGACATCAGCAGGCCGGCAATCGGAGCCATCAGGACGGGCAGCACCGGACCAGGCCGTGGTCATGCCGGCCCAGGTCGAGGTGTAGCCCATATAGGATTGCAGCCATAAGGGCGTCAGCACATTGGCACCGAACATGGACCCGTAGCCGAGACTGAGCGTGAAAACTGCCGCGGTAAAACCGCGATGGCGGAATACGCGCAGATCTACAATGGGATTTTCCTCCGTTAGTTCCCAGATCAGGAAGGCAACAAAGCCAACAACGGCAATGGCAGCCAAGGCGCAGATCCCGCTGGACTCGAACCAGTCATGTTCCTTTCCGGTGTCGAGCATGATCTGCACAGCACCGACAATAAAACCAGCAGCACAAGTCCGATTACGTCGATCGGCGTTTTAACGAGGTCGATTTCGTAGCGCCTGAGTGTGCGAGCGATGATGGGTGCAAAGATCAGAGCGATAGGGATATTGATAAAGAAAATGAACGGCCAACTGAAATTGTCGCAGATATATCCCCCCAGAATGGGGCCGAGCACCGGGGCAACAAGAGTGGTCATGGCCCAAAGCGCCATGGCGGCCGGCGCGCGTTCCTTGGGGAAGATGCGCATTAATAGCGTTTGAGACAGAGGCATCAGGCAGCCGCCGGACAGACCCTGCGCAACGCGGCCAAATACAAGAAATTCCAGAGAGCCGGACAATCCGCAAAGCGTGGAAAACGCTCCAAACAAGATCATGGCCGTAGAAAACACGCGGACGGCGCCAAAGCGCCCTGCCAGCCAACCGGTCAGCGGCACCACGATGGCTTCCGCCACCGAGTAGGAGGTAATTACCCAAGTGCCTTGGCTGGAGGAAATACCCAGGCTGCCGGCAATGCTGGCCATGGAGACATTTGCAATCGTCATGTCCAGCACGGCGATGAAATTCGCCACGGCCAACATGATGGCGCAGAGCCAGAGCGTGATGCCCTGCAGCGGCCCATTTTGTTCGAGGGCGGACATGGATCAGTTCTTTGTGTCAATAGTCGCGGTCATGGAGAGGCCGACGCGCAACGGGTGATCTGTCATCTCCTTTTTCTCAAGGGCGATGCGCACCGGGAGGCGCTGGACAACTTTTATCCAGTTTCCAGTGGCATTCTGTGCCGGTATCACCGCGAACGCTGAACCTGTGCCGCCGCCCAGCCCTTCGACGCGACCGTGATAGACAATGTCGTCGCCATAAAGATCGGAGGTCAGTTCCACAGGCTGCCCGATACGTACATTCTCGAGCTGGCCTTCCTTGAAGTTTGCATCGACATAGGCCTGATCAATCGGCGTGATGGTCATCAGGGACTGTCCGGGCTGGACACTTTGACCAATCTGGGCTTTGCGTTGGGCGACGATGCCGTCGATGGGCGCGCGAACAATGGTACGTGAGAGGTCAAGCTGCGCCTTTTCCAGCGCCGCACGGGCCGCCAGCGTTTCAGGATGATGATTGGCATGACTCCGCGTACCAAATCCTGCTGCGCGCCAAGTGTCTGCTGCGCCGCAAGCAGATTGGCCTTGGCCGCTTCAGCTGCATTGCGCGCTGCGGCGAGTTGTTCGCGCGAAATTGCCCCTTCGCCGACGAGTGCTAAACGTCGCGTGTAATCGTCGTTGGCGCGCGTGAGATCACTTTCCCGGGCGCTGACCTGTGCGGCCGCGATTGAAACCTGCGCGTAATACTGACTGACGCGCTGAAGCGTCCGCTGGTAATCGGCTTCAGCGCGCGCCAGTGTCAGCCGTGCATCGCTATCATCCAATTGCACAAGAATGTCGCCGTGGTGCACGAACTGCGTATCTTCAACAGCGACGCGGGCGACCGGTCCTGAAACCAGGGCATTGATCTGTGCCGTCGGCGCGCCGACATAGGCATTGTCGGTTGAAATATAATGGTTGGCGACGAGTGCCCAGTAGCCGTAGCCGAGGATGGCGATCTTGGCCACGCCCAGGCCCAGACCAACAAGAAGACGCTTGCGGAGCTTGCGTTTGGACGCGGCCTTCGGGGTCTGGGGAATCTTCGTGTCCGTTTGAAAATCCGCGCGCTCGAAATGCGGGTGTTCCAGGATGGCGGCGTTGGTCGACATGATTAGTCCCCTCATTCAACAAAGAAAAGAAACGATTTCCTTTCCTTCACCGGGAGGGAAAGAAACACTTTCTTTTCTTTCCGTCAAGCGCTAAGATGCCAGGACTTGCAATTTTTTTATAAGGTTTTGAAAATATGAAGAAAAAGCTGAGCCTAGGGGCTCGCCGGCCAGGGCGGCTGTCAGCGGGAGAGATGGCAGAACTACCGGATCGCCTACTAGATGCCGCCCAGGAGGAGTTCAGCGCCGACGGTTATGGCAAAACCACGATGGAAAAAATCGCGCGGCGGGCGGGCGCTTCCACAAAAACCCTGTACAGCCGGTTTCCCAACAAGGCGGCGCTGTTGCATGCCGTTGTGCAACGCCAGGTCGACCGCACCTTGTCGGCACATACAGCAACAACTTCCGTCGATCCGCGCCAAGTGGCGCCCGAAATATTTCTCAACAGCATTGGCAGACTGATGAACGCCGCTATCGGCGGCATTGGACTTAGCCTCATCCAAATTGCCTTTTCGGAAGCCCGTCATGAGCCCAAGATTGCAGAGTCCTACAGCGCGACCCTGGCGCGTGGACGCGGCGTTTTTCGGCACGCACTGGAATGCTGGAAGGAGCAAGGTTTGCTGCCGAAGCTCAAAGATGCCGAGTTATCGGCGGGCCTGTGCATCAGCATCCTGAGCGATACCGGCCGCATCCGCGCGGCGCTGGGCCAACCAATGACACAGGCCGAAATCGAGGTGCATGTTCCGCTTGCCGTGGAAATTTTCCTGCGCGGCTGCGGATATGCATTCAAGACGCAGAAATAGCCGTTGTGCCCAGCTTCTGGCGACAACACGCCATTTGGGCTGCACATTGTCAAGACTTGTTCATCAGTGCGATTTTGGCGATGGCCAACCTATAGCGGCACCACCGAAGCGGCGCGCGGTGGAATTGGGGTAGCCGTCTGCAGGAATCAGGCGTGGGAGATCCGGGTTGCGTGATTTTCCCGCCAGCCAAACAGCAGCGTGACATTGATCCTGCGATTGGCATAGCCGTCCTTGAAATTGATCTTATCGGTTTCATGGAACAGATCTGAATCGAATATCACGGCCCGATTGGCACGATAGGGGATGGTGGTGGGTCTGGCCCGCGCCCGCTCCAGGAATTTCCGGTTCGAGGCGATGTCGCCGTTATATTTGTCGAAGTCCCAGTCGGCCGGCGCAGCCGCATCCCAGATTACCATGCCGCCGCGCTCGGGATCGAGGTTGGCATCGTCCGGCGTGATCCAGAAATTGACGTTGATGGCGGCCATGTCGGCATGAAGTTTGATGCCGGGGTGCCGCTGACCGTATTTGAAGGCCCAAAAATAAATTAAAGGATGGGTACCGAATATTTCCGGGTACGCCGCGCGCAATTCTTCGGCAATCTGTCCTATCAGCGGGCAGGCAAAGCCGTGTTCCGGCATCGCGCCCAGATAGCCATTGTCATACGATTTGCGCCATATCGTCGAGCCCAGACAGAAAAGCTGCAATTCGGCCAGCGCTTCGCGCGTCAGAAAATCGTCAAGGACCAGGATTTGCGGCCGGCTGGTATGCCAGGTCCGCGCCAGACTTTCATGGCCGTTGGGGATGCTGACGGCGGGGCCCTCTAGTTTTTCGCCTCCGGCAATGCGCAAGCGGGTGGGATCCGCGCCGATAAATTCCTGTTGTTCGCGGTCATGCTGTGTCTTGTGCGGAGAGGCATCAGGGGCGCTGGCTGTGGAGGTTCCATACACGGATTGCGCGTGGCGTCTGAATATTGTGAGAGCCTCATCGACCCGGTCGCACGCACACAAAATTTCTCCCAGACTGCGCAGCGTTGCAGGATCATCCGGCGCGAGGGCCAGCGCCTGCTGCACACTTGCCAGCGCATCGGCTGGGCGTTTCAGTGCGAGCAGCAGGATGCCGCGCTTTTTCCAGGCATCCGCAAGGCGCGGGTTTATGGCAAGCGCCTTGTCGATGCTCGCCAGCGCTTCGTCCTTCCGGTTCAATTGGGACAGGATGGCGCCGCGCCTGATCCAGGCCTGAACAAGCTCGGGCTTGCGTGCCAGCGCCAGATCGAAGCGTTCGAGCGCCTCCCGCGAGCGGCCCATGGTCTGAAGCATGTGCGCATAGACCGCCTGAACGTCCGCCGCGCCCGGTTCCTCCCGCAGCGCTGTTTCGACAAGATCGAGAGCCTCGGCATGATTGCCCTGCTGGAAACGGATGATGCCGAGCATGTGGCGTGCCGTGAACAGCAAGGATGGCGGAGCGGCGGGCGCCGCCGCAATGCGCAGATATATTTGTGCGGCGTCCTCAAGAGCACCGCGCTCATGAAATCCTATCGCGACCGTGCACAGTCGCTGCAGATCCCGGGAAGAAACTTGCTGGTGCATGGAACAGCCTGGACGCTCTGACCGCAACCATAGCCGCTCACCCACGGCCCCGAAAGCCGGCCCGCCAATTTACGGGCCGGATTGCGGACCGGGCACACATTCTATCGCATGGTGTCGCCTGCGCGCTGGTTGCCAGGCTTGCTTACGCCGGTCTCGTCAACTTGCGCGCTTTCGGAGGGTGCGCAGGACAGCAAATTAAATTGGGATTCGCAACCGTGGGCCTTTGGCTCTATTCTGAAAGGAAGCGGGCAACAGCAAAGGGCGCGCGATGGCTGCAGCCGGCTCCGGTTCCAGACACCTCGAAACACGACTTTCCGCATTGCGGCTGGCGCTGTGGCCCGAGCCGGAAAAGGCGGTGCGCGAATTGCTGGCGCAGGCCGGCATCACGGTCAACGGATCGCAACCCTGGGACATTCGCGTTCACCAGCCGCGCCTGTATGCCCGGGTACTGGCGCAGGGCTCCATCGGGTTGGGCGAGGGCTATATGGACGGCGACTGGAGTTGTCCGGCGCTCGACGAATTTTTCGCGCGCGTGATCGGCGCCAGGCTCGGCGTCAGGCTGGGGCTGACATTGCCGTTGGCACTTCTGATCCTGAGCGCGCGCGTAAAGAATCGTCAGACCGTGAAGCGCGCCAAAGACGTGGCCAAGGTCCATTACGACCTGCCGGTGGACATATTCGAGGCGACGTTCGACAGGCGCCTGACCGGAAGCTGCGGCTATTGGAAAGAGGCCGGCGATCTCGATGCGGCGCAGGAGGCCAAACTCGATCTGATCTGCCGCAAAATCGGCCTGCGGCGCGAGCATAGCGTGCTGGATATCGGCTGCGGCTGGGGCGCGTTTTTAGGGTACGCGGCCGAAAAATACGGCGCCGACTGCACGGGCGTGACGATTTCGCCGGTACAGGTCGATTATATCCGCCAACATTACGGCGCGTTGGCGGTGCACCCGCAGCTGCTGGACTATCGCGAGCTATGCCGGCCCCAAAGTCGACCGGCTGGCGTCGATGGGAATGTTCGAGCATGTCGGCTCGAAGAATTTCCGCACCTATTTCGAATGCGCGCGCAAATATCTGAAAGACGACGGGTTGTTCCTGCTCCACACCATCGTCGAGAATGAACGCTATCCGGCCATCGATCCCTGGCAGGATAAATATATTTTCCCCAATGGCGATCTGCCGTCGGTGGGCGAAATCGCCAGCGCCGTGGAAGGGTTGTTTGTGATCGAGGATTTTCACAATTTCGGCGCCGATTACGACAAGACGCTGATGGCGTGGAACGCGAAATTCCAGCAGCACCGCGCCGCGATGGCGCGGCGGCATGGCGAGCGCTTCTGCCGGATGTGGGAATATTATCTGCTGCAGAATGCTGGGGCTTTCCGCTGCCGCCATATCAGCATCGGACAGTTCGTGCTGTCACCCAACGGGGTTCGGGGCGGTTATACGCCGGTGCGGTGAGGCGAAAAGTTTCCGATCTGATGACGGCTTGGCTTCCGCAGATGTACGCATTCCGCACGCCATACAAATTTACAAGCTGAGCGTCGGGTTTCCGCCTCATATGCTCGCTATTGTCTGCATTGTGAGTATCCGCATACGTCCCCAAGCGCGAGATGCCAATAAAGGAGAATCCACGATGAGAATCCATTCAATTGCGGCAGCCATTACCGTGTTTTGTCTTGCGGCTGTATTTGCAGCACCGGCGTCGGCCTGGAGCGGCGAGAATCTTGAAAAGACCGCCAAGATTAAGCTTGCGGATGCGACCGTTATTGCGCTCAAGGCGCGGCCCGGAAAAATCACCGACAAGGAACTTGAAAAGGAGGCAGGCGGCAGCGGCTTGCGTTATTCCTTCGATATAACGGTCCAAGGCAAGACCTACGAAGTTGGTGTCGACGCCAATACCGGCAAGGTTCTGGAAAATGCGCCGGAAGGCAATAATCCGGATTAACGCCCTTCCGTCACCGGCACAGGCAAAATCGCCGTTCAAGAATTCCAGTGCTAACGCATTCGTTTATCTGCCCGACAGCGCGGTAGCGACGCTGAGGCGTTTGATGCGCATGGCCGGCAGCACGGCGCTGACAAGGGCGACCAAAGTGGCAATGGCGAAGGCCATGACCAAAACGCTGTAACTGAAGGTCGGAAGCGGAAGGCCGGACTACCGTGCGGCAGAATGTCGGCCAGCGCCGCCGCCATACCAATTCCCAATGCGGCACCAAACAGACAGGGCATAACCGCTTCCGCAAAAACCATGGCCATTACGCCGGTATCCGAAAAGCCGATGGTTTTCAGGGCGGCGAATTCGGGGATGCGCTCGCGCACCGACTGGGCGATGGTGTTGCCGGTCAGAAATAAAATCATGAACAGACCGGCGGCGGCGATCGATTGCGTGACGCCGATAACATCGATGCCGTTCTGGACGCCGGATTCAAAGGCATCGCGCTCGGTAACGCTGCGGGTGGGCACGGGTGCGTTGATGAATTTCCTGTCGATCGCCAGAGCCAGATCGCGGGCATGGCCGACATCGCGTGCCAGCACCAGGAGCATTCCGAGTTTGCCGCGCAGAGGGGCAATCCGCGCCTGGTCAAAATAATCGAAGCTGCCGACCGCCTCGCCATCGTCGGAGGGAACATCGGATCTGTCCGGGATCAAACCGATGACCTTGAATTGCCAGGCCTTGGAGCCGTCGGCGCGCGGCGGACCGGGCGATACGATGGGCAGCGGATCGCCGACTTTCAGATTCAGGCGCCGGGCCAGGTTGCGCGATACAAACAGGCCGTTCCGCGCGGTTTTGAATTGCTGCAATTGTTCTGCCGTAATGAGGAGTTCGGGAAAAACCTCAGCTGCATTGTCATCGACCATGAGGGCAAATACGGATTTTTTCGGGTCCTGATAATAGCCGAAGACAGGTTCTGTGAGGCTTACATTCCGCACGCCGGGCATGGTCCTGATCTGTTCGGCCTGGGCGACGGAAAGCGGCCCGCCAAAGCGCGCAGAGACGTAAATCCGGTCCTGACGGGAGAATTCCAGATAGGCGCGTGCCGTGGCGTTGATGCCGATCATCAGCCCGAACAGAAGGAAGGCGGCTGTTACGGACAGGAGGGTCAGAACGGTGCGTGCGGGTTTGCGCCAGATCGCGGCCCAGACAAGCGGGAAATATTTCATCACCGTCCCCATAATACACATGTACCGACAACCTGCTGTAGCATCAGCTATCATGCATTGCAAGGTAGATGGCCGGCGAGGAGGCAGGACGCGTTTCAAGGCCGCGGATTATTCCGCGACCGCGACCTTCACGCCGTCATGGAGCTGAGAGAAATCGCCCACTGCCAAACGATCGCCGGAGGCCACACCGGTCAGGATCAGGGCGGTCTGCGCGGTGGAAAGGCCGAGCAATACGGGGCGCTGCTCCACCGTGTCGTCGTCCTTGATGACAAACACGGTGCCGTTTTTGCCGTCCGCCTTCACGGCTTCGGCGGGGACGGAAAAACCGATCGCCGCGGCGGTCACGGGCGCTTTGTCATCGGTGAAGAAGGTCACATGGGCGCCCATCTGCGGCAGGATACGCGGATCTTTGACATGCATGCCGATGCGGACCTTGACGGAGGCCTTGGCCTGATCCGCCGTGGGGATGATGGCGGTGACGGAAGCAGGGATCTGCCATTGCGGATAGGCATTGAGCGTGACGATAGCCTTTTGCCCGGGACGGACGCGCTCGATGTAATTTTCGCTGACGTCCACTTCGACCTCCAGCGAATCCATATCGACCACGGTGGCGATGCCGGTGCGGGCTGAGCCGCCGCCGGCGGCGGCCGGGGCCACGATCTCGCCGACCTGCGCCACCTTGTTGGTGACAATGCCGGAAAAGGGCGCGCGCACCACCATGTCGTTGACGTTATTGCGCCAGGAGGCCACGGAGGCTTCGGCTACCGCCAGGGCGGTACGCGCCGAGTCATAGGCTGTTTTTTGGGCGGTGAGAGCGTCGGCGCTGACAGCATTTTCGGCGCGCAGGGCCTGGTAACGCGCATAGGTCGTCTTGGTGTTTTCAAGCGCGGCGCGGGCCTGGGCGGCGCGGGCTTCTGCCTCATTCAATGACGCTTTGACATTGGTGTCGTCGAGCCGGGCAACGACCTCACCTTCCTTCACGCTGTCGCCTTCGTCCACGCTGAGATAGGCGAGACGGCCCGAAGTCTTGGCCGACAGCGTGGCGATGCGCCGGGGCGTGACATAGCCGGAGGCGTCGAGGGAGGAACCGTCACCGCCTCCCGCGCCTTCGACAGTTACGGCGTGAACGGAAACGGCGGACGACGGCCAGAAGGCATAGGCACCAAGGCCGACGGCAAACACCAGCACGACGACGGCAATGCCGCCGAGGATCGGACCCCAGGGAAGACCTGGCCCCTGTTTTTCCTCATGGCCACGATTGATGCGCAAGGCATCCAGTGGAGAAGAGCCTTCGTTCATACCGCGCGCAGTGCCGTTGCGATGGGCTGACGGGCGGCGCGCACGGACGGGAACAAGCCGCCCAGCAGCGCGATAACGACCGCCCAAGTGAGACCAAGACCGATGAGAGCTGGCGAAACCGACATGTGAAAGACATTCGAACCGTAGGTGTCCTGCACGCCATTATAGAGGAACCATGCAATGGCCGCACCTATTCCGGCGCCGATCAGGGCCAGCAACGCGGCCTCGGCGATGACCGAGACCGCGACCGGAAAGGCACTGAAGCCAATCGCACGCAAGGTGGCGATTTCGCGGGTTCGGGCGCTGACGGCGGCATACATGGTGTTGAGCGCGCCGAACAGGGCGCCGATGGCCATGACGATGCCGACGCCATAAGCGATGACGTTGATCATGACGAGGTTGGCCTGTTTGGTCTGGCGTTCGTAATAGGTCGAATGCCGTTCGACGATCAGCGACAAAGCCGGATTGGTCGTAAGCGCCTTCTTCGCGGCATCAAACGAACCGGGTTTGGAATCCAGCCGGGCCAGCACCGCGCCGAAATTGGGACGGCGCAACGCCTGCATGGCATTTTCGACATTGGTGATGAGGTTGCCCTCCAGGGCATCGCCGCCCTTGGCGCTGCTGGAAAAGACGCCGACGATGGGCCAGTCGCCGTCCGGCATGGCGACCTTGTCGCCGATTTCGAGCCCGGCATATTGCGCCTGGGCACCGACGCCGACGATCAGTTCGCGTTTGCCGGGCTGAAACGCACGGCCACGGACGATTTTGATTTCCGGGCGCAGGGCAAGTCCCTTGGCCCCAAAACCGCGGAACAGAACTCTGGATGCAAGCCCGTTTTTCTTCTTGATGGGGATGCTGGAAAGAACTTCGGGGTCGGCCAGGGGCAGGCCATCGCTGTCTTTCATAATGCCGGGCGCGTCCATGATGAGGGTGGCGTTGGCGCGGCTGATGGTGCTGTTGCCTTCGTTCTGCGCGCCCTGCGAGGTGATCATCAATCGTCCGGGATCACCCGAGCCGGCAAAGGCGCTGAACATGCCGGCACTGAGCGACAGCATGGACAGCAGCACGCCGATGACGCAGGCCATGCCGATGACAATGACCATGGAGGACCAGAAGCGGGACGGCAGGCTTTTGAAATTCATGCCGGTGACGACGCGGATTTGGCGGAAGGTTTTCATGTTATCTCCCCGAGAGCGCGGCAGCGACGCTGAGGCGCTTGATGCGCATGGCAGGCACGACGGCGCTTGCAAAGGCCACAACGGCGGCGATGGCAAAGGCTAACACCAGGAGGCTTGGCGGGAAGATCGGCAGCGGCGGCTGCGGCCCATTGGGCGGCAGCAGCGACGGCAGCGAGGCGGTGAAGCCCCAGGCCAGACCGATACCCAGCGCCGCGCCGACCAGGCAGGGAATGACCGCTTCGGCAAAGACCAGCGCCATCACGCCGGTATCGGAAAAGCCGATGGTCTTCATGGCGGCGAATTCGGGAATGCGCTCGCGCACCGACTGGGCAATGGAATTGCCGGTCAGGAACAGGATCATGAACAGGCCGGCGGCGGCCACCGACTGGGTAACGCTGATAATATCGACGCCCGATTGCACACCGGCTTCATAGGCATCGCGTTCGGTGATGCTTTGCGTCGGCGTCGGCGCATTGGCCAATTTATCATCGATGGCCTGGGCCAGCGGCGCGGCGTGATCAACGCTGTCAGCCAAGAGTTCGATTCCTCCGATGTTCCCGCGCAAATTGGCGACCCGGGCCTGATCGAAATAATCATAATAGCCGATGGCGTACCCCACGGGTGGAGCATTCTCCATGTCGTCGACAATACCGAGGACCGTAAACTGCCAGGCCTTGGAGCCATCGGCACGCGGCGGGCCGGGCGAGACGACGGGAAGAGGATCGCCAGCCTTGAGCTTGAGCCGGGCGGCCATTATCCGGCTGACGAAAACGCCATTCCGCGTCTTTGTGAACTGCGCCATCGTGTCCGGCGTCATATTCAATTCCGGCCAGACCTCGGCCATACCGTCATCGATCATAATGGCAACGACATTTTGCTTGGGGTCCTGATAATAGCCACCGGCACCGGCCAGGACACCGATCTTTTTTACGCCGGGCATGGCTTTGATCTGATTGTATTCGGCCATCGGGAGCGGTCCGCCGAGACGCGGGCTGACGTAAATGCGGTCCTGGCGGGAGTTTTCCAGAAGATCGCGGGCGCGGGCATTCATGCCGATGGTCATACCAAACAGCACAAAGGCCATGGTCACGGACAAAAGCGTCAGGATGGCGCGCGTCGGCTTGCGCCGGATCGCCGCCCAGATCAGCGGAAGATATTTCATGCCGCCGCTCCCGCGCGGGCATCGATCAGCGCGCCCTTATCGACATGGAACTGGCGGGTGGCGTAGTCGGCCGCCTTCTGGTCGTGGGTGACCATGACGATCGTCTTGTTGTGCCGTTTGTTCAGTTCGGTCAGCAGTTTGAGAATATCGTCGGCGGTGGCGCGGTCGAGATCGCCGGTGGGTTCATCACACAGGAGAATGGAGGGATCGGCGACAATGGCCCGGGCTATGCCGACGCGCTGCTGCTGGCCGCCGGACATTTCGCCGGGCTTGTGTTTGGCGCGCTCGCCAAGCCCCACAATGTCCAGCGCGATGGCGACGCGCTTCTTGCGCTCGGATTTGGACAGATTGGTCAGCAATAGCGGCAATTCGACATTGGCCGCCGCCGACAGCATGGGCATGAGATTATAGAACTGAAAGATGAAGCCGACATGGCGCGAGCGCCATTTGGCCAGCTTGCCGCTGGAAAGCTTGCTCAGATTTTCGCCGGCAACAATGACCTCGCCGCTATTGGCGCGATCCAGTCCGCCGATCAGGTTGAGAATGGTGGTCTTGCCAGAACCGGACGGGCCCATCAGCGCGAGGAAATCGCCTTCCGGCACCTCCAGGCTGAGATGATGCAGGACTTCGACGCTTTCGCGCCCCCGGCGGTAAGTCTTCACAACGTCGCGCAACGATACAGCAGACATGTCAGCCCCTTTGGTTCGCGCCCATGATTAGATGCCGTTGTGTCTGCGTTCGGATGCAGCCCCGGCCTTATTTATCTTTACTGATCATATATCACATGGTACCTTGCCGTACAAGGTACCAAGCACACTTTCCCTTATACCTTTATCTTCGAGGTATGCTAGCCCGGCACTCGGAAGTTTGCAACAAAACCACCAGCCCGTTTCTACTACAATTGTAGTTATACTACGACGTCTGTAGAGCCTTGCAAAGGGGCGCTGCAGCGATTGCACAAATATTTAGGCTATCGCTGCGGCAAAACAATGTCAGCGCAGCGGCGCCATGATCTTTTACTTCGTAAAGTTCTGGCGGCGGAGCGCTGCCAATTAAACCGGCAATCTTATGATCGCGCGCAGCCCGCCCATAGGGTTATCGGCCAGGGTCAGATCGCCGCCATGGGAGCGGGCGATGTCCAGGGCGATGGACAGGCCAAGGCCGGATCCGCCCGCCTGCAGGTTGCGGCCTTCATCCAGCCGGTGAAAGGGGCGAAAGGCCTCTTCATGGCGGCTGGCAGGAATGCCGGGGCCGTCATCATCGACAATGATTTCGGCGTCGTGCGCGGTACGCGACAGCGTCACGGCAACATGCTTGCCATGCTTGAGGGCATTGTCGACGAGATTGACGATGCAGCGCTTCAGCGCCAGCCGCCGCACCGCCAGCGATATGGTGGCATCCACCTGCACGCTCAACCTGTCTGCGCCGCCGCGCACCAAGGCGGCGGCATCGGCGGCGTCGCGCACAATGTCGCCGAGATTGGCCATTTGCGCCTCTTCGCCGCCTTCGCCGCGCGCGAATGCCAGATATTCGTACAGCATGCGCTCCATTTCATTGATGTCGGCGCGCAAAGCCAAGATGTCCGCGCCATCGCCCATCATGGCCAGCGCCAGTTTCATGCGGGTGAGGGGGGTTTTGAGATCGTGGCTGATGCCGGCCAGCATTTCGGTGCGCTGGCCGACATGACGCTCGATGCGCTCGCGCATATTTATAAAGGCCTGGGCGGCGCGGCGCACCTCGGTGGCGCCATAGGGCTTGAAGTCGGGCACCGCGCGGCCCTTGCCAAAATTGTCCGATGCAAAGGCCAGCCGTTCGATGGGCCTGACCTGATTGCGCAGAAAGACAACTGCAATCGCCAGCAGAATAAGCGAGGATCCCACCATCCAGAGAATGAAAATATTGGGCGCCGAAACCGTGACGCGGTCGCGCGGGATAATCAGGCGCAGGGCGCCGTCGCGGGTATCGACGTGGATTTCCAGATAATTATCGCCGGATTTCTCGACGCTGAAATTGCGGTTGGGGCCGATCTGCTGGGCAATGACCTCCTGCAGGGCAACATCGAACCTGCTCGGGCCCGGCACCTGGGCAGGAACATTTTCGTTCGGAATGAAGGTGATGGCATATCCCAGCATGCGCGCGGCCAGGGCACGCATGGTTTCGCGCTCCTGACCCCAGGTGGTGTCTTCAATCGCCACCAGAAAGGCAATGTCGGCGGCTGCGGAACGCGCCATGTTGCGCGTCGTCATATCGACGTCGCGCTCAAAAAACACGTAGGACACGATGGCCTGCAGCAGCAGCATCGGGGCCACGATGATAATGAGCGAACGCCAGAACAGTCCGCGCGGCAAAATGCGCTTGAGAAACGGTGTGGGCCGCGGTGCTTCAGATGGCATGGTCGGGCACCAGAACGTATCCGACGCCGCGCACCGTTTGCAGATAGAGCGGCAGCTTGGGGTCCTCTTCAATCTTGCGCCTGAGACGCGTCACCTGCACGTCAATAGAGCGCTCAAGCGCCACGCCCAGGCGCATGCACAGGTCGGCGCGGGAAAAGGAACGGCCGGGATTAGCGGCAAACAGTTTCAGCAGCGCGCTTTCGGCCGTGGTCAGATGCACCGGCTTGTCGTTGCGCCGCAACTGTCCGCGTTCGGAATCATAGACGCAATCGCCCATCCGCACCTGCTTGTGCGCGGCGCGCGGCGGCGGAACGGCGCGGCGCAGAAGGGCGCCGACGCGCAGCAGCAATTCGCGCGGCTCGAACGGCTTGGGCAGGTAGTCGTCGGCGCCGGTTTCCAAACCGGCAATGCGATCTTCCGCTTCGCCCCGGGCGGTCAGCATCAGGACCGGGACCTGCGAATTGGTCCGAATGCTGCGGGTCAGTTCCAGGCCGGATTCTCCGGGCATCATGACGTCGAGGATTAAAAGGTCGAAGGCCATGCTTTTCATCAGGGCACGGGCCCCGGCGGCATCGGCCGCGGCGCTGACCCGAAAGCCGCTTTCGGTCAGAAAGCGCTGCAACAGCGTGCGCAGGCGCTCGTCATCATCCACCACCAGAAGATGGCTGTCCGACGGCATGGGCGCTGCGGCGGTCATGGCTGATATTCCCTGGCCCCCGGTACAAATGGCCGGTTTAGGCCTTATACTGGCTTGCGAAATTCGCGTCAGCCGTGCTGACATATTGACAGCATAACTAGGCTTTCCGGCCCCGATGGGGCAAGGGGAGGCGGTCCGCCCGGGGGGCGGGGTACAACCCAGGATGAGTATGTGATGGCAAATGTTATTCCCTTCGATCAGCGCGACGGCGCCCTTTGGTTCAACGGCAAGCTGGTGCCCTGGCGCGAGGCCAAGACTCATGTCCTGACCCATGGGCTGCATTACGCCTCCTGCGTGTTCGAAGGCGCCCGCATCTATTCGGGCCGCATCTATAAGAATGAGGAACATGTCCGCCGGTTGTTCGAATCCGCCCGCGTGCTGGGGATGAAAATCCCCTTCAGCGAGGCGGAGATTTCCAAGGCCAGCTATGAGGCCTGCGAAAGCCAGGGCATTTCCGACGGGTATCTGCGCCCGGTGGTGTTTCGCGGTTCGGAAATGATGGCGGTGTCGGCCCAGCATGCCAAAATCCATGTTGCCATCGCGGTGTGGCAATGGCCGTCCTATTTCAACCCGGAAGAAAAGCTCAAAGGCATCAGGCTCGATATTTCCAACTGGAAGCGGCCCGCGCCCGATACCGCGCCGGTCCATGCCAAGGCCGCCGGGCTTTACATGATCTGCACCCTGTCCAAGCACGCCGCCGAGGCCAAGGGCTATACCGATGCGATGATGCTTGATTATCGCGGGCTGGTGGCCGAAGCGACCGGCGCCAATATCTTCTTCGTCAAGGACGGCGCGCTGCACACCCCGACGCCGGACTGTTTCCTCAACGGGCTTACGCGCCAATCGGTGATCGAACTGGCCCGCGCCCGCCAGATTCCGGTGATCGAACGCCACATCAAGCCCGAAGAACTCGAAGGTTTCGAAGAATGCTTCCTGACCGGCACGGCGGCGGAAGTGACCCCGGTCAGCGAGATCGGGCCCTATCGCTTCAAGCCGGCAGCCATCAGCACAACTCTGATGACCGATTACGCCGAAGAAGTGCGCAGCCCGGTGTCCAAGGTCAAACTGGCGGAAGTCAAACTGAGCGCCTAACCGTGCAGCCGGACGATCAGGATTGCGCCTAAGACCAGCAGGGCAATGCCCGCGGCTTCGCGCAGCGTCGTTTTTTGCTTGAAGACGATGTGCGAAACGCCTTGCGCGAACAGCACGTCAATCAGCCCCAGGGTGCGCACGCTGGCGGCGGTGGCCAGCGCGAACGCCAGAAACCAGAAGGCCGAGGCAAAGGCCCCCATGAAACCGGCGAATAAAGACGGTTTCCACAGGCGCGCGATGCGGGTCAGCGCGCCGGGTTCGGCGATGCGCAGCCAGCATGACAGTACAAGCGCCTGAAAGACCAGGCCCACCGCCAGTGCAAAACTGGAACTGAAAACATAGAGCGGCGTGTCCAGCGCCAGAATGGCGCCGCGATAGCCGATGGCGGACAGTCCGAAAATGCCTCCGGCGGCCAGACCCATCAGGGCCGGCCTGGTCTCGGCCAGATTTTTCGCCGCGCCGGGGCGCAGGGAAATCAGCATCACGCCGATAACGGCAATCAGGATCGCCAGCATCATGCCGGGCGTCAGACGGTCGCCAAGCAGGAAAAATCCGCCGACGGCAACAAAAAATGGTTCGGTCTTGAGATAGGCGGTGGTGACCACGAAGGAGCGGGCCTCCATGGTCATCAGCATCAGCGCGGTGGCAACGATCTGGGCGAGCGCGCCGGTGACGATCCAGGTCCAGAATTCGACGCTGACATGCGGCGTTGGCATTCCGCTGACAAGCCAGACGGCAACCGCAAACAGGATGGCGAACGGAAAGCCAAACAGAAAGCGCACATGGGCGGCGCCCACCGCGCCGAGGCTGGCCGTCAATTCGCGCTGCATGGCGTTGCGCGCGGTCTGACCCGCGGCGCCGATCACCGTGAACACAACCCAGAGAGAATTCACTTGCGCCAGCTCGACGCCGCGTCGTCGTCACTGGCGCGGGCCGCAACCCATTCGCTGCGGCCGTTTTTTCTTCCTGTTTCCAGAATGGCGCGTTGGTCTTCATCTGGTCGATGAGGAATTCGCAGGCGTCGAATGCCGCGCCGCGATGGGGCGAGGCGACGGCCACCAGCACGATATTGTCGCCCACCGCCAGTTTGCCGATGCGATGAATGACCGTGACATCGCCGATGGGCCAGCGCGATCCGGCGTCTTCGACGAGCCGGGCGATCTGACGCTCGGTCATGCCCGGAAAATGCTCCAGCGTCAGGGTTTCCACGCCGCCATCGCCGCGCACCACGCCGATAAAGCTGGCAACCGCGCCCATCCCCGATTTTCCCAGCGCGGCAATTTCCACGCCGGTATCGAAGTCTTCGGTCTGGATTTTGATTTTCATCCGCCGGTAACCGGGGGAAAGAAGGCCACTTCGTCGGCATCCGCGACCGGGGCGTCGAACGGGACATGTTCCTGATTGACCGCGGCGCGCAGGGATTTGCCTTCGGCCAGGGCATCGGCATAAACGCCGCCGCGGGCGCGCAAATGGTCCAGCAAATCGCCGACCGTTTTGACATCGGGCGGCAGCGCGATTTTCTCTTCACTCTTGCCGAGCTTTTGCCGCACCCAGGCGAAGTAAAGCAGAGTCACGTTGAGTTCCGTTGCGGATCGAGCGGGTTGCCGACATGCTTGAGACCGGCGCGGAAATAGATATAGCCGGTATAGACCGTCAGCGCGGCGGCGACCCATAACAGAATATAGGCGACGTAGAGCGCCCCGAATATAAAGCGATCCGCCAAAGGCCCCAGGATCATGGCGCCGATGGCAATCATCTGAATGGCCGTCTTGACCTTGGCGATCTTGGTGACGGATACGCTGACGCCCGCGCCCGCCAGAAATTCCCGCAAGCCCGAAACGAGAATTTCGCGCGCCAGAATAACGAGCGCCGGCACCAGGCGCAAAAGACTGTGCAGATCCAGATCGACGGTCTTGAACTGCTTGATGGAGCCCTCGGCCACGATCAGCATCAGGGCGACGCCCACCAGCACCTTGTCGGCAATGGGATCGAGCATGCGACCGAAATCGGAACTGGCCTTGAAATGCCGCGCCAGCGCCCCATCCAGCGCGTCACTGGCCCCCGCCACGCAGAAGGTGGCAAAGGCCAGCAGCCGCGCCACATCGCCCGGCAATACAAAGAACAGGGCGAAGACCGGAACCAGCGCGATCCGGATCAGGGTCAGGACATTGGGCAGCAGCGACATGGAATCCAGTCTAGCCCAGCAATTAGCTGCCGGGATGAAAGAAATCGAAAATTTTCCTGGCCAGCGTGCTGCTGACGCCTTCGACCTTCTCCAGATCGGCAAGTCCGGCCGCAGCCACGGCACGGGCCGAGCCGAAACGCTGCAGCAGGGCCCGCTTGCGATTGGCGCCCACTCCGCCGATTTCGTCAAGCGGATTGGCGCCCAGCGCCTTGCTGCGCTTTTTGCGGTGACTGCCGATGGCAAATCGGTGCGCCTCGTCCCGCAAACGCTGAAGATAGTAAAGAACCGGACTTTTGGGATCGAGCCGGAAAGGCTCGCGTCCCGGCAGGTAAAAATGCTCGCGGCCCGCATCGCGATCCGGGCCCTTGGAAATCGCGATCAGCGTGACATCTTCCACACCCAGATCGGCAAAAACCTGGCAGGCAATCGATAACTGGCCCGGCCCGCCGTCGATCAGCGCCACATCGGGCCATTTTGCCCGGGGATCATCGCCGTCCTTCATCAGACGGGCAAAACGGCGGGTCAGCACTTCGCGCATCATGGCGTAATCATCGCCGGGCGTCAGGTCCTGGGATTTGATGTTGAATTTGCGATATTCGCCCTTTTCGAACCCATCGGGCCCGGCCACGATCATGGCGCCCAGCGCATTCGTTCCCTGAATATGGGAGTTGTCATAAACTTCAAGGCGCCTGGGCGGCGCATCCAGGCCGAAGGTTTCGGCCACGCCGTCGAGCAATTCGCGCTGCGCAGCATTTTCGGCCATGCGCCGGGCCAATTGTTCGCGCGCGTTCTGCAACGCCATTTCGACAATATCGCGCTTCTCGCCACGCTGCGGCTTTGAAATTTCCACTTTGCGCTCGGCCTTGAGCGACAGGGCGTCGGCCAGCAATGCCCGTTCGGACAGGTCTTCGGAGGTGAGAATAAGCGCGGGCGGAATCCGCTCATCGTAAAATTGACCAATAAAGGCTTCCAGTATTTCCGCCGTCGAAAGTTCCCTGGGATGCCGCGGGAAATAGGGCCGATTGCCCCAATTCTGGCCGGCGCGGAAAAAGAACACCTGGATGCAGGTTTCGCCGCCCTGGCTATGCACGGCAAAGACGTCGGCTTCGCTGAAGGTGGTCGGGTTAATGCCCTGCACCGATTGAACATGGCTCATGGCGCGCAGGCGATCACGCAGGCGCGCCGCCCGCTCGTAATCCAGCGCCTCGGCCGCCTTGTTCATGTCGGCAACAAGGCCATCCTGAACGTTGCGGCTTTTGCCTGTGAGGAAGGCTTTGGCTTCCTCCACCAGTGCGCCATAGCCCGCCTCGTCGATGCGGCCGACGCAGGGGGCGCTGCAGCGTTTGATCTGAAACAGCAGACAGGGCCGGGTGCGCGACTGGAAAACCGAATCCGAGCAGGCGCGCAACAGGAAGGCGCGTTGCAGGGTATTGAGGGTGCGATTAACCGCGCCGGCGCTGGCGAATGGTCCGAAATAGACGCCCTTGGTGGTTTTGGCGCCGCGATGCTTCAGCAGCTGCGCAAAGGCGTGATCCTCGCGCAGCAGAATGTTCGGAAAGGATTTGTCGTCGCGATAGGAAACATTGTAGCGCGGCTTCAGGCGCTTGATCAGATTGGATTCCAGCAGCAGCGCTTCGGTTTCCGAGGCCGTGGTCACGAACAGCATCTCGGCCGTATCGGCAATCATGCGGGTGATGCGTTCATTGTGGCCGGGCTTGGCATAGGCGGAAACGCGCCGCTTCAGGCTTTTGGCCTTGCCGACATACAGAACATCGCCTGCCGCATTCAGCATGCGGTAGACGCCGGGCTTATCGGGCAAGGTCTTGAGATAGACCGCGATCCGCGCCGCGCCTTTTTGGGCATGCGCCTCCGCCGGGATTGTGGGAACCGTGTTGTCGCCGGAACGATCACTCATGGGCGCTATATAATAGTCCGGTGCGCGCAGCACCATGCACGCTCCGGCAGCAGGCTATCAGGGTACGTCGGCTGCTTTGGCAGGATTCGGTATCTGCTGCTGGGCAGACGGGCTTTTGCTGACAGGATTGTCGACCGGATCGTTGTGCAGAATATCGCGATTCATCTGCAGCTGATTTTGTTTTTCCTGCAGATAGGGGATTTCGTAGCGCTCAATGATTGCGCGATAAGCCTCGAATTTCTGCATGTCGGCCGGCAGGCGCTGGTCGCAACGCGCAATTGGCAGCTTCTCGGTCTGCTGGCACCAAAGATCGAAATTCAGCGCCTGCAGATTATAGCGGCGGTCTGGGCTGTGGCGGGCGCAATAGCGCAGGCCGCCATGGTGCAGGCCAACAGGGCGCGGACAATTATATTGTTCATGATACCCAGACTAAGCCTAAGTTGACGGGCCGCAAAGCCCGGCCGGCATTATGGAAGCAAGTTAATGACCGCGCGGCGGTTTCGGAGTTCGCGCACGCCATCGCCGGTCGGAACTTCCAGATCGCTTTCGCCCACGCCCGAAACGCTGATCGCTTCGCGCCGGGCGCCCATCTGCACCATGGTTTCTTCCACGACATTGGCGCGGCGCACCGACAGGCCCTGATTATACTGAACGCTACCCGATGTGTCGGTATGACCCACAATGGTGATGCGCGACTGTCCGCCCGCGCGGGCGGCATTTACCGCCTCGGTAATGGTATTGAGCGCCTGGGGCGTCAGCGTCCAGGAATCAAAATCAAAATAGACCATGTAATCATTGACCGGACCGGCCGATTGCTGGGACGCGACAGGCGTGGCAACCGGCGGCGGTGCGGGACGCAGGTCATTGGCAAGCCTGAGCATGGCGTTATCGAAAGCGCGGTGGCAGGCCTGCGAGGCGGCGGCCTGGGACTGCACATAGCCGTTCAAAATCCAGCAGTCATAATGTGCCTGGGTGCGCGCGGCATCGGCGGGAAACTGATCCTTGGTCTGCTGCAGCAGGGAGACGAGCCGGTTGCGGGCGTTCTGGCTGGTGGCATCGGTGGCGGGCTCCGGCGCCGGTTCGTTGCCGCCCCCTGCGAGCAGCGCCTTGTTGGCGAACGCCTCCGCGATGGGGCGCAATGGATTTTCGATGGTATCGAAAAACGGAATCCAGCCATCCGGATCTTCAATGTCCGGCAGATCGCCGAATGAATTGGCGAGATAGGAATAGTCGTTGTAAAGCGCCTGAGAGAAAGCCGATCCCGTCGGCGTAACACCGTCCAGTTCATCCAGAGCACCGCCGCCGAAACAACCGGCCAGCAACAGGCCCATGGCGCCCAGCGCCATCCCGGCCGCAACACGGCTTGATAGGCGCGAACCCGCGCCCGCTTTCTGAACTGTCATTGGTAAACTCCGGACCGCGGTCGTCCCCAAAGCCCCCCTGGCTCCGGAATTCCGCGAAATGCAGCCGATATCCTATAGCGTGAGGCGATGAGAAGGTTAAGCCCGTCTTAATGCATGCCGGAAACGGAACGTGGTGTTTTCCGGTCTGGTAACCTGTTCTTGACTGTACCCACCCTAAAAATGTGCGGGAAAGCCATATCGCACACGGGGAGCCGGGTCATGCCCGGCATTTGGAATGAAGGATGCGAAGCCAGTCGCGGCAAAGGCGCAGTCAGAGCGCCGGCGCTATCGCCGCATCCGCGTCGATCTTCCCGGCCGGCTGTTTGTCCCCGCCGAACAGCGCGAAGTGCGCTGCAAAGTGGTGGATATGTCACCCGGCGGCGCCTCTGTGGAATGCGAATTCAGCCCCCCCGTCGATAGTCAGATAGTGCTGTATGTCGATGGCTTCGGTCGCTTCGAATGCACCATCGTGCGCCAGGACGGATATGGTTTCGGCGTTCGCTTTGCTTCGACGCCCATGAAGCGCGAGCGCACCGCAGAACAGCTGATTTTGTTCCTCAACAAATCCCTGGTCGACGAATCCGATTTGCGCCGTCATGAACGCGCGCCGCAAAAGGGCTTTGCGCGCTTCACCCGCGCCGACGGCCAGATCGTACAATGCGAAGTGCTGGATATATCGATCAGCGGCACTTCGCTGAAGACCGATGTGCGCCCGCCGATCGGGGAATTCGTGCTGATTGGGCAGATGGCCGGGCGTATCGCGCGCCATCACGAGGAAGGCATTGGCATCGAATTCGTCGGCCAGGGCGATAAAAAAGACGTCGAAAAAATCAATCTCGCGCTGGTGCGTTAGTTTTTTCCAGGTCCAGCAATTCGCGTGCCTTGTCGCGGTGACGCGGACGGATCTGGCCGGCCACCAGTCCCAAAGCCGTGGCCAGCACCGCCGCGTCGTCCGTAAACCCGATGCCTGCCAGAAAATCCGGCACCACATCGAACGGCACTACGAAATAGGCGATGGCGGCAATCAGTATCGCCTTTACCTTGGTCGGCGTTCCCGGATCGACGGCGCAGAAATAGGCGGCCGCGAGATCGTCGGCGAACGGAATCCGGCCCGCCATCCGCGCAAATTTCTTCCAGAAACCGCGTTCGACAATGCGCTCATTGCGCATAATCAGGGCCGGTAGCTGCGGCTTTACGGGATCGGGCAGGTCAGTGTTCATTGCCGTCTATATTGGCATCAATTGCGGCGGTGCCAAGGCGGGGATTATGCCGCAAAACTGGGAAAATACGGCAAGATGCGGGAACCTGCTTGCCGATGCGCCAGCAAAGCGGCTCCTGCAGCAATCAGCGCGCCTGTTATCAGCATGATGGCCGCCGCCAGGGCGCCATCGGGAAAAGGCCGCAACAGTGCGGCGAAAGACGACAGCACCAGCAATGGCGCGACAAAGGCGAGGACCGATCTGATATCGCGCAACAGCGCCGCCATGGCCAGGGCCGGCGCAGCGACAAAAAAAGCGCAGCCAATCAGGCTGGTGTCTGCCGGCAAGGCAAGATACGCACCCGTACCCCAGGCAAATCCGCAATACAGCGCGATCGGCGGCAAGTTGTGCGCATGGATTTCCAGACTTTCGCGCTCGAAAGGCGCTGCACTGGCGGCGCGATAATTCCAGACGGCGGACACCATGCCGAGCGCAAGCAGACCGGCCCAGGTCAAGCATGCGCTTGGGCTTTCCATGCCGGCGAAGAGTGTAAAGCCGGCGATCAGCATCAGCGCGCCAGTGGCCACGAGCGAGCGGCCCACGAGATTGACCAGATGCATTGTCAGCCTGGTTTCGGCATGCAGCGCCGCCAGTTTCGCGATGGGCGACAGCCCATTTAGGTCCGGATGCGGAGCGCAAGCCGGCATTTTGGTTCGCGTGTCGTCGCCGGGCCAGCCAGGATTCGTCATGGACCACCTTTTGGATTCTTCCAATCGGACGCTCTGCTGGTAGCGTTAAGAATGTCTTAATTGGACGGAAATGGTGATTCGGCGGCCCGCATAATGTCTTTCCCTCAAATCCGGTGCCATGCGGTGGTTTTCGATTTGGAGTTCACGGCCTGGGAAGGCTCGCTGGCAAATCGCTGGCTCAGGCCCGGGGAATATACCGAAGTGGTGCAGATCGGCGCCGCAAGGCTGGACGCCAACAGTCTGGATATTATCGAGACGTTTTCGGCTCTGGTGCGGCCGCGGATTAATCGCGAGATTTCGCCCTATTTCCAAAAGCTCACCGGCATATCCAATGAGCGCCTGGCGCTGGAGGGCGTCGATTTCGTCGAAGCCTATGCGCGCTTCCTGAAATTTGCCGACGGCGCACCGCTGATTGCCTTCGGGCGCGACGACCTGATCATCGAAAGCAATCTCCGGCTTTATGGCCTGCAGGATGTCCCGTCATTGCCGTCCTATACCAATCTCATTCCCTGGCTGGTTGAGCAGGGAATCGATCCGCGCGGCATGCATGCCTGCGATGTGGGACCGTATGCCGGCATTGCATTCGAAGGTCAGAAGCACAATGCGCTGGACGACGCGCGCTCGGTGGCGCGCGGCATCGCCGCACTGGTAAAGAAGGGCGCCCGCAATCCATTTCTGGAATCCGCATGATGAGTGAAGCCGATACGCTGATTGCAGCGCTTGATCTGAAACCGCATCCGGAGGGCGGGCATTACCGGGAAGTTTTTCGCGATGCCAACCCCGCCGGGCGCGCGCATTCCACCGCGATCTATTTTCTCCTGAAGGCGGGAGAGATGTCGCGCTGGCATCGCGTCGACGCTGCAGAAGCCTGGCATTGGTATCGCGGCGCCGCGCTGGCCCTTACCATCGGCAAATCGCGGCATATTCTGGGGCCCGCCATTGAAAATGGCGAGCGGCCGCAACTTATCGTGCCTGCAGGACACTGGCAGATGGCCCAGCCCCTGGGCGATTACACGCTGGTGGGCTGCACTGTGGCGCCGGGATTCGAATTTTCCGGATTTGAAATGGCGCCGGACGGATTTGCACCGGTCTGACCTTATTTCGGAATCAGACCGTTCAGCGTTTGCGCCACGGCGCGCGATGACAGCCGGCCTGCATATCCATTTTTTGGATCAAAGCCGACAGTCAAGGTTTTGTCGGCCAGTACCAAAGCCGGCCGCGTATCGGGCACAAGCTTCACCGTATCCACATACCCGGCAATGCCCGGGCGCCCGCGTCCGGCTACAAACAGTTCGACGCCCCGAATGGCATTGTCGAGCGCCTCCATGCCGATGGCGCGTGCCTGCGCGTCCGAGGCAAAGTCGGTCCAATCCGCAGTTACCGCGATGTTTAGTGCGCGGCCGGCTTCATCGGCGGCGTTCTGCAACTGATCAAGCGTAACCTCCTGCGGCACCATCGGCAGGGCGTCGCCGGTGCGCACCGCGGGCAATCCATTGGGGGCATCGTCGGGGTACAGCGTAAGGCCGCCCCAGCCCGCTACCTGGGCCGCCATGGCGCCGGAATCGTATTTGAGCATGCGACCGCCCATAGAAGCGCGGTCCGCGCTCAGCACGAACACTTCGTTGCGCGTCGCGAATTTCAGAAGATAGCGATTACCGTCCGGCGCCAGCACGAAGTCCAGGCGGTCCCCGGCCTGATATTGTCCCGGCTCGACGTCCCCCAGCCGGTCGGCCGACAGCCTGGACCGGATATCCTGCGCCAGCACGGGGTGCTGTACCGCGCCCGCCGCCAGCAGGGCGGCGACGATAAGACCAAATCTGATATGCCGAATGCGGTTCAATGCCTGTCCGTATTTATCTGGTTTCGGCCCTTTGATCGCCGAAACCGCTACGCCCCTCATGGCCGGTATGACCCGGCCAGCTCCCGAAAACCACTATCGCCTCCGAATGGGGCAGTTTTGTGGAGCAAATCCATCCTCCGGAACCGCGTGCGCGACACCAAGAAGCTTGGCATGGAGCCGGAATCTAACTAAACGGAACCTCTCAGCCAGACCTTCACCGCCAGCAAAAAGGCGCCCCCCGTGACCAGCAGCCTCAACACCTTCAAATCCCGCCGCACCCTGACGGCGGGCGGAAAAACCTATGCCTATTTCAGCCTTGTGGCCGCCGAGAAGAACGGCCTGAAGGGCATCTCGCGACTACCCTATTCGCTGAAGGTCTTGCTCGAAAATCTGTTGCGCTATGAGGACGGGAAAACCGTCACCGCCGACGATATTCGCGCCGTGGCCGGCTGGTTGACCAAGAAGACCTCCACGCGCGAAATCGCGTTCCGTCCGGCGCGCGTTTTGATGCAAGACCTGACCGGCGTTCCGGCCGTCGTCGATTTGGCGGCGATGCGCGATGCCATGAAAAATCTCGGCGGCGATCCGGAAAAAATCAATCCTCTGGCCGAAGTCGATCTTGTGATCGATCATTCGGTGATGGTCGATAATTTCGGCAAGAAAGATTCCTTCAAGAAAAACGTTGCCGTTGAATATCAGCGCAATATGGAACGCTATGTCTTTCTGCGCTGGGGCCAGCAGGCATTCGCAAATTTTCGCGTGGTGCCGCCGGGTACCGGCATCTGCCATCAGGTCAATCTGGAATATCTTGCCCAGACGGTGTGGACCCGCAAAGCCAAGGACGGCAAAAAGACCGTCGAATATGCATTTCCTGACACGCTGGTGGGCACCGACAGCCACACCACCATGGTCAATGGCCTTTCGGTTTTGGGTTGGGGCGTGGGCGGTATCGAAGCCGAAGCCGCCATGCTGGGCCAGCCCATTTCCATGCTGATCCCCGAAGTGATCGGGTTCGAGCTGACCGGAAAATTGCGTGAGGGCTGCACCGCGACGGATCTGGTGCTGACCGTTACGCAGATGCTGCGCAAAAAGGGCGTGGTCGGAAAATTCGTCGAGTTTTACGGCTCGGGTCTGGATGAGATGTCGCTGGAAGATCGCGCCACCATCGCCAATATGGCGCCGGAATATGGCGCCACCTGCGGCTTCTTTCCGATTGACGCGGAAACTCTGCGCTATCTGAAAGAGACCGCGCGCAAGTCCGCACGTGTGGCGCTGGTCGAAAAATACGCCAAGGCGCAAGGGCTATTCCGCACCAAGAAAAGCCCGGCGCCGGTCTTTACCGACACGCTGTCGCTCGACATGTGCAGCGTCGAGCCCAGCCTTGCAGGCCCCTTCCGTCCTCAGGACCGCGTTTCTTTGGGCAATGCCGCGCACGAATTCGCCGCCTCGTTGATGAATACCTACAAGAAGGAAGCGGATGCCAACCGCCGCGGCCGGATCGAAGGCACGGAACATTCCATCGGTCATGGCGATGTGGTGATTGCCGCCATCACGTCATGCACCAACACATCAAACCCGAGCGTGATGATCGGCGCCGGACTGGTTGCCAAGAAAGCGGTGGAACGCGGTCTGAAAACGCGCCCCTGGGTAAAAACCTCGCTGGCGCCGGGCAGTCAGGTCGTGACCGACTATCTGGCCAAGGCAGGCGTCGATAAGTATCTCGACAAGCTCGGCTTTACGCTGGTGGGCTATGGTTGCACCACCTGTATCGGCAATTCCGGCCCGCTGCCGGAAAATGTCGCCAACGCCATTATCTCCGCCGATCTTGTTACCGCGGCGGTGTTGTCAGGCAACCGCAATTTCGAAGGTCGTGTGCATCCGCAGGTGCGCGCCAATTATCTGGCTTCGCCCATGCTGGTGGTGGCCTATGCGCTGGCCGGATCGATGAACATGGACCTGACCAAAGAACCGGTCGGCTACGACACGGAAAATGAGCCGGTTTACCTGAAAGACATCTGGCCGAGCCCGAAGGAAATTTCCGCCGCCATTCGCAAGGCCGTGAAAGCCTCCAGCTTCAAGGCGCGGTACGGCGACGTCTTTGATGGCGGACCCAACTGGAAAAAGGTCAAGGCCAAAAAGGGCCAGACTTATTCCTGGGACAAGGCCTCCACCTATGTGAAGAACCCGCCCTATTTCGACGGCATGCAGAAAAAGCCCGGTGGCGTGAAGGAAATCACCGGCGCGCGCATTTTGGCGCTGTTCGGCGATTCCATCACCACCGATCACATTTCGCCCGCGGGCTCGATCAAGAAGGACAGCCCGGCCGGAAAATATCTGATCGAACGCGGTGTGCCGTATGCCGAATTCAACTCCTATGGCTCGCGCCGCGGCAATGACGAAGTGATGATGCGCGGCACCTTCGCCAATATCCGCATCAAGAACGAAATGATGGGCGGACGCGAGGGCGGCAACACGGTCTATTATTCCGAACCGCAAGCCAGCGGCGAGGAAATGCCGATCTACGACGCCGCCATGAAATATCAGGCCGCGGGCGCGCCGGTCATCGTTATCGGCGGCAAAGAATACGGCACCGGATCGTCGCGCGACTGGGCCGCGAAAGGCCCGCGCCTGCTCGGCGTGCGCGCCGTTATCACCGAAAGCTTCGAGCGTATCCACCGCTCCAATTTAATCGGTATGGGTGTGGCGCCCTTTGCCTTCGACGCTGGCAAGACGCGCAAGGATTACAAGCTGACGGGCCGCGAAGCGATCGACATTCCGGGCCTGTCGGGCAAGCTGACGCCGCGCATGAAGGTGACGGCCACCATCCACTATCCGGACGGCACCACCGCGCCCTTGCCGCTGACATTGATGATCCTGACGGAAGACGAAGTCGGATATTTCAGCAATGGCGGCATCCTGCCTTATGTGCTGAGGAATTTGCTGGCGGCTTAACTGCAGATGAATGTGCTGTGCGCGGTCCTGTTGGGTGCCGCCGCCATCGCTGCCTGGATTGTGGCGGCCGCGGCCAAGTCCGATCCGCGCCGAAATCTGCGCTTCGCCGCCATGCTCTATGCGGCGCTGGCGGCGGCAGGTCTGTTCGCCGCCGTCAATGACACGCAAGCGGCGCATCTGACTTTGATGGTGGGATTGCTGGTGTCGGCCCTGGCACCACCACTGTTGCTGTTTGCCGCTTTGGGCGCGGTGTCGCGTCCGCTGATGTCCAGTTGGGCCGCCGTGGCGCTGACGTTTACCTGCATTGCGGCTGTTGCGGCGGCGCTGACGGGATTGGCCGTGCTGGCGCTGATACCGCAGACCATCGCCATTGCCGCGCTGTTGATCCTGGGTCTGCGCATGCCGCGCAAGAGCGGCTGGCGGTTATGCCTGGCGGCGCTGGCGCTGTTTGCAGGCGCGCTGGCCATTGTGGCGGAGAACCAGAATGCCGGCGCTATATTTTCTTTGTTTTCGGCGGCCGGATTGCTGGGTGTGTCGCGCTCGGTGGTGCGGACTTCATACGCGGCGGTCGAGTAGCGGCCCGTACAGATGCAAGCGGCGCAGGCCGGTGTAGCCTGGCTTTTTCGTAGTGCAGCCTTCCATCATAACCTGGCCCAGAACCTGCGCCACGAAGGCAGCGTTGAAGCGCGGACTGTCCCGAAACGGGTCACGGTCAGATGCACCAAAACGGCACAGCTGACTTGGCGTTGCGGCGGCATCCTGCTGTGCGTGGTGGTCCTGATTATCCGCCGGATTGCCTTCCAACTCTCTGGAAGAACTGGATTTCTCCACACACACGGCGACTGCGGCGCTTCTCCTTACGGGGAGCGGCAGGCGGTTCGCGCGAATGGCCGACAGGTTCATAACCTGTTCTTAACGCAATAGATGGGCCGCCAGCCTCAGCTTGGCTTTTGCCAAAACAGTTACGAGTTTTTTAAG
This sequence comes from uncultured Alphaproteobacteria bacterium, assembly GCA_963837555.1. Classification (GTDB taxonomy): domain Bacteria; phylum Pseudomonadota; class Alphaproteobacteria; order Micropepsales; family Micropepsaceae; genus Rhizomicrobium. Next base: position 353,908 of record CAWINU010000001.1, on the reverse strand, counting down.
CCGGGGCTCCCATGATGGCGTGAAATGGGCCGGAATTGGCCCGGGGATATGGTAGTGGTCACGCAAACGCTTCACCTGAAGCCTGCAGACGCCGTTGCACAACTAGCAGGCGCGCAGGCAGCCGCACGCCTGCAAGCCTCCGTGCGCGCGGCCGGCGCCGCCGCGTTTGACTGGTCCGTCGCCGAAAATACAATTGCATGGGACGGTGCCATCGAAATTCTGCCGTATCACCGCGATCCCGAGCGCCTGAAGCAGGGCTCCTATTTTCTGGATACGTTGAGTCTGGAAGGGCGCAATGCCCTGGGCAATATTCTGGACGGGCGCGCGCTCCAGGAAACCACATTCGAACTCGATCTCGAAACAGCATCGGCGCTGGGGTCGGTCTGGTACTCGATGGCGGGTACGCGATTTCCGGCTCCCAGCGGCCGCACGGAGCGCATTGTCGGCGTGATGCGCGTCACTACCGAACGCCAACTTGAGATCCGGCGGCTGACTTATCTCGCCACGCGCGACGAGTTGACCGGACAGCTCAATCGCAACGCGCTGCGCGCGGAACTGGCGCAGGCGATTGTCCGCGCCAAGGACGAAAATGGACACTGCGCATTCCTGGTGGCGTCCGTCGACCGTCTTGCCATGATCAATGACGGTTATGGCTTCGACGCGGGCGAGGAGGTGATCGTCGCCGTCGGCGAACGCCTGGCGCGCAGCCTGCGGTCCAGCGACGTCATCGGTCGCACCGCCGGAAACAAGTTCGGCGTCTTGCTGACCAACTGTTCGGAACGGGAAATCGCGATTGTCGCCGAACGGCTGCGCGCAGCGGTGCGCTCCAGCGTCATTGAAACGCGCGCCGGACAGGTGTCCGCCACCTCGTCGGTGGGCGCGGTGTGGCTGCCGACCAGCGCCGCCACCAGCCAGGAAGCCATGCTGCGCGCGGAAGAGGCGCTGGATCGCGCCCGCAGCGGCGGCCGCGACGGATTCCATGTCTATGAAAAATCGCCTCAGCGCGAAATGGCGCGGCTACGCCTGATGGGCATTGCCGACGACGTGATGGCGGCGCTCAAGGACAACCGCCTGCTGCTGGCCTACCAGCCGATAATCAGCGCCCGCACGCGCAAGATCACCCATTATGAGGGCCTGCTCAGAATGCGGCGCCTGGACGGCGGTATCGATGTGGCGGGCGCATTCGTTCCGGCGGCCGAACAACTCGGCATCGTTCGCCTGATCGATCGTCATGCGCTGGAACTGATCGTCACCAAACTGCGTGAGCAGCCGCACGTCAAATTGAGCGTCAATGTTTCGGGCACCGCCGCGGGCGATCCGGCCTGGCTGCAATGCTTTATCGAGTATGTCCGCGCCAATCGCGAAGTCGCCGACCGTCTGGTGGTGGAATTGACCGAAACCGCCGCCCTGGATCATTTCGAAGAGAATGCGCAATTTGTGTCGCAGTTGCGCGAACTCGGGTGCCAGCTTGCCATCGACGATTTCGGTGCGGGTTACACTTCGTTCCGCAATCTTCAGATGATGCACGTGGATATGGTCAAGATCGACGGCGCCTTTGTGAAGGGGCTGGCCGAGTCACCGGAAAATCAGGTGTTTGTGCGCACGCTGGTGGGGCTGGCCAAGAACTTCAACCTGGAGACGGTGGCCGAATGGGTGAGTTCGGACGAAGAGGCGGCCATTCTGGAAAGCATGGGCGTGGATTTCTTCCAGGGCTTCCATTTCGGCGAGCCCAAGATCGATCCGGCGTGGTAAAGCCCGGCGGCGCTATTTGCGCTGGCTGAGTTCGGCGAGCTGCTGACGCATCGCCTCAATTTCGCTTTTCAATTCGCTGATGTCTTCGGTCGGTTTGGCTTTTTCCGCCGCACCTTCCTCGCGGCCGCGCGGCGGCACAAAGGGCGTAAACATCTGCATGGCGCGCTCGAACATTGCCAGGTTCTGGCGGGTGAGATTTTCCAGCACATGGCTGCTGCCGCCAAAGGCCTCGGCCATTTTCGATTTCATGTCTTCCTGGTTCTTGGTGAAGCTGTCCATGGACAAATCCAGATAACCGGGAACGAAAGCCTGTAAACTGTCGCCGTAAAAACGGATCAATTGGCGCAGAAACTTGATGGGCAGAAGATTCTGGCCCTTGGCCTCTTCTTCGAAAATGATCTGGGTGAGAACCGGGCGGGTGATGTCCTCGCCGGAGCGCGCATCGCGCACTTCGAATTCAGTGCCTTCCTTGACCATCTGCGCCAGATGATCGAGCGTCACATAGCTGGAGGTCTGGGTATTATAGAGTCGCCTGTTCGCATATTTTTTTATTATGACCGGACCCTCAGTCTGGTTTTTTTCGTCTTCCGCCACGTTGCCCGCCGTCCCCAGTTTATGTTGCGCAGCATTTGCTGCGCGCTGCACTGCACCTAAACCATCATTTCCCCTGCGCTGTCCAGTATCTTTTACGCGACTGCAGCATGACAGGCTTGCCGCTTTTCCCTAACACCCTGTCACAAAAGCATGATTTACATCTGTTGTCCGCGCGGCCCTTTCAGGCCAACGTTGCAGGATCCGGCCCAGTTTTCGCCAGCCAATGAGAGGATTTTATGGACGACGTTGTCATCGTATCCGCAGCGCGGACCCCTGTGGGGTCGTTTAATGGCGCATTCGCAACCGTGCCCGCCCATGAGCTGGGCAAGGTGGCAATCAAGGCTGCACTGGACCGCGCCACGGTTTCGCCCGACGAGGTTTCCGAAGTCATCCTGGGGCAGGTGCTAACGGCGGCGCAGGGGCAGAATCCGGCCCGCCAGGCCTCGATCGCTGCGGGGTTGCCCGTCGGGGTCAGTGCCGCGCTGGTGAATATGGTTTGCGGCTCGGGCTTGAGGGCCGTGGCGCTGGGTTCGCAGGCCATCCGCAACGGCGATTCCCAAATCGTGATTGCCGGGGGCCAGGAATCCATGAGCCTGTCGACGCATGCCGCCTATCTGCGTGCCGGCCAAAAGATGGGCAATCTCGATCTGATCGACACCATGATCCGGGATGGATTGTGGGACGCCTTTAACGGCTATCATATGGGCGTTACGGCCGAGAATGTCGCCCGCGAATGGCAGATCACCCGCGAGCAGCAAGATGTCTTTGCGGTCGCCTCGCAGAACAAGGCCGAGGCCGCGCGCAAGACCGGCAGGTTCAAGGACGAAATTACGCCTGTCACAGTCAAAACCCGCAAAGGCGAGACCATTGTCGATACGGACGAATATATCCGCGACGGCGCGACGATCGAGGCAATGTCGGGCCTGAGACCCGCCTTTGCAAAGGACGGGACCGTGACGGCCGGCAATGCCAGCGGCATCAATGACGGGGCGGCGGCCTTTGCCCTGATGAGCGCCAAGGAAGCGGCCAAGCGCGGATTGACTCCGCTGGCCCGCATTGCGTCCTGGGCGCAGGCCGGGGTCGATCCCAAAGTGATGGGTTCGGGCCCCATTCCGGCGTCGCGCCGGGCACTGGAAAAGGCCGGCTGGAAACCCGCCGATCTCGATCTGATCGAAGCCAATGAAGCCTTTGCGGCGCAGGCCTGTGCGGTCAACAAGGACATGGGCTGGGATACCGCCAAGGTAAACGTCAATGGCGGCGCCATTGCCATCGGTCATCCCATCGGCGCGTCGGGCGCGCGCGTGCTTGTCACGCTGCTGCACGAAATGAAAAAGCGCGACGCCAAAAAGGGCCTTGCAACTTTATGCATCGGTGGCGGCATGGGTATCGCCTTGTGCGTCGAGCGCTGATCGCGGGCAACAACGATAACGGAATGGGGGAGAAGACATGGCACGGGTAGCAGTGGTCACCGGCGGAACGCGCGGTATTGGCGAAGCCATTTCTGTGGCGCTGAGCAAGGCCGGATACAAAGTGGCGGCGAATTATGCCGGCAATGACGAGCGCGCCAAGGCCTTTACCGAACGCACCGGTATTCCGGCCTATAAATGGGACGTGGCGTCGCTGGAAGATTGCCAGCAGGGGCTTGCCAAGGTTGTCGCAGATCTCGGGCCGGTGGACGTGGTGGTCAACAATGCGGGCATCACGCGCGACGGCACCATGAAGAGAATGGACCGCAAGAGCTGGGACGAAGTGCTCGATACCAATCTTGGCGGTTGCTACAATATGAGCAAGCTGGTGTGGGACGGCATGCTGGCCAACGCGTTCGGCCGCATCGTCAATATCGGTTCGATCAACGGCCAGGCCGGTCAGTATGGCCAGGTCAACTATGCCGCGGCAAAATCCGGCATTCACGGCTTCACCAAGGCCCTGGCGCAGGAAGGCGCGGCCAAAGGTATTACGGTCAATGCCATTGCGCCGGGCTATATCGACACCGACATGGTGGCCGCCGTGCCCGCACCGGTTCTGGAAAAGATCGTGGCTAAAATTCCCGTCGGTCGCCTGGGCAAGGCCGAGGAAATCGCGCGCGCCGTGCTGTTTCTGGTGGCGGACGAGGGCGGCTTCATTACCGGCTCTACGCTGTCGATCAATGGCGGCCAACACATGTATTAGCGGTGCGCTAAATTTGTACCGTGCGCGCGCCAGACGCGTTCATGGGCGGCGTACCCCGCGCATAGGTTCTGTTCACGCTATAAAATTCTTTCGCTTTTCCAGACACGGATTTGCAGGCCCGGATGATAGCCAGCGTATCAGCGCAAAACCTCTCGTGCCGCCGCGGGTTGCGTCCGGTTTTTGCTGGGCTGAATTTTCGAGTTCAGGCTGGCGAATGCGTCGCCATTGAGGGGCCAAATGGTGCGGGTAAATCGTCACTGTTGCGCATGCTGGCGGGATTTATCACACCACAAGACGGCACGCTGCAATTCGCAGCCGAAGACGGCGCACAGATTTCCGACGAGGAAGAACGGGGCAAGCAGGTCGGCTGGCTCGGCCATCAGGATGCGGTCAAGCCGCAACTGACCGCGCGTGAAAATCTCACCTTTTTCGCGCAGCTATATTCCGATGTGTCGTGCACGGAGGCAGCGCTCGATTGCGTGGGCCTGACGCGCCAGCGGGATCTGCCGGGCCAATATCTTTCCGCCGGGCAGAAAAAACGTCTGGCGCTGGCGCGCTTGCTGGTGTCGCGGCGGCCCGTGTGGCTGATGGATGAGCCGCTGGCGGCGCTTGACGTAAACGGAAAGGCGCTGGCGGCCAAGCTGATCCATGCGCATGTTGGCTCGGGCGGCATCGTTTTCGCCGCCACCCATGAACCGCTCGGCACAGATGCGATGAAATTGTCATTGGGTGCGGCATGAGCGCGATGACTGCCCTGCTGATGCGCGACATGCGCCTGGCCGTGCGCGCCGGCGGCAGCGCGGCGCTGGCCCTGGCGTTCTTTGCAGCGGTTGCCACCCTGGTTCCTCTGGGCGTGGGTGCCGATTTCCAAATTCTGACACGGATCGGCGCCGGCGTATTGTGGGTGGGCGCGGTGCTGGCGGCGCTGCTGTCGCTGGATCGCCTGTTCCAGGCCGATTATGAAGACGGCAGCCTGGATTGCCTCGCTTTGTCTCCCATGTCGCTGGAGACGGTGGCGGCGGTAAAGATCGCTGGGCATTGGATTGTGACAGGATTGCCGCTGACGCTGTTCGCACCCGCGCTCGCGTTGCTGTTCAATTTACCGGGTAACGCAACCGTAACGCTGGTGCTGTCGCTGCTGATCGGGACGCCTTCGCTCAGCGCCATTGGCGGCATCGGGGCGGGATTGACACTGTCGATCCGCCGCGGTGGCCTGATGCTGCCCCTGATCGTGCTGCCGCTGCTGGCGCCTGCCGTGATTTTCGGGGCGGGCGCTGTGCTGGGGGTGCTGGACGGGCTTGCCAACGGCGCGCTGTGGCTTCTGGCGGCCTTCGCGGTCTTCGCCACACTGCTGAGCCCGTTTGCCGCCGCCGCCGCCGTACGGCTTAATATTTCGGGATAATGGGGGCACGGGCGATGGGTCGCCTTGCCGAGGTCCGATTGAGCGCTTAGAGGACGAGGATGTTCCGCTACGCCAACCCTGCGAAATTCATGGCGCTGTCCGGCGCGCTGCTGCCTTACATCTGGGCCGCAACGGCAATCCTGTTTTCCGCAGGTCTGTACCTGACCTTCACGGCACCGCCCGATTATCAGCAGGGCGACACGGTCAAGATCATGTTCATCCATGTGCCCGCGAGCATGATGGCCATGTCGGTCTACGGCGCCATCGCGGTGGCTTCGTTTTTCAGCCTGGTCTGGCGTCATCCGCTGGCTGATGTGGCGGCACGCGCAGCGGCGCCAATTGGTGCGGTGTTCACGGCGCTGGGGCTCATCACCGGATCGCTTTGGGGCAAGCCCATGTGGGGCACCTACTGGGCCTGGGACCCCAGGCTGGCCTCCATGCTTCTGCTGTTTTTCATCTATGTCGGGTATATGGCGCTGTGGAATGCGTTCGAGGACGAAACGCGCGCCGGACGCGCCGCTGCCATCCTGGCCCTGGTCTGCAGCGTCAATCTTCCCATCATTAAATACTCCGTCGATTGGTGGAATACCCTGCATCAGGGCGAGAGCATTATGACCGGCGCAATTGCGCCTGTGTTTCGCTGGCCGCTGTTCAGCATGATGCTGGCATACGCTTTTCTATTCGCGGCACTTTGGATGGTCCGCATACGGACGGGCATCCTGGAGCGTCGCGTGCGCACGCTGATGCAGATGGGTGCGCCATGAACGATTACGCGTTTTTCATTTGGGGTTCCTATGGCGTATCCGCGGCAGCGCTCGTTCTGACGACAATTTGGGCGTTGCGGTCCTATGCCAAAACCAAGGCGCGGCTCGCCGCATTGGGCGGTAAGATCGCATGAAGCGTCTGCTGTATGCGCTGCCGATCCTTATGTTCGCCGTGGTGGCCTATTTTCTGTTCGATAGCCTGAACGGTCCGCCGCCGCAGGATCTGCCGACGCCGCTGATGAACAAGACCGTACCGAAATTCCGGTTGCAGGCGCTTGACGATAATACGCAGGGCTTTTCCGCGGCCGACCTGGCCACGGGTCATGTCACGGTCATCAACGTGTTTTCGTCCACCTGCGTGCCCTGTCATGTAGAGGCTCCGGTCATCGCGAAAATTGCGAATGTGCCGGGCATCGATTTTTACGGTTTCGTCTGGAAGGATACGCGCGCGGGCGCGCGGGCATTTTTGACCACCACCGGAAACCCCTTCAGCCGCGTCGGCTTTGACGCCGATGGCAGCGTCGGGCTCGACTGGGGCATCACGGGCTGGCCGCAGACCTTCATTATCGACGGCAAGGGCGTGGTGCGGGACCATTTCTGGGCGATCGACGAGGACAGCCTGAAGAACGATGTTTTGCCCGCCATAGAAAAGGCCCGCGCCAGTCTGTGACTTAAGCTTTTGGCAACCATGATGGGGCAGGGTTGCCCCATGCAGCTTTCCGCCGCCAATCTTCTCATCGCCTCCCAACAGCAAACCAGGACCCAGGGCCCCGCGCCCCAGGATCCGGCGAAGTTCGCGCAGGCGCTGGCCAAGGAAGCCGGCGCGGCTGCCCCGCAGGCGTTTTCGCCGCTTCCCCTTAAGCAAACGAGCATGCCCGCGCCGTCGACGCAGGCGGCAGCGCCAGCGTCGGCGCGAAATTACGCGCCCACCGCCCGACCGGGTAGCCAGCTCGATATCCGAATCTGATTTGAATTAGGTCCGCTTGCGGCGGCCGCCCCGGCGGGGACGGTCATGGCCATTGGCGGCCAGGGCTTCGCCGGCAGCGGCGATCTGGGCCAGGGCCTTCACAAAGCGGGTTCGCTCAGGCGGCGGCAGGGCATCCAGAAGAGCCCGCTCCGCCCGGTCAGCGGCGCTGCGCGCCGCGCGCAGGGCCTTGCGTCCCGAAACCGTGATGGCGACCGAATTGGCCCGTTGGTCTTCCTCGGTCCGCTCCCGGGAGATCAGACCCTTTTCCAACATGCGGCGCACCATTTCGGCCAGCGTGGAACGATCGATACCGGTTATCTCCACCAGCGCGGTCTGGCTTACGCCCTCATTATTTTCGAGCGCCGCCAGCACGGTGAATTGCTGTTTGGTAAGATCGCCGGTTCCGGCTTCGCGCGCATAGAGATCGCCAAAATATTGCTGGCAACGGCGAATGAGATGCGACGGGGCAACGGCAAGATCAAATCCGTTCGCCTTGCGCAGCATCTTAGTCATGAACCACCCCAACAATTTCGAAGCGCGCGATCTGGCGCCTGCTTTTGAATTTCGTCCGCGTCGTCGTTATCGGTCCCCGAAAGCGTCGCTCCCCCAAACGCGATGCGCGGCTTTCGGATACGCCCGCTGAACACTAGACAAGCATTTCGGCGACGACAACAGTCTTAAACGCGGTTTGTGGCTAAGAGTCCATGCGGCGCGCGCGTAGACGATCAAAAAATTTTTTACTTTGCCAACCCGTGCTTATTTTCGTGCCGGGTCCGCCGCATATCCTGTGTGCCGCAAAGATACAGCCACAAAGCTATGTCCAAGTGTTTCTTGGATTTATTTTATCTTCGACAACATCGTTGCGCGAAGGACACGATTATTGCCTATCCCGGAGGCTGGTCGTCCTTTTTTTCGTGCGCCAGGACAAGAGGCATTTGCAACAGGCCGAAAACGAAGAACAGCGGCACAATGCCCCAGACTTTGAAATCTACCCAAACCTCGGTGGAAAAATTGCGCCAGATAATTTCATTGACGGCGGCTACCGCCAGAAAAAAGAATGACCAGCGCCAGGTCAATGTGCGCCAGCCCTGCTCGGTGAGATTGAACGCTTCCGAAAAGACAAATTTTATCAGAAGGTGATTGAAAAAGAGTCCACCAATCAGGATGGCGGCGAAACAGGTGTAGAGAACCGTCAGCTTCATTTTCAGGAAGGTATCGTCCTGCAAATACAGCGTAAGTCCACCGAACACCAGTACGAGAAACGCCGTAAATACGGGCATGGGAGAGATTTTTCTCTCCAGCCAGTATCCCAGCACAAGCGCGACGATAATGGCCACCATAAAGGCCGCGGTGGCGCCAAAAATGCCGAACAGTTTGAAGGCAGTGAAGAAAATCAGCAGCGGCCCCATATCGAGCGCAAAGCGGATCAGCGGCTTGTGTTTCATACCGCCCCCGTCAGCGCGCGTGCGAAACTTTCGGCTTCGAAGATCTGCAGATCGTCCTCACCTTCGCCGACGCCTATAAAATGAACCGGCAGTCCGAATTTCGCGGCCAGCGCCACCAGAATGCCGCCCTTGGCGGTTCCGTCCAGTTTCGTCATCACCAGGCCGGTCAATGGAACGGCTTCATTGAATGCTTCCACTTGTGATAACGCATTTTGTCCTGTGGTTGCATCCAGCACCAGCAACACCGCGTGCGGGGCGGTCGCATCCAGCTTGCGGATAACACGTACGATTTTTTCCAGTTCCGCCATAAGCCCGGCCTTGTTCTGCAAGCGACCGGCCGTGTCGATCATCAGCAGATCAGTATTATCCGTGCGTGCGCGCTCCAATGCTTCATATGCCAGACCGGCGGCATCGGCTCCCGCGGTTTTCGCAATGACCGGCACGTTCGCGCGCGTACCCCAGACCTGAAGCTGTTCAATTGCTGCGGCGCGGAAAGTATCGCCGGCCGCCAGCATGACTTTCAGGCCATCACGGGAGAATTTTCGGGCCATTTTGCCGATGGTGGTGGTCTTGCCTGTGCCATTGACACCTGCCACCAGTACGACAAAGGGCTTTTTGCTCTTATCGACGTCCAAAGGGCCGGCAATAGGGGCCAGGGATTTGGCGATTTCCGCCGCCAGCACCGCGCGCAGTTCGGAATCCGAAATCTCCTCGTCATAGCGCCCCTGCGCGACGGCATGAGCCAGCCTGACGGCCTGGCCTGCGCCCATATCGGCGCGGATCAGCAGTTCTTCCAGCGCGGCCACCGTGTCGGCGTCGAGCTTTTTCTTGGTGAACAGTGCCGTGAGATTATCACTGAGATTTCCGGTACTGCGCGAAAGCCCCGCCTTGAGCCGCGCAAAGAAGCCCGGCTTTGCATTTTCGGCTGCGTCACTCATGCCGCTAACAAATGCGTGGCGCTGGCGCCTGCAATGCGCGCCGCGACGATGCCTCCGGCCACAGCGTTACCGTGCAATTCAACCGGCGCAAAGCAGGCGGTGCGGCCCAGGCCCGGCTTCTCGACCAGTACGGCCTGTTCGCTGCCGACCAGCGACAAAAGCCGCTGCGCCAGCATGCCGTCACCCTCGGCGCGCAACGCGGCGGCGCGCGCCTTTGCAATCGCGCGCGGTACCTGCGGCATGCGGGCCGCCGGCGTGCCTTCGCGGGCGCTGAACGGAAAGACATGCAGATAGCAAAGGCCCGCATCCTCCACCAAGGCCGCGCGTATTTTCGAACATGGCGTCGGTTTCGGTCGGAAAGCCTGCGATGAGGTCGGCGCCGAACGCCGCTTCGGGGCGCAAACGGCGCACCGCATCGCAAAATTCGATGGTGTCCGTGCGCGAATGGCGGCGTTTCATGCGCTTGAGGATCATGTCGTCGCCGGCCTGCACAGACAAATGAAAATGCGGCATCAGGCGTGCTTCTTCGGCTATGGCGCGCATCAAATCGGCATCGGCTTCGATGGAATCGATGGAGGAAATACGCAGGCGCTTTAATTCCGGAACCAGCGCGAGAATTTTGCGCACCAATTGGCCCAGAGTCGGCATGCCGGGCAGGTCGGCGCCATAGGAGGTCAAATCCACGCCGGTCAAAACAAGCTCGGCAAAGCCGTTCTCGGTCAGCCGGCGGGCTTCCTCCACCACCGCGCCCATCGGCACGCTGCGCGAATTTCCGCGGCCATAGGGAATGATGCAGAAGGTGCAGCGATGATCGCAGCCATTCTGCACCTGCAGAAACGCGCGCGCGCGCCCTTCGAAACTGTCGACCAATTGGGAGGCCGTTTCCCTGACGCTCATAATGTCGTTGACGAGAATGCGTTCGGCGGCACCGACGCCGAAATCGGCATAGCTGGAAGTTTCCAGTTTTTCGGTGTTGCCGATCACCTGATCCACTTCCGCCATGGCGGCATAGGTTTCCGGTTTCACCTGGGCGGCGCATCCGGTCACGATGATGCGGGCATCAGGCCGGGTCGCGGCGGGCCTTGCGAATGGCCTGTTTGGACTGGCGTACGGCCTCGGCCGTAACGGCGCAGGTATTGACGATGACGGCGTTGGTCAGGCCTGCTTCGGTGGCGCGCGCCCGGATCGCCTCGGATTCATAGGCATTGAGGCGGCAGCCGAACGTCAGGACATCCAGTGCGGTCATGTCAGCAGCGCCGCCAAATCGATTTCGCCGGTATAGACCTCCATGACGGGGCCGGTCATCAGCACATGATCGTCGCCGGCTCGCCATTCGATGGTCAATGTGCCGCCGTCAAGCTCGACATGGACCTTGCGGTCCGTCAATCCGCGCCGATGGGCGGTGACGGCCGCCGCGCAGGCGCCGGTGCCGCAGGCCAGGGTCACGCCAACACCGCGTTCCCAAACCCGCATGCGCAAGTTGGAGCGGTCGCGCACGCTGACAAATTCCACATTGGTACGGGCGGGAAACAGGGCATGGGTCTCGACCCGCGGCCCGATGGTTTCGACCGGCGCCTTTTCGGCATCATCGACAAACAGCACCGCATGCGGATTTCCCATCGACGCCGTTGCGAAATTATAGGCGGTGCCGTCCAAATCCAGTTCGACGTTATTGGTATTGGCGGCGCTGGCCAGGGGAACATCGATCCATTCCAGGCCGGGCTTGCCCATATCAACGGTGACATCGCCATTACCGGCATCGGTACAGATCAGCATCCCGCCCCTGGTATCGAGCGTGACGCGCGTCAGGTCTTTTTCATCCATCAGCAGGCGTGCGACGCAGCGCGATGCATTGCCGCAACTTTCCACTTCGCCGCCATCTGCATTGAAGAATTTCAATGTGACGTCGGCCTTGGCGTTTCCGGGATGGATCACCACCATGGTGTCGCAGCCAATGCCGAGGCGCCGGTCGGCGACGGCACGCGCCAGATCGGGGCTGACGGCAAGCGGCCGGCTTCGTCCATCGAATATGGCGAAATCGTTGCCCAGGCCGTGCATTTTACGGAATGCGGTCATGGCCGCTTATATAGGGGCTGCCTTGGACCGGAGCCACCCTTATCTGGCGCATGGCTGTTATTGCGCGGCGGCGCGAAATCGTCACCATGTCGGTGCCCCAGCAAGTCAGGAACCGGATATGCGAAAGACCCTGTTTGCCGCGATAGGAGTTTTTGTAATGAGTGGAGTGCTGATGGCCCAGGACGCCGATCCCTATCAATGGCTCGAAGACGTGCACGGCCAGAAGGCGCTGGAGTGGGTGCGCCAGACCAACGCGACTTCGCTGGCGCAGCTCAAGGCAGATCCGCGCTACCAAAACCATTACGACGCGATACTGGCGCTGCTGGACGCGAGTGATCGCATTCCGACCGGCACGATCAACCGCCGCTATGTGCACAATTTCTGGCAGGATGCCAAAAATCCCAAAGGCCTGTGGCGGCGCACGACGCTTGCCGATTACGCAAATCCGGCGCCGCGCTGGGAAATACTGCTGGATGTGGATGCGCTGGCCGCTGCCGAAAAGGAAAACTGGGTATTTCAGGGCGCCGGCTGCTCGCCGGGCTATATGCGCTGTCTGGTCAGCCTGTCGCGCGGCGGCGGCGATGCCAGCGTGGTGCGCGAATTCAACCTGGCCAGCCGGTCTTTCGTAAAGGACGGATTTTTCCTCAAGGAAGCCAAAAGCGACGCCGCCTGGATTGACGACAATACGGTATTGTTCGCCACCGATTTCGGTCCGAATACACTGACCGATTCCGGCTATGCGCGTATCGTCAAGCGCTGGACGCGCGGTACGCCCTTGTCCGACGCCAAGACGATTTATGAAGGAAAAAAAGAAGACGTGATTGTCGCGCCCTATGTGGCGCACGGTCCCGATGGTGCGACCCCGCTTGTGGTCCGTGCCGTCAGCTTTTTCGAAAGCGAATATTTTTATGTCATGCCGGATGGCGCGACACGCAAAATTCCCTTGCCCTTGTCGGCTGACGTCAAGGGCGTGGTGCGCGGCCAGTTAATTGCGACGTTGCGCGAGGACTGGCAGCAAGACGGCGGCGGCGTGCTGAAAAAGGGCGCGCTGATCGCCTATCCGCTGGAAAAATTTCTGAACGGCGAAAGCGCGGTGGCGGAGGCGCTATACACGCCTGGCCCGCGCAGCAGCGTGGATGAAGTCGCCACCGGCGACGGCGTTCTATAGCTGCCATTTTCGACAATGTCACCGGCAGCGTTCATGCGTTTCGGCCCGCCGCCACCGGCTGGACGCAGACGACGCTTGCCCTGCCGCGCTGGTGGATCGCCGGGTATCGTTTCGGTCAATGATTACGGGCCGGAAGCCTATTTCATCTTCAGAATTATCTGACGCCGCCGACGCTCTATTCCGATAACGGCGGCGACAAGCCCGTGCCGATCAAATCCCTGCCGGCGCGCTTCGATGCCTCGGACATGGTGACCGAGCAGTTCGAAGCCACCTCAACCGACGGCACCAAAATTCCCTATTTCGTGACGCGACCGAAAATTTGACCGGGCCCGCGCCAACCATCCTGTACGGCTATGGCGGTTTCGAGATCTCGCTGACGCCTGGCTATTCGGCCAATTTCGGCAAGCTGTGGCTGGCGCAAGGCGGGCTTCTATGTGGTGGCCAATATTCGCGGCGGCGGCGAATTCGGCCCGGCCTGGCATGATGCGGCGCTGAAGGAAAACCGCCAGAAGGCGTTCGACGATTTCGCCGCTGTAGCGCCGACCTGATCACGCGCAAGCTGACCACGCCCAAACAGCTTGGCATCATGGGCGGCTCGAATGGCGGCTTGCTGGTCTCCACCGTGATGACGCAGCATCCCGAGCTATTCGGGGCGGTGGTGTGCCAGGTGCCGCTGATCGACATGCTGGCCTATACCAAAATCGGCGCGGGCGCGTCCTGGATCGGGGAATATGGCGATCCGGCCGACCCCAAAATGCGCGCGGTGATCGCAAAATATTCGCCCTATCAGAATGTGTTTGCAGACAAGACCTATCCGCCGGTATTTTTCGTGACAGCGACCTCGGACGACCGGGTGACGCCCGTCCATGCCCGCAAAATGGCCGCCAAAATGCAGGCACAGGGCCATGAGGTGCTGTTCTACGAAAACACCGATGGCGGCCATTCCGCGGCGGCCGATCACAAGCAGGCCGCAGAAATGTGGGCGCTATCCTTCGTCTATCTCAAGCGCAAGCTGGGCCTGAATTAGCGACGGTCTGCATGAAAAAAGCGCCCGCATTTGCATGCGGGCGCTTTTCATTTCAGAGCGTCAGGCTATTACTGACAAAAGGGCTCCATGCCCATGACGGATTTGATGCCGCCGACGATGAGTTTCTGGAACTCGACTGCGCCGGGCATCTGGCTGTCATCGGGATCGAAGTCGTGCGCGTCATGGCCGAGTGTCGTCACCCAGGACTTGCCGCCGTCATAATACTGGCACCAGGCAACCGGATGGAATGAGCCATGGCCGGGCGCTTCGCCGACAACCGACGGCGCGCGTCCGCCGCCGCCTGGCGCCGCTCCGCGGCCGGGCGCTGCACCGCGACCGGCATCCGGGGGCCCACCAGCAGCGGCCGGAGCCCCAGCCGCAGGTGCACCGCGTCCGGCTGGCGGAGGGCCACCAAATCCGTCGCCACGCTCTTCAGCCGGATCCCAGGACTTTTCATCAACGGTCGCCAGGAAGCGTACTTTGGTGGGGAAAGGAATGAGATTGTACCACTCGTCCTTGAACTTCCAGCGCGCCGGAAGTCCCTTGGTCGAAACATCCTTGTTGTCGACAATTACAACATCGCCGGTACGAAATGGACCATGATCGAAATAGTTGGCGTTGCCGAGCAGGCCTTCATAGTAGGGCCAGTTGTAAAGCGTGCCGAAGGCGTTGTGGATTGCAATAAAGCCGCCGCCCCGGCGCATATACTGGCGCAGCGCCGTCTTGGCGCCGTCATCCAGGTTATCGCGTGAGGTGCTGTAGAAGATGATGGCGTTATAACTGTCCAGGCTTCTGGTGAAGACGGCCAGATCTTCGGTGTAGTCGGCCTTGATGCCGTTCTTGGCGAGCAGTTTCGGCAGTTCGCGTTGTACGACATTGTTGTCCGCCAGTTCGGGATTGAGGCCTTCCTTCAGCGCGGTTCCAAGATCGGCGTGACGCGGGCCCGCCGTGTGGGTGAATATCAGCACCCTGTATTCGGTTGTTTCGGGACGCTTCCAGTTGTGAAAGCAGGCCGGATCGATGCCGCGGCAGACGCCGTAATCCATGTCACCCAGATGGTCGTTGATGGCCCCGCCCGGATTGCCGGTTTGGGCCAAGGCGGCAAAGGACGCCACGCCAGCCGTGACGAACGCGGCGGCAACGGCCGCTCTTCCAAAAGTTTTCATGAGCATTTCCCCTAGCGGTTGATTACGTCGGCCGATTGCATCCCGGCCTATTGAACGCAAGTCTGGCACAGATTTGCGTCCATTACGAAGCCCGTAAAACGGGAAATTTGTCACCAAATGTCTTGTCTGAAGAGGTGCGGACGGAATTCGGGCGAGGCAAAATGAAAAAGGCGCCCGCGATGTCCCGTGGGCGCCCTGTTCAGGTCGTTACATCGACTATTGGCAGAATGGCTCCATGCCCATAACGGATTTGATCCCGCCCAAAAGCATGGCCTTGTATTCCTTGCCGCCCTGGAAGTTCGGGTCGGTCCAGGTCGCGCCCTCATGGCCGAGCGTGGTCACCCAGACCTTGCCGCCGTCATAGTATTGGCACCAGGCAACCGGGTGGAATGCGCCATGGCCGGGATCTTCGCCAACCACGGACGGCAGGCGCGGCGGTTGCGGTGCGCCGCCGGCGGCACCACCACGTCCGGCTGCAGGGCCGCGGCCCGGCGCGCCTTCTTCACGCGGCGGATTCTCAATGATCGATTTGTCATCGACAGTTGCCAAAAAGCGGACTTTGGTCGGGAAGGGAATGAGATTGTACCACTCGTCCTTGAAGGTGAAGCGCGCCGGCAGACCTTTGGTCGAGCTATCCTTGTTGTCCAGGATCACGACATCGCCCACGCGGCTGCCGCCGGGATGGTCGAAGTAATTGGCGTTGCCCAACAGCCCTTCGTAATAGGGCCAGTTATACTCGGTACCGAATGCATTGTGCACGCCGACAAAGCCGCCGCCCCGGCGCATATACTGACGCAACGCGGTCTTCGCAGAATCGTCGAGATTGTCGCGCGAGGTGTTGAAGAAAATCACGGCATGATAACTGTTCAGGCGCGACAACTGTGAAGCGTCTTCGGTGTAGTCCATATGGATGCCATTGGCCTCGAGGAATTTGCCGAGTTCGCGCTGCACGACATTGTTGTCGGCCAGGGGCGGGTTCAGGCCCTCGGGTAGCGGCGTGCCGATATTGGCGTGGCGCGGGCCGGCCGTTTTGGTGAACAGCAGCACGCGCCATTGATCGCTCTTCTGGCGGGGCCAATCGTGATAGCAGACCGGATCGGTGCCGCGGCAGACGCCATAGTCCCTGTCGCCCAGATTGTCGTTGATTGACCCGCCGGGATTTCCGGTTTGGGCCAGGGCGGAAAAAGACATCGCGCCCGTTGTGACGAAAGCAGCTGCAATGGCTGCTTTTGCAAGAGTCTTCATGAACATTTCCCCTAGGGTTGGATTATCGCAGCGTGCTGTCGCCGACTGGAACTCAAGTTTGGCACATAGGGCCTCGCAAATCGAAGCCGGAGCCGTGGATTTTTTGTCATAAAAGGCAGGATTTCCCCGGTTTTTATGGGTGCGGTGCAGCATCCATGGCCCGGAGTTTGACTTGGGCCCGGCCTCAAGCCTAAAACCCGCCCGTTTCCGGAAAGACCACAGGCCTTTCCGGTCCCGGGCCCGGCGCCCGGGATCGCCCCCAGGCAGCGCAGGTGCGCCCCCTGGGGCGTAACGCGTTGGCTAGATGGGCTCATGCTGCGCCTGCCGCGGCATGGCAATGAAGGAAGTTGATGTTCGATACGTTGCAATCGCGCCTGTCAGGCGTCTTCGACAAGCTCCGCGGCCGCGGCGCGCTGTCGGAAGCCGACGTCGATGCCGCGCTGGCGGAAGTCCGCGGCGCGCTGATCGATGCCGATGTGGCGCTGCCGGTGGTCAAGAATTTCATCGACAGGGTTCGTCCCCGTGCGGTGGGCGAAAATGTCGTGCGCTCGGTCAGCCCCGGCCAGCAGGTCATCAAGATCGTCCATGACGTGCTGGTGGAGACGCTCGGCTCGGACAATGCGGCGCTGGATCTGGGTTCGCCGCCGGCGCCGATTCTGATGGTCGGTCTGCAGGGCTCGGGCAAAACCACCACCTCGGCCAAGCTCGCCCTTCTTTTGCAGACCAAAGAAAAAAAGCGCGTGCTGATGGCCTCGCTCGACGTCAACCGTCCGGCGGCGATGGATCAGTTGCGCATTTTGGGCGAACAGGCGGGCGTTGCCACCCTTCCCATCGTTGCGAACCAGACCCCGCTCGACATCGCCAAGCGCGCCATGGCTGCGGCGCGCGTGGGTGGTTATGATGTGGTGATCCTCGACACCGCCGGCCGTCAGCACATCGACGAACAATTAATGGCCGAAGTTGCCGCGGTGCGCGACGCGGTCAAGCCGCATGAGACGCTGCTGGTGGCGGACTCGCTGACCGGTCAGGATGCGGTCAACATCGCCAAGAATTTCCATGCCCGCGTACCCCTGACGGGCATTGTGCTGACGCGCGCCGACGGCGATGCCCGCGGCGGCGCGGCGCTGTCGATGCGCGAAGTCACCGGCGCACCGATCAAGTTCCTGGGCGTGGGCGAAAAACTTGATGCGCTGGAGGTGTTTCATCCGGCACGCGTTGCCGCGCGCATTCTCGATATGGGCGATGTCGTCAGCCTGGTCGAAAAGGCCTCCGAGACACTCGACAAGGAAAAGGCCGAAAAACTCGCCAGGAAAATGAAAAAGGGCGAGTTCGACATGGACGACCTTGCCGAACAATTGCGCCAGATGAAAAAGCTTGGCGGCATGTCGGGCGTGCTGTCCATGCTGCCGGGCGTCGGCAAGGTGAAGGATCAGATCGCCGCGGCAGGAATGGACGACAAGATCTTTTCCCGTCAGGAGGCGATTATTTCGTCGATGACGAAAAAGGAACGCCGCGATCCCGACGTCATCAACGGCTCGCGCAGAAAGCGCATCGCCGCCGGTGCCGGCGTCGAAGTGTCCGACGTGAACAAGCTTGTGAAAATGCACCGCCAGATGGCGGATGTGATGAAGAAAATGGGCAGGATGGGCGGGCGCATGCCGGCCGGTCTCGCCGGCATGATGGGCGGCGGCATGCCTCCGGGCGTGTTCCCCGGCGGCAGACGATAATTTATTTAAATCTACAATCGAAAAGGAAAATACCACATGGCTCTTAAAATCAGACTGGCGCGCGGCGGCACCAAAAAGCGTCCGCACTACAATATTGTTATTGCGGATTCGCGTAATCCGCGCGACGGCCGCTTTATCGAAAAGATCGGCTTTTACAATCCGCTGCTGCCCAACGATCACGCCGATCGACTGAAGCTGGATCTGGATGCGGCAAAGGCCTGGATCGCCAAGGGCGCCACCGCCACAGACCGCGTGCATCGCTTCCTGGCCAATGCCGGGCTGGTCAAGGCGCGCGTGCACAATAATCCGCAAAAGGCACAGCCCAAGAAGAAGGCGCAGGAGCGCGCTGCTGCGAACGCTGCCGCCGCCGCCAAGGCGTCGGACGCGCCGGCCGGCGAGGCCGCCGCGTCGTAACGGCGGATGCCGCGCGACGTCCTGCTGGCGGCCGTGATTGGTGCGCATGGCCTGAAGGGCGAGGTGAAGGTGAAAACCTTCACCGTCCAGCCTGACGCCATCGCGCACTACGGCACCCTGCATGATGCCAAAGGCGTTCAGTACGAAATTACGCGCGTCGAACCCGGCAGAAAAGCCGAGGCGCTGGTTGTTTTCAAAAACGTCACCAGCCGCGAGCAGGCCGAAAAGCTGAAAGGCGTGGAGCTGTTCGTCGCACGCAGCGCCCTGCCGGCGCCGCAGGACGACGAATTTTATCATGCCGACCTGGTTGGGCTTCGGGCCGAGGACACAGAGGGCCAGCTGATCGGAATTGTGGGCGCCATCCTCAATTTCGGCGCAGGCGATGTGGTTGTGCTGAACAAGCCCGGTGGCGATGAAATTCTGTTGCCCTTTAATCGCGATGTGGTGCCCAGAATTGAAATCGGCAATGGCCGTATCATTGTGGCGGTACCGCCCGACGATGCCGCCGAGGCCCAGCATGGTGTCGAATGAGCTGGCAGGCCACCATATTGACGCTGTTCCCGGATATGTTCCCCGGCCCGCTGGGGCATTCGCTTCTGGGCAAGGCTCTGTCGAATAATCTGTGGTCGCTCGACGTGCGCGACATCCGCGAACACGGCCTCGGCAAACATCGCACGGTGGACGATACCCCGGCGGGCGGCGGGCCCGGCATGGTGATGCGCGCCGATGTCGCTGCCGCGGCGATAGATGCCGTGCCGCAACAGAACCGTCCGCTCATCTATCTGACCCCGCGCGGCGCGCCGCTGACGCAAGGCCGTGTCCAACAGTTGAGCGCCGGACCGGGCGCCATTCTGCTGTGTGGCCGGTTCGAGGGGCTGGACGAACGGGTGATCGCGGCCCGCGCCATCGAGGAAATATCGTTGGGCGATTTTGTGCTGGCCGGCGGCGAAATCGCCGCCATGGCGCTGATCGAGGCAGCGGTGCGGCTGATCCCCGGGGTGCTGGGGGATGCGGCTTCGCCCACCGAAGAGAGCTTTTCCGGCGGGTTGCTGGAATATCCGCATTACACAAGGCCGCAGCTGTTTGAGGGCCAGCCCATCCCGGACGTGCTAACTAGCGGAAATCACAAGGAAATTTCTCTTTGGCGGGAACGGGCCCGCCGGAACCTGACAAAGGCGCGGCGACCGGACCTCTGGGCCCTCTTTGAAAAGACCAAACCATAGGGTATACGGCGCGCCTTCTTGAGCATTTCCAGCCCCGGCGGAGAGTAAAATGAACCTATTGCAAGAGCTTGAAGCCGAGCAGATGAAATCGGCCCGCAGCAACCCACTGCCCGCTTTTCGTCCGGGCGATACGCTGAAGGTCAATGTCAAAGTGGTCGATGTAACCTTTGACGAAAAGTCCAAGCAGGAAAAAAGACGCGAACGCCTTCAAGCCTTTGAAGGCGTCTGCATTGCCCGCCAGGGCGCTGGACTGAACGAAAGTTTCACTGTCCGCAAACTGTCCTATGGCGAGGGTGTGGAACGCGTATTTCCGATTTACAGCCCGCTGGTCGACTCGGTCGAAGTGGTGCGCAAGGGGCTGGTTCGCCGGGCCAAACTCTATTATCTGCGCGGTCGCCGGGGTAAATCGGCGCGTATTGCCGAGCGCCAGGATTCGAACGAAACCGAAGCGCCGAAAGCTTAAGCGGGTTTCACAATACAATGATTTCGCAAAAAACCCCGGTTTACGGGGGTTTTTCGTATGGCCGACCGGGCGCGGAACATCGGATGCAAAAAAACCTTTATTCATCGCAGTTTTTTACATCTTCTCCTCTACCGCTTTCGTGAAATGCAATAGAATAAGGCTTCATA
The DNA here is from genome assembly GCA_963837555.1 of uncultured Alphaproteobacteria bacterium. Taxonomy (GTDB): domain Bacteria; phylum Pseudomonadota; class Alphaproteobacteria; order Micropepsales; family Micropepsaceae; genus Rhizomicrobium. Next base: position 333,201 of record CAWINU010000001.1, on the reverse strand, counting down.
TTGATTCGTAGAGGGAAGGCCCCAATGGCAAAAGCAGCAGCGTCCGCCAAGACTAAAGTCGATACCGTCTCCACCAAAATGCTTGGCAATCAGCTTGCCGAAAAGAACGAACTGTCGAACAAGGCGGCTAATGCGCTCCTTGAAGACATTATCGGGCTGATCACCAAGCACCTGAAAAAAGGTGCCCGCATCCGCCTCAACGGTCTGGGCATCCTCGTCGTCCGCAAGCGTGCCGCCCGCATGGGCCGCAACCCTGCAACGGGCGAAGCCATCAAGATCAAGGCGAGCAAGAAGGTTGCCTTCCGCGCCGCCAAGGAACTGAAAGAATCCATCTAGGTCCTTTCGGTCGGTTACACGATCAAGGCCGGCGCTGCGAAAGCACGCCGGCTTTATCGTTTTATGGGCCTTGCGCTGCTCCGCCGCCTTGCCGAGAAGCCCCATGCGCGCTAGGAACCGCGCGACTTTCGAACAAAAGGAATTTCCATGGCGCGCAAGAAAATCGCTCTTATCGGCGGCGGACAAATCGGCGGCACGCTGGCCCATCTTATCGGTCTGAAAGACCTGGGCGATGTCGTGATCTTCGACATCATGGAAGGGCTGCCGCAGGGCAAGGCGCTGGATATTTCACAGTCCGGCCCGGTCGAAGGCTATGACGCGAAATTCAAGGGCACCAATTCCTATGCCGATATAGACGGCGCCGATGTGGTGATCGTTACCGCCGGCGTGCCGCGTAAACCCGGCATGAGCCGCGACGATCTGATCGGTATCAATTTAAAAGTGATGGCCGCGGTCGGCGAAGGCATCAAGGCGCATGCGCCGAATGCCTTTGTGATCTGCATTACCAATCCGCTGGATGCGATGGTCTGGGCGCTGCGCAGCTTCTCCGGTCTGCCGCACAACAAGGTTGTCGGCATGGCCGGTGTGCTGGACTCCGCACGCTTCCGTCACTTCCTGGCCGACGAACTCAACGTATCGGTGGAAGACGTCAGCGCCTTTGTATTGGGCGGCCATGGCGACACCATGGTGCCGATGCCGCGCTTTTCGACGGTTGCCGGCGTACCGCTGACCGAGCTTGTAAAAATGGGCTGGATCAAACAGGAGCGCCTGGACCAGATCGTTCAGCGCACCCGCGATGGCGGCGCCGAAATCGTGGGCCTGCTCAAGACCGGTTCTGCCTTTTACGCACCCGCCGCCTCGGCCATATTGATGGCGGAATCCTTTCTTAAGGACAAGAAGCGCGTGCTTCCGTGCGCGGTCTATGTCAACGGCCCTTATGGGATTAAGGATTTGTATGTGGGCGTACCTGCCATTATCGGCGAAAAGGGTATCGAACGTATTGTCGAACTGGAGCTTACCGCCGATGAGCGCGCGGCGCTTAACAAGTCAGCCGACTCGGTACGGGGGCTGATCGATGCCTGCAAAAAAGCCGAACCCAAGCTCGCCTGACACAGTTGCACGGCTAATGCGTTTGCCGCTTCGCCTGTTGGGTGCAGGTCTGCTTTGCGCCGCGCCGCTGTCGGCCTCGGCACAAAGCGCCACTGCCATACTCACGGTGCAGGTGGACAATGTTTCGCCCAAGGGCGGAAATTTACGCCTGTCGCTCTACGACAGTGCCAATTATTCCGAAGGAAGCGGCGGAGAGTCCGTGGTGGACGTCGTTGTTCCGGCCCAGGCGCCGCTCACCAATATCACGCTGCCCCCGGTGCCTCCGGGCACTTACGCCATCAAAATGTTTCAGGACTATAACAAGAATGGCGAATTCGATTTCACCTGGATCGGCTTGCCGGCGGAACGCTATGGCTTTTCCAACAATGCCAGTCCGTTGTTTTCCGAACCGTCCTTCGATCGGGTAAAGTTTGATCTGACGGCTGGCGAGCATAGCCAGGTCATCCGGCTGCAATAAGGATATGCGCCGGGACGACTTGACGCCGGGCGCAAACTTGCGCTCCCTGATCGCATGACTGCTGCCGCCAGCGCCCCCGCCGATATCTATCGCAACCGCGATTTTCTGCAGTTCATATCCATCCGGTTTCTGGCGATGGCCGCCATGCAGATTCAGTCTGTGGCCATCGGCTGGCAGATATACGGGCTTGAGGGCACGGCCTTTGCGCTCGGCATGGTCGGGCTGTGCCAGTTCGCGCCGATGTTTCTGATGACGTTGCCGGCGGGCGATATTATCGACCGCAAGGATCAGCGTAAGGTCTTTGCCGCGGCGCTTTGCGTACAGGCGCTGTGCAGCGCCATTTTCTTGGCGCTTACCATATACCACGTCGAAATCAGCTGGCCCTATTATGGCGTACTGGTGCTGTTCGGCGCCGCGCGCGGGTTTACCGGACCGTCCGGCCAGTCCCTGCTGCCGTTCCTGGTGCCGCCCGAAAAACTGCCGCGGGCCATTGCATTCAATTCCTCGGCCTTCACCACGGCGGTAATAGCCGGGCCTGCGCTGGGCGGCTTTCTGTATGTGCTGGGTCCGGCAGTGACCTACAGCGTCTGTCTGGCGGCGTTCAGCATGGGGGCGGTGATGGTTTCCACGCTGGGGGGACGCCGGCGCGCCAGGGCCGACCATGCCGGCACGGCACGCGAAAGGGTGGTCGAAGGCATCCGCTTTGTGCGTCAAAGGCCCGTAGTGCTGGGCGCCATGTCGCTCGATCTGTTTGCCGTGCTGCTGGGCGGCACCACGGCGCTGCTGCCGATCTTTGCCAAGGATATTTTGCATGTCGATGTGACCGGCCTGGGCTTGTTGCGCAGCGCGCCGGCGGTGGGGGCGGCACTGACGGCGCTGGCGCTGGCGCGCTGGCCGCTGGAGAACAAAGTGGGCTCGCGCATGTTCGCGGCGGTTGCGATCTTTGGCGTCGCCACCATCGTGTTCGGCCTGTCGACAAATTTCCTGCTATCGCTGGCGGCGCTGTTTGTATTGGGCGCCTCGGACATGATCAGCATTTATGTGCGTTCGTCGCTGGTGCAGTTTGCCACGCCGGACGCCATGCGCGGCCGGGTCAGCGCGGTGAACATGCTGTTTATCGGCGCGTCAAACGAATTGGGCGAATTCGAATCCGGCATCACCGCAGCCTGGTTCGGCACCATTCCGGCTGTGATCATCGGCGGGCTGGGCACGCTGGGTATCGTGGCGATCTGGATGCATTTCTTTCCGCATTTGCGGCGCATCAATCGGCTTCACGACAGCGCACCAAAGTAGCTACCAGCGCCACCCCATTTGGGCATAGCCGCCATCGGGCGAGACCGCGGCGTTGGAATAAAATCCACCGCGATATTCGGTCGTGATCAGCTTACTGTAGGCAAAGGAAATGACGGCGCTGGCCGCCACGTCCCAGGGATGATGCTTCTGGGCATCGACACGCGAATAGGCGACGAAGCCTGCGGCCACGTAAGCGGGCAGGCCGTACTCCCAGCCATAGCGGTCCCAGAGGAATTGCGCCGGTGCAAAGGCCAGCGCCGAGGTGTCGGACGGAAAAGACTTGAAATCGGATTTGTCGGGGCGCTGCTCGCGCACAATTTTCTTCAGCGCAAAGGCGGTGCCGACGGTCAGGCCGGTATCGACGAATAGCTGCGCCGTGCCAGTCCAATCCTTCTTGTAGAGCGTGATGCCTGCCGCCGTCAGCGGCAGAGCTATGGCGACGGCGGTGCCCGCAGTTTCAATATTGGCGGCCTGGGCGCCGGTGGATGAGCGCAAGCGACACAAGGCAGCCGGCGGCCAATACTCGCTTCATCTGAACTCCTTATGTATGCGTAAAAACATCGACGCGATCGGCCGGGCCGCCGTCATCGGCGCCGCCCATGGCATGTACGGCAATGCGGTCCGGCCGAGATACCGCTGTCAATCAAGACCTCGCGCACCGACAAAGCCCGGCGCAGCGACAGTCTGCGCGCATCGGATCCCTTGTCGCCGGGTTTGCCGCCATAGGCCATGACTTCCACTTTCATGCCTGGCGATTCCGAAAGCGAATTGTTCAGAGAGCCTGCCAGGAACCTGATGGCGTCCAGGCGCGCGGGCTGCACCTCTTCCTGGGAGGGCAGAAATTCGATCAGGCCGCTTTTGTTCCATCCTTCCGTCGGATCGTTGTGGGCGGCGGATGCAGTTGCGGACGCGGTGGCGGAAGGCTGGGTGCGTACCGGCGGCGACTCTGCCTTGGCCAATTGCTTTGGCGGCGCGGCAGGTTGTTTTGGCGGTGCGGCGGGCACATTGGCAGGCCGGTGCCGCGGCCGCCATAGCGGGCGCCGGTTTCGGCGCCGGGTTGGGTGCAGGCGCCGCCGCCGACGCGCGCGGAACTTCCAGGCGGACGCAGCTTGATGGGTGCGTTGGGATCGGCTTCGCCGGGCTGAAGAAGCGGGCGCTGAATGCGCAGATACTGTCCGCCCGGATACAGCAGCACGCGCCCGCCAGCCGCTGCCGCCGGGATTCACGGTCACGGATTGTCCCGGATACATTTCCTGCGCCAGTGCTGGTTCCGACCGACAACAAAAGGGCCGCAGCCCAAATCGAGGCTTTGAAAATCCGCATACCGTCTTCCAGCCTTTTTCCTTGTTAGCGGACAGAATAGACGCAAGGGCCGCAAAAATCCCAAGCCCTGTCACGCTGCGTGCCGCTTTAAGCGTTTTTAACAAAAGCGGGTGCAGCACTTCGTTGGCGCAAATAATATTGCCGGTTTCCAGCATGGCGCTGCCGCCATTCATGATCCGTCACCACGCCGCCGGCTTCCTTGATCATCAATATGCCGGCCGCCATGTCCCAGGGCTTCAACCCCGCTCCCAAAATCCGTCGAACCGGCCGGCCGCGACATAGGCCATGTCCAGCGAAGCCGCGCCAAAACGGCGCACACCGGCCGACTGCGCCATGATCACGGACAATTCGGCGGAAAATTTTGCGTGGTCGCCATGACCCAGAAACGGAATGCCGGTGGCAAACACGCTGCTGTCCAGTTTCTTGCGGGCCGCAACGCGCAGGCGCTTTTCATTGAGATAGGCGCCATGGCTCTTTTCCGCGGTGAACATTTCATCGGTGACGGGATTGAAAATCACGCCGGAGACAAGCTGGCCTTCGCGCTCCAGACCGATGGATATCGCAAATTGCGGAATGCCATGCATGAAATTGGTGGTGCCATCGATGGGATCGATGATGAATTTATGCGTCTTGTCGGGTCCCTCGATCAGGCCGGATTCTTCCAGCAGAAATGAATAGCCGGCACGGGCCTTTTGCAGTTCTTCCAACAAAACGCGTTCGGTGCGTTTATCGGCGCTGGTGACAAAATCCGCCGGTCCCTTCATGGAAATCTGCAGATTTTCCAGTTCGCCGAAATCGCGGATCAAGGCGCGGCCGGCCTTGCGTGCCGCCGCGGTCATGACATTCAGGGCCGGCGAGAGATAGGGCATAAAATTCCTTTATTGGTCGCGCGGCCGAATGAAAAACCGCATTACATTTTTTCTGGCCGCAGTTCCTATTCGGCCCGGCGGATGTAAGAGCCGTCTTCAGTGGACACTATCAGTTTGGTGCCTACGCTGATGAATGGCGGAACCTGTATCTTCATGCCGTTTTCCAGCGTCGCGCTTTTGAAAGACGGTGCAGCCGTGCCGCCCCGCAGAACCGGGTCGGCTTCTGTCACTTCCAAGGTCACCTGAAGCGGAAGCTGGATGCCGATGGGGCGACCCTCATGGGTCTGCACCAGGCACTTCATGCCGTCCTGCAAAAAATGGGCGCGCTCCTCGCCGACAAACTCCACCGACAATTCGATCTGGTCATAGGTCTCATTGTCCATGAAGGTCAGCATCTCGCCATTGGCGTAGAGGAACTGATAGTCCTTTTTTTCGAGCTGGATTTCCTCGACGCTTTCATCCGCGCGAAAGCGCTGATTGAGCTTGCCGCCGGACATGATGTTCTTGAGTTCGACCTGATTATAGGCCCCGCCCTTGCCCGGCTTCACGGCCTGGGTCTTTACCGCCATCCAGAGCTGACCTTCATGTTCGATCATGGATCCGGGACGGATTTCGTTACCGGCAATTTTTGACATGTGCATGGCGCGTCCTTCGGGCGCGTGAGGTCAGGCGTGGCGATGACAAAGAGCGCGCGGGTTCTAGCAACCCGCCAGCAATTAGAAAAGGGCGTTAAAGGCCTTAACGGCGTCTGCCGGGCCGCCCTGATAGTCCCAAACGCCCGCGCAAACCGCCAGAAAATCGGCGCCTGCGGCAATCAGGGCGGGTGCATTGTCCACGGTAATGCCGCCAATGGCGACGCAGGGCACGACGGTAGACTGGCTCCAATCCGTCAGCAATTCGAGCGGCGCGCGGGTTTTAGGGGCCTTGGTGCCGGTCGGGAAAAAGGCCCCGAACGCCACATAGTCCGCACCTGCTTCGGCGGCATCCATCGCCAGATGGCGGGAATCGTGGCAGGTGACTCCGACAATGCGATCGGGTCCCATAAGCCTGCGCGCGCTCGGCATAGGGCGCATCTTCCTGACCGATATGGACGCCATCGCAGCCCAGATTTGGCGGCGAGGTCGGGCCGGTCATTCAGAATAAATGCAATGTCATGGCTTTGCGCGATGGGGCGCAGAATATCGGCAATGCGGGCGATTTCATCGTCCGAGGCGTCCTTCAGGCGCAATTGCAATGAGGCCACGTCGCCTGCACCCAACGCGCTTTTCAGCACGTCGGAAAAATCCGTGGGCGCGATCCGCGGCGGCGTAACGAGATAAAGTCTGCAGCTCAAATGATCAGGCTGCTTTCTTTTCCTCGGCGGCGTTCCATTTGCCGAGCGCGGCCAGACTGTTCATGCGGGCGCGATGGGTAAAGGCCCGCTGCGCCGCGGCAACATTTTCTGTCTTGCCGGCCCAGGCGGCCTGCGGCGCGGCCTGCAAGGCGCGGCCATAGGAGAAGGTCAGTGCCCAGGGCAGGTCATAGCCCGCAACCATGGCATTCAAATGCGCCGTGGCCAGTTCGTCGGATTGTCCGCCCGAGAGGAAGGCAATGCCCGGTACCGCAGACGGCACGCAGCGCTTCAGGAGTGCAACAGTCTTGGCGGCCACTTCTTCAACGCTGTTCTGCGTCGCGCATTTCTTGCCGGCAATAACCATATTGGGCTTCAGCACCATGCCTTCGAGCGACACGCCGGCATAGAAGATTTCGCGGAAGACCTCGTTCAGCATCCATTCGGTGACCCGCTCGCAGGTGGCGATATCATGGCCGCCATCCATCAGGACTTCGGGTTCGACGATGGGAACAATGCCGTTTTCCTGGCACAGCGCGGCATAGCGGGCCAGCGCATGGGCATTGGCATGCACCGCGTTGTGCGTCGGAATGGTCTCGTTGATGTCGATGACAGCGCGCCATTTGGCGAAGCGGGCGCCGAGCTTGTGATACTCGACCAGACGCTCACGCAGGCCATCCAGGCCTTCGGTGATGGTTTCGCCCGCCGAGCCGGCCAGCGGTTTGGCGCCGGTATCGACCTTGATGCCGGGAATGGCGCCCTGGCCCTGAATGACGCTGACCAGCGTCGAGCCGTCCTTGGCTTTCTGGCGGATGGTTTCGTCGTACAGGATGACGCCGGAGATATGGTTCTTCATGGCGTCGGCGGAGCGGAACATCATCTCGCGATAGTCGCGGCGATTGTCCTCGGTATTTTCAACGCCGATCTTCTCAAAGCGCTTTTTGATGGTACCGGTGGATTCGTCGGCGGCCAGAATGCCCTTGCCCTTCGCCACCATGGCATTTGCGATATTTGCAAGTTCGGTCTTGTTCATCGTCCTATTTCCCTTGCGCCGTCAGCGCTGCCACACCCGGTAAATCCACGCCTTCAAGCCATTCCAGAAACGCCCCGCCCGCAGTCGAGACGTAGGAGAAATCTCCCATCACACCGGCATGGCTGAGCGCCGCTACCGTATCACCGCCGCCCGCCACCGACAGGAGTTTACCCGCCTTGGTGGCCGCCGCCACGATTGCCGCCGCCGCGACGGTTCCCTTATCGAATGGCGGCGTTTCGAACGCGCCAAACGGGCCGTTCCATACCAGGGTTCTGGTATTTTGCAGGCGTTTTGCAAAGGCCTCAATGGTTTTCGGACCCACATCCAGGATCATTTCATCTGAATTTACATCGTCAATTCCCGTGACGCGGTGGTCAGCGTTTGCCTTGAATTCCCTGGCAACCACGACATCCACGGGTAGCAGCAGCGCCGTACCGTTCTTCTCGGCCTGGGCCATGACCGCGCGCGCGGTTTCGAGGTGATCGGTTTCAAAAAGGGATTTGCCGACCTTGATGTCCCTGTGCCGCCAGAAAGGTGTTGGCCATGGCCCCGCCGATCACCAGCGTTTCGACCTTGGTCAGCAGGTTGAGCAGCAAGTCGATCTTGGTGGAGACCTTGGCGCCGCCAACGACCGCCAGCACCGGCCGCCTGGGATGGCTCAAGGCATTGCGAAGATGGATCAGTTCTTCTTCCATGGCGCGGCCGGCCGCTGCCGGAAGAAGGTGTGCCAGCCCCTCTGTGGTGGCATGCGAGCGGTGCGCCGCCGAAAAGGCGTCATTCACGAACAGGTCGCCCAGCGCGGCGATCTGTTTGGCAAAAGCCGGATCATTCTTTTCTTCGCCGGGATGAAAGCGGGTGTTCTCCAGCAACAGTATATCACCGTCTTTCAGCGCCGCGACCGCAGCTTCGGCAACGGGGCCGACACAATCGTCTGCAAAGGCGACGGGCTTTTCCAGAAACTCCTCCAGTACTGACACCAGCGGCTTCAGCGACATGGGGGGCACCACTTTGCCCTTGGGACGATCAAAGTGCGACAGCAAAATGACCTTTGCGCCTTCGTCCGACAATTCGCGTACCGTCGGCATTTGACGTTCGATGCGGAATGAATCCGTCACGGTGCCGTCTTTCACCGGAACGTTCAAATCCGCGCGCACCAGGACGCGCTTGCCCCTGATTTTCAGATCGTCGAGCGTTTTGAACGCAGCCATGCTTAGAGGAGCTTACCCATGGCAACCGCGGTATCCAGCATGCGGTTGGAGAAGCCCCATTCATTGTCGTACCAGCTCATGACCGAAACGAAATTGCCGTCCATCACCTTGGTCTGGTCGAGCGCAAAGGACGACGAATGGGAATTGTGATTGAAATCACTGGACACCAGCGGCGCATCCACGATCGCCAAAATGCCCTTTAACGGGCCCGCGGCGGCGGACTTCATGGCGTTGTTGATCTCTTCGACGGTGGTGGCGCGCTTGGCGATAAATTTGAGGTCGACCAGCGAGACATTCGGCGTCGGTACGCGCACCGAAATTCCGTCCAGCTTGCCCTTCAGTTCGGGCAGCACAAGGCCAACAGCCTTCGCGGCGCCGGTCGAAGTCGGGATCATCGACAGCGCGGCAGCGCGGGCGCGGTAAAGATCCTTGTGCATCTGGTCGAGCGACGGCTGGTCATTGGTATAGCTGTGGATCGTGGTCATCATGCCTTTTTCGATGCCGACGGCGTCGTGCAACACCTTGGCCACCGGTACCAGGCAGTTGGTGGTGCAGGAGGCGTTGGAGACAACCAGATCATCCTTTGTCAGGCTCTGGTGGTTGACGCCGAAGACGATGGTGCGGTCGACGCCGTCGCACGGCGCGGACACCAGCACGCGCTTGGCGCCGGCGGTGAGGTGCGCGCCGGCTTTTTCCTTGCTGGCGAATATGCCGGTGCATTCCAGCGCGATATCGACGCCCAGATCCTTGTGCGGCAGTTCCGCCGGGTTTCTGATCGCCGTGACCTTTATCTTGTGACCGGCGGCAATCATGGTGTCGCCTTCGACCGTGACGTTGGCGGGAAAGCGGCCATGTACCGAGTTGTAGCGCAGCAAATGCGCGTTGGTTTCGACCGGACCCAGATCGTTAACGGCGACAATTTCGATATCGCGGCGCCCGCTTTCCACGATTGCGCGCAATACCAACCGTCCGATGCGGCCAAAGCCGTTGATCGCGACCCGCGTAGCCATAGTCTTCTCCTAGCCCTTTTTCAGCGCCGCGCGTGCAGCCTCTGCGGCCGCCTCGGGCGTGATTTTAAAATGCCTATACACGTCCTTGTACGGCCCGCTGGCGCCGAAGGAATGCATGCCGACAAACACGCCTTTTGGCCCCAGCCAGCGATCCCAGCCCATTTGCACAGCCGCCTCGATTGCAACCTTGACCGTGCCCGGTCCGAGAACGGCATCTCTATAGGATTGAGGCTGAGCTTCAAACAAGTCCCAACACGGCATGGAAACTATGCGCGCAGCAATGCCCTCGGCGTTAAGCATATCGCGGGCCGCAAAGGCAATTTCGACTTCCGAGCCGGTGGCCAGGAAGGTGATTTTGGCATCCGGGGCGGAGGCTATTTCATAGGCTCCCCTGGCACAGAGATTTTCCGCCGTGTGTTCGGTGCGGAAGGTGGGCAGGTTCTGGCGGGTGAGCGCCAGCAGGCTGGGCTGCTTTTCGCTGTTAAGCGCCAGCTCCCAACACTCGGCGGTTTCCACACTATCGGCGGGGCGCATAACATGAAGATTGGGAATGGCGCGCAGCGCCGCCAGATGTTCGACCGGCTGATGGGTCGGACCGTCTTCGCCAAGTCCGATGGAGTCATGCGTCATGACGAAGATCACGCGAATGCCCATCAACGCCGCGAGGCGGATGGACGGACGGCAATAATCGGAGAACACCAGAAAGGTGCCGCCATAGGGCACCAGGCCGCCATGCAGCGCCATGCCGTTCATGGCCGCAGCCATGCCGTGCTCGCGGATGCCGTAATAGACATAACGCCCACCATATTCACCGGGCTTTATTGGCTGCTGGTCCTTGGTCTTGGTGTTGTTCGATCCGGTCAGATCCGCCGATCCGCCGATGGTGGAGTCAAATATCGGATTGATAACGGCGAGCGCGGCCTCGGATGCCTTGCGTGTGGCGATGGACGGTTTCTCGCTAATGATTTTTTGTTTGTATGCGGCCAGTGCGGGCGCCAATTCGGCAGGGACCTTGCCGGACATGGTTTCGTCGAATGTCTTTGCCTGCTCCGATGCCGTCTTGCGCACCGTCCATTCCTGACGCGCCTTGCCGCCGCGGGCGCCAATGCCGCGCCATTCGGCAAGAATATCGTCGGGAATGACAAAGGAACCATGGGGCCAATCCAATTTCTGTTTTGCGGCCGCCAGTTCATCGGCACCAAGCGGTTCGCCATGGGCCTTTGAGGTACCTTCTTTGTGCGGAGCGCCATATCCAATGATGGTGCGACAGGCAATCAGTACGGGTTTGTCCGAAGTCTGCGCCTTGTCCAGCGCATGATAGACCTCCATGCCATTGAGACCATCGCAGGCCAGGGTCATCCAGCCCGCCGCTTCGAAGCGTTTGATGGTGTCGTCGGAATCCGACAGCGAGGTCGGGCCGTCGATGGAAATGTGATTGTCGTCGAACAGCACAATCAGCTTGTTCAGTTTCAGATGCCCGGCCAGGGTGATGGCTTCCTGGCTGATGCCTTCCATCAGACAGCCATCGCCGCAGAGGGCATAGGTCTTGTGGTCGACCAGATCATCGCCGAAGCGGGCATTGAGGATGCGTTCGGCCAGCGCCATGCCGACCGCGTTGGCAACACCCTGGCCCAGGGGGCCTGTGGTGGTTTCGATCCCGTCGGCATGGCCGTATTCGGGGTGCCCGGCGCAGGGGCTGCCGACTTTGCGAAATTGCTTAATATTGTCGAGGGTGATGCTGGCATAGCCGGTGAGATAAAGCAGCGAATACAGCAACATGGACCCGTGCCCGGCCGACAGCACGAAGCGGTCGCGGTCCGGCCAGTGCGGATCTTTGGGGTCGAATTTCAAAAAGTGGGAGAAGAGCACGGTGGCGGCGTCCGCCATGCCCATGGGCAAGCCTGGATGGCCGGATTTTGCGGCTTCCACGGCATCCATGGACAGCGCGCGGACGGCGTTGGCGAGGCGGCGGGTGGTAGGCTGAAGGGGTGAAGCCGCTGTCATATGTTTTTTCCCGGGTTTCCGGCCCAATCTGGCGGGGCCATTGGCCTTAGCGAGGGGGCAGAGCGTCCGTCAAGGGCAAGCCGCCCAGCGTTTCACAGATAGATTGACCCTCTTTTGCCAAAACGCCTAAGCTTCTGAGCTAACGATGCAAAAGGGATTTGGGACGGATGGGCAGGCTGGAAGAAGCAGGTGCGCGTTTTGCCGCAGCCCTGGCGGACCTGGAGCGCGCTGCACTTCCCCTGGCGGAATCGCGCGATTCCACAGATTCGGCGCAAGCCAAGATTGCTGCCCTGACGGGCGAACGCGAAGCGCTGTTGGAGCGGGTTGCGGAACTGGAAGAAGAAATTCGCGCGCTGGAGGGCATTACCAGCGAGGTGGAGCACAGGCTGGACGGCGCAATCGCGGAGATCCGTGTCGCGCTCGGCCGCTAATCGAAGGGAATTCGCGCGATGCCTCTCGTCAATGTCATGGTCAATGGCCGCGCTTACACCATCGCCTGTGATGATGGCGAAGAGGACCATCTCAAGGGTCTGGCTTCGCATGTCGATTCCAAGGTGAATGAACTTTTAAGCACAGTCGGCCAGGTCGGCGATCTGAAGTTGCTATTGATGGCCGCCCTTTTGGTCGCGGACGAGCACCACGCACTGGCCGGTCAGCTCGAGAAATTGCGCGATCAAATGGGTGACGCGTCCGCCTCGCCCAAGGAACTTCAATCGCGCCTGAGCAAATCGGAAGCAATCGCCGCCGATGCACTGGAATCTGCCACAAAACGACTTGAAGACATTGCCGCCCGGCTTGGGCACGCCTAAGTTAGCTGCGGACGGATACTGCCTCGTGCGTCAGGAAGCGATGCCTAGGGGCCTTAAATTACCTCTCGGGAGCTGTTCCTGGTTGGGACCCTGGTCCCGATCATACGGCGCCCACCTGCACTGCAGGCCCATGAGGATCCAAAGCCAACGGCGTTGTGCGGTTCCGTCCACTTATTCCTTCCATGACAGATAAGATTTCTCTGCGCCGACAGGCACGCACCCATCGCGCAAAGCTGGGGCCTGTTTTACCGGGCTTTGCGGCCGCCATCGCGGCGTTCGCGCCCAAGCTTGTGTTTGGCGACGAGGCCGTGATCGGCGGTTATGCGGCGCTGGCCGGCGAAGCCGATCCCAGACTGTTGCTCGAAGCCCTGCATCGTCGCGGCGCAAATCTGGCGTTGCCGCGCGTCGTGACGAAAGACGCGCCCCTGTCGTTTCATCGCTGGACGCCGGCAGACGCATTGACCGCGGGTGCGTTTGGCGTACCCGAGCCGCCGGCAAGCGCAGACAGCGTAAATCCAAACATTCTTTTGGTACCGCTGCTTGCTTATGACGGCCAAGGCTATCGGCTTGGCTATGGCGGCGGCTATTACGATCGCACGCTGGAAATCCTGAAGAGCAAAGGCGAGGTGCTGGCCATTGGCGTGGCGTATGCCAATCAGGAAATTCCCAGCGTTCCACACGAAGCCCATGACATGCGCATGGACATGATTTTGACGGAATGCGGACTTAGAAGATTTATAGTTTGATCCGTATGGTGGGGGATGCCGTGAAAGCAGCGCCGTTCCTGTTGGTATTGTTTGCAAGTTTGGTGTGCACGCCGGTGCTGGCGCAGGATGCCAATCCGCCCACTGTCACGCTGAAGGAATTGCAGGCAAGTCCTGAACGCTTCATCAACAAAGTCGTTCGTCTGCGTGGGCAGATCAATAGTTGCTTTGCCTGGGGCTGCGGAATTTGCGACACGGAAGGCGCACGGATATGCGCCGGCTTCGAATTCGCCGCCGATATTGCGGCTGCCGAGGACCGTTCGGCTGTGGCGCGCGCGGAGCGTTATCAGGAACGGCAATACCGTTTCGCCGAGGTGACGCTCGAAGCCAAACTCGACCCGCAATGCCTTGCCAATTTTTTGCAAAAGGACAGGCTCAGCGACGGTACGCAGCTTGGTTTATGTACCGACAGTGCGCCGGCCCTGACCGGCGCGCATGTGGTCACAGTGCACGCACGCAAATCCGGGCGCGCCTATGAGGAAAGTCAGCCATCACAAGACCCAATTTTGCCGCCAGCGTCAGACACCGCGCGGCAGGCGATGCTGTCGGCGTTCCAGCCGCTTTTTTCCTGGTCTGGCGGCCAGCAGGTCGCGGTTTATCAGGCATCCGACCGCTCCGGCGATGCGGACTTCGGCTTTGGTTGCGTGTGCCGCGAGAACGACTGTGATGGTAAATGGCCCCAAAGCGCGAATGCCGCGCTGGACAGTCCGGCCAATCCCTATTTCTGCGTTCAGATGCAAAAGGAAAACGGTGTCTGGCAGGTGGCCCTGGGCCTTGAATAGAACAGTGGCGTTTGCCGCCGGATGCGGTAAGACGGATCCATGCGGATCCTTTTCCTTGGCGACATTATTGGTAAACCCGGCCGCGACGCGGTAGCAGCCGAGCTGCCGGGCCTGATTGATCGGCTGAAGCTCGATTTCGTCATCGCCAATGGCGAGAACGCGGCCCATGGCTTCGGCCTGACGCGCGCCATCGCGCAGGATTTCTTCTCCTTCGGCATAGACGTCATATCCACCGGCAATCACTGGACCGACCAGAAGGAAATCCTCACCTTTATTGACGAGGAGGACCGGATACTGCGTCCCGCCAATTATCCCAAAGGCACGCCCGGGCGCGGCGCCAATCTTTACCAGACCCGCAATGGCCAGCGCATTCTGGTGGTCAATGCCATGGGGCGCGTTTTCATGGATGCGCTGGACGATCCCTTTGCCGCCGTGGATGCGGAATTGAACGCCTGCCTGCTGGGCGAAAGCGCCGATGCCGTTGTGGTGGACATGCATGCGGAAGCCACGTCGGAAAAAATGGGCATGGCTCATTTTTGCGACGGCCGCGCCAGCCTTGTGGTCGGCACGCACCAGCATGTCCCGACGGCGGACGCGCAGATTTTGCCCGGCGGCACAGCCTATCAGACCGATGCCGGGGCCTGCGCCGATTATGATTCCGTCATCGGCATGGACAAGGCCGAACCGCTGCAGCGCTTTACGCGCAAAATATCGACGGGGCGGTTTTCGCCCGCGACCGGTCCGGCAACGCTGTGCGGCGTATTTGTGGAAACGAATTCAAAGGGCTTAGCCGCGCGCATCGAACCGGTGCGCGTCGGCGGGCGATTGAAGCAGACAATTCCAAACGTCTGAGGTTGAAGCGGCACCATTTGGGGCCTATGTCCCTTGTATGCTGCCGTCGATATTTGTTTCCCATGGCGCGCCGACGCTGCCGCTGGACGATGTGCCGGCACGGGATTTTCTGCGCGAGCTTCCCGGCCGGTTTGAAAAGCCCAATGCCATTGTCATTGCCACCGGCCATTGGGAAACGCGCACGCCGATGGTCAATGACGCATCGGTCAACGATACGATCCATGACTTTTACGGCTTTCCGGAGAATCTGTACCGCCTGCAATACCCGGCGCCCGGGCGATTCCGATTTAAGCCGGCAAGTCCAGACGCTGCTTGGCGCCGCCAAAATTCCGGCTGGCCTTGATACCCGGCGGGGCCTGGATCACGGCGCCTGGGTGCCGCTGATGCTGATGTATCCGGATGCCGATATTCCGGTGGTGCAGGTGGCGGTGCTGGAAGGCGCAGGCGCAGCCGGCCACATCGCCCTGGGCCGGGCGCTGGCGCCGTTGCGCGCCGAGGGCGTGCTGGTGATGGGCAGCGGCGGCTTTGTCCACAATCTGCGCGAAGTGGATCTGCATCGCCCGGACGCGCAGGAGCCGGACTGGGTGCGCGCGTTTTCGGACTGGATGCACGCGGCCCTGAAAAACCGCAATGACGACGATCTGGCGCAGTATCGCGCCCGCGCGCCGCATGCGCGCCGGGCCCAGCCAACCGAAGATCATTTCATGCCGCTGTTTATGGCCTATGGCGCGGGCGGACCGCAAACCGAACGCCTGCACGCCTCCACCACGTTCGGCACTTTGCGGATGGATGCTTACGCCTTCGCCTGATTAGGCAAGGGCAAGCGCGGCAACATCGGCGCTGTGGCTTTCGCCGTCGAGCGTGGCGGCCACGGCGTGCACAACGGCGGCAATGCGCACTGCCGCCTGGATCTGCTCGGAGGTCAGGCCGGCATCGCGCAAAATCTTTTCATGGCTGTCGATGCAGGTCCCGCAGCCATTAATGGCCGAGACCGCCAGCGACCAGAGTTCGAAATCGGCCTTGTCCACGCCCGGCTTGCCGATCACGTTCATACGCAGGCGTGCGGGCATGGTGCGATAGTCGGGCGCCGAGGACAGATGGGTAAAACGATAATAGACGTTGTTCATGCCCATAATGGCAGCAGCCGCGCGCGCGGCGTTCAGCGCTTCCGGCGATAGTTTGGGTGCGAATTCCTCGAAGAGCGCCCTAGTGGTTTCGGCATTGCGCGAGGCAATGGCGCAGGCAATGAAGGTTCCCGCGCGCTGCTGTTCGTTGAGCGCCGGTTCTGCGGCCAGCATGGAAAGATTAAGTTTCAAATCCTTTGCATAGTCCGGCAGGCGGTCCTTCAGCGCTTCGATAGACATGGTATTTCTTTCTTTGAAAACGGCGGCCGGCCCGAAGGTGCTGGAGCCGGCCGCCAATTCAATTGTGACTAGGCGGCCTTGATGACGTCGTCGCCCTTGTTCCAGTTGCAGGGGCAGAGTTCGTCGGTCTGCAAGGCATCAAGCACGCGCAGCACTTCCTGCGGATTGCGGCCAACGCTCATGTCGGTGACATAGACAAAGCGGATAATGCCGTCCGGATCGACCAGGAAGGTGGCGCGCTTGGCGACGCCGGCGTCTTCGTCAAGGATGCCGAGCGCGGTGGAAATCTTGCGGTTGGTGTCGGCAATCATGGTGAAGGGCAGGTTCTTCAGATCGGCATGGTTGTTGCGCCAGGCCAGATGTACGAATTCGGAGTCGACGGAGACGCCATAGACGACCGTGTCGCGGTCGTTGAATTCCTTGTTGAGCTTGCCGAAACCTGCAATTTCCGTGGGGCAGACGAAGGTAAAATCCTTCGGCCAGAAGAAATAGAGTTTCCATTTGCCCTTGTCGGACGTTTCGGTGAAGTCCTTGAAGGCGGTCTTGGCGTCAGTCGATACGACGCCCTTGGCGGAAAAGGACGGGAACTTGTCTCCAATGGTCAGCAAGGCATGTCTCCAGATTTGTTGCGACGCATTATTAGAATAGTTCTAAATTACTTGCAAGGGCGCTGGCGCCGCACCCCGCCAAAAGCCGGACAGGCTTGAACTTTCGCCCCGCGCCCGGCTAGGAGAGCCCCCGCGATAAGGGCAAAATATATGGCCGGTCATAGTCAGTTCAAAAACATCATGCACCGCAAGGGGCGCGCCGATAAGGAACGCTCCAAGCTTTTTTCCAAGCTGAGCCGCGAAATCACCGTGGCCTCCAAGCTCGGACTGCCGGACCCGGCCTATAATGCCCGGTTGCGCGCGGCCATCATCGCCGCCAAGGCCCAGTCCATGCCCAAGGACAATATCGATCGCGCCGTTAAAAAGGGTCAGGGCGGCGATGCCGAAAATTACGATGAGGTCCGCTATGAGGGCTATGGCCCGGGCGGCGTGGCGATCATCGTGGAAGCGCTGACCGACAATCGCAACCGCACGGCGGGCGATGTGCGTTCGGCCTTCTCCAAGCATGGCGGACAATTGGGCGAAACCAATTCAGTGGCTTTCATGTTCAACCGCGTCGGCGTCATTGCCTACCCAAAGGACAAGGGCAGCGAAGACGAGATGCTGGAAGTGGCGCTGGACGTCGGTGCCGAGGAATGCATTTCCACTGAGGATGGCCATGAATTCATCGCCGGCGCCGATACCTTCGGCACGGTGCGCGATGCGCTGGAGCAAAAACTGGGCGAGCCTTTATCGTCCGGCATGACATGGCGGCCGCAAAACCTGACGCCGGTGAAGGACGATACAGGCGAAACACTGATCAAGTTGATTGAAACCCTAGACGACCATGACGATATTCAAAACGTCTATGGCAATTATCAGCTGTCGGACGCGCTGCTGGAAAAGCTCGAAGGCTGAGATCCGGAAAGCCGTTTATTCGCCCTAGGCAGATGGCGAACGGAAAGGGTACAAAACCCGGATGGCGATCGCGATTCGCATTCTGGGGCTGGATCCGGGCCTGGCTCGCATGGGCTGGGGCATTATCGATGTGGCGGGTTCCAAACTCAGCCATGTGGCGCATGGCGTTCTCACCAGTACGGCCAGCGATGGTCTCGGGCTCCGGCTGCTGGCGCTGCATCGGGCGCTGGGACAGGTCATTCTGGATTGGCAACCGGCGGCCATCGCCGTCGAACAGGCCTTTGTCGCCAAGGATGCGTCGGCGGCTTTGAAGATTGGCCATGCCCGCGCCGTGGCGCTGCTGGCGGGCGCACAAGCCGGGCTCGACATTGCCGAATACACGCCCAATCACATCAAAAAATCCGTGGTTGGCGCGGGCCATGCGAGCAAGGATCAGATTCAGGCCATGGTGAAACGCCTGTTGCCCGCCAGCGGCGTGGATCAGGCCGACGCCGCGGACGCGCTGGCCTGTGCCATCGCCCATGCGCATCTGGCCGGTACCCGCGCGCGCCTCATCCAGGCGATGTCGGCATGATCGGAAAACTCACCGGCATTATCGACTTTATCGCCGAGGATCATGTCATTCTGGATGTGCACGGGGTCGGGTATCTGGTGCATTGCCCCTCTTCGACTTTGTCAAAGCTGGCATCCGGCGCCTCCATTTCCCTGATGATCGAAATGAAAGTCAGCGACGACGCCATTCGGCTTTATGGATTTTTCTCGCTGGAAGAGCGCGAATGGTTCCGTTTGCTGCAATCGGTGCAGAATGTCGGCGCACGTGTGGCGCTGAATGTTCTTTCCGCGCTGTCGCCGCGCGAACTGGAACGCGCATTGGCTCTGGGCGACAAGGCGCTGATTGGAAAAGCGCAAGGGGTTGGTCCCAAACTGGCGCTGCGCATTGTCACCGAGCTGAAAGACAAGGCGCCCGCCATGATGCTGCGCGGCGGCGGCGAGGACCATGCGCCGACGGCGTTGGCGCCGCGCGGACCGGAGTCCGATGCGGTCGCCGCGCTGGTCAAGCTGGGTTACTCTCCAGGCCATGCTGCCGAAAGCGTGGCGCGGGCGGTGCGCGATCTGGGCGAACAGGCGGCGCTGGATGCGCTGATCCGCGAGGCCTTGCGGATGATGGGACGATAAATGGCAAAACCTGCAAACGCCAAGGATGCAAATAGCCGTCTTGTTGCGCCGGTGCAGAACGAGGAGGATTCGCTGGAATCCTCGCTGCGCCCCAAGCGCCTCCAAGACTTTGTCGGCCAGCAGCAGGCGCGGGAAAATCTGTCCATATTCATTCAGGCCGCGCGGGCGCGCGGCGAAGCGCTGGATCATGTGCTGTTTTCCGGCCCGCCGGGCCTGGGCAAAACCACGCTGGCGCAAATCGTGGCGCGCGAACTGGGCGTCAATTTCCGTTCGACGTCGGGTCCGGTTCTGGCCAAGGCAGGCGATCTTGCCGCCATTCTGACCAACCTCGAACCGCGCGATGTTCTGTTCATCGATGAAATTCATCGCCTCAATCCGGCGGTGGAGGAAATACTTTATCCGGCGATGGAAGACTACGAGCTTGATCTGGTGATCGGCGAGGGGCCGTCGGCGCGCTCGGTGAAAATCACGCTGGCGCCGTTTACGCTGGTCGGCGCCACCACGCGTGCCGGCCTGCTGGCGACACCGCTGCGCGACCGTTTCGGTATTCCGGTGCGGTTGAATTTCTATACCGCCGACGAACTGCTCTCGATCGTATCGCGCGGTGCGCGGGTGCTGGACTTCGATCTGACTGCGGAAGGCGCGCGCGAAATCGCAGGCCGTGCCCGCGGTACACCGCGCATTGCCGGGCGGCTGCTCAAGCGCGTGCGCGATTTCGCGTCGGTGGCCGGCCATGCCCGGGTCGATGCCAAAATCGCCGATGCCGCGCTGACGCGGCTGGAGGTGGATCACAAGGGGCTCGACGCCTTTGACGCGCGTTATTTGAAACTGATCGCGGAATCGTTCGGCGGCGGCCCGGTCGGGATTGAAACCATTGCCGCGGCGCTGGGCGAAAGCCGCGATGCCATCGAGGACATTGCTGAGCCTTTTTTAATGCAGCAGGGATTTGTGCAACGTACGCCGCGCGGGCGCGTTCTCACTGGCGCGGCTTTTGCGCATCTGGGATTGCCTGCACCGCCAGCGCAGGAAAATCTTTTTTCGGACAGCAATAATGATTGAGCTGGGCGGACGCTTCGAGGACAAGATCCATATTTTGCCGGTACGCGTCTATTACGAGGACACTGATGTTTCAGGCGTCGTCTATCACGCCAATTATCTGCGCTATATGGAGCGCGGCCGCTCGGAATTTTTCCGCGCCGCCGGCATTACCAAGCTGGCGCAGCTGGAACAGCCGGAACCCACGGCCTGGGCTTTGCGTAAAGCCTCTATCGAATACCACCGGCCTGCCCGATTGGACGATCTTATCGAGGTCCATACGCGTTGTATCGGTATTTCCGGCGCGCGGCTTTCCGCGGAGCAAAAATGTTTCGCCAACGGGGCGCTTCTGACCGAGGCGCAGGTGGAAGCATGCATTATAACTTTGACGGGCAAGCCGCGCCGCATTCCCGAGGATATGCGTCAAAAGATTGCCGCCTTTCTGATGCCGGAATAGGCTGGGGATGGCATGCAACACCGACTTTAACCGTTCGGACACACCGCAACCCTATAGATTGCAACCACAAACCCGATGGCGCGGGGGTAAGTCAAAATTACGCCTTGTTTGAAGGACTTAATGATTTGCCGCTCCGGCGACGCACTCAGGATGGGCCAATGAAGCTAATACGTCTTGCCGCCACGGCGGCTTTTTTATGTTTTGCCTGTGCGATTCCGGCTTCCGCTCAGAGAGCTCCTTCTGCTGCGCCCACAGAACGCGTGGAGGCGCCTACCGCCGTGCCGACGCTTAGCGGCGACAGCGGTTCGGCCGCGGTGGATGCCGCGCCGGTCGGTAACATTTCGGCGACCTCGCTGTTCCTGCGCGCGGATCCCATCGTCAAGGGCGTACTTCTACTTCTTCTTTTATCGTCACTTTGGAGTTGGGCGATCATTCTCAATAAATGGACCAACATTGGCCGCTTGCGCCGCAAGGCCGACAAGTTCGAGAAAGCTTTCTGGTCGGGCCAGTCGCTGGATGATCTCTACCAGCAGGTCGCGCCACGCAACGATCATCCGCTGGCGGCGGTTTTTCTGGCTGCCATGCGCGAGTGGCGCCGCGCTTTTGAAAATGGCGGACCGAAGGAAAATCGTATCACGGGCATCAAGGAGCGGATCGACAAGGCCATGTCGGTCACCATTCTGCGCGAGACCGACGCCATAGAGCGCCAATTGGGCTTTCTGGCCACGGTTGGCGCGACAGCGCCGTTCGTCGGCCTGTTCGGCACGGTGTGGGGCATCATGAATTCCTTTACGGCCATTGCCGCGCGGCACGACACCACGCTGGCCGTGGTGGCGCCCGGCATCGCCGAGGCCCTGTTCGCGACTGCCATGGGACTGCTGGCGGCCATTCCCGCGGTGATTTTTTATAATCGCTTCATCAACGAAATCGGCCGCTATGCAAACCGGCTCGATGCCTTCGCGGACGAATTCTCTGCCATCCTGTCGCGCCAGCTCGACGAAAAGGCGCGCTGATGGCGGGTGGGATTCAACAGGGCACAGGCGGCGGCCGCCGACGATCGGACCGAAGACGTCCCATGGCGGAGATCAACGTGACGCCGTTTGTGGACGTCATGCTGGTGCTCCTGATTGTTTTCATGGTGACGGCACCGCTGCTGACTGCGGGCGTGCCGGTCGACCTTCCCAAGACGCGCGCCCAGGTACTGGGACAGGATCGTGAACCCTTGTCGGTCAGCATTCAGCGCGGCGGCGATATTTATCTGCAGAACACGAAAATCGCAGAAAAGGAGCTTGTGCCCAAGCTCAAGGCCATTTCCGCCAACGGCTATGACCAAAGAATTTTCGTACGCGGCGATGCCGCTGTCGACTATGGGCGCGTTATGCAGGTTATGGGACTGCTCTCCGCCGCCGGATTCACTCATATCGGGCTTGTAACCGATGCCGTCAAATCGCCAACGCCTGAGAAGTAGCGGTCCGCCGACCGCAGGCGGGAACAGCCCGGTCGGGATGTTCGGGTCCGTGCTGCTGCATGGCACCGTGGTGGCGGTGACGTTTTTTTCATGGGCACATACGCTCGATATTCAGACGGACGACGTGCCGGTCGTTCCGGTGGAGCTTGTTACCATCGCGGACAAGACCAATATTGCGGCCCAGTCGCCGACGCCGCCACCGCCAGAGCCTCAGGAAACCGCTGCCGTGGAGGCTCCTCCGCCGCCGCCGCCCGAGCCCGAAAAGGTTGAAGCCGCGCCAGAAGCCAAACCGGCTCCCAAGCCCGTCGAAAAGGCGCCGCCTCCCGCCGCGCCCACGGTAAAACCGGCACCGCCCAAGCCCAAACAGGAAAAGTTTGATATCAATAATATTATGGCGCTACTGGATAAAAAGGCGCCTGCCAAAGCGCCGGCGGCAAAAGCTGGTGACCAGAGCATACGCGGCGCGGGCCTCCAGGATGCCATGACCATGCAGTTGGGCGATGCCTTGCGCAATCAGATCGCTCAATGCTGGAGCCCCCCGGTCGGCTCGCCCAATCCGGAACGGCTTGTCGTCAGCTTCAGAATGTTTCTCAATCCGGACGGCAGCGTCGCACAGACGCCACAATTGGCTGCAGACTCTGCCTATACTGCCGGACGGGACGATTTCACCCGGGCGGCAGCGGACGCGGCGATGCGGGCGATTTATGCGTGCGCGCCGTACAAATTGCCGGCGAACCAATATTCTGCCTGGCGCGATATCGAAGTGACGTTCGATCCGCGCAAGATGGCGGGATTGAATTAAAGCGGGAGCATAAAGAATGAACAAACTGGGCCTTCTCGCTGTCTGTGCCATGGCACTGCTCGCCGTTACGACGCCCGCTGCGGCGCAACTGCGCATCAATGTCGATCAGGGCAATCTTCAGCCCATGCCCATAGCCATTCCCGATTTTTCTGCGGCAACGCCGGCCGAGCAACAGGCCGGGGTCAATATTGCCAGCGTTGTGCGCGCCGACCTGGAACGGTCCGGGCTGTTCCGCCCGCTGGATACTGCCTCCTTTATCGACAAGGGAATCGACATCAATGCGCTACCCAATTTTGCCAATTGGCGCGTGATCAATTCGCAGGGTCTGGTGGTGGGACAGGTACAGCCGCAGACCGACGGACGCCTGCGCGTGGATTTCCGCCTATGGGATGTATTCGGCGAAAGCCAGATGCTGGGCCTGCAATATTACACCCAGCCGCAAAACTGGCGGCGTATCGCCCATCTGATCTCGGATGCCATCTATGAGCGCATTACCGGCGAAAAGGGATACTTCGATACCCGCATCGTGTTCATCGCGGAGTCCGGCCCGGCGCTTAAGCGCGTGAAACGTCTGGCGGTGATGGACCAGGACGGCGCCAATCCGATTTTTCTGACCGACGGAAGCTACATGGTGCTGACGCCGCGCTTCAATCCATCCGCCCAAATGATTGCCTACATGTCATATATATTGGGAAAGCCTCGCGTCTATCTGTTCGATCTGGAGACCGGCAAGCAGGAAATGCTGGGCAGCTTTCCGAATATGACCTTTTCACCGCGATTTTCGCCGGACGGAAACAAGGTGGCGCTGAGCCTGGAATCGAACGGCAATTCAGACATTTATATTATGGATCTGCGTACGCGCGCCGTCACCCGCTTGACCACTGATCCGTCGATAGATACCGCGCCGTCCTTTTCGCCGGACGGCCAGCAGATTGCTTTTGAATCCGACCGCGGTGGAAGCCAGCAGATTTACATTATGAACGTGGACGGCTCCAACCAGCATCGCATCAGCTTTTCGGGGGGCAAGAACAGCACGCCGGTCTGGAGTCCGCGGGGCGACCTGATCGCCTTCACCAAGCAGGGTAGCGGTATTTTTCACGTGGGTGTGATGCGGCCCGACGGCTCGGGAGAGCGCTTGTTAACAACCGGATGGCAGGATGAAGGTCCGACCTGGGCTCCCAATGGGCGGGTTTTGATGTTCACCCGCACACTGCAAGGTGGACGCGGCAGCCAGATTTGGTCAGTGGACATTACCGGCCGCAATGAAAGACGTGTTATAACACCGGGCGACGCATCCGATCCTGCCTGGTCGCCCTTGATACAGTAACTTCCCTAGTTCAGAATTACCCCGCCGGTTCAATATGGCTCTTTTTAGGCAGTCGGGCGTTATACTGAAGGGGTGCGAATATTAAGCCTTCGTAGGCCTCCGCTGCACCCGGAGCGCCACCAGTTTCCCAGGAGTTTCATTCTATGAAAAAGTTTTCCGTTGTGTTGAAATTAGCCGCCATCTCTGCCGTTATCGCATTGGCGGCGTGTACCACCGAACCTGAAGCTACCGTCACCCAACCGCCTCCGGTCGCAGCGCAGCCGCCCGCTCCGCCCGCGCCGGTGTCGAGCGTCATGCCCGGCAGCCTGGAAGATTTTCGTGTCAATGTCGGCGATACGGTCCATTTCGACTATGATCGCTATGACATCCGCGATGCCGACAGGGCCATCCTGCAACGTCAGGCTGCATGGTTGGCGCAGTATCCGAATGTGCGCCTGACGATCGAAGGCCATGCCGACGAACGCGGCACGCGCGAATATAACCTCGCACTGGGCGCGCGCCGCGCCAATGCAGTGCGGGAATATCTGGTCAGTTTGGGTACCGCATCGGGTCGCCTGGAAACCGTGTCCTATGGCAAGGAACGCCCGATTTGCACAGAATCCAACGAGGCTTGCTGGGCGCAGAACCGCCGTGGCGTAAGCGTTATCACGGGTGGCGCAAACTCTTAACGGCGCCTGAATTGTCGGCAAAGGGCGCTTCCTGGAGAGGAGGCGTCCTTTGTCGTTTTTCCGGTAGCCTCAATTTTGGCTAACTATTCGCCGATATTCGGTGGCCCTTGATATTTGGTGACACGATGAACAAGACCTGCGCACGTGCGTTGCTCCTGGCTACTGCACTTGCTTTTGCGAGTGCTGTGCCGGCTCAGGCACAACTCTTTGGCGAAAGCGACGAGGTCAAGGCGGCCCGCCAGGCCCACGAAGACTCGCAGGACGCCAAAATCTCAGACCAGAATAATATGATTGTCACGCTGACCAGCCGCGTGCGTGATCTGGAGGCAACCCTGCAGCAAGTGACCGGGCGCAATGAAGCCCTGGACAATCGACTCAATCAAATGACTCAGCAGATGGAGCAGCAGCGGCGCGATTTCGAATATCGCCTTTGCACCGTGACCGCCAGGCAGCTTGGCGCCAGTTCCGATCCGTCGGACGGCGGCATTAATTGTGCGGCGGCTTCGACGCAGGCACCTGTGCCGGCTCCCGAGAAACTGCCGGGCGGCGCGGTGCCCCTGGCGCCGCCGCCGGGTGTGTTGGGTACGCTGTCCACCAACGCCATGCCCGCCAGCGCCGCCAGCAGCCCGCAGCTTGGCGCGCCGGGCAATGCCCAGGCCCGCTTCGATGCGGCCATGAATCTGCTGGGCCGCGATCAGCTTAATGACGCGCGCGCGGCATTCCGCGCATTTGCCGACGCCTATCCGGAAGACGATGTCTTGTCGTCACAGGCGATTTACTGGGTGGGTGTGATAGCCTTTACTCAGAAGGATTATACCAACGCAGCCCGCAGCTTCGCCGAGGGGATCAAGAAATATCCCAAATCCACACGCGCACCCGACAGCATGCTAAAGCTTGGCCAGTCGCTGATTGCCATAGGTCAGAAAAATGAAGGCTGCACCACGCTCGGGGAGATCAAAAAAAGATACCCCTCCGTCTCCGCGTCTATCCTCGACCAGGCAACCAGCGCGCGCAGCGGCGCCGCTTGCCGCTGAAACCGTAGCCAGTAAGGCTTTGGCGGCGCGGTTTTCGCGCGCCATGCAGGCCATGCCCTGGCCGGGCGCCGTTGCCGTGTCCGGCGGCGGCGATTCCCTTGCGCTGATGCATTTGTTGACGCGCTGGGCCAGGAGCCAGAATGCGCCCGCACCCACGGTTCTAATTGTCGATCACGGGCTACAAAAAAATTCCGGCGCCCAGGCCAGGCGAGCGGCTGGATGGGCGAAAGCGCTGGATCTTCCAGTCCATGTGCTTCACTGGAAAGGCAGAAAGCCTGAAGGTGATATCGAAGCGGCCGCGCGCGAGGCGCGCTATCGGCTGATGGGGCGCTGGGCCTGGGACAATGGCATTGCCGCCGTCTATCTGGGCCATACGCGCGACGATCAGGCCGAGACGTTTCTCCTGCGGCTGGCGCGCGGCTCGGGGGTCGATGGGCTTTCGGCCATGCGCGGGCTGGCACCCTATCCGCTGGCAGGCTTTGAACAGCTCAGGCTTGTGCGTCCGTTACTGAACGAACCACGCGCGACATTGAGGGGCTATCTGGAAACTCTGGACCAGGATTGGTTCGAGGATCCAATGAATGAGGATCCACGTTTCGCCCGCGTGCGCATCCGCGCCATCCGGCAGATGCTGGAGGAAGCGGGCTTGTCCAGCCACCGCATTGCCGATGCCGCGGCCCATCTGTCGCGCGCCCGTGCCGCGCTCGACGACATGACGGCATCCCTGATAACGCGCGCATGCCGCCTGGATAAGGACGGAGCGCTGGTCGATTCCGCTCTGCTTGCGGCGGCACCGCATGAAATTGGCCTGCGCGCCCTGGCCAGCATTCTAATGAGCGTGTCCGATGCCTGGTACCGGCCTCGCTTTGCCCGGCTTAACGCCCTTTATGGGCGGATCCGGGCCGGGGAACTGGGTAATGGCGCCACTCTGGCCGGCTGCAAGCTCGGCCCCGCGCCCAAAAGGCAGGCAATTTTCGGCCCTGCGACTTTGCTGGTACGCCGCGAAAACCGCCATTGAAATGCCCATGTTTATAGGGAGGGTATAGGGGGGACCTGCGGCAAGGAGCCTTTAAGCTCGTTTTCGCTTTCACGTTGCTGTTCGCCGGTAAATTTCTTAACGTTTTGAAGGCTGGCAATGCGCTAAAAAGGACCTATCTAGTTAAAGAGGTTTCTTGCGTTTTCCGGCATTTGGCCCCGATTGAAAGGACGGCCCTTGAATAATCTTCGCAATCTGGCGCTCTGGATCGTCATCGCACTGCTCCTGGTGTTTCTGTTCAACCTGTTTCAGGGGTCGAGTCAGCGTCCTGCGCCCAAAGAAATGAATTTCACCCAGTTCAGCCAGCAGGTTGAACAGGACGGGGTGAAGAGCGTCACCATTCAGGGCAATACTTTTACCGGTGAGCTGACCAACGGCACGCAGTTCAAGACTTATGTGCCGGACGATCCGACACTGGTGCCGCGGATGCTGGACCATAAGGTCGTTATTACGCAGCAGCCGGCCGATGATGGAATGCCGTTCCTCAGCGTTCTGCTGAACTGGGTGCCCATGCTGCTGATTATCGGCGTGTGGATCTGGGTCATGCGGTCGATGCAGTCCGGCGGCGGCAAGGCGCTTGGCTTCGGCAAAAGCCGGGCAAAGCTGCTGACCGAGCGTCAGGGCCGCGTCACCTTCGAAGATGTCGCTGGCGTTGACGAAGCCAAGGAAGATTTAAAGGAAATCGTCGACTTCCTGCGCGACCCGCAGAAATTTCAGCGCCTGGGCGGACGCATTCCCAAGGGTGTGCTGCTGGTCGGCCCGCCGGGTACCGGTAAGACCCTGCTGGCGCGCGCCATTGCGGGCGAGGCCAACGTGCCCTTCTTCACCATTTCCGGTTCGGACTTCGTCGAAATGTTCGTTGGCGTCGGCGCCAGCCGCGTGCGCGACATGTTCGAGCAGGCCAAGAAGAATGCACCGTGCATTGTCTTTATCGACGAAATCGATGCGGTTGGCCGCCATCGCGGCGCCGGTCTGGGCGGCGGCAATGACGAGCGCGAGCAGACCCTCAACCAGTTGCTGGTCGAGATGGACGGCTTTGAAGCCAATGAAGGCGTGATCCTGATTTCGGCAACCAACCGGCCGGACGTGCTGGATCCGGCCTTGCTGCGTCCCGGCCGTTTCGATCGCCAGATCGTGGTGCCTAATCCCGATCTCGCCGGCCGTGAAAAAATTCTGCGCGTCCATATGCGCAAGGTGCCTTTGGGTCCCGATGTCGATCCGCGCGTCATTGCGCGTGGCACACCGGGCTTTTCGGGCGCCGATCTGGCCAATCTGGTCAATGAGGCCGCGCTACTTGCGGCACGCCGCGGCAAGCGCACTGTCGGTCGTGCCGAAATGGAAGATGCCAAGGACAAGGTGATGATGGGTGCGGAACGCCGCTCCATGGTCATGACCGAGGACGAGAAAAAGCTGACGGCTTTTCACGAAGCCGGTCACGCGCTGGTAGGATTGAGTGTGCCGCAGCATGATCCGCTGCATAAGGTGACGATCATTCCGCGTGGCCGCGCGCTGGGCCTGACCATGAATCTGCCCGAGCAGGATCGCCTCAGCTACACGCGGCAATATTGTATTTCACGACTGGCCTCCATGTTTGGCGGTCGTGAAGCCGAAGTGCTGATATTCGGTCCGGAAAATGTCACCAACGGCGCTGTCAGCGACATCCAGCAGGCAACCCGTATGGCCCGCGCCATGATTATGGAATGGGGCATGAGCGAAAAGCTCGGCCGTGTGCGCTATCGCTCTAATGAGCAGGAAGTGTTCCTCGGCCATTCGGTGGCGCAGACCAATAACATGTCGGAAGAAACCGCGCGTCTGATCGATGGTGAAGTGCGTCAGCTGATCGAAGATGCCGAACAGACGGCCCGCAATATTCTGACGGATCGCCGCCAGGATCTTGAAACGCTGGCCAAGGGCCTGCTGGAATACGAAACCCTGTCTGGCGATGAAGTCGCCGGCCTGCTCAAGGGTATTCAGCCGGTGCGTACGCCCTATGAAGAGCCGACGCCGACACGCGGCGAGGGCCCCAGCGTGCCGCAGGCCGGACGGCCCCGCGGTCCGGGCCCGATCATTTCGCCCGAACCGCAGCCGGGAACCTAACGCCCGCAAAATCTCTGATAGGATAGGGAGGCTCTTGGGCCTCCCTATTTTTTTCAATGGATTGAAATCATGCCGCCTGCCATTTTCGGCATTCTCAACATGACCGCCGACTCGTTTTCCGATGGCGGCAAGTATCTGGAGCCAGATGCTGCCATTGCCCATGGCAAGAAGCTGATCGCCGACGGAGCGCATGTTCTGGATATCGGCGCGGCCTCGTCCAATCCCCAAGCCGGACCGGTACCGGTCGAGCTGGAAATCGCACGACTCGCCGCCGTGCTGCCGGCCCTGAAAGGCGCTTCCATTTCCGTCGACAGTTATGCGCCGGAGGTGCAGCGCTGGGCGCTCGCCCGGAACGTGGATTATCTCAACGACATTCAGGGCTTTCCCGATCCTGCGCTGTATCCCCTGCTGGCGGACTCCGCCGCCAAGCTGGTGGTAATGCACAGCGTGCAGGGGCGCGGCCAGGCCACCATGGTCGAGGTACCACCGTCCGAAATCATGTCGCGTATCGAACGCTTCTTCGATGCGCGCCTTGCTGCGCTGGAAGCTGCCGGCATTGCGCGGTCGCGCCTGATTCTGGACCCCGGCATGGGATTTTTCCTGTCGTCCGATCCGCAAACCTCCCTCACGGTGCTGCACCGACTGCCAGAGTTGAAGGCGCGTTATGGCTTGCCGGTCCTGATTTCGGTTTCGCGTAAATCCTTCCTGCGCAAGATAACGGGCAGATTGCCCTCAGACGCGGGGTCGGCGAGCCTGGTGGCCGAAATTCTGGCACTTCTGGGCGGGGCCGACTACATTCGGACCCATGCCCCGTCCCCTCTAAAAGACGGGATTTCCGTGCTTTTGGCCGGCAATAGACTGTAGCGAAGCGTGGTATGCCCGTTTGCTTCAGATTTTGTTATGAATGCAGCCTTAAAATCAGATAATCGCCCGAGCAGGCAGGGACCCCAAAGACAATGACACGCAAATATTTCGGCACAGACGGAGTACGCGGCCTCGCCAATGCGTTTCCCATGACGCCGGAAATCGCCATGAAGATCGGCATGGCGGCGGGACGCATTTTTACCCGCGGCGACCACCGCCATCGTGTGGTGATCGGCAAGGATACGCGCCTGTCGGGCTATATGATCGAGTCTGCCCTGGTCGCGGGATTTACGTCGGTGGGTATGGACGTCTTTGTGTTCGGCCCATTGCCTACGCCGGCGGTCGCCATGCTGACGCGCTCGCTGCGCGCCGATTTGGGCGTGATGATTTCGGCTTCGCACAATCCCTATCATGACAACGGCATTAAACTGTTTGGGCCGGAAGGGCAGAAGCTTTCCGACGAAACGGAACTGGAAATCGAAAGTCTGATGGACGGCGTCGAGCCCGCGGCGCCGGGAAAGATCGGCCGCGCAACCCGTATCGACGACAGTCAGGCGCGCTACATCGAATTCGCCAAACGCACATTTCCACGCAACTTGCGGCTCGACGGTTTGCGCATCGTGATCGATTGCGCCAATGGCGCCGCTTACAAGGTCGCGCCAGCCGTGCTGTGGGAACTGGGCGCCGAGGTCATTACGCTGGGCGACAAGCCCAACGGCTTCAACATCAATCAGGATTGCGGCTCAACCGATACCGTCGCCATGTGCAACAAGGTGCGCGAAGTGCGCGCCGATTTCGGCATCGCGCTGGATGGGGATGCCGACCGTGTGGTGATGGCCGATGAACTGGGACATGTCATAGACGGCGATCAGATTCTGGCGCTGATCGCCAATAGCTGGGCCAAGCAGGGCACGCTGCAGGGCGGCGGCGTAGTCGGCACGGTGATGTCCAATGCCGGGCTCGATCGCTATCTGGGCGCGCAAAAGCTCAAACTGGCCCGGGCGCAGGTCGGCGACCGCTATGTCCAGGAAGAAATGGCAAAGGGCGGTTTCAATGTCGGGGGTGAGCAGTCAGGCCATATTATTCTGAGCGACTTCTCCACCACGGGTGACGGTCTTATCGCCTCGCTTCAGGTCCTGGCGGTGCTGGCTTCGGAAGGCAAGCCAGCCTCGGAAGCCGCGCATCTGTTCGAACCGTTACCGCAAGTCTTGCAGAATGTGCGCTTCAAAAAAGGCACGCCACTGGACGATGCGCGCGTGAGAAGCTGCATCGAGGCCGGCAATACCAAGCTGAACGGCGCCGGACGCATTCTGGTACGCAAGTCCGGTACGGAACCTGTCATCCGCGTTATGGCGGAAGGCGAGGACGAAGGTCTTGTACGCCAGGTCGTTCAGGATATTGCCCAGGCAATCGAAGACGCCGCGGCCTGACGCGTGTCGCGTGACGCCATGAAACCGGCGCGACTTCTGATTATCGCCGGCTCGGACTCGAGCGGCGGCGCCGGCATCCAGGCCGACATCAAAACCGCCAGCGCTTTTGGCGTCTATGCCATGACCGCCATCACGGCCGTAACCGCGCAGAACACTGTGGGCGTTCACGGCGTGCACCCTATTCCGGCCAATATTGTGCGCGATCAGATCGCCCATTGCCTCGGCGATATCGGCGCCGATGCGATCAAAATCGGCATGCTCGGCACCGCCGACATCGTCAGGACGGTGGCGGAAATTCTGGCCCATGAAGCCAAAACCATGCCGCTGGTACTCGATCCAGTCATGGTGGCAAAGGGCGGCGCGGCGCTGCTATCCGATGATGCCGTAGAAGCGCTTAAGCGACATCTGATGCCATTTGCGACCGTGGTGACTCCCAATATTCCCGAAGCCCTTGCTCTGACCGGTATCGAACCCGATAGCGAACAGCGCGCGCGCCAGGCGGCCGAAAAGCTCTTTGCGCTGGGCGCAGGCGCGGTCCTGTTCAAGGGCGGGCACGGTGGAGGTTCTGTGGTGCGCGACATGCTGGTCGAATCCGGGGGCGAAACCTTCGTCCTGGAAGCCAATCGCCAGGACACGATTCACACCCATGGCACGGGTTGCACCCTGTCCAGCGCCATCGCGTGCGAGCTGGCGCGCGGCATGCCACTCAGGACGGCGGTGGCCACGGCGCACGACTATGTGCAGCGCGCCATACGGGGCGCTCCGGGCTTTGGGCGCGGTCAGGGCCCACTCAATCACATGGTGGCGACAAAGGCCTGATCAGCGGTCGAGGAACGGATCCGTGACGAGGATCGTGTCGTCGCGGTCGGGTGAGGTGGACAGCAGTGACACGGTGGTGCCGATCAGCTCTTCGATACGCCGGACGTATTTTATGGCATTGGCGGGAAGATCGGCCCAGCGGCGTGCGCCATGGGTGGATTCGCTCCAGCCCTCCATCGTCTCATAAATCGGTACCAGGCGGGCCTGTTCGTTGGCGTCGGCCGGCAGATAGTCGAATGTCCTGCCGTCCAGCGCATAGCCAACGCAAATCTTGATCTCGGCGAAGCCGTCCAGCACATCAAGCTTGGTCAGGGCAATGCCGTCGATGCCGCCGGTAATGACGGTCTGTCGAACCAGCACGGAATCGAACCAGCCGCAGCGGCGCTTTCTTCCGGTCACGGTTCCAAATTCGTTGCCGCGCGCGCCCAATTTTTCGCCGGTGGCGTCTTTCAATTCGGTGGGAAAGGGGCCTTCGCCCACGCGCGTGGTGTAGCTTTTGGCAATGCCCAACACCGTGCCGATACTGCGCGGGCCGGTCCCGGACCCGGCGGCGGCCTGCCCGGCCACGGTGTTGGACGAAGTCACGAAGGGATAGGTGCCGTGATCGATGTCGAGCAGCACGGCCTGCGCGCCCTCGAACAGAATGCGCTTGCCGGCGTGGCGGGCCGCGTCCAGTTCACGCCAGCTTGAACCAATGTAGGGCGTGATTTTCGGCGCGATCTGGCGCAGCGCTTCAATCAATGCGGCCTGATCGACCGGCGCTTCGCCCAACCCGGCGCGCAGTGCATCGTGATGCGCCGCCAGCCTCTGGATTTTGGCAGGCAGACCGTTGAGGTCCTTCAAATCGATGACCCGCAGGGCGCGCCGCCCCACCTTGTCTTCATAGGCCGGTCCAATGCCGCGTTTGGTGGTGCCCAGCGTCAGCAGGCCCAGTTGCGCAGCCGTTGATTCACGCAGGGCATCCAGTTCGCGATGCAGCGGCAAAATCAGCACGGCATTTTCCGCCAGCACCAGCAAGTCCGGCGTGACGCTCAGCCCTGCCGCCCCGACGCGGGCGATTTCGTCCAGCAGCGCCCAGGGGTCGACAACCACGCCATTGCCAATGATCGAACGCTTGCCCTGCACCACGCCGGACGGAAGCAGCGACAGCTTATACGTCTTGTCGCCGACCACGATGGTGTGGCCGGCATTGTTCCCGCCCTGAAAGCGCACAACCATCTCGGCCCGGTTGGCGAGCCAGTCGATGATCTTGCCTTTTCCTTCGTCACCCCATTGGGCGCCGATTACGGTCACATTGGCCATGCGTCTCTCTAGTCCTGGCGAAAGGGCGGCGGTTTATAGCCCGAGATTGGGCGGCGGGGGGAGTTATTTTCCGGCTTATTTCTGCTCCGTCCGGGCGCGCTCAATACCTTCCAAAATCAGCCGTTTGGCCTCGTCGGCATCGCCCCAGCGCACGATCTTGACCCATTTTCCGGGTTCGAGATCCTTATAATGGCTGAAGAAATGCTCGATCTGCTGAACGGTGATGTCGGGCAGGTCCGAATAATCGTGATAGCGCTCATAACGCTGGGTCAGATGCCGGGACGGCACGGCGATGATTTTCTCGTCGGGTCCGGCATTGTCTTCCATCAATAATACACCAACCGGCCGCACGCTGATGATCGCGCCGGGAACAATGGCGCGGGTGTTTGCCACCAGCACATCGCACGGGTCTCCGTCGCCCGACAGCGTGTGCGGAATGAATCCGTAATTTCCCGGATATCGCATGGAGGTGTAGAGGAAGCGATCCACCACCAGCGTGCCGGCGGCCTTATCCATTTCATATTTGATGGGTTCGCCCCCGATCGGGACTTCGATAATGACGTTCACGTCCTCCGGGACGTTTTTTCCGGTTGAGATATTTTCAATACGCATAACGCTTCAAAGTGCCTTCCACGACAATGTTCGGGTGTTCGCCTTCGCACGGCAAAGGTCCGGCGCGGGTTTTAGCCACAATCTGCGGCGGTTCAAGGCAAAAGCGCGAATTTGCGCAATTTGCCTGGCGTTATTGCCCCGTTTGCGGGCAGTCCGGTGGCCAGCACGGGCCCGTTGCATGGTTTCCGGATCGACGGCCCGCATCTTCGGCGAGAGCGCAGACCGCAAAGCGCGACATTTTCTGGCCTCAGCGCTTGTTTGAGATTGGCGCCGATTCGGATTGTGACGTTATTAACTAGGCGTGATGGTGCACGGCCTCCATGCCGGTGACGCGCTTTTCCAATGTGCGCATCAGCACATAGAACACCGGCGTGAGGAACAGGCCGAACAGCGTCACGCCCAGCATGCCGGCGAACACGGCAACGCCCATGGCATGGCGCATTTCCGCGCCGGCGCCGGTGGATGCTACCAGCGGTACAACACCCATGATGAAGGCAAAGCTTGTCATCAGGATGGGACGCAGACGCAGGCGCGCGGCATGAATGGCGGCGGCCACGGTTTTCTCGCCGTGGATTTCCAGTTCGCGCGCAAACTCGACGATCAGGATGGCGTTCTTGCAGGCCAGCCCGATCAATACGAACAGACCGATCTGGGTGAAGAGATTATTGTCGCCCCCCGTCAGCCAGACGCCGGTCAGCGCCGAAAGCAGGCACATCGGCACGATCAGGATAATCGCCAGCGGCAGGAACAGGCTTTCATACTGCGCGGCCAGCACCAAAAACACCAGCAGAACGCAGATGGGATAAACTAAAAGCGCGGTGTCGCCCGTCAGAATCTGCTGATAGGTAAGGTCCGTCCATTCAAAGCGCATGCCTTTTGGCAATGTCTCGTCCAGAATTTTTGTCATGGCGGCCTGCGCCTGTCCCGATGAGTAGCCGGGTGCGGGTCCGCCGTTCAGATCGGCGGCACGAAAGCCGTTATAGCGCAGGGCAGAATCCGGACCGGTGGTTTCGGAGATCTCCACCATCGCACCCAGCGGCACCATTTCGCCGGACTGGTTGCGTACCTGCAGCCGCAATATGTCGTTCGGATTGGAGCGAAATTGCGTGTCGGCCTGGGCGATCACCTGATAGGTGCGTCCGAATTTATTGAAGTCGTTGACATATTGCGAACCCAGATAGGTCTGCATGGTGTCGAAGACATCCTGGACATTGACGCCAAGCTGCAGCGCCTTGGTGCGGTCCAGATGCGCATTCAATTGTGGCAGGCCGGTATTGAAGTTCGAGAACACGCCTGCCAGTTCGGGGGTCTTGGCGGCCTTCATCTGAATCTGGCCCATGACCTGATTGAGCGTGTCATTGCCCAGATCGGTGCGGTCTTCCACCTGCAACTTGAATCCGCCGATGGTGCCAAGACCCTGAACGGGCGGCGGCGGGAAGATGGCGATATAAGCCTGTTTCACGGCGGCGTATTTCTGCTGCAGGTTGCCCGCAATAGTCATGCCGGACAGGCCCTTGCGCTGATCAAAGGGTTTCAGCGTCACAAAGACGATGCCAGATGAGGGACTGTTGATAAAGCCGTTGATTGACAGACCCGGGAAGGCAACCGCGCCTTCGACACCGGGTTCTTTCAGCGCAATCTCGGACATTTGCCGGATGACGTCTTCGGTACGGTCCAGCGTGGCGCCCTGTGGCAGCTGGGCAAAGCTGACCAGATATTGCTTGTCCTGCGACGGCACGAATCCGGGCGGCACGATGCGGAACGCGATGACGGTCGCCGCCAGCAACAAGGTGTAAACCAGTACCGCGCGCGACTTGCGATTTAGAATGCCGCCGACGCCGCGGCCGTAGTTTTCCGAACCGGAATGGAACAGGCGGTTGAATCGGGAGAACAGCGGGCTCAGCACTTTATCCATGCCGCGCGCCAGCCAGTCCTTCGGCGCGTCATGGCGCTTGAGCAGCATCGCCGCCAGCGCGGGCGACAGCGTCAGCGAATTGAAGGCAGAGATGATGGTGGAAAATGCGATGGTCAGCGCGAACTGGCGATAGAATTCGCCGGTCAGCCCGCTGATGAAGGCAATCGGAACGAACACGGCACACAGCACCAGCGCGATGGCGATGATGGGACCGGTAACCTCGCTCATGGCCTTGAGTGTGGCGTCGCGCGGACTAAGACCGTCGGCGATGTTGCGCTCGACATTTTCCACCACCACGATGGCGTCATCGACCACGATGCCGATGGCCAGCACCAGACCGAACAGCGACAGCGCGTTGATGGAAAAGCCGAACATGTGCATGGCCGCGAAGGTGCCGACGATGGAGGTCGGCACGGCGAGCAGCGGGATGATGGAGGCCCGCCAGGTCTGCAGGAACAGGATCACCACCAGCACCACCAGCAGCACCGCTTCCAGCAGCGTGTGCACCACGGCGGTAATGGAGTCGCGTACGAAAATGGTGGGATCGTAGACGATGCTGTATTCCAGCCCTTGCGGGAAATTTTTGGACAGTTCCTCCATGGTGGCGCGGACAGAATCGGAAATCTGGATAGCGTTGGA
The DNA here is from genome assembly GCA_963837555.1 of uncultured Alphaproteobacteria bacterium. Lineage (GTDB taxonomy): Bacteria > Pseudomonadota > Alphaproteobacteria > Micropepsales > Micropepsaceae > Rhizomicrobium. Next base: position 296,471 of record CAWINU010000001.1, on the reverse strand, counting down.
GCCCGGCGCCTGGAAAATCGGAATGGCCACGGCCTGCTGATTGTTCAACAGCGAGCGCAAGCCATACTGCGAGGCGTCGATTTCCACACGTGCCACGTCGCCCAGCCGCGTTACCGCGCCGTTTTCCTGCTTTACGATGATGGCGCGGAACTGTTCGGGGTCGGACAGGCGGCCCTCCACATTGATGGGAAGCTGGACCTCGCCCTTTTGGCTATAGGGCGGGCCATTGATGACGCCGGCCGCCACCTGAACATTCTGGCGGCGTACGGCAGCAACGACATCGCCGGCGGACAGCCCGCGCTCGGCGATCTTTTGCGGATCGAGCCACAGGCGCATGGCATAGTCGCCACTGCCGAACAGGCCGACATTGCCCACGCCCTCGATCTTGGCGAGCTGGTCCTTGACGTTCAGTACCGCGTAGTTGCGCAGGTAAAGCATGTCATAGCGGTTATTGGGAGAACGCAAATGCACGACCATGGTGAGGTCGGGCGAGCTTTTCACCGTGGTGACGCCCAGATTGCGCGTGACGTCGGGCAGGCGCGGCAGGGCCTGATTGACTCGGTTCTGCACAAGCTGCTGCGCCAGATTGGCATCGGTGCCCAGTTTGAAGGTGACGGTCAGCGTCATGGTGCCGTCGCTGGCGGCCTGCGAGGCCATGTACAGCATATTTTCGGTGCCGTTGATCTGTTCTTCCAGCGGTGCGGCCACAGTGCCGGCGATGGTATCGGGATTGGCGCCAGGAAAGCGCGCGGTCACCACGACAGACGGCGGCACCACCTCGGGATATTCCGAGATCGGCAATTGCGTCATGGATATCAGGCCCGCCAGGAATATGGCGACCGAAATCACGCCGGCGAATATCGGCCGGTCAATGAAGAAGCGTGAGAGATTCACGGCAAATCCCCTGTCGAATAAATGCAGATAGAAAAAAGCTAATAGGCTGGTGGCGGCTTATTTGGCCGCCACAGCCGTCTTCAATTCATCGGGTTGAACACTGACACCGGGCGCGACATGCTGGAGACCATCCACGATCACGCGTGCGCCGGGTTTGAGGCCCGACAGCACCACGCGCTGTCCGTCGACGCTGTCGCCCAGCGTGACTTCCTGAAAGGCGACCTTGTTGTCCGCGCCCACTAGATAAAGGAATTTCTTGCTCTGGTCGGTGCCCACGGCCCGTTCCGGTACCAGCAGGGAGGCGGCTTTATCGACATTGGCCAGACGCACCGAGACGAACATGCCCGGCACCAGGGTACCGTCGGCATTATCAAAGCGGGCACGGGCGCGAATGGTGCCCGAACCGGAATTGATGCGGTTGTCGAAGCTTTCAATGAAGCCCTTGTAGAGGTGTGTGGTGTCCCCCGCCCGGATCATCTCGACGGGGATTTTCTGTTCGTCGCCGACCGCACCGCCCCGACTGTGAATGTTGCGGACATAGGTCTGCTCGTCGACATCGAAATCGGCATAGATGCCGTCACTCGAGACGATGGAGGTAAGCAGCGGCGCGCCCGCGCTGGCCTGCACCAGATTGCCCAGCGTGATTTCGGCGCGGCTGATGCGGCCCGAAATGGGCGCCTTCACATAGGCATGATCGACATCAAGCTGCGCCTGGGCGAGGGCAGCCTGCGCGCCCTCGATCGCCGCATCGGCGACAGCCTTTTCATTGGCGGTTTGATCATAGGATTGCTGGGCAATGGCGCCTGCCTCACGCAGGCGCTCGGCGCGCGACAGATTTGTTTTGGCCAGGGCGGCGTTGGTGCGCGCTGACGCAAGCGCGGCGGCAGCCTTGGCGACGGCCGCCTGATAGGGCCGCGGATCGATCACGAAAAGAACGTCGCCCGCCTTGACCTGCTGTCCGTCCTTGAAGCGGATTTCGGTGATGCGGCCCGAGACCTCGGGACGGATCTCGGCATAGTCCACCGCGTCCAGTTTGCCGGAAAATTCGGACCAGATCCGTGTCCTGCTGGGGTTCACGGTAACGACGCTGACAGGCGTGGCGGCGGCAATGGCCGGGCCCTGGGTGGCATCGGCCTGACCGACCTTCCCGGCGGCAAAGCGGCCGCCACCGAGCGCGATCAGCGCTACGGCACCCAGCAACAGGGCGCGATTCCTCTTGGAAATATTCAAATTTTTCAGTGCCTTAATAGGACTGTTGCGCTCAATCTGGCGGGCGGCGGTAATATCGGTCACGGGAAATCCCCTTGCATTCTGTAACGAACAGCACATATATGGGAGCAAGTGCTGGCCTGCAAGAGAATTCTGTAACGATCAGCATATTATTTTTGGAGACCGGGAAAATGGCGGCTGGCAGGCCCCGAATGTTCTGTACCGAGAAGGCGCTCGACAGCGCCATGCAGGTGTTCTGGCGCAAGGGATATGAAGGTGCCTCGATGGTCGATCTGACCAGCGCCATCGGCATCAATTCGCCTAGCCTGTATGCCGCCTTCGGCAGCAAGGAAGGTCTGTTCAAGGCGGTACTGGAGCGTTACGACCAGCGCCGCGCCGCCCTGATGGAAAGCATTTTAAATGCGCCGACCGCGCATGAGGTTGCGCACCGCTACTTGCATGGCGTTGCGGAATTCTCCGCCGCTACGGGGGGCAACAATCCGCCGGGCTGCCTTTACATGCAGAGCAGCGGCGGCTGCGGCGATGTTGCGATTTCCGATGAAGTGGCCAGGCATCGCGCCGAAAAGGAAGCGGCGCTGACCGCGCGTTTCGAACAGGCCAAGCGTGACGGCGATCTGCCGGACAAGGCTGATCCCCGCACGCTGGCGCGCTATCTCAGTGCCATGGCCAACGGCATGGCATTGCAGGCCGCAGGCGGTGCCACGATGGAAGAGCTGCACGCCATTGCCGATGTGGCGCTTGCCTCCGCTGCGTCGACACTGAGCGTCTAAACGCGCGCATGGTTGGTGCCGGCTGCAGCATAATATGGAGCGGGCGACGGGGCTGCACAGCGACAGCGTAGCGGCGAACCCTCGTATGCAGCTTGGGAAGATGATCTTATTTCATTTGAATCAGTGGGTTAATTGCAAAACTTGGGCAATACATGCCCTTTCGTACCAGAGACTTAAGTTTGAGTTGCAAAACGGCGATTGGGCCGGGTGAGTGGTTTGCGATCCAAAGTGCTACCCAGGAAGCACAAGTTTTTCTGCATTGCACGGTGGTTGAGCCAAGTGAGCATCGGCGCGCGAACCGCCTAGGTATCGCAGCACAAAGCACATGGTTGTTGGTTCGAGGTTGATCGTTCCATAAGGAGGTGCCCATGACTCCACGCGCCTGCCAAGCAACGCATATACAGGATCAAGATGGTCACGGCCTTCGGGACCGGCAAAGGCAATAGCAAAGGCTGGTTCAAATAGCCGGTTTCGGACCTCACGCGGAATGGGATCATGGTTGCGACGCAATGTGTAGGCCATTAGTTGCTCAGTTTTATCCAGAGCACCTGGGTATCCAACAGCAACTGCTATCTGCGCGGCGCCGGTACCCAGGGGCGTATCGGCTGACATTTCATTGAACGCGCGTTCCCCGAATGCTTGCGCTGACCGACCAAACTCGGCGAGCACAATTCTCGCCATAATCCGTACATCTTTCTTTAGCCCATCCCCACTTGGTATAAAAATCTTGGAGAATGCAGTCCGCCCGACAGCTTCTATGATGCGTGGATCACGCGGCCCGATCATGCGGACCAAATCGACCTCATCTCCAGATAGTCTTGCACGGTCAAAAACACCGAGAGTGATCAACACCTCTGTCAAACGCGGATACAGGTCAGCAGGCGCACATATCTCTTGCGACTTCAGCCCAATAGTCCGATAGCGGCGCAGGGAAAAATATTTCTTCGCACCGATGCTCATCCAGCCCGCGTCGCCAAACAGTTCCAGAGAGCGTAAAGCGAGAGCTGCCTGCTCATCCTCCATAGTATTTGGCTGAACACAGTCTTGCGCCCTCAACCGCAGGTACCAATCCGGCACTATATAGTCACTTGCAATGCCGCCATTGCCTTGTTGTCTGGTCGGACGACATCCTGCCAGGATGCCACCCACCACAAACATTATCAGGAAAAGGCTTCGCCACCTGCTGAGGTATTATCCGTGCAGGCGATACGTTCTTCGGCTTTTGCGAAAATGATAATTGGACGACCGCCGAACGCGCAATTTTACGTCATAAATTCAGTGCGCCAATAGCGTCTACCTAGTCTCATAAAATCGAGTGATATGAATGGCCTTTTTATCGCAATGTATCTAGAATTGTTGGGCAAAGGGTGGGGGGCGTGCATTTGGCAGTCAAGGCTTTTTTCGCGCTTACCCTTATCTTCTGCATCAACGGCCCCATCGCGAGCTTTGCTCAGAACTCCACAGGATGAACACGCCCACAACTCATTCATATGGGAAGGTTCACTTTTTGGAGGATACCCCTTTGAGGGGGCATATCTAATCTATGAAGCCGTGCGCAGCCGCGAGATCGCGCCTGTGCAATGGATCTACAAATGGGCTTACATCTTTGACGATGGAACACACAGTGATCGTTCGACAACGTTTGAGTTCTTTGCGATTGACGATTTCGAGACTTGTGCATCGCTGACGCCCTATTCGGTCTCGACAATCAATGCTGAATATCCGCCACCCCAGGATAGAGTTTCTATCTATTCAATGAAGGCGACCGCTTTGATCATGAACTAGTTCGTGGACATTGCGTGGCTATGAGGCCCATCAAGAACCCATTGGCAAAATATTTTGTACGGGCGGGGTTTCCGGGGTTGGTCGCCACCCGAAGCGGCGAGAGCGAGCCCTTCGCTGCCGTGAGAACTCACTACGAACTTCTGTCTAAATTTGGTGTTGAAATCGAAGGCACTGGGCATGATCTGTGGTCGAGAGATGGAATGGTTCGGGCCGTCGATCCTGTTACCGATGACGAGCTTTCCAGGGCGATAACAGCAGGTGCGCCTACGCGAATGGCAGCACTTCGAACCATTACACGCCGCATGAATTAAAACTTGGTTGCCAGGGTATGCCGATACATGAAGTATCCAATTCTTCAGCCCACCGGCCCGTCGGTCACCAAAGCGATTCTGGACACCGAAGTGCTGTCGAAAGCGATCAGTGGAGACCGGCGCCAGACAATGCTCGCCCTGATTGCTATAGCTCCCGCGACTGATCATAGTCGGCTATTGGCGCAACTAGTGTTCGGCCTTGAACGCCCGCTTGAAGATCATCGTCCGCCCGCCGAAATTGCCCGGCAGCAGAGAGTCACTGCGCTGCTTGGTGATATTGCCGCCGCGCCAGAAGGCCGCCCGGCCTACCAGTCGGGCCAAGATTTTGAATTTGCCGCAGCAGTCTCGCTAAAGGCCGGCAATGATGTTGCAGACGGTCTTGCCATGCATTTTGAGACTTTTCTCCGACAAAAAGTACTCACGAGTCTGGATGACGTTCCTTGCAGCGAAGAGCTTGTTGCCAATTCATCCTATGGCGGGAGCGTGGTTATTGAACTGCTCAACAAAGTTAGCCATGAAAAGTTCATCATCCCCGACATTCAGCTCAGAATCTTGAGTAATGGCCGCCATAGCCGTGCGAAATTCCAGGGCGCTTAAAGATGTTATCCTTGAACAATGCCGAAGCGCTGAAGGATTTTTGCCCAATGGTGAGCACGCGCAAGCCAAAGCATTCTGTCAAACTATCAGCCAGTAATAGGCTTACTTCCTGCAAAACCGTTCCCATAAATTTAGCTAAGTACTGGAGCGGGCGAAGGGAATTGAACCCTCGTATGCAGCTTGGGAAGCTCGATTGAACCCGGCCAGCTCAACGACTTACCTGCAAAACTTTGTCACTTCGGTACCAATCCGATCAATGGTTTCGGACGGAGCGCAAAACTTATTTGCTCCCCGACAGGGTCCGCTTTGCGCCAGAAGCGGTCATCGGCACGGGTGCGGTTTGACCTAGGGTTGTGAGGCGGAATGCGCTGACGGCTGGTCAAGCACAAAGCCCTTGGCAGTGTATTCAGCAATACACGCAACGAGGTCGTCCACCTCTTGGCGTGTGATTTTGCTTTCTTTGGTCATTAAGCCGCCGCACATTGTTTTCTGACCGGTCGTGGGATTGTGCAATGACGCACTGGCGGTTGGTCGTTCACATAGGATTTGGCATTCGATCCAGCCACAACCGCCCAGCAAGCTGAGACTGAGGACAAGACTAGGCCGCCATAGCATCTTGCGCTTCCCATTCATCGATCAACTTCACGATATCGCCCAGGTCCACTTCGCGCTGTCAGGGACATCGACTGAGTAGCAACACATTGATCAAGAGACGAGGGCTCCCGATAGATGGCGTATCATCCACCGCCCAGCCGGTCCCAGTTGCCGTTCGGCATGATAGGCGCCGCCCATAACCAACCGCGCGACGCGCTCGTCGAATTCGACAGGTCGAATGGTCTTAAGCCGTCCGCGCGCTATATCGTCCTCGACCAAGTGGGCAGGCATGTTACCCCACCCAAGTCCCGCCAGCAGCATTGACTGCTTGGCGCCAAGGTCGGCAAGGCGCCAGGTTCTTCCAGATAAAACGCCATAGTCGCGTCCAGCGGTCAGTGCCGACCGATCCGTCAGCACCAATTGAACATGGTCCTGCAAGACATGAGTCTCAATCGGCCCTTCTATGGCTGCCAAGGGGTGGCTGGGCGCCACGACCGTGATCAGGTCGATAGTAAGCAAAGGAAAGCTCTTGAAAACGGCCATGTCGCTGAAGATGAGAGGGATCAATCCAATCATGCAGATCCCCTCAAGCACCAGCTCAGCCGCCGCGCCAAGAGGTTGGACGTAAACACGCGGCGGAACGGTCGGGAACTTCTCTGTAAACGCCTTTAAAGTTTCTACGACTGGCGCCATCGGAAACATCGAATCCAGCACGATGGTCAATTCGGCCTCAAGGCCACTTGCGAGGCTTCGCGCTGAGTTTCTAAAGGCGTTTGCCTCTTCAGCGATGCGCCGTGCCCGTAGCAGGAGTGTTTGCCCTGCTTCAGTTAACGTTGGCCGATAGGCGCTTCGATCGAACAGCGGCAGGTCGATCTGTGCCTCCAGCTTCTGAATCCCGTACGTCACTGCCGACTGCGCACGGTTCAGCTTTTTTGCTGCCTTCGAGAAGCTGCCCTCGTCGACCACGGTCAGTAAAAGGCGGATTTGGTCTAGCGTGAGAGAGTCCATAATCGAATTATTAGATCAAGATGGTCGAAACTTCATCAGTTTTTTTGGCTATTTAGACCGCCTATTTGGGGATGGTCACCAACCACCAACGGGTCGTCGGACCCCAAACCCAAAAGGAGTTCCACCATGCCAACCCTTCTCGCAATTGGCGTAAGCCCTCGCTACGACTATTCGACCTCCCGCAAGCTCACTTCGCTTTTCGTCGAAAAGTGGCAAGCAGCCCACCACGGTGGCAAGGTCATTGATCGCGACCTGCAAAAAACCAACCTCCCGTTTGTCGACCTCCCCTGGATCGGTGGCGCCTTTACGCCTGCTGAACAGCATTCACCTGAGAGTGCCGCCGCTATCAAGGTGTCTGATAATCTCGTCGCGGAGCTGAAGTCTGCTGATCACATCGTGATCGGTACGCCTATGTACAACTTTTCAATTCCAGCGATTCTAAAGGCATATATCGATCACATCGTCCGGGTCGGTGTTACTGTTTCCACCGCCAATGTCGGACTGCTGACGGGCAAGAAAGGGACCGTCATTCTAGCAACGGGCGGTGACTTCAGTCCCGGTTCTCCGGTCGAAGGATACAATCAGGCAAGCGGCTATCTTCGTCAGGTATTGGGCTATATCGGCATTACTGACGTCGAGATCATATTGGCGGGCCGCCCGCGCGCAGGCACTTACGGCGAAACCGCAGTGCAACAATTCGGCGAAGAGGTCGCATTGGCAGCCGCTGCCTGATACCAGCAGCACAAAATCCTCAACCCAATCAAGGAGTCTTGATCATGCAATACGCCATTATTGGAACCGGGAAAGTCGGTTCCGCGCTTGCCCGTCGGTTTGCTAGCGCTGGGGTCGCGGTTTCCATCGCCAATACACGGGGTGCCGAAACCATCCTTCCGCTCGTCAAAGAACTGGGCGAAAAGGTCACAGCTATAACAATAGAAGGCGCATTGGCCGCTGACGTTGTGTTTTTGGCAATCCCTTTCGTCGCAGTGGAAGCATTTGCGCGCATCCTAAAAGACTGGAGTGGCAAGATCATCGTTGACGCAACCAATGCCTATGGCGTGAAGCCGGAAGCTCTTGCGGGCCGACTTTCTTCCGACGTCGTCGCCAAAGCATTTCCTGGCGCCTCCGTCGTCAAGGCTTTCAACCAGCTTCCGGCTGGCGTACTGGCACGCGATCCAGCGCAGGATGGTGGCCGGCGTGTGGTCTTCGTAGCCAGCAACGACGAAAAAGCAGGCACGACTATAAAGGCAGTCGCGGAGCAACTCGGCTTTTCACCGATCCTCGTCGGGCGTATCGACGAAGGCGGAAGGCTTCTGCATATCCCAGGCCCCCTTGTTCTCCATAATCTCATCGAACATCCGCTCAAATAGGATTGTCACTATGACGAGCCAAAAGCCGATGTTTGTCCGCGAAGTGGCCAGGATAGTCGATCCCAAAATTGCACTGGGACACGTCGCCGGACATCGAGCGCGCCGCCTTATTGACGCACAGGACTTTGCCTTCACCGATCCGTTCTTGGTTATGGCTGAAGATTGGATGCCCCGGGGAGCCTTTGCCCTTCATCCGCACCGTGGCATCGAGACTGTGACGTTCGTCGTTGAGGGCTCTGTCGAGCACCATGACAGCACAGGGCAAAGCAGCATCCTTCGCGCAGGCGATGCGCAGTGGATGACTGCTGGACGGGGTGTCCTGCACGAAGAAAGTGCTCCCGAAGGAACCATTGCACATACCTTGCAATTGTGGGTGAATCTTCCTGCAGCTGCGAAGATGACTGAACCGCGCTATCAAGACCTGATCGCCGGGGCGACGCCAGTCAGACGAGAGCCTGGCATCGAAGTTAGCGTCTTCTCTGGTAGGTCCGGAGATACAATCGCACCCACACTCAATCACGTGCCAGTGACGATGCTTGAAGTGCGGATGGAGCCGGGCGCATCATTTCGCCAAGTTCTCCCCGTCACAGATAACGCCTTCGTCAACATCCTTAGCGGTGTAGTAAAGATCGGAGCCAATGGCACGCTCGTTCATACGCGCCAACTGGCCTGGCTGACGCGATCGGAGGAGACAGGGTTGTCTGAACTCTTGCTGAGGGCAGAGGACGCCGCCGCCCGGCTCCTCGTCTTTGCAGGCCGCCCCTTACGCGAGCCCATCGCTTTCGGGGGACCATTCGTTATGAACACGCAAGAGGAAATTCAGCAGGCATTTGCCGATTATCGCGCCGGACAATTCTCAGCACCTAGCGAATAATTGCTGGGCTCGCGATGCATACACCGACGCTGGCCTAGGTAGCGGGCCAATGTCCGCTAATGGGATGGACCGGCTGCTCCCCCCAGATGGGTTACCCGGGCTGTCCAATCCATGTGCATACCTCCTGATCTAGAAAGATTAGAAGGTGTTGTGCCGACCCGTTGAGCCCGCCGCCAATAGCGGGCATTCGGCACGGCATTGCTTGACCGCAGATGCGTAGCTGGGTTCCGGTGCAGACGTTCACTTATGGACGGTTTCGCCGCGCTCCAGCATTTCAACGAAGCTGGCGATCTTCTTGGCGCGCGTCTCGGCCTTTTTCACGGCGCCGATGCGATAGAGGATCGCATAGCGATTTGCCCCTTTTAGCGTGGTGAAGAAGGCGGCGGCTTTGGGGCTTTTCTTCAAAGCAGCGGCAAGATCCGGCGGCACCTGCGCAGCACTTGCCGGCGCATAGGCACCGTCCCAACGACCATCTGCTTTGGCGGTCTCTATCTGGATCAGCCCCTGCGGCTTTATACGTCCTTCGGCAAGGAGTTCCGTGGCACGTGCGCGGTTGATTAGGGACCATCTGCTGCGAGGCTTGCGCGGCGTAAACCGTACCAGCCAATGGTGGGTGTCATAGGTGTCGAGTTGACCATCGATCCAGCCATGACAAAGCGCTGCATCAATCGCCTCTGCCTTGGTAAGGCTTTTCGCGGGTGCTCCCTTCTTCGCCAGCTTTAGCCAGATCCCCGCCGACCTGGAGCCATTGGATTTCAGCCAACGCTCAAAACCGACGCCGTCGGCGAATGTGACAACTGGCAGCCCTTCATGCAGTTTTTCCGTCTTGCCCGCCATCAAACGACCCTTCTTCGCCGGATTCCTATTTCCTATTGAAGTCTCGAAAAATACGCTCTGCAATATTGCGATCTCAAAGTCCGCTAATGGGATGGACCGGCTGCTCCCCCCAGATGGGTTAGCCTGCGCAGGCTAACACCCACCAACAGGAGAAGCAGCCATGAAGCCCATCCGCCGAATTGAGCACCATTCACGAGAGCAAGCATTGCTCCGAGGTCCGAAAAAGGGGACGGGCTAGAACGGTGGGGAGAACAGAAACTGCAAAACCGGCTGCAAAACTGTTCTCCAATTTTGAGCTAAGTGCTGGAGCGGGCGAAGGGAATCGAACCCTCGTATGCAGCTTGGGAAGCTGCCGTTCTACCATTGAACTACGCCCGCGCTCGAAGCGCTTTATCACATCGCCTCAGGTTACGCCCGGCCCGTCGCCTATGCTCCGGGCGTTCGCCGCTTTCGCAGGTCCTTCGGACCTGTTCGGGCGCTGTCGCTCACCCATTGAACTGCGCCCGCGCGCGGCGCTCTCTTAGCACAAATTCGCCGGTTTCGTGGTCGGGCATGTGATGGCGTTAAATGGCAAAGCCCCAAAAACCATGAGGCGGCCGGCGCATATCATTGCGCCGTAACCGCCTCAAGCTGCCCCCTTTAATGCGGACCCAAAAACCGCGAAGCATTACCCCTCTGCTTCGGACCCGCGGCAAAGCTAGTGTGCCGAGCCACCGCCCATACGCAACCGGCAAGGCTGGGTTGCATAACGTTTTGGGGAGCGTGTGGATTCCAAGCAACAATTTCAGGCAGCGATGGCCTTGAAATGCTTGGAAAGCTTCAGGCCCTGGCGCTGATAGTTGGAGCCCATGTCCTCGCCATACACCTGGGGCGGCGGATCGGTCAGCCGTTCAAACACGAGTCGGCCGATAATCTGGCCGTGTTCCACGATAAAGGGCACCTCGCGCGAGCGCACTTCCAGCACCCCGCGGGCACTGGGTGGCTGGCCCGGTTCATACCCAAAGCCGGGATCGAAGAATCCCGCATAGTGGACGCGAAACTCGCCCACCAGCGGATCGAACGGCACCATTTCGGCAGCATAATCAGGCGGTATCGCCACCGCCTCGCGCGACACAAGGATATAGAACTCGTCCGGATCGAGGATGAGAAGGCCTTGCGGGTGGGCGTCTATCGGTTCCCAGAAATCGGCGACGTTCAGCGCGCCGCGTTTGTCGACATCGATAATGCCGGTGTGGCGCTTGGCGCGATAGCCGATGCGCGCGCCGGGCTTGCCGCGCAAATCGATACTTAATGCCAGGCCGTTATCGATATTGGGCTCGCCGTCCACCAACGCGTGCTCGGCATGCAGGCGGCGCAGCTGGGTATCGGTAAATTGGGGCGAACCGCGCCGGACGCGCAATTGGTTCAGGCGCGAGCCCATGCGTACCAGAACCGGAAATGTGCGCGGCGAAATCTCGGCATAGAGCGGGCCGCGATAGCCCGATTCCACGCGGTCGAAAGCCTGGGCGCGATCGGTGATCAGGCGGGTGAAGACATCGATGCGACCGGTGGAGCTTTTGGGGTTGGCGACGCCAGAGACGCGGGAGGAAAATTCCGCGCGCTCCTGCAACTCCACGATATAGACGCAGCCGGTTTCCAGAACCGCGCCTTGCGTCAGGTCGATGGCATGCATGAACACGGACGGCAGCTTGTCTTTTACCGTGGCGCCGGGTCCGGGCAGAAAGCTCGCCCGCACCCGCCAGGCCACCGCCCCCAGGCGCAGGTCAATGCTGGCCGGCTGGATCTGGTCGTCCTCCAGTTCCTCCAGCGAAACGATTTCGCGCCGGGCGCGGATCAGGCGCTTGAGCACATGGCTGGGCAGTATGCCGGTGGAAAAACGGCCATAGGTTTCGCCGCCATCCTCGGTCTCGCCAAGCAGCGTGTCGTCAGTCTGGGTCATGGGTGCAGTATAAGGGCCCCGGTTGCCGGGTCACGGGTGGGCGCCAAGAAACCCACGGATTTCGGTTACGGCCTCGGCCAGACCGCAGCGTGAAACCGGCACTTCCGGCGGCAGCGCGCTCAAAAGCCGCGTCGGCATGGCCGATTCCAGAATGACAAAGCAGCCTTTGTCGCCCGCGCCCCGGATCAGGCGGCCAAAGGCCTGCTTCAGCCGAAGCCGCGTAAGCAGGTCGTCATAGCCTTTGCCGAATCGGGTCCGGCGGGCCTTGTGCAGAATGGTGGGCTTGGGCCAGGGCACTTTGTCGAACACCACTAGGCGCAGCGAGCGGCCCGGCACGTCCACCCCGTCGCGCAAGGCATCGGTTCCCAGCAGGCAGGCATTTTCCTCGGCCCGGAACAGATCCACCAAAGCCCCGGTATCGAGCCGGTCGACATGCTGGGCATAGAGGGTCAGTCCGGCCTCCGCCAGTGGCGCGGCAATGCGCTGCTCCACGGCGCGCAAATTGCGCACCGAGGTGAAAAGTCCCAGCGCGCCGCCGCCGCTGGCCAGAAACAATTCGCGATAGGCGCCGGCCATCGCGTCCGGATTGTTGCGGGCAATGTCCCGCACCACAAAGGCGCGCGCCTGATCGCCGTATTGAAAGGGCGAACCGAAACTGGCGCGCCGCGGCGGCTCCGGCAGATGCAGGGCGCCGGTCCGCACTTCGGCGCTGGCCCAATTATCGACGTCGGCGGCATCGCGCAGGGTGGCCGAGGTAATCAGCGCGCCATGGGCGGGCGCCAGCACTTCGCCGGCAAGCGGGATGGTGGGATCGATCCAATGCCGTTCAAGCCCGACATCGCGGTCGCGCCCCTCATCGCGCTTCAGTTCAAACCAGTCGACAAATTCATCCTGTATTTCGCCGGTCTCCAAGGTTTCCAGCATGGCTATCCAGGCGGGAAGAATGATTTTGGCGCGGCGCTTCAAACCGCGCGCCACCGCATCGATACGGGCGCGCTGAAATGACTCCAGTTCGCCGGCCTTTTCATCGAGCTGTTTTTTGAGGATATGGGCCAGGCGTGCTAGCGGCGCGGCGAGATGTTTCAGGCCCTGCGCCAGTTCGCGCGCAGCCCGTTGCAGGTCTTCGTCCAACGGCTGCGTTTCGGCTTCAAGCGTATAATAAACTTCACCGTCGCTCGATCGCGCACGGACATGTTGCCAGACCAGGGAAAGAAATACTTCGCCCGCGCCGCGCGCGCCGGCGCCCAATCGTTCGGTCCAGCCTGCACCGGCCAGCACATGGGCAGCATCGACGGCAGCATCCAGGGCATGGGCTGCCTGGTCATTGTCGGCGACCATATCTTTCAGCCGTTCCTGAAGCCCGCGCATGCGGCTGCGGGAGCGCCCCTCTGCGCCGCGAATCCAGCGCCGCAGCTCGGCCATTTCGCGGCCCGACAGGAGCGCGGCGAAACCGGAATCGGCGGCATCGAACAGATGATGGCCTTCGTCAAAGACATAGCGCAGGCGTTTTTCCGGCGGCGCATCGGTGGTTTCGTCCACGGACAGCCAGTCCTGCGCGGCCTGTGCAATCACAAGGGCATGATTGGCGACGACGATGGGCGCATGACGTGCCCGGCGCACCGCGCGTTCGATGAAACAAATACGGTAGTGCGGGCAGGCGGCATAGATGCATTCGCCGCGCCGGTCGGTGACCTCGGACAAGGCCAGAGATGCGCCAAGGAAGGCCGGAAATCCCGCGCCGGAGATATCGCCGTCGGGAGTCGCCGCGATCCAGCGCGCAATCAGGCCCAGCGCCACGCTGCGTTGCCCGGGCGCCAGCGCGGTACGCTTGGCGGCATCTTCGAAATTCAGAACGCAGAGATAATTCTCGCGGCCCTTGCGCAGCACCGCCTTTTCGTCGCGTTCGGCCGGATCGGGATAAAGCCGGGCGATTTCCTGCATGATCTGGCGCTGCAGATTGCGCGTATAGGTCGAAATCCAAAGTCCGGGACCATTCTTTTCCGCCCACAGACTGGCGGGCGCCAGATAACCCAGTGTTTTGCCCACGCCGGTTCCAGCTTCCACCAGCGCAATCTTCGGTGCACCCGCACGCTCACGCGGCTCGAATGCATAAGTGGCCTCGTCGGTGTAGGCGGCTTGCTCGGGCCGGGATTCGCCGCCCAGACCAACCAGTTTTTTAAGACGTGTTCGCGCTTCCTCTTTTTCGACGGGCAACGAACCGGGTTGGCCGGGGAGAGAATCGTCTTCCCATTGCGGCAGTCTTGCCCAGGTTTCAAAACCGGCAATGGGCGAGCCCTTCATTTCCGGAACGCCGACAATGCGCAGAATGGCTTCGCCCCAGCGCCAGCCCGCGCGTGCCAGCGAACCGGCCAGCGGAGCAAGCCGATCCTTGTTGCGCTGATTCAGGGCTTCGACGTCTTCCAAAAGGCGTTGCGCTGCCGCCAGCAAGGTGCGCGCGGACTGTTCGCCATCACGCGGAATAGAGAGTCCCAATGCGCGTGCCAGCCCCAGCGCGCTGGGCACGCAGGGCAGGCCCGGATGCACGAACGCAATCAGTTCCAGAACGTCGAATACGGGCCTTTTCAGTGAGGTGCGCAGCCTGCCCGACACAAAGGCCGCATGCGCCACCAGCACGTCGCCGGAATGCAACAGCGTACGCGCCTGTTCGGTGTCGAGGCGCCGGCAGTTTTGATCCCTTTGGAACACAATGGCGCCGTCAGGCGCAGGCACCAGCGCCGGCAGATTTTCCAGGGCAGGAGAGATGGGAGACATTGCGCCCGATCATGCGCAATTGCGCGCAGAAATCTAGGCGGCGAGATCCGGATAGAGGTGCGTCAATGCCTCTTGCGCCCGGAGATGTTCGCCGACAACGATCTGTGCGGCATTGCGCAGTTCGTGGCGGGACACGCCATCTCGCGTTTTCTGGGCAAATCCTCGTGCCGCAGCCGTGACAGCGGTCAGACCAAGTCCGCCTGCCGCCCCCGCGATATCCTGCGCAACGCGCGCAGCGTCCTCCCAAAGTTCGTCAGCACAGGCGGCAGTCAGCGCGTCGCTCAGTTCTTCTGCCGTCTTGATATAGGATTGGAGAATTTCCAGCAGCGTGGCCATGCCAACGGATTTCTCCAGAGCCGCGAAGGCATGCGCATTGATTGGTGGGCCAAGATCCTGGCTCGTGGCGTCCTTGCCGCCGCGATCGTCCGGCCTTTCACCACCGGCGACTGCGCTGAGTGCGCCGTACAAATCGTCCGCGGATGCCGGCCAGCGTAGTACGCGCGTGGCTCCAGCCGGCGCGCGTTCGCCGCGTGCCAACAGCGCCACGATCGGCGCAATTACCCCCGGGGATGCCGCGAAATTGTCTGCGTCGGGCGCGGAAACGATAATCGCGTCGAAACTCTTTTTTGCCGCCATTGCGATGGCATCGGCAATTTCGGCGACCATTGTGGTCCGGTTGCCGAATGGCTCCGTCAAATGTGCGATTTGCGTATTGCTTGCGGCGTCGCGCGTGCAAACCAGCAGGGACAGGTTGGCGGGCGGTTCCACGGCATTGCTATTGGCCTTTGGCTGCTCATATTCGACGACGCTGCTTACCGGCAGCGTGAACCAGAACACCGCACCCGCGCCCGGCTCGCTATCAAAGCCGATCTTTCCACCGGCATGTTCGACCACGCGCTTGGCGACAGACAGACCCAGACCTGCACCTTGCTGGTTGCGGGTATAAGATGTGTCGCCGGGTGTGAATGGCGTAAACAGGCGCGAACCCACTTCGGGCGGCACGCCATGCCCGGTATCGGCCACGTTGATGCGGATAAATTCCCGTCCGTCGGCGCGCGTTTCCTGTTCCAGACGCAGGTCGACGCCGCCGCGATCGGTAAATTTCAGGGCATTGTCGGTCAATTTCAGAAGCACCTGGCGCACACGGCGCGGATCGGCGGAGACATGCGGCAGGTCACTGGGCGCGCTGACCGTGAGATGCAGCTTCTTTTCCCAGGCTCGCGGCTGCAACAAGCGACAAACGGAACGGGCCGTTTGCGCGGCGTCGCATTCTTCGTCCGGCAAACTCGTATTATCGTCACGGGTCAGCGCAATGACGTCGTCGAGCAGCGTTTGCAATCCGCGGCCCGCTTCCAGCATGACCTTGATATGGTCGCGGTGGGGCTTGCCGAGTTCGGCGCGATCCAGAAGCTGGGCCATCCCCAACAGTGCGTTCATGGGCGTGCGCAATTCATGGCTGACATTGGAGATAAAAGCCTGCTTGGCGCGGGCAGACGCCTGGGCCGCATCGCGCGCGGCTTCGGCGTCCTTTTTCTCGCGCGACAGGCGCACAACAAGTCCCGCATTCTCGAAACGCAGGCGCAGACCTTCGTCCAGCAGGCGGCCCATGCCGTTGCAGTAGGAATACAGAACCGCTCCGAACAAGGTGACCAATATGGCCGTCATGACGGCGTAGAGACCGCCATTGACCAGCAACAACACCACCAGCGGGCCGAGCGAGCCGATAGCGTGCGCAAGATAGGCTGGCCGATGCGCCGAGCGGGCGATAAACTCGGTTGCTGTCATGCCCAGAAAGGCAAGGGAGAGATAGGCCTGTGCAGGAAACTGGTCGGGAACGAACCAGAACAGCGCGCCAACGCCCCAGGTCGCGCCTGCGATGGCAGAAACAAAAGTGTAACGTCGCGCCCAGAATTCCGGCGTTCCGGGACCTTGGGGACGGTCGTGTCGATCTTTATAAGCCTGCGTCAATTGTTCGGCGGCTATCACCACCGCAATCTGCAACACCAATGGCATGAGGGGCAGCACGCTTGGCGGCCGGCCGCTGAACAGCGTGGCAGGAAGACATAAAACGGCGAAAGGCAAAGAGAGGTAGTGGCGGCCCAGCGCATAGAGAATATCTATGCGGCCGGCGAATACCGGGCGTTCCTCTGCTGTCATGGGCGCATGGTCTGCCATTGTTGACGCTATCCCCTTGCGCAGCCTAGCTTTTGTGCCCTTTCAAAACGTTTAAGGATTATTGGAAAGTCATGGCAGGCGCCCCGGAAAAAATGCTGCGTGAACAAGGGCTTACTGCTCATGCCTGGCCGTTCGAGGAGGCCCGCAAGCTGCTGCAGAGGCTGGAGCGCCGGCAAAAGGCCGGCAAGCCCATCGATACGGTTCTGTTCGAAACGGGCTATGGGCCATCCGGTCTGCCGCATATTGGCACCTTCGGAGAGGTGGCCCGCACCACCTGGGTGCGGCGCGCCTTTGAGCTTATGTCGCCGGTCAAGACGCGCCTGATGGCGTTTTCCGACGACATGGACGGCCTGCGCAAAGTGCCGGACAATGTGCCCAATCAGGACATGCTGCGCGGCTATCTGGGAAAATCGCTCACGGCAATTCCAGATCCCTTCGGCACGCATGACAGTTTTGGGGCGCACAACAATGCCCGCCTGAAAGCATTCCTCGATCGCTTCGGCTTCGAATATGAATTCGTCAGCGCCACCGATTGCTACAAGAGCGGTCGCTTCGATGCGGCACTGCTTACGGTGCTGGCCAACTACGAAAAGGTACGCGACATCGTTTTGCCCACGCTGGGCGCCGAACGGCAGGCGACCTATTCGCCCTTCCTGCCGGTTTCACCGACCACCGGTGAGGTCTTGCAGGTCCCCATTCTGGAATGGGATGCAGGGCGCGGCACTGTCGTGTTCGAAGACGGCGGCAAGAAAACCGAGCTGCCTGTCACTGGCGGACATGTAAAGCTGCAATGGAAGGCCGACTGGGCGATGCGCTGGTTTGCGCTGAATATCGACTATGAGATGGCCGGCAAGGATCTGATTTCCTCCGTGGAGCTTTCTTCCAAAATCCTGCGCGCGCTGGGCGGCGAACCGCCGGAAGGCTTTAATTACGAATTGTTCCTGGACGATGGCGGGCAGAAAATTTCCAAATCCAAAGGCAACGGCCTGTCAGTCGACGATTGGCTGACCTACGGCAATGAGGAAAGTCTCTCGCTGTTCATGTATCAAAAGCCGCGTGCGGCCAAGAAGCTGTATTTCGACGCCATTCCAAAGGCGGTGGACGAGTATATTGCCTTCCTGAATGCCTATCACGCCATGCCCAACGACGACGCCGCGCGCCTTGAAAATCCGGCCTGGCACATTCATGGCGGCAATCCGCCGGCAGAAGATTATCCGGTGAGCTTTGCCCTGCTGCTCAATCTGGTCAGCGCCTCCAACGCCCATAACCGCGATGTGCTGTGGGGTTTTATTCGCGTCTATGCGCCCGACGCCACGCCAGCGAGGAATCCGGGTCTGGACATTCTGGTCGGTCATGCCATCCGCTATTACGACGACTTCGTTAAGCCGAAAAAGCAATATCGCGCGCCCAGCGACAAAGAACGCGCCGCCCTGTCCGATCTTGCCGACAGGCTCGATGCCATGGGCGACGAGCGCGATCCGGAAACGGTGCAAAGCGTCGTATATGAGATCGGCAAGACCCATGGCTTTGAGCCTTTGCGCAGCTGGTTTGGTGCGCTTTACGAAATTCTGTTCGGCCAGACGCAGGGACCGCGCTTCGGTTCCTTCGCGGCGTTGTTCGGATGCGCGGAGACGGCCTCTCTGATCCGCCGGGCCTTGGCCGGCGAATTTCTTCCAGCTGCCGCATGAGGCTGGCGGCAATTCTCGCATTTTGTCTGTTGGCCTGGCCCGCCATCGCGGCGACGCCGTATGAAATCTATGCCGAGGGGCATTATGACGAGGCCATGAAGCTGGGCGATGAAAACGCCGATGCCGCAACGCTTGCGGTAGCGGCGCGCGCAGCCCTAGCCGACGCCAGTCTGCGCGATGAGCCTTGCCTTGAATGTTTGAAGCGGGCCGAGAATTTTGCGGAACGCGCAGTCGAAAAAGATCCCAAGTCCGTTGACGGACATCTTTATCACGCTCTCGCCATGGGCCTGCAGGCCCGGATATTGGGGCCCATCCTCAGTCGCCTGCGCAATTTTCCGGGCCGTGCGAAAGACGATCTCGATGCTGCGCTGGCTGCGGATCCCGATAATGTTTCTGCGCTGGCCGCGCTTGGCGGCTGGAACATCGAGATTGTGCGCATCGGTGGTGCCAGTCTGGGCAAGTTGTTTTATGGCGCCTCGGTGCAAAAGGGGCTGGCGGCCTTCAAGGCATCCTTCGCCACCGGACCCGAAGACGTCACCGTGCACTATCAATATGCGCTGTCGCTGGCGGGTTTCGACACGGAAGGGTATCTTCCCCAAATCGAGGCAGCCTTGAAAATTGCCGTTAACAGCCATGCCAATACCGTTTACGAGCGTGCCGCGCAGGTGCGTGCCGCGAAGTTGTTGGATGCCATGACGAAAAAAGATTTCACTGCTGCTGCAGCGCTGGTGCGCAAATATCAGGGTTACCCGTGATACTGGCCGACGCGGCCGCGCGCCTGATGCGCTGTCTTCCGGCAGAGAATGCGCACAAGGTCACCATAGCGCTGGCCGCCCGCATGGGACCGTATTGGCCGCTCTCGACACAGGACGATCCGGTTCTTGTCACCAGGGCATTTGGCCGGGACTTCTCCAATCCGGTCGGTCTTGCCGCCGGTTTCGATAAAAATGCCGAAGTGCCTGATGCCATGCTGAAACTTGGATTCGGATTTGTCGAATGCGGCACGATCACGCCGCGCGCGCAAAGCGGCAATCCCAGACCCCGTTTGTTCCGGCTTGCGCAAGACGGTGCCGTCATCAATCGCCTGGGGTTCAACAACGACGGCATGCTGGCGGCTGCAGAAAGATTGGCGGCCCGCCCGCGCAACGGCGTTGTCGGAATTAATATCGGCGCGAACAAGGATTCATCTGACCGCATCGCCGACTATGTGACGGCTTTCGCGCTGCTTGCACCTTATGCCGATTACGTGACGGTCAACATTTCTTCGCCTAACACGCCGGGTCTGCGCGGTCTGCAGAATAAAGACGAGTTGCGCGACCTGCTGGCGCGCCTGACGGATGCGCGCGCGCATGCCGGCCTGTCGGTGCCGCTGTTGCTCAAGATCGCGCCTGACCTGGATGAAGGCGCCGCAGACGATATTGCCATGGTGGTGCTGGAATCCGGCATTGAAGGCTTGATCGTATCCAACACGACCATATCCCGCGCCGGATTGAAAAGTCCGCTTGCCGCCGAAAGCGGCGGGCTTTCCGGTAAGCCGCTGTTCGCGCCGTCCACACAATTGCTGCGCGACATGTATGCGCGGCTTGAGCGGAAAATCACGCTGGTGGGTGTCGGCGGTGTTTCGTCGGGTGCCGAGGCTTACGAGAAAATTCGTGCCGGCGCGACGCTGGTGCAGCTTTATACGGCGCTGGCCTTGAATGGCCCTGGCCTTGTCACGCGTATAAAGCGCGATCTGGCGGCCTGTCTGATAAAAGACGGCTTCTCCAATGTTAATGACGCCGTCGGACGCGGCTGATAGTCCGCAAAGGTGGACCGGCCTTGCACGCCCCAGACAATGGGTGCCAGCACTGTCGGGTATTGGGCACATGCAGGAAGGCCATTCTGGGTATAGGCTCTGCTTTGTTGTCCAATCATGATTGAACAGACCAAAAAATGGGGGGTGCGATGCAGGACGATGCGGGCAAACTATTGCTTCGCCTTACGACAGGCGGGCTTCTGCTTTTTTACGGCGTCTATAAGCTTTTGAACGGCATCGATGTGGTCAAGCAAATCGTAACCGCCAACGGGCTGCCGGAAATAATGGCCTATGCAGTTTACCTGGGTGAAATCGTTGCGCCGGTGCTGATAATCCTGGGGCTGTTCACCCGTATCGCGGCGGGCATCGTGGCGGTCAACATGCTGGCGGCTGTCCTGCTGGCAGGAACTGCCAGCCTGCTCAAGACTGGGACTTTCGGCGCCTATGCTTTGGAAGTGGAGGCCTTTTTTCTATTCAACGCCCTGTCCATTTTTCTTCTTGGGCCGGGGCGGCTGGCGATCGGCGGTTCCAAACTGGCCTAAAGGAAAGTTGACGTAGCGTCACGGATAGCTAGAGTCCGGCGGTAATGTGCCGGGGCGCGCCGCCGTGAGTTTGATGGACTCTCCAATGCCCAAGCCCGTGCCGCCGCGCGGTCGCCGGGAGCAGACCAAGCTATTAAACCGTCAGACCATCCTGGATGCGGGTCGCAAAGTGTTTGCCGAAATGGGCTATGGCGCGGCCACGGTGCGCGACATTATCCGCGCCACGCCGCTGGCCTCGGGCACCTTCTATAACTACTTCAAATCCAAGGAAGAGATTTATCAGGCCATTCGAGACGATGTCGCGCTCGCCATCCGGCCGCGCCTGCGTGACGAGCGCAATCGCGCCAAAACGGTCGAGGAATTTATTTCCGGCACGTTCCGCACTTTCTTTGAATTCGTGGCGGGCGACGAGGTCCGGTTTCGCAGCATGCGCTCCAACGCGGATTCCACGCGGGTGCGCATGGATACGCCTGAAGTGGTGGCGGGTTTCGAGGAACTGCGCGAAGACATCGAAAAGGCCATCGCGGCAGGTCTGTTTCCGCCCACCGATTCTGATTTCCTGATGGCGGCAATTGTCGGCGTCGCCTTTGAAGTGGGCGAGCGCATGTCGCGCAGGCTGGAGCCCGATCCCGCGGCGGCGGCCATATTTGCGACGGCGCTGTTCATGGGCGGATTGCAGGCTTTACCGCCTGCAAACGAAGCGCCGATACTTTAAGCCGCCAGCTTGTCCAGCGCCTTCAGGATCGCATCCGTCATGGCGGCGGTGCCAACCTTATTGCCGCCCGGCTGCATAATGTCGGCGGTGCGATAGCCCTCGGCCAGGACCTTTTCCACAGCCTTTTCCAGCAGGGCTGCGTCGTCAACGCGCCCGAAGGAGTAGCGCAGGCACATGGCTAGCGACAAAAGGCTGGCGATGGGATTGGCCAAGCCCTTGCCGGCGATATCCGGTGCGCTGCCATGAATCGGTTCGTAGAGCGCGGGCTGACGGCCATTGGCGTCTTTGGCGCCCAGCGAGGCAGACGGCAACATGCCGATCGAACCGGTCAATTGCGCGGCTTCATCCGAGAGTACATCGCCGAACAGATTGTCGGTGACGATGATATCATACTGCTTGGGGTTGCGCACCAGCTGCATGGCACAATTGTCGGCCAGCACATGCGACAGCTGCACGTCAGGAAATTCTGTCTCATGGATGCGCGAGACAACCTCGCGCCACAACACGCCCGTCACCATGACATTGGATTTTTCGGCAGACGCCACGCGCTTGCCGCGCAAACGCGCCAGTTCAAATGCCACGCGCGCAATCCGTTCGATTTCGTGGGTGGTATAAACCTGGCTGTCGACGGCGCGCTTCTGGCCGTCCGGCAGTTCGGTGATTTCCTTGGGCAGACCGAAATACACGCCGCCTGTCAGTTCGCGTACGATCAGAATATCGAGGCCTGCCACAATTTCCGGTTTCAGCGAAGACGCATCCTTCAAGGCGTCAAAGCACAATGCCGGGCGCAAATTGGCGAATAGACCGAGGTCCTTGCGCAGGCGCAGCAGGCCCTGTTCGGGCTTTTGTGCGAAAGGCAGCTTGTCCCATTTGGGTCCACCCACCGCGCCGAACAGAACGGCATCGGCTTTCAGTGCCTTGCCGATCATGGCGTCCGGGCCCGGATTGCCGAATTTCTCGAACGCGCAGCCGCCGACCAGATCTTCTTCGGTTTCAAACGCGATATTGCGGTTCCTGGAATACCAGCCCAGCACGCGCTGCGTTTCGACTATCACTTCGGGCCCGATGCCGTCACCGGGAAGCAGCAAAATGTTATACGTCACGGATTACATCCAGGGAGATTGCGTTTTGCGGGTTTCTTCGAAAGCGGAAATCTTGCTTTCGTTGCGCAGCGTCAGGCCGATATCGTCCCAGCCATTCAGCAGGCATTTCTTGCGAAACGGATCGACATCGAATTTTATGACGCCGCCATCCGGTCCGCGGATTTCCTGCGCTTCCAGATCGATGGAGATGCGCGCGTTGGCGCCGCGCTCGGCATCGTCCATCAGCTTGTCGACATCTTCCTGCGGCAGGGCGATGGGCAGGATGCCGTTCTTGAAACAGTTATTGTAGAAAATGTCGGCAAAACTCGGTGCGATAACGCAGCGAATGCCGAAATCCAGCAGCGCCCAGGGGGCATGCTCGCGCGACGAACCGCAGCCGAAATTGGCGCCCGACACCAGGATCTGGGCGTTCTTGTAAGCTGGCCGGTTCAGCACAAAGTCCGGGTTCTCGCTGCCGTCGGCATTGGTGCGCATTTCAAAGAACAGGGCCTTGCCCAGTCCGGTGCGCTTGATGGTTTTGAGAAACTGCTTGGGGATGATCATGTCGGTATCGACGTTGATCATGTTGAGCGGCGCCGCGACGCCGTCGAGCTTGTTAAATGGTTCCATGGCGGCCGGGACCATATATCCCGCTGCCCGGCGGCTCAAGCCGGATGTGACGAAGAAAAATCAAGGAATAACAGGCTATTTCGGGCGCGCGGCCAGGTAGGCCGCCCATTTGCCGGCCTGGTTCTGGCCCAGTTCGTAGAAATACGCCCAACTGTAGAGCCCGCTGTCGTGACCGTCGTCGAAGACCAGGCGCACGGCATAGTTGCCGACCGGCTCGATGGCGGTGATCCGGATATTTTCCTTGCCCAGAACGATGATTTTGTCCCGGCCGCCATGGCCCTGCACTTCGGCGCTCGGCGATTCCACGCGCAGATATTCCGCCGGCAGCGAAAAGCGCGCGCCGTCGTCAAAGCCGATTTCGAGACGGTTGCGCTCCTTGTTCAGGCGCAGCTCTGTCGGCCAGCGTGTGTTCACTTGGCGTCGCGCTCTTCCTGGCTGAGTTCGCGCGCCTCGGAGACCAGCATGATCGGCACGCCGCCGCGGATGGGATAGGCCAGGCCCGACTGCTTGCTGACGAGTTCGTTTCGGACGCGGTCATAGCTAAGCCTGCCCTTGCACACCGGGCAGACCAGAATTTCCAGCAGCTTGGGATCGGTTTGCATCTCAATTCACCGTTTGTGGACCGGCCAGATCGCCGCCCGACATTTCCAGAAGCGCAATCAAGGTGGCGACGCGCGCGCTGAAATCATTTGCTTCCAGCAGCGCCTGCTTTTCAGTCGGCTCAAAGGGGCACATCATGGAAAGCGCGTTGATAAGGGTTTCGCCCGGTGCCGCCATGACGCTTTTCCAATCGGCTTTCATATCGCGCCGGCTGAGATAGTCCTTCAGCGCGGCCAGCAGGTGTTCACGCGGAAAATCGCCTTCGTCGACACCGGCCAGGTCGTGCGCGTATGGCGCGTAATCGGCCCGGATCTGACGGAAGGGCAATGACGAGGGTATCTCGTCCAGGACACGGTAACGGCAGATGCCGGTCAGCGTGATTTGATAGCGTCCGTCTTCGCTTTCGTTGAAGCCCGTAATGCGCCCGACGCATCCCACATCGGACAGCGGCGGGCGCAGATTTTTCTCTTCATGCTCGGTGGGCTGTATCATGCCGATCAGCCGCGTGCCGGCCAGTGCGGCATCCACCAGGGCCAGATAGCGTGGTTCAAAGACATTGAGCGGCAATAGCGCGTGCGGCAGCAGCAAGGCGCCGGTCAGTGGGAATATGCCGATTTCAGCCGGCAGCCTGTCTATGCTGATAAAGCGCCCTGGCATCACGAGAACAGGATGGCGGACAGGCGGCGGCGCGCGTCAAGCGTGCGCGGGTCCGTCGGTCCCATGGCCTCGAACAGCGTCACCAGATGCTTGCGGGCGGCATCTTCGTTCCAGCCGCGGTCGCGTCTGACGATTTCCAATAATTCGGTCAGTGCCGTTTCGCGGTCACCGGCGCCGTCCAGCGCAAGCGCCAGGTCGAAGCGCGCCTGATGATCGTTGGGATCGGTGGATAATTTCGCGCGCAATGAGGCTGTATCGCCCGCTTGCGAGGACTGCTCGCGCAATTGCAATTCCGCTTCGACGGCGCGGATGGCTTCATCGGTTGCCCCGTCGGGGCGCACGAGCTGCAGCGTTTTCCTGGCGCGCTCGATGTCGCCGCTTTTGAGATAGCATTTGGCCAGTCCAGCCACCGCGCCGGGATGGCCGGGTTCGTCCTGCAGCACATGGCCAAAGGCCTGCGCCGCCGCTGCCACGTCCCCTTCGGAGAAGGCTTCCTCGGCAGCGGCAAGAACTTCAGCGGTGTGTTCCGGTCCGCCATGGCTGTGCCCGGGGCCGTCGCCCAGCAAACCGTCGACGAAGGATTTTATCTGGCTGTCAGGAATGGCGCCCATGAAACCGTCAGCTGGTTGCCCATTCTTGAAGGCGTAGACGGTCGGGATCGACTGGATGCGCAGCTGGCGCGCCAGTTCCTGATTCTCGTCGATGTTGATTTTGACCATTTTTATCGCGCCGTTGGCCGCATTCACGGCCTTTTCAAGCGCCGGGCCCAATTGCTTGCAGGGACCACACCAGGGTGCCCAGAAATCCACGATCACCGGCACCTCGCGGCTGGCATCCAGCACGTCGGCGGCGAAGCTTTCCATCGAGCCGTCCTTAATATGCGGACTGGTAGAGCTGCCTTCCTTGGGGGCGGGGCTGCTGGATACTGGGCGTCCGCCCGGACCGATCAATGCCATCGCAAAAGTCTTTCTCAGGTGTCAGGGAAACATGGGCATTGCGGGCCCGAAAGAAAAGGCCCCCGTTTACTGCCCAGCCGCGAGAACCGGTATTGCCATAGATAATGCGCCAGCTCCACCCGCCTGCGGCCCATACAGGATGCACGGTTTTCGATAATTGGCACCCAGCACAAAATGCATGCCGTGCCACAATCCTGCCATCATCATGACAGCCTGCGGGCCGGATTGTTCACGGGATGACTGAACTTCGCCGTCCGCCTGCCGGAACCTCAAATGTATTCATTCACAAATTTGGGTTCCCATGGCTCCAATCGGGCCGCAATGCGTAACCACAGTGGAGGGGCACGCGATATGGACGATTAAGGAGATAACGATGTTGAGATTTTCTGTGATTCTGGCCGCCGTCAGCCTCTGTAGCCTACCGGCCTTAGCCCAACGGCTTCCCAATCCTGATCCCCATCCGTCGTCCGCAGCCCAGGTTTTGAGCGAACCAATTGCCGACCCGATCCGCAACACCCCTTCGGGCCGCGAGCCTTTGAAAGTGGATGGCACGCCAAGTCTGGTTGAACCAGCTGGTGTTTCTCAGCTCGATCAATGCCAGACCCGGCTCTATCAAGCGGCGAATACCGTAGACAGCTGGGCCGACGGCCAACGCAAGACGCAGGCTCTGGAAGAAATCAAAGGCGCACGCGTTGCGTTGCTGGCCAGCGATCCGCGAACCTGCAATGCCCATGTGGATAAAGTCATTAGCAAGTGAGAAAAGTGCCCGGCCTTTTTGGCCGGGCCGTTGCTCGCAGCTGTCCGTGACGCAATCGGATTAAGGAACCAAGCGCTTGATCCACTCAGGCAGTGCAAAGGCGGCGGCGTGAATCGCCGGATTGTAGTAGTCGGTCTTGAGTTTGGCTTTTTTGAAGGCCGCGGCGGCGCGCTTGATGCCCTGGGGTGTGCCGAGCGGCTTGCCGCCCTTGCTCGCCCAGGACAACGCCATAAAGCCGCCGATATAAGTCGGAACCACTGACAGATAGAGGCCGGATTTCGGAAAGAAGTGAGCGAGTTCTTCCAGCGCTTCGGTAATTTCCCAGGGCTGATAAAATGGCACGCCGGTTTGAAAACTGGCATAACCGCCTGGCTTCAGCGCCCCTTTCACCCTGTCGTAGAAGGTTTCGCCGAACAGCGCTTTGCCCGGTCCCACGGGATCGGGGCGGTCTGCAACGATGAGGTCGAAGCGGTTTTTGCTTTCCTTGCGGCCGAGATATTCGAAGGCATCGGCGATTTCGATTTTCAGACGCTTGTCGTTGAAGGCCTTGGCGTTGATATCGCGGAACAGTTTTTTGCAAAGTTCCACCACGCGGCCGTCAATGTCGACCAGTACGACCTCTTCCACGGATTTGTGCTTCAGTGCCTCGTCGGCGATGGAAAGATCCCCACCGCCCACAATCATCACGCGCTTCGCCTTGCCGTGCTCCAGCAGCGGCAGATGGGTCAGCATCTCGGCATAGGCGGATTCGTCGCGCGTGGTGATCTGAACAATGTCGTCCAGCGTCATCACCCGGCCATTGGCCACGGTGTCAAAAATCTTGATCTGCTGGTATTTGCTCTTCTCGTCGGCGAGCATGGCCGTGACTTCCATACTCTGGGCATAGCCCTTGTGGAGGTTCTCCCTGAGCCATTTTGCCTTGGATGGGCGAGCTTTGGATGCCATGGGCAACTCCTCAAAACTGGACAAAGCGCGGGCCCTATAGGACCTGATGGCGCGTCTGTCCATGCCGTCGCGGTCAATTCGTCTCCGTTGGCTGCCGTCAGCGTCGCTGCCACGCGTCGTCAAAGCTGTTAGGCGTTTTGTCGCCATGGCTTTCGCAAATATTTTTTGCGGCGCTCGAGCCGGCTTCCAGCGCCTCCGCCAAGCAGGCGGTTCAGCGGCTGAGCCATCGCTGATATCTCCTCACGCAGAGCGCGCTCGAAGCAATTTCTGGCGGTATTGCGCCAAAAATTTTTGCTCGGCGCTTTCAGCAGGGCGCTTGGCGCAGCGAGAAGAAGCGCCTCCTGGCACGCCTCGGAGGGCAATTGTGACAGCACGCGGCGTGGCGCGCGGGAAACGCGTTTAGAATTTCTTGACGAAGGCATGACAGAAATTTCTTGCATGGGGGGGCCGCGTGCATATATTTCCCCCGTTCTCCTAGGGGAACGAAGCGGCGAGGCGGCCTTCCGTCCGCCGCTTTCTTCTTGAGGCGTCCGGAAGTCCGCAAGGCCAAGGCGCAGGTGTCAACTCCAAGATGGGTAGGTACCCGATGGCTAAATTGAAACTTGTTGCGGCGAACAAAGAAGCAAGGGCGCCCCGCGTCCGCACTTCGGCGGCAGCCGTTCCGGTAAGCATTCAACCCGGGAACGACGAATACAAAGATCACTTCATCACGCGTAACGGGCTGACCTATGCAGGCAGTCACCTGATCATCGATCTATGGGAAGCCGAAGGTCTCGACGATCGTGATCGTATCGAAGCGGCGTTGGTGGATGCGGTGCGGGAAGCGGGCGCAACCCTGCTTCACATTCATCTGCACACATTCTCCGACGGCGGCGGTATTTCCGGCGTGGCGGTGCTGGCGGAAAGCCACATCAGCGTCCACACCTGGCCGGAAAAGGGCTATGCGGCATTTGACGTTTTCATGTGCGGAGATGCAGAGCCGCGCAAGGCCATGAACGTCTTTAAGCGCGCCTTTAATCCGGGCCGCGTGGTGATTGGCGAACATAAGCGCGGTGTTCTCTAAGAAGAATAACGTGAATTAACCATAAGGGCGGAAAAGGCAGCGATGCCGTTTCCGCCCTTATTTCTTAGGCTTATTCTCAATCCCTATGCCTAGCGCGTATTAACCACGTGCTGGGCCGATTGGGTTCGAGCTGGTGGAAGCCACAGACAGATATGACGTCGCAATAATCGGTGCTGGTCCTGACGGGCTTGCGGCGGCGGCGATACTTGGCCGGGCCGGTCTTTCCGTCATCGTTCTGGAACGGTCTGGGCATGTCGGCGGGCGTGCTGTTACACGCGAATTTCATCCGGGATTTTTTGCGTCGCCCTATGGCGATGCGTTGGCGGCTATCCCGCCGAAGATCTTTCGCATGCTCGATCTCGCGCGATTCGGGGCAGTCCCTTTGCCGATGGCGGGCCGGGTGCCGCTGCCAAACGCCGACGCGGCACGGGCACGGTGCCTCGCTCATGCTCTTGTGCGCGCGGAACGCGCTGCCGCCTTCGGATGGCTGGCACGTCCGGCGCCGCTTGAATCCTGGCCTGTTCCGGACTTTTTCATGTCGAGCCTGGCGATGGAGGTTTCCCAGGAAACGCTCGCCGAATTTTTAGAGGGCCGCGTTGCCGATCCTTTCATGGCAGGCAGCGCTTTGCATTTGCTGGCGCCCGCCGCCAGCTTTGGTACGCGCGGCGGCCTCGGCACGCTGGGGGCGGCACTTCGCGATGCGGCGCGGGCCGCCGGCGCGGAAATTTCCTGCGGGCTCGAGGTCACGCATGTCGTGCGCAATGGTGGACGTGTTTGCGGTGTTTGCATGGCTGACGGCAGCCAGGTGCAGGCACGTGCCCTGATTTCAACCCTCGATGTGAAGCGAAGCTTTTTTGGCCTGTTTAAGCAGGCCGATCTGCCTCCATCGCTCGCCAGCGCAGTGGGGCAGTTCCGCATGGCCGGCGGCATGGCGCGCCTCCTGATGGCGTTGAAACCACCGTTCACGCGCTTTCGGGATGTCAAAAGAGTTTGCTGCGCGCCAGAACAATTTGCTGCTGCCCAGGCGGCATGGCGGTGCGGCGTGCTGGCCGCGGAGCTGCCCATGGCGTTGCGCATGCCCAGCGCAATTGATCCCTCTCTGGCGCCGCCTGAGGGCGCCGTAGTGACCGCCACGGTGTCGGGTGTGCCGTTTCGGCGATCCGACGGCGCCTGGACGCATGACAGGCGCAGCCAACTCGTCGCGCGCC
Source organism: uncultured Alphaproteobacteria bacterium (assembly GCA_963837555.1). GTDB lineage: Bacteria > Pseudomonadota > Alphaproteobacteria > Micropepsales > Micropepsaceae > Rhizomicrobium. Next base: position 266,677 of record CAWINU010000001.1, on the reverse strand, counting down.
TTGTGGCCGCTACCGAAACTGTTCTGCCCGGACTTTCGGAACAGATTGTGGCCAGCACGCTGATCGTGCCGGCCGATATGGAAGAGGAACTGGGCGCTACCGAAGGCGATCTTCTGGGCGGTGAAATTGCGCCCGACCAGATGTTGGGTCTGCGCCCGTGGAACGGCAATTCCGGCGCGCGCACCGGCATCGGCGGATACTATCTCGCCGGGCCGTCATCGCCCGCTGGAGTCCTGGGCACCTGTGCAGGCGGGGTCGTGGCGGCGTTCGCACTGCTGTCGGACAGGGGCGGATGGCGATGAGCGACGTCCTTGTCATAGGCGGTGGCGCCGCCGGATTAACGGCGGCGACCTACATGGCGCGTGTCGGCCGCAGCGTTACGCTTCTGGAAGCCTCGGACGCGGCAGGTGGATTATGCCGGGATATTCAGCTTGAGAATGGATGGACGGCGCCGGGGGCCGCGCATCTTTTGTATGCGCTCGACCCGCAGGTGGCGAAGGACTTGCGCCTGGTGCGCCATGGATTGCGTTTCAGCCATCGGGATATGGCGCTCACGGGCGTGGGCGTCGACGGCAGGCAGCTGAAGCTGTGTCGCGGTGTTCATTCTTCCGCGCGCCATTTGATGGATTTCAGCGAAACGGATGCCCAGACCTATGCTGCCTTCCGCCGCGACCTGATGCGGCAGGCGCGCCGTTTGCGGGCGCACTGGTGGCGCGGCGAGCGGCTGGCGGAAGATATAACATCGCGAAAATTCGTGGTGACAAGCGCGGCAGCTCTCCTCAACAGCCAATTCGAAGCCGATGCCCTGAAAGCATTGTTGGCATTTGACGCCACGGCAGGTGGCCTGTCGGTGCTGGAGCCCGGCTCGGCGCTCGCGCTGGTGTGGCGCCTGGCCCAGGAGGTAGGCGGTCTGCAGGGCGCCGTCGCGGTACCTGCCGGTGGAATGAGCGGCCTGATAGACGCGCTGACTCGTGCCGCGCTCAATGCAGGCGTGGAACTGCGCACCGTGGCCGAAGTCAAAAATATACTGGTCCAGGATGGCCGGGCTTCGGGCGTTCAGCTCAGCTCGGGCGAAATCCTGGCGGCGCCGGTGATTTTCTCCAGCCTGCCGCTGGAAAAAACCCTGTCCATGCTGCCGCCGGGCGCAGCGGGCCTGACTCCGCGGCGCGAACAGCAGCCAATGGTGGGTGAAGCTAAATTGTTGCTGGCCCTGTCGCATGTGCCTTGGCTGGACGAGCCGCCCTTTTCAAAGCGGTTTGTGACTGTCGACCGGCTTGAATCGCTTATCGGTGCACACGCTGCGGCACGCGCCGGGATTCTTCCGGATGAGTTGCCCTGCGAATTTATCATCACGCCGGCGCTGCAAAGCGGAGCGCTGCTGTCCCTGCACGTGCGGCCGGTGCCGCTGACCAACTGGGCCTCGCATGCGCCGCGACTGGTTGAAAAGGTGCTGGCCAGGCTGGAGCTGCTTATTCCCGGGCTGCGAAACAGCATTATGGCGCAGGCCGTGATGGCGCCCGATGACATGGGACCGCGTATTCCCGTACCCAGGGTCGACCACATGCTGGCCTCGCCGCGCGACAGGGTGACGACCGGGCTGGCTGGGCTTTATCTGTGCGGCGCGTCTGCGGAACCGGTACCTTGCGTGTCGGGCCGCGCTGCGCGCTTTGCCACCGCATTGGCACTGAAGGAAATGCCATGATCCGGGCGACGCCATTTCATTCCCGTGCCGCGGAATTCAACCGCGCGAACGCCTGGAGTGCGCGGGGCGGTTTCACCGTGTCGCAATTTTATTCGGATGTTGCCGAAGAAGCGTTGGCGGCGCGTGCTTCAGCTGTGATGTGCGATATTTCCTTCCGCAAACGCCTGCGCATATCCGGTTCACAGGCGTCGGATTTTCTGTCGTGCCTTGCAACCCAGGACATAACGCGGCTTGAGATCGGCGCCGCCGTGGCCGCTCTGTGGTTGAACGACAATGGCGTGGAAATGGGGCAGGGCGTTGTTGCGCGGTTGGGGCGCGAGTCCTTTGTCGTGGAGACCGCAAGCACGGTGGATTGGATCGAGAAAGTGGCTGTTCCCTTCCGTCTTTCCATTGCGCGCGAAGATGCCGGCCTTGCTCTGATCGGGCCGTCCGCGCCGGGAATATGCGCCGCTGTCGGCATGCCGGTTACAGGCCCTATGTCCGTGCAAATCGCAAACTGGCACGGACTGGAAATTTCTTTATCCCATTTTGCCCTGGGCATCGAAATTTGGTGCAAACGCGATGACGCCGAGATTCTGTGGGACAGCCTGATGCGTGCTGGCGCGAAATTCGGTTTGATCCCGGCCGGGCTTGCGGCGCTCGATATAATCGAACTGGAGAACGCACAGCAGCCGGAGCGGCTGGTCGAGGACACCCATACAGGTTTCAACGGTCGCGCGGCTTATCTGGACGCGCGAGATAAACATATCCGTTCCGTGGTCGGCCTGGATATTGATTGCGAGACTCCGGCGCCCCATGCGCAGTTATTGCAAAAGAGTTTGCCGGTGGGCCGGGTGCTATCGTCGCTCTATTCGCCGGCGCTGGGCCGCGCCATCGCGCTCGCCGAGTTGGACAATACGCAAGCGATGCCGGGCACCGAATTCAGCCTGACCTTTCCTTCGGATGCCGTAAATCCCTTGCCGCGCAATGTCGCCGCGCGCGCTGTGGCATTGCCGTTCCTGCCGCTTTGAAGGTCGCGCCGAAATTTGTGGACACGTCGGTGTGGCGCACGAAAATACCGAAGCCCGCGCCTGACAGGATTGCGCCCGCCCGTGCCATAACGCCGGCACAGCTCGTCAACCAGGGCTAATAGTGCACTAAATTCCTACGCCTTGGGCAAACGCAGCTCGGCCACGGTGCCTTGCGCGGGCCCGCCGCCCAGACGCAGGGCTCCGCCCATGCGTCGGGTCAATGCCACAGCAATCGCAAGCCCGAGACCTGCACCGGTTACCGCGCCGGTTCGATCGAAGCGGGAAAAAGCTTGTCCGGCTTTGCTGCGTTCATCGTCGGTGAACCCGACGCCGTTATCGCGCACGCGCACCAGGGCTGCGCCTTCTTCCTCCAGCACGTCCAGACAGACGCTGCCGCCTTCTTCGGTATAGGTCAGCGCGTTGGTAATCAGGTTGCCCAGAATGCGTTTGACCGCCCGCGCATCGGCGCGTGCGTCGATCGGCGCGATAAGACCTGCTTCCAGCGAAATGCGGCGGGAGAAGGCCCGGCCCATATGCTCGTTCACGCACTCATTGGCCACGTCTGACAGTGAAAGAATACCGATTTCCAGAGGATAGCGTCCGGCCTCGACATTGGAAAATTCCAGTATGTCGCCGATTTTGGCGTGCAGGGTTCGTCCGGCCTCGGCAATGTCTCGGGCATATTCGACGTATTTCGGGTGTCCTGCCGGACCGTAAAAGCCTTTTTCGATGACTTCGGAAAATCCGATGACTGCATTCAACGGCGTACGCAGTTCATGGCTCATATGGGCAATGAATTCGGACTTCGAGCGGCTGGCCTCGACGGCATTCCGTTCGGCATCGGCCAGCCGCACCAGCAACTTGGCCTCCACCGGGCGCATGCTGCGTAGGGAGCGGATCGCTTCGGACGCCCGCGCGCGACGTTCAAACTCGCGCACGAACACAACGGCCAGTCCCGCGCCGGCCAGTGCCGGCCCCAGGATCACGAATAGATAGAGCGGCAAGGTGCCATACCAGGCCCTCAGTGCGGCATTTTCATCGACCGAACTGCGTACCGACAGGGGCCAGCCGGGAATCTGTGCCGATATCGTTTGTCCGATCTGCCGATCGCCCAGGGCCACGGGCGTGCCGTCCGCGAAGGCAATGTCGCTGTTCGCGCGCATGGAGGGCGGCAACAACAATCCGGGATTGAAGGACGCCGCAATAATGGAGCCGTCATGTTCAAATGCCAGCAAACCGCCGGGCAGCACGACGCGACTTTGTGCTGCCCGCTCTCTGGCCTCCGTCAGCAGAACCAGGGGATGGTTGGGATTGCTCTGCCGCACCATGCCGTCGGATTCGAATATCGCGATATTGGAAATTTCGGGCGCCGCCGCCGCCGCCGCGTCGCTCCATCTGCCGTCCGCAAACAGAATGGCAAGATTCTGGATGCGCTCCAGAGCGGTCCCAGCCTGCGCTGCGGCATCATTGGCCTCGCGGGCTTCGAACACAGCTGCCTGATTCAGGGCATGGAGCCGGTCCAGCCGCATCTGGATAGCGGCCGCGGCAGCAAAGCAGCCGGCGATCAGCACGATACAGACAAGAACGGTGAGGCGAATGTTGCGCGCGCCAAGCGCAGCCAGCCGGGATGTGATCCCGCCGACCAATTCGAGAGGCTTTGCGGTGCGCACGGCCTCTGCCATCATGTAGGAACCCCATTCCCGGCGAATTGATTCGCCGGAGGCGATTATGCGAATCGCCGGACTCCTGCCACAAGTGTTAAAAGAAGATTAACCCAGCATTTTTGTCGCCACCTCAAAAAGGTTCGACGACAGCCCAGGCATATCGCGCATCTTTTCTACCTCAGCGCGCATCAGCGCCTGACGACCCGCATCGTAGCGCCGCCAGGCCTCGAAGCTTCCCGCTATGCGGGCTGCAATTTGCGGGTTCATCGAATCCAACCGGCGTGTCACCTCGCCGATCAGCGCATAGCCGGATCCATCCGGCGAATGAAAGCGCAGATGATTGACCGAAAAAGCGCCGATCAGCGCCCGCACGCGGTTGGGATTTTTGATGTCAAAGGCCGCATGCTGCATCAGCGCGCGTACAGTTTCGATAGTGCCGGGCAGGGGCGATCCGGCCTGCAGGCCGAGCCACTTGTCGAGCACCAGCGGATTGTTGCGAAAGCGGTCATGGAAATCGGCAAAAGCCTGATTACGCTCTGCGCCTTGCATGCGTGTCAGCGCCGCAAGGCCTGCGATCATGTCGGTCATGTTGGTGGCGGCACGATAATGGGCGAGCGCGAGTTGCGCGGCCGCCGCGTCGTCCGCCGCCGTGAGATAGCGCAGGGCGGCATTGCACAAGGCGCGCCGTCCAGCCGATCCGGCATCGGGTGAGAAGGCCTCGCTGCCGGAGTGCCTGTTGTAGAGCGTCCGAAAAATGCCGGCATGGGCCGTCGCTATCGCGCGCACCAACGCGATGCGGGCATGATGGATGGCTTCGGGATCCACCGGCGGGGCCATGCGCATGGCCAGTTCGCTTTCCAGCGGCGGCGCCAGCATCTGTGCCGCGAAGGCATGGTCTTCTTCCGCGCGTGCCAGCACGTCGCCGATGGCGGCGATATAGGTGGGGTCGGCCGGTGCACCATTGCCCGCCATGTCGAGCAGAATGTCGGTGGCGAGTTTCTGCCCGGCTTCCCAGCGATTGAAGGCGTCGCTGTCCTTGCCCATCAGGGTCGCGCTGGCGGTGCGATCCAGCGGCATTTTGAAAACCACGGGCGCGGAAAAGCCCCGTCCCAAAGACAGCATTGGCTCTTCGGCGACATCGATAAATCGGAAAATTTGCTCGGCCTGAGTCAGTTCCAACACGCGTTCGTCGGGGCCCGGCGCATTCTCACCCTCAAGAGTCAGCGGCATGGCGCGGCCCGTGGCCCCGACCAGGCCCAGCCGCACCGGAATTTCCATGACTTTTTTGTCCGGCTGGCCCGGTGTCGGCGCCAGGGATTGTTTCAGCGTCAGGTCGTAGCTTTTGGCCACGGGGTCATAAACGCCTTTTGCCTCCACCACCGGCGTGCCCGACTGGCGATACCAGAGGCGGAATTGCGACAAGTCGCGGCCGCTGGCGTCCTCAAAGCATTTTACCCAGTCCTCGACGGTTGCCGCCCGTCCGTCGTGGCGGGCGAAATACAGGTCGGTCGCCTTGCGATAGGTCTCGTCGCCTACCAGCGTCTTCAGCATGCCGATGACCTCGGCGCCCTTTTCATAGACGGTGGCAGTATAGAAATTATCGATGGCGATATAGCTTTGCGGCTGTACCGGATGGGCCAGCGGACCGGCATCTTCCTGGAATTGCCGCCCGCGCAGAGAGCGCACATCTTCAATGCGCTTGACGCCTTTCGATCGCATATCGGCGGAAAAACTCTGGTCGCGGAACACTGTCAGGCCTTCCTTCAGCGACAGTTGAAACCAGTCCCGGCAGGTGATGCGGTTGCCCGTCCAGTTGTGGAAATATTCATGCGCCACAACGCTTTCGATGCGGGCATAGTCGTCGTCGGTAGCGGTTTCGGGCGAGGCCAGGATCAGTTTGTCGTTGAAGATGTTCAGGCCCTTGTTTTCCATGGCACCCATATTGAAGGCGCTGACGGCCACGATCATGAAAATGTCCAGGTCGTATTCCCGGCCATAATTATCCTCGTCCCATTTCATCGCGCGTTTGAGGGCATCCATGGCATAGGCGGCGCGCGCTTCATTGCCATGCTCGACATAAATGGCGAGCGCGATCTCGCGCTTGCGCATGGTGACGAAGCTGTCGCGCAACACGCCAAGATCGCCGGCTACCAGCGCGAAAAGATAGGAGGGCTTTGGAAAGGGATCGTTCCATACCGCAAAATGCCGTCCCTCCGGCAGATCGCCCTGCTCGATCAAATTGCCGTTCGACAGCAGCACGGGATACAGCGCTTTGTCCGCTTCGATGCGGGTGGTGTAAACCGCCAGCACATCGGGCCGATCCAGGAAATATGTAATGCGCCGGAAGCCTTCGGCTTCGCATTGCGTACAGAAAATTCCCCCCGCCATATAGAGCCCTTCCAGGGCATTATTGTCGGCGGGAGAAATACGGGTGACGATTTCCAGCACGAAATCCGCCGGCACCCTGGACAGCGTAAGACCTTCGTCATTTACGCTGTATTCGGTTTCCGCCAGCAGTCTGCCGTCTATTTTAACCGACACGAGAGTCAGGTTTTCTCCGGATAGCAGCAGCGGCACGCTGCTTCCCATGCGCACAATATGGCTGGTGGCGGTGACGCGCGTATCCCTGGGATCGAGCGCCATATCCAGAGAGAGGGTTTTAATACCGTAGTCGGGTACCCGGTAGTCGGACAGCCGGATGACGCGTGGTTCTTCGGTGCGCATGAATGTTCCTGAATTGGCAAAGCCGGATTGTGCCCGCCACTGCCATCAGGATGCAAGCTGTGTCAGTTGCCTCGCAGCTTTGCGGCCCGCACATCGGTATTGGGATGATCGCCTAGCCAGTTGGCTTTGCAACCATCCTTGCCGCAATATTTTTGCTCAATGCGTTCCAGCAGATCGGCGAGATGGGATGGCTTCAGGCCGGCGCGCTTCATCGCCGCGGCCGCATCGTCATCGGCCTGTTGTTCGAAAGTCTTGGAATAGCTGGATTGCAGCATCAGGCCGGGCAGTAGCGTGGCGCTATGGCTCAATTGCGAGGCATCGCCGGATATGAAGGCCATGATCGCGGGAACCAACGAGGCTTGGTAGACGCGCTGTAGACCATGTCTATGGACGACGTGGGAGATTTCATGGCCCATGACGCCTTCCAGTTCATCGTCAACCTTCGATAGGGCCACCAGTTGATCGGTGATGACAACGCGTCCATCGGGCAGGGCAAAGGCATTGGCCAGGCCCGGGGCATCGCGCAACAAAAGACGATACCCGTTCGTCGTGGGCGGCATGAACTTTGTGATATGGACGAGCCGGGCCCGAAGCGCCGCGACCCGATCCGGTTTGAGCTTGGTTGGCTTCAGCACCAGCTTGTCCATCGTGGCAAGTGTTTGGTCCGCAACCAGTGTGGCGATGCTTGGCGGCGTTTTCTCCGCTAAATCTCTTGCAATGGCGGGAACGCCCACCAGGGCCATGAACGCAACAACGCCGGCGGCAGCCAACACGGAAAACGCCACCATTTTCCACGACATTTCCAGTCTGTGCAGAAAGCCGGCCATCGGATTCCGGCGGCTGATTTTCAGCATGTCGTCGATGGCATCATTGTCGCGCGTTTCGAAGCACCCGCCGTCGGGAAGATAAAGTTTGCGCGTCACATTTCCCAGGCGGGCGGTGGCCTTGATGCTCGCCATGGGAAATTCCGCCAGCAGATTGCCGTGCGGCTCCGTAAAGTGAATGATTTTATCCGCAAGGCTGGCCTGGGCATCGACAAAATGTGCCGAACGGGCTCTGAAATATCGACCGTCCGCGCGCATCGCTACAAGCCGAAATCCAGATCGAAGAAGCTTGAAATCTCTTCGCCGATCGCGCTGGTGCCAGCAGCCCCCTCGGACGAAAACTCGCTCATGTCCGATGCTGCCAGTAAATCCAGATGTTCGACCTGATAGCGTGTCATGCGAATATGCGCCCAGGGATACGCCAGCCCAAGCGTGATGGCGATGAGGAACAGATTGCTGACGCCGATCCATATCACGGCAAGCGGCGACATTGTTGAACGGAATTCATGCCGGCCCGACAATTTCATGTTATTGATTGTTAGATTGAACACCAGCACGCCCAAGGCGATCATCGCGAATATGAGAAAAAGATACCCGGCGAGAAAAAACGGGATCAGTGGGGCCAATGCCGCGATTGCCGCGGCGGGATCGTCCTTGGGCAAGGCTTCCATGACCGGCGCGAGGAAAACAAAGCCGGCAACAATGACGGCGATGATCGGCAGGAAGCACAGCGCATAGATCATATAGATTTTTGCGCCGGAAAATTGCGTACGGAATTCTTCGCCGCCGAATGTGTGATTGTTGACATAGAAGTAACTATGCGCGCGCTGCGCCAGCGGCAGGGTTGTGTACAGCGTAATAACGGCAAGAAGCGGCCATAGGAACATGACCTTGAAGGCTTGGCCATAAGTACCGTGGAAATGAAAGCGCACATTTCGATAGCTGCTATTGCGCGCGTTGAACCGCAGGCTTGAAACGACCAACCAGGGCACAGCAATGATGAAAACGACAAACCACCCAAGAATGGCCACGGGGCTGATATAGTCGCTCAAAGTATATCCCAGCAGCAGACATACCGCGATAACTCTGCCAAGCAGAATACGCCAGGGCGATGCGTGATATTCGAAGCTATGGCCGCCGACATGGGTGTTGCCATAGAAGTATCGTTTGCTTCTGACCTTGGCCCAGGCGCTGAAGATGCCGAGTGTCAATATCGACAGAACTAAATTGACGATCCAGATTTTGAAATATTCGCCACCGCGTCCTTCGAAAGTGAATTTGTGATGTGTCAGCGCGGCGGGCGCCGATGGCGCCGCAGATGTCATTTCCATGTGCCGTTCCCCCAGCCCTATTACAGAACTGTAACGCGGATGGGAGACGGTACAAGGCTGTTATAAATTTACAGCGATCTCAGCCCTTGCCGTCGATATGGGTAAGCAGATCCTGCGCATCGTGCGCCAGATCAACGAGATCGGTCGGCATCTCTTCGCCGGACCGGCGGGCCCAGGAGATCAGGCCGCTGGCAAAGGCGGCCAGTTTGGGTGCGCTTGCAATCAGCCGCGCCTGATATTCCACCTTCCCCGGATCAAGATCGTATTCGGCACCTGGCACCCGCCAACCGCCCCATTCCGCCTCGCCCGTAATCACTATCGGGTAGGTGCCGGGAACGGGGTGGCGCGCGCAATCCTCGGCCGGCTGCCATTTGTTGCGTGCCCGCACCACGCGCCAGTTCTCGCCTTTGAGTTCCGCTCTTTCGTTGGCGGCTTCCTCCGCCTGCAATTCTTCGGCGGCGAATTCGCGGCCCAATCCGCAATCGTAATGGATGCGGATAGGCTCATCGAGCCCTTTAGCCCAATGCGGCACCACATGCTCGATCAGCGCCCAGGTGCCTACCGGCTTTACATAAACGCGTTGGTTTTTGTGAAAAATCGCTTTTGCCATGCCGCAAAGTTAAGTCAATTGCCCTTAAGCCCCCGTTAAATCCGGGGGGTAGCTTTGAAGCATTTGGCCCAATTAGACTGGCAATACCATGGCACAAAGCCCCTGCATCAATGTCTGCGAAATTGACAGGCAAACCGGGCTGTGCCGGGGCTGCAGCCGCACGCTCGATGAAATCGCGCGCTGGTCCGCTATGAGCCAGGCCGAGCAGGAAAGCGTGCTGCGTGCGCTTGCGGCGCGCAAAGCGGCGGCTATGACGCGTCGCTGAGCTTTTCACGCCCCAGCGGATCGCCATCCAGTTTTTTTCCGGACAGCGCGCCCAGCCAATCAAGGCCTGCCCGCAGCTTCACATTTTCGCCGATGACAATAATTGCCGGTGCCTTGCCGTCGGCCGCCGCGCCGAGTTTTTCCAGCGTTGTGACCGCGACAGTCTGTTTTTCAAATGTCGCATTGCTGACAATGGCGGCAGCCTCATTGCGGTCGCGCCCGGCGGCAATCAGCTTTGCAGCAATATCTCCGGCATGCTTGCGCGCCATATACAGAACAATGGTGGGCGAGGATTTGGCCAGCGCAGCCCAGTTGAATTTCGGCAGTTTGCCATCCGCGCCATGGCCGGTGATGAAGGTCACGGCGTGGTTGGTGTCGCGATGCGTGGCAGGAATGCCCGCATAGGCAAGCCCGCCAATGCCCGCTGTCACGCCCGGCACGATGCGAAAAGGAATTCCCGCGCGCGCCAGGGTGAGAGCCTCTTCGCCGCCGCGTCCAAACACAAAGGGATCGCCGCCCTTCAGGCGCAGCACGCGCTTTCCCTTTTTCGCCAGCGACACCAGCGTTTGGGAAATGTCGGACTGCTTGCAGCTTTTCACGCCGGCACGCTTGCCGGCATAGATCAGTTCGGCGCGCGGCTTTGCCAGTTTCAGCAGCGTGGCGTTGACCAGGGCGTCGTAAAGAATGACATCGGCATTCTGGATGGCATGCAGCGCCAATGCAGTCGCCAGCCCGGCATCGCCGGGACCGGCCCCCGCCAGCCACACCCAGCCCTTTTCAAATTTCGGCAGGCCAAGCGCGGCGGCGAGCGCAGAAAGCTGCGCACCTTTGGAAAGCGATAGCGGCGTGTCTTGGGATACCATAATTCACAAGCTCAATTTGTATAACAAATAATATCACACTATGAAAGCTTGGAAATAGGGGGCATTGGGTCGTATATAGAATGTATACCGCACTGCCTGTAGAAAACGCCGGAATCTAAGAAAAACATCCATGTCCATAAAGCCCCGTTCCGATCTCACACCCAATTCCGCCGATTACGAGAATTTTCCGCTCGTCACACCTAATGGCTTTCGCGAATACGATGCCCGCTGGCTGTTCGGCAAAGAGATCAATCTTCTTGGTATCCAGGCGCTGGGTCTGGGCCTGGGCACCTATATCCACGAGCTCGGCATCACCCCCAAGGTGGTGGTCGGGCACGATTTCCGCAGCTATTCGCTATCGATCAAGCAGGCGCTGACCATCGGATTGATGGAATCTGGCTGCGCCGTGCACGATATCGGCCTGGCGCTGTCGCCCGTCGCCTATTATGCGCAATTCGCGCTTGATGCTCCGGCTGTTGCCATGGTCACCGCCAGCCATAATGAAAACGGCTGGACCGGCGTGAAGATGGGGGCTGAGCGCCCATTGACCTTTGGTCCGGATGAAATCAACCGGCTGAAAACCATTGTGCTGGGCGGCGACGGCAAGGCGCGCAGCGGCGGCAGCTATACGCGTGTGGACAATATGCGCGAAACCTATCTTGAGGCCGTCACCAAGGGGCACAAGCTTTCGCGCCCGATTAAGGTCGTGGCGGCGTGCGGCAACGGCACCGCCGGCGCCTTTGCGCCCGAAGCCCTGCGCCGCATCGGCGCCGAGGTCATTCCGATGGATGCGGAGCTGGACTACACCTTCCCCAAATACAATCCCAACCCCGAAGACATGGAAATGCTGCACGCCATGGGCGATGCGGTGAAACAGCATGGCGCTGAAATCTGCCTGGGCTTTGACGGCGATGGCGACCGCTGCGGCGTGGTGGACGATACCGGCCATGAAATTTTCGCCGACAAGATCGGCGTGTTGGTGGCCCGCGATCTGTCATCGACGCACAAGAACGCCAAGTTTGTCGTCGATGTGAAATCGACCGGCATTTTTGAAATAGACCCGGTACTGAAGGCCAATGGCGCCGTCACCGATTACTGGAAGACCGGCCATTCCTATATCAAGCGCCGCACCAACGAACTGGGCGCTCTCGCCGGATTTGAAAAAAGCGGCCATTATTTCTTTCGCCCGCCGATCGGTCTTGGTTATGACGATGGCATTGTCGCGGCCATCGCCGTGCTGGAAATGCTTGATCGCGCCGGCGGCAAAAAAATGTCGCAACTGGTCGATGGCCTGCCCAAGACCTGGGGCTCGCCGACCATGGCGCCGGAATGCGCCGACGATAAAAAATATGATGTGGTCAAGGCGCTGGTCGCCGAATATGAAGACCTGCAGAAAAAGGGCGAGAAAATACTCGGCCAGAAAATCGCGCGGCTTGTCACCGTGAATGGCGTGCGCGTGGTGTTGGAAGACGGCACCTGGGGCCTGGTGCGCGCGTCTTCCAACAAGCCGTCTTTGGTGGTGGTGGTGGAAAGCCCGACATCCGAGGCCAATATGCGCGCCATGTTCGCCGATCTTGACGGGCGGCTAAAAAGCATCCGGTCGGCGAGTACGATCAGAAGATCTAGGCCAGTGCGTCGTACAGCATCCGCGCCGCGGTGATGGCGATGAACACGGCAAAAATAGCGCAGCCGGATTTTGCGGTCGGTCTTGTGGGCGATATGCGCGCCGATCGGCGCGCAGTGAAATAGGAAGCGGGCGCCAGAAACGCCATGGCCGCCAGATTGACGTACCCCAGCGACAATGGCGGCAAGCCTGCCACGTTCCAGCCCGCGATTATGGCGCCGATGGTACCGGGAATGGAAATGATGGTGCCGAAGGCCGAGGCGGTGCCGACCGCGCGATGAATGGGCACGCCGCACAGCGTCATGGCCGGCACGCCGATCATGCCGCCGCCGACGCCCATCATGGTGGATAGCCCGCCGATGCCGAAGCGGCAGGGTCAGTCCCGTCCATCCGCGCGGCAAATGATCGGCAAGACGTTTGTTTTCATTGCCAAAGGCAAGGTTCAATGCCACCGGCAGCGACACCAGCGCGAAAATCAGCGAAAGATTTCTGCCGCTGGCATAGCTCGATAACACGGCGCCGACAGCAACCCCCGCCACCATCGGGCCGACCCAGCGCTTGAGCTGATCCCAATCCACCGCGCCTTTTTTGTTATGGGATCGCAGCGAGGAAATGCGAGGTTGGAATCATCGCCGCCAGCGAGGTCGCGGTGGCGATATGCATGCGCATGGATTCATCCACGCCCAGCAGCGACAAGATATGGTACAGCACCGGCACCACCACTATGCCGCCGCCCACGCCCAGCATGCCGGCAATCAGTCCGGTGAATACACCGGCAACCAGAAGGCCGAGTGCGAAAGTGCTGAGCGCCGCGGAAAATCCGTCACGCCGCATTCCGCTCCGCATCAAGATGGCAAAGGGCGGCTTGCAGCACGGTGATATCCGCGCCGGCTTTGGTGGCGTTCTCGCTGAGATGACGGCGGAACAGGCGCGCGCCCGGTTTGCCGTTGAACAGGCCCAGCATGTGCTTGGTCATGGCGTTGAGCGGCACACCGTCTTTCAGTTTGGCGGCGACATAATCGCAATAGACCGCCACTGCAGTATCGACATCGACCGGCTCTCCGCCGAACAAACGCGCGTCCACCTCGCAAAGCAGCGCGGGCGTCTGATAGGCCGCGCGCCCGAGCATCACGCCATCGACGTGCTGAAGATGGTTTTCCGCGTCTTGCAGCGTGTTGATGCCGCCATTGAGCAAAATGGTCAGGGACGGATTTTCGCGTTTCACGGCATAGACAAGATCGTAATCGAGCGCGGGCACATCGCGGTTTTCCTTGGGCGACAGGCCATCAAGCCAGGCCTTGCGGGCATGGACGATAAAGGTCGAGACGCCGGCCGTTGCGCAATCGGCCACCAGCGCGCGTAGCGCAATCTTCGGGTCCTGATCATCCACGCCGATACGGCATTTGACGGTGACGGGAATTTTCACCGCGTCGCTTCATCGCAGCCATGCAGTCGGCGACCAGCCTGGGTTCGCGCATCAAACAGGCGCCGAACCTGCCAGATTGCACCCGGTCCGACGGACAGCCGACATTGAGATTGATTTCGTCATAGCCGAAATCTTCCGCAATCTTCGCGGCCTCGGCCAGTTTCACCGGATCGCTGCCACCCAACTGGAGCGCCACCGGATGTTCGCGCGCATCAAAGCTGAGCAGCTTGTGTCTGTCGCCGCGCAGCACGGCCTCGGCGGTGACCATTTCGGTATAGAGCAGAGCGTGGGACGACAGGGCCCGGTGCAGCACCCGGCAATGCCGGTCTGTCCAGTCCATCATCGGCGCGACGGCGAAGATTTTCGGTTCGGCGGTCAATACTACGGGCCCTAAAGAAACGGCTCCTTATAGCCGAGGAGGGGCCGATGGCCGCAAGCCGGGCGGATGGCGGGGTTAAGTGGCGGAAATTCCTTAATTTATTTAGGGTTTCTGGGCTTTCACGTGCGCGCCGGGTATGGAAGTGTTCTAATGCGCCGTGATTTGGGGCGGTGCGTCTTTTTTGGGGCAATGATGCTGCTGATCCTGGCATGGGCTGGCGCGATACTGTTGGGCTTGGCGCTGTTAGGCGCCGGCTACGCTTTGGTTTGCGCCTTTTTTGTCGGCCGCTTTATGCGCGCCCGCGCCCATTGTCCTGTCGTATTGCCGCCCGTTACCATCTTGAAGCCGCTGCATTCCGAAGAGCCCGAGCTCGAAGCCAATCTTGAAAGCTTCTGCAATCAGATTTATCCGGCGCCCATCCAGCTTGTGTTTGGCGTGCATGACGGGGCCGACCCGGCGCTGGCAATCGCCACGCGACTAATCGCGAGACATCCGGAGTTGGATGCACAAATTGTGGCCGACAGCCGCATCTATGGTAGCAACCGCAAGGTTTCCAATCTTATCAACATGCATGGTGCCGCCAAATATGACGCCCTGGTGTTGAGCGACAGCGATATCGCCGTGCCGCACTACTGGCTTGCGGAAGTCATGCAGGCGCTGGAACAGAAAGGTGTTGGCATTGTCACCTGTCTGTATGCCGGCAAGCCCTGGCGAGCGCCGGGAGTCTCGCGGCTGTGGCCGGTTCTGGCGGCAATGGGCACCTCGTATGACTTTCTGCCCAATGTTATTTTCGGAACGGCGTCCGGTTTGGCCGCGCCCTGCTTCGGTTCCACCATCGCCCTGAAGCGGCATGTGCTGGAAGAAATTGGCGGATTTTCGCGCTTTTCGGATCTTTTGGCCGACGATTATGAGATTGGCCGGGCGGTGCGGGAAAAAGGCTATGGCCTGGCCATACCGGCCATGAAGGTGGACCATTTGTCTACCGAAGCCAGCCTGGTGGAACTTTTTCGCCATGAATTGCGCTGGGCCCGGACCATTCGGCTGGTCAATCCCCGCGGACATCTGGGCAGCATCATCACATTTGCCGTGCCGCTTGCCTTGATCGGTTTGGTGCTTTCGGGCTTTAACCCCCTCGGTTGGCCGATAGTTGGCGCGGCCCTGCTATCCCGGCTGGTGCTGAAAAGGCGCCTGGATCGGGTTCTGGGTATTCGTTCCGGCCCGGCCTTTCTGTTGCCGCTGCGCGATGTGTTATCGTTTGCCGTGTTCGTAACGTCGCAATTCGGCGAATCCGTGCATTGGCGCGGCAAGCGTTTTGAAGTTGAGCCCAGCGGGGCTATGTCGCAATCGTGAGGGTCGGAGCGATGTCCTATCAAATGGAATCATTTGCGTTGCGCGCGGGCGAGGTGATCCGCCAGGCGCGGCGCGAAGAGCGATGCGGTGCTCATCGGTCGAGCGCCGCAACGACGCGGGCACCCGCACCGCGTGCAACCCGAAGGGCCGCGGTCTTTTGCGCCGCGAGTTCGTCGAAGGGCTCGCCCGTAGAGCAAAGCTACGGGCTTCGTCCTTCTCCTGCCCGCAACGCAAAATCCCTGCGGCGCAAATTGTTTCCATTTGATAGGATATCGCTCTAATGCGTACGTTGTTTCTTCAGGCTCCTTCTTTTGACGGCTTCGATGGCGGTGCCGGTTCGCGCTATCAGGCCAAGCGCGAAATCAAGAGCTTCTGGTATCCGACCTGGCTGGCCCAGCCCGCCGCGCTGGTCAAGGATTCCAAGCTGATCGATGCGCCGCCGCACAAGACCACGCTGAACGAAGTCGTGGCCCAGGCCAAGGATTTCGACATGGTGGTCGCGCACACCTCGGTGCCGTCCTTCAAGTCGGACGTCAAAGTCATCGAGGCGATGAAGGCCGCGAATCCAAATTTGAAAGCCGGACTGATCGGCGCCAAAGTCGCCGTCAACGCCGAAGGATCTTTGCGCGAAGCCCCGGTCATCGATTACGTCGCGCGCAACGAATTTGATTTCACCATCAAGGACGTCGCCGACGGCGTGCCGATGGGCGAGATCAAGGGCCTGTCCTATCGCAACAAGCAGGGCGTCATCGTGCACAACGAAGATCGTGCCATTCTGCACGACATGGATTCGTTGCCCTTCGTGACCCCGGTCTACAAGCGCGATCTGGTGATGGAGAATTACTTCATCGGCTATCTGAAGCATCCTTACATCTCCATCTATACCGGCCGCGGCTGCAAATCGCGCTGCACTTTCTGTCTGTGGCCGCAAACAGTGGGCGGGCACAATTACCGCACGCGTTCGGTCGAGCATGTCATTGAAGAAATCAAATGGGCCAAGGCGGCATTCCCGCAAACCAAGGAATTCTTCTTCGACGACGATACCTTCACAGACGATCTGCCGCGCGCCGAAGCCATCGCCAAGGAACTGGGCAAGCTGGGCGTGACCTGGTCCTGCAATGCCAAGGCCAATGTGCCGTATGAATCGCTGAAAAAGCTGAAGGACGGCGGACTGCGCCTTTTGTTGGTTGGATACGAATCCGGCAATCAGCAAATTCTGCACAACATCAAAAAAGGCATGCGCATCGAGGTGGCCGAGAAGTTCACCAAGGATTGCCACGAATTAGGCGTTCAAATTCACGGTACCTTCATTTTGGGCCTGCCCGGCGAAACCAAGGATACGATCCGCGAAACCAAGGAATTCGCCAAGCGCATCAACCCGCACACCATCCAGGTGTCGCTGGCCGCGCCCTATCCCGGCACCTTCCTGTATAATCAGGCCGTGCAGAATGGCTGGCTGGACGCCGATCACGCCGAACTGGTGGACGAAAGCGGAATCCAGATCGCGCCGCTGCACTATCCGCATCTGTCGCATCAGGAAATCTTCTCGTCGCTGGAAGGGTTCTATCGGGAATTCTATTTCCGTCCGAACAAGATCGGCGCCATCGTCAAGGAGATGGTGACCCAGGAAGGCATGATGACGCGCCGCCTGCGCGAAGGGGTGGAATTCTTCCAGTTCCTCAAGGAACGGCGCCAGCACGCTGCCTGACGGAGTGAAAAACCTCATCGTCACGGCGGACGATTTCGGCGCCGCCCGGCAAGTCAACGATGCCGTTATGATGGCGCATCGCGACGGCATTCTTACGGCCGCCAGCCTGATGGTGTCCGCGCCGGCCGCCGCCGACGCGGTTGATCGCGCCCACGAAACGCCCTCCTTGCGCGTCGGCCTGCATGTCGTGCTGACGGATGGCCGCCCGACGCTGCCCCCCGCGCAGATCCCCGATCTGGTCGATGCCGACGGCTATTTTCGCAATGATATGGCGCTGACCGGCGCCAGAATATTTTTTCTCCCGCATGTGCGCCGCCAGTTGGAAGCCGAAATAGCCGCTCAGTTCGCGGCCTTTCATGCCACCGGTCTGCCGTTCGATCATGTCAATGCGCACAAGCATTTTCATCTGCATCCCAGCATCGCTTCGGCCATTCTAAAGCTGGTAAGGATGCACAATGTTCGGGGCGCGCGCGTGCCGCTGGAAGCGCAAAGCGTGCTGGCGCAGGTCGAGCCGCGCAAAGCATCACCTGTCGCAATGCTGACCAGGCCTTTTGCAAAAAGATTGCGTGCGCGCTTTGCCCGTGCCGGTCTGCGGGCGCCCGATCAGGTTTTCGGTCTGGCCTGGTCCGGCGCCATGACGGGCAAGCGCATTCTGGGATTGATCGAAAATCTGCCCGCGGGGCTCACCGAACTCTACCTCCATCCGGCAACCGATGGCGCCTGGCCGGGCGCCGCAAAGGGTTACCGCTATGCCGAGGAACTGGCCGGCCTGGTCGCGCCGGAAGTGGTGCAGGCCGGGCGCAATCCCGCCATCCGGCTGGGCGGCTTTGCGGATTTCTGAGGGAGGTGGTATTTCCCTCTGGCTGATTACGGGTATTCAGATAACTATCTGATTTTATTAAAAAATCGTCGTTACAGCGAAGGCGTGGGCCGGGCTGATTCAGCGATTTTCCGCCGCAGCGATAGGATGAAAGCAATGAGTGCACCCGCGCTGACTTTTCCGGATACGAATTTCGATAGCGGCAGCATGCCCGCTGGCGGTCCCATCCGCATCGGCAGCGACGAACACAAGCGGCTGTTCTGCAAAACCCTGCTCGACACCTTCAATCCCTACAAACCGGCCGTGATCGATTGGCCGCAATTGCCCAAGGACGCCCAGGACCGTCTTACGGCCTTGCCCATCTGGGACATCGCCGTGCAGACCGAAAACAAGGCTGGCCTCAATGTCTGCACCTTTGCCGAAGGCATCCCGGACACTTTGCTGCGTAAGGCGGTCGAGCTGAACGGCTTCGAAGAGCGCCGCCATCGCCACGTGCTGGCCAATCTGGTGCAGGCCTATGGCATCAAGCTGGCGCCAGAGCCCAGCTATCCGCGCCCCAGGGATCCGGAATGGGCTTTTCTTGTCACCGGCTACAGCGAGTGCATCGACAGTTTCTTTGCCTTTGGCCTGTTCGAAAGCGCAAAGCGCACCGGATTTTTTCCCGAAGCGCTGGTCGATACCTTTGAGCCTGTCGTGCACGAAGAAGGCCGCCATATTCTTTTCTTTGTGAACTGGGCGGCGTGGCATCGCGCCAACATGGCCTGGTGGCGTCGGCCCTATTTCGATCTCAAGCGTCTGGCCGTTTGGGCCTTTTTGGTATGGGAGCGCATGGGCATCGCCGGTAATCTCGATCACGGCCAGCAGGACAATAATTTCACCATGAACGGTGCCGAGCAGCTGGGCGTCGATCTGGATGTCGGCGAATTGATGGACGTATGCCTGGAGGAAAATGACCGGCGGCTCGGTATTTATGATCCGCGCCTGCTGCGCCCGACCTTTGTTCCGCGTATGGTTCGTCTGGCGCGTCGTTTCATGCCGAAGAAGTCCCGCCGGTGAAATTCGGCGTATTTGCAGCCGCATTGATCGGCTTTGCCGTTGCCGCCTGGGTTTTGATCCATACGGGCATCGGTTCCGTCTTTGCCTCGATTGCGTCCGTGGGGTGGGGCGGTTTTCTTATTCTCACAGTCTATCTTCTGCCCAGCGTTATCGTATTGGGTGCGGCCTGGTATGTGTTGGCGCCGAAAGAACCCGGTGTCTCTCTGACCACCTTTGTCATCGGGCGGCAGATGCGCGATTCCGGCGGCGATGTTCTTCCATTTTCCCAGCTTGGCGGCATTGTGATCGGTGCCCGCGCCGCAATTCTGCGCGGCGTCTCGCCTTCCCTTGCGTTCGCATCGGCCATTGCCGATGTCACCACGGAATTGATGGCGCAAATTGCGTTTATCGTGCTGGGGCTTGGCTTCTGCTACTTGTTGCTGGAACACGATACCGAGTCGGTACCGCTGTTGCGCGGACTGTTTCTGGGCGCCATTCTGCTCATTCCCGGTATCGCCGTCTTCATCGTCCTGCAGCGTCGCGGCCATGGCATGGCGGAAAAGCTCGCAGAACGTTTTCTGCCCGCTGCCGTCAGCCATACAGCCGCTTTTGGTCTGGTCATTAATGAAATTTATTCCAGGCCGAAACGGCTCGCTCTGTCGTCCGCGCTTCATCTCGTTGCCTGGATTGCCAGCGCCTTCTGGATCTGGTTGGGCTTTCTGCTAATGGGTGCGCCCATCAGTTTTCAAGGTGCCGTTGCACTGGAAGCCCTGCTGTGCGCGATACGCAGTGCCGCCGTATTTGTGCCGGCGTCGATCGGCGTTCAGGAACTGGGCTATGTTGCGCTGGCGCCTTTGTTCGGAGCGCCGGCGGAAGCAGGCCTTGCAATTTCACTGCTGAAGCGCGCGCGTGATTATCTTGTGGGCGTACCGGTTTTGGTGATCTGGCAGGCAATCGAAGGCAAGCGGGCCTTTGCCCGCGTACTGGAGGAATAGCCGTGGCCGACCGCGTTCTCGTCACCGGGGCATCGGGCTTTGTCGGCTCGGCGGTGGCGCGCGCGCTGACGGCGCGCGGCGACGCGGTGCGTGTGCTGATGCGCACCACCAGCCCGCGCACCAATATCGCCGATTTGAAATGCGAAATCGTCGAAGGCGACATGCGCGATGTCGCTTCGATGACGCGCGCCATGCAGGGCGTGCGCTATCTGTTTCATGTTGCGGCCGATTACCGGCTATGGGCACGCGATCCCGCGGAGATCGTGCGCAACAATCTCGAAGGTACCCGCGCCACCATGCAGGCAGCACTGGCCGCGGGCGTGGAGAAGATCGTCTATACGTCCAGCGTCGCGGCCCTCAAGCCGCGCGATGGAGAACCGGCCGACGAGACCTCGCGCCATACCGAACAATCGGCCATCGGTGCCTATAAGCGCAGCAAGCTGGTGGCCGAGCGTCTGGTCGAGCGCATGATCGCGGAAAATAATTTGCCTGCCGTCATTGTCAGCCCATCCACCCCCATCGGACCGCGCGACGTCAAGCCGACGCCGACCGGCCGCATCATAGTCGAAGCCGCCATGGGACGGATGCCGGCCTTTGTCGATACCGGTCTCAATCTCGTCCATGTCGATGATGTGGCGCAGGGCCATCTGCTGGCGCTGGAACATGGCCGCGTCGGCGAGGCGTATATTCTCGGCGGTGAAGATGTCGGCCTGAAGGAGATGCTGGCCCGCATTGCGACACTGGCGGGGCGCAAGCCACCGCGTATAAAACTTCCGCGTGCGCCGCTCTATCCGCTGGCCTATGCGGCCGAAGGACTGGCGCGCCTCACGGGCAGGGAACCCTTTGTCACGGCCGACGCCTTGAAAATGTCCAGGTACCGCATGTTTTTTTCGTCCGCAAAGGCGCGGCGCGATTTGGGATATACCACGCGTCCCTCCATGGACGGCCTCAAGGATGCATTCGACTGGTTCGCGGGCGCGGGGTACCTCAGATGATCGCAGGCATACTTTTTGGATTTATTCCGGCGGCAATCTGGATTTATCTGCTGTTCGCCCGCGGATTTTTCTGGCTGGCCCGCGAACGCGATGAGGCCGATGGTACGCCAGGCGACCTGAATGACTGGCCGTCCGTTACGGTAGTCGTGCCGGCGCGCAACGAAGCCGATGTGCTGGAGCGTTCGCTGGGAAGTTTACTGCAGCAGGACTATCCCGGGGCACTCCGCATCGTCCTGGTAAATGATCAATCGACCGACGGCACGGCTGATGTCGCCCGTGCTGCGGGATTTGCGGACAGGCTGGAAATTCTGGAGGGGGCGCCGCGTCCGTCGGGCTGGACTGGAAAATTATGGGCGCTGCATCAGGGGTTGGCCAAGGCCAATGAAAACGGGCCGCCCGATTATATCTGGTTTACCGATGCGGACATCGCGCACACGCCCGACAATTTGCGCCGCCTGGTCTACCGTGCGGAAAAGGGCAATTTCGTGCTGACGTCGCAAATGGCGCGTCTGAATTGCGAAACGGTAGCTTCGCATTTTCTTATTCCGGCCTTTGTATTCTTTTTTGAAATGCTGTTTCCCTTTTCATTCGTCAACGATCCAAAAAACCGGACCGCCGCCGCCGCGGGCGGCTGCATGCTCGTAGAGCGCCACGCGCTGGAAGCGGCAGGCAGCATTTCCGCCATACGCCATGAGATTATAGACGATTGCGCATTGGGAAAGCGCATGAAGCTGCAAGGACCGCTTTGGCTCGGGCTCACCAATCGCGCTGTTTCGCTGCGGCCATATCCGCATGTCAGCGATGTCGGACATATGGTGACGCGTTCGGCCTATGCCCAATTGGGTTATTCGCCGCTGATGCTGGCGGGCACCGCAATCGGCATGCTGTTCCTGTGCGTGGCCGCGCCCTTTGTGGCCCTGTTCGGTTGGGGCATTTCTCAATTGGCCGGTTGGTTCACCTGGGTTGCCATGGCGCTGGCCTATCAGCCTTTGTTGCGGTTTTATCGTTTGTCGCCGCTGTGGGGATTTGCCATGCCCGCCATCGGCGCGGTTTATGCCGCTTTCACGATTCAATCTGCATTCCAGCACTGGCGCGGGCGCGGCGGCATGTGGAAGGGACGCGCCCAGGCGATCGCGCGGCCATGACGACAGCCTCCGATCTCAGTTCCGGAAAAGGCCATCGCGACGAGAATTTCCCCGTCGCTTCATTCCTGATCGCCCCGGAGCATCGTAGCCCGATCCTGGCTTACTATCGATTTGCCCGCACCGCCGATGACGTGGCGGACAATGAACAGGCATCTGTGCCCGACAAACTGGCCTTGCTGGAAACCATGCGCGCCACGTTGGCGGGCGAAAGCGATGCCTCGCCGGAAAGTCTGGCGTTGCGACATGTTTGTGCCCGGCGGAATATTTCGCCGCAACATGGTTTTGATTTGCTGGAAGCATTTCGGCGGGACGTCACCAAGCTGCGTTATACGGATTGGGCCGATCTGATGGATTATTGCCGCTATTCGGCCATGCCGGTGGGGCGGTTTGTATTGGACGTGCACGGCGAATCCCTCAGCACATGGCCGGCCAATGATGCGCTGTGCGCCGCTTTGCAGGTGATCAATCATTTGCAGGATTGCGCCAGAGATTTTCGCGAGCTTGATCGCGTCTATATCCCGCAGGATGCGCTCTCAGCCGCCGGGATTACGGTCGACGAATTGAACGGGACAAAATCCTCGCCCGCTTTGCTTGCCGTTATTCGCGGTTTGGCGCACAAGACAAACTTGCTGCTGGGAGAGTCTGCGGTGTTTTCATCCCAGATACGGGACAAGCGTCTGGCGCTGGAAGTTGCGGTCATTCAACGCCTCGCCGAGGATCTGGTGAAGCGTCTTTTGACGCGCGATCCGCTGTCCGATCGGGTCCATCACGGCAAGGCGGAGGCCGGGCTTTTGGCGTTGGCATCCCTGCCGTCATATGTTTTTGCCCGGTTCCGGCGGCGGGCGGCATGACTTCTCTGGAGAATACAG
The DNA here is from genome assembly GCA_963837555.1 of uncultured Alphaproteobacteria bacterium. Lineage (GTDB taxonomy): Bacteria > Pseudomonadota > Alphaproteobacteria > Micropepsales > Micropepsaceae > Rhizomicrobium. Next base: position 243,339 of record CAWINU010000001.1, on the reverse strand, counting down.
AACGCGCCGTCGTGCAGGGCAAGGCCGCTGGCAGTTCCTTCTATGCCGCCATGCGGCTGATGCCGCCGGCCGAGCGTGGAGCGATGTTCGCCATCTATGCCTTTTGCCGCCGCGTCGACGATATTGCCGATGACGGCAAGGGCACGCGTGCCGATCGCAAGGCCGCTCTGGATCAATGGCGCAGCGATATTGACGCCCTATACAACGGCACCGTTGCACCGCGCGTCGCCTTTCTTGCCAGGCCGGTGAAAACCTACGGCCTGCGTAAGGCCGATTTTCTTGCTGTGATTGATGGCATGGAAATGGACGTCACCGAAGACATTGTGGCGCCCGATCTGCCGATGCTCGATCTTTACTGTGAACGCGTGGCCAGCGCGGTGGGCAGACTGTCCATTAAGGTATTTGGTATGGACGAGGGGCCGGGCGATGTCCTGTCGCACAGCCTGGGGCGCGCCCTGCAGCTTACCAACATCCTGCGCGATCTGGACGAAGATGCCGCCATCAACCGGCTGTATCTGCCGCGGGAATATCTGGAAGAGGCGGGCATATCCTCGCTGGACCCGCGCCAGATCGTCGAGGATCCCGCCATCGACAAGGTCTGCCGCCGCCTGGCGGCGCTGGCACATACCTATTACGAGGAAGCCGCGAAAATCCTGGCCAGGAAACCGAAGGGCCTTATTCGCACGCCGCGCCTGATGGGCGCGGTCTATTCCGAAATTCTGCGTCGCACCGAAGAGGTCGGCTGGGCGCCGCCGCGCACGCGCGTCAGTCTGGGCAAACTGCGCCTTTTGACAATTGTGCTGAAAGACCGGTTGTTCGGATGACACGGCGTGTGCTTGTGATCGGCGGCGGCCTTGCCGGATTGTCGGCTGCCACAATGCTGGCCTCGCAAGGCATTGTGGTTGAGCTGTTCGAAGGCGCCAACCAGGCCGGTGGCCGGTGCCGCTCCTATTATGATCCGCAACTGGGTCAGATCATCGACAATGGCAATCATCTAGTCCTGTCGGGCAATCATGGCGTGCATGATTATCTCAAGCGCATCGGCGCGTCTCAGGCGCTGGCCGGTTCGGATCGGGCGCAATTTGCGTTCATGGATGTCTCGACCGGCGAGCGTTGGCAGCTTTCGCCTAATGAGGGCCTGCTGCCCTGGTGGATCACCTCGAAAAAGCGGCGCGTACCGGGAACAACCGCGCGCGATTATCTGTCCTTTGCCAGACTGATGGCGGCGAAGCAGCAACAGAAAATCTCGGACGTACTTTCATGCCACGGCGTGTTGTGGGAAAAATTGATGCGGCCCTTTTTACTGGCGGCGCTGAATACCGCACCGGAAGATTCGTCGGCCGGTCTGGCCGGGCAGGTCATCCGCGAGACCCTGGCCAAGGGCGGTAGCGCCTGTCATCCGCGCATTGCCTCGCCGACTTTGGCGGCGGCTTTTGTCGATCCGGCGCTCCGCTATCTCCAAAAACAGGGTGCGATTATTCACTTGGGTCAACGCGTGCGCGATATTGTGTTTGGCCATGACTCTGCAATTGCGCTGAAATTGGCCGAAACCATCGTTCCCCTTACGGCCGGCGATGCCGTAATTCTGGCGCTGCCGCCCTGGGTGGCAGGTGAAATGGTCCCGGGTCTGACTGTGCCGGACGACTTCCGCGCCATCGTCAACGCGCATTTCAAGATCGCGCCCAACCCGGATGCGCCTGCCATGTTGGGCCTGATCGGGGGTACGGCCGAGTGGATATTTGCGTTTGAGGATCGCGTCTCCGTGACCGTCAGCGGTGCCGACGCGCTGGTGGACAGGGACCGCGAAGAACTGGCCCGTCTGTTATGGTCTGATGTCGCAAAGGCACATGGTCTGCCGGACACACTGCCACCCTGGCAGATCGTCAAGGAAAAGCGGGCCACCTTCGCCGCCACCCCTGAACAGGCCGGAAAACGGCCAAAATCCGCCACATCCTGGCACAATTTCTTCCTGGCCGGGGATTGGACCGACACCGGATTGCCCGCCACCATAGAGGGGGCGATCCGCTCCGGTGCCGCGGCTGCACAGTTGGCGTTGCGCCACGCCTCCGTATAATCAGGACGGGGCGTCATGAATCAGATCAACACCAACGAATTTGTCGCCGTCGAGGAGGAGATCCGCGGCGCAACCGCCGCGCTTCTGGCGCAGCAGCGGCCTGATGGCCATTGGGTCTATGAACTCGAAGCTGACGCCACGATTCCGTCGGAATATGTGCTGCTGGTGCACTATCTGGCCGAAACGCCCAACCTTGAGCTTGAACGCAAGATCGGGGTCTATCTGCGCCGCATTCAGGGTGCGCATGGTGGTTGGCCGCTCTATCACGATGGCGCCTTCGATATCAGCGCCACGGTGAAGGCCTATTTTGCCCTGAAAATGATTGGCGATGATATCGAGGCGCCGCATATGGCACGCGCCCGCAAAGCCATTCTGGAACGCGGCGGCGCCGACAAGGCCAATGTCTTTACCCGCATTCTGCTCGCGCTTTACGGCCAGACCGATTGGTCGAAGGTGCCAACCGTTCCGGTCGAACTGATTTTGTTGCCGCGCTGGTTCCCCATTCATTTATCCAAAATGTCCTATTGGGCGCGCACGGTAATCGTGCCGCTTCTGGTGCTGGCGGCGAAAAAACCATTGGCGCGCAATCCGCGCGGCGTGCATGTGCGCGAGCTGTTCCGTACCGACGGCCACATTCCGTCTCTGCGGGCCCCGCACCAGTCCGCCTTGTGGTCGGCGGTGTTTTCGGCACTGGATTGGGTCCTGAAACGCGTCGAGCCTTTTTGGCCAAAGGTCTTGCGCCGGCGCGCCATTGAAAAATGCGTGTCCTGGACGACGGAGCGGCTGAATGGCGAAGACGGTTTGGGCGCGATTTATCCGGCCATGGCCAACAGCGTCATGATGTTTGACGTGATGGGCATACCGCAATCCGATCACCGCCGGGCCATTGCCCGGTTGTCGGTGGAAAAGCTGCTCGTCGTCAAAGACGATGAAGCCTATTGCCAGCCTTGCGTCTCGCCGGTCTGGGATACCGGGCTTGTCGTCCATGCCCTGATGGAAGTGAAAGACCAAAAGGCCGACGCCGCCGTCGCGCGCGGTCTTGAATGGCTGAAACCGCTGCAGGTGCTGGACGTCAAAGGCGATTGGGCCGAAGAGCGGCCCGCCGTGCGGCCCGGCGGCTGGGCCTTCCAGTATCGTAACGATTATTACCCCGATCTCGATGATACCGCGGTCGTGGTCATGGCAATGGATCGCGCCCGCGAACGCAGCGCGCCCGACGCCGACTACAAAATGCCCATCGCGCGGGGCGCCGAATGGGTGGAAGGGCTGCAGAGCAGGAATGGCGGCTGGGGCGCCTTTGATGCCGATAATACCTATTATTACCTGAATAACATCCCGTTTGCGGATCATGGCGCGCTGCTCGATCCGCCGACCGAGGATGTGAGCGGCCGTTGCCTGGGCATGTTGATGCAGCTTGGTGCCGACAAGCACGATCCGCGCGTCAAAGCGGGCATCGCCTATCTTGCCCGCACGCAGATGAATGATGGCTCTTGGTTCGGGCGCTGGGGCGTCAATTATATCTACGGCACGTGGTCGGCGCTCGCCGGGTTGAATGCCGCCGGACTGCAGCCGGACAACCCGGTCATGAAACGCGCCGCCGACTGGCTGATTTCCATTCAGAACCAGGATGGCGGTTGGGGCGAGAGCTGCGACAGCTACAGGCTCGATTATAAAGGCTATGATTCTGCGCCATCCACGGCATCGCAGACGGCCTGGGCGCTGCTGGGCCTGATGGCGGCAGGCGAGGTAGACCATCCGGCGGTGGCACGCGGCATTCGCTATCTCAAGGCCACGCAACAGCAGGACGGGCTTTGGCCGCAGGAGCATTACACCGGCGGCGGCTTCCCGCGCGTTTTCTATTTGCGCTATCACGGCTACCCGAAATTTTTTCCGCTTTGGGCGCTGGCGCGTTACCGCAACCTCAAGGTCGGCAATTCGCGGCGGGTGGCCTACGGGTTGTGAGCGTCCTTGCCGTCAGCGGATTGTTGCGCGAAGCGCGTATCGCCAGGGGTGCTGGCGTGACAACGGTTGCCGGCGGCAGCGATGCGGTCGCACTCATGCGCAGGATCGAAGCGGCGCTATCTCCAGCCATCCACGGTATCGTAAGCGTCGGCATTTCCGGGGCGCTGGCGCCGCACTTGCATGTGGGAGACTGCATCATTGCCTCGGAAGTGGTGGCGCCGGGCGAACGCGTTGCTGCAGATGAAAAATGGACAGCGGCATTGCTGGAATCTATCCCTGGGGCTGCCTGTGGCGTGCTGGCGGGGGCCAACGCGATTGTCGACAACGCGGCGGCAAAGGCAGAACTTTATCGCGAGACCGGGGCGCTGGCGGTCGATCTGGAGTCGCATATCGCGGCCCGCATGGCGCGCGACCACGGCTTGGCCTTTGCCGCGCTACGTGTGATTTCGGACGACGCCGCCACCGGCCTGCCGCCCGCTGCCCTGGTGGCGATGAAACCCAATGGCGGCATTGCCTTCGGCAGAGTGCTGCTGTCGCTGCTGATAAGGCCTCAGCAAATTCCGCAATTGATCAGAACGGCACGCAACTCCGAGACTGCCTTTGCCGGGTTACTCCGCTGCCGCAATCTCGCTGGCGTGCGCTTTGCGTTCCCGAATCTCGGATAGCTTGTGTTCCACATGCCGTGAGAACACATATTCGGCGGGGCGCTGATTGGACAGATCGATGTCCGGCGCCATCGGGCCATCCGTCTTGACGCCGCGCAGGGCAATGGCGGCCAATTTCAGCGGATGCTTCACCGCATCCTTGGTGGCGGTGCCTTCAAATCCGCAATGCACCATGCAGTTGGCGCATTTTTCGTATTTGCCGACGCCGTATTTTTCCCACTCGGTGTCTTCCATCAATTCCTTGAAGGTCTTGGCATAGCCTTCGCCCAGCAGATAGCAGGGCTTCTGCCAGCCAAAGACGCAACGCAGCGGCATGGACCAGGGTGTGCACTCATAGGTCTGATTTCCGGCCAGGAAATCCATGAACAGGCCTGAGTTGGTGAACTCCCACTTCTTGCCGCCGTTGCCGCGCGAAAGGATATCGCGGAACATATTCTTGGTGCGTTCGCGATTGAGAAAGTGCTGCTGGTCGGGCGCGCGCTCATAGGCATAGCCCGGCGATACCGTAATGCCGTCCACGCCCAGTTCCATCATATGATCGAAGAATTTGGCGGTACGTTCTGCGTCCGCGCCGTCGAACAAGGTGCAGTTGATCTGCGTGCGAAAGCCCTTGGACTTGGCCAGCTTGATGGCGGCAATGGCCTTGTCATAGGTGCCGTCCAGACAGACGCTCTTGTCGTGCATGTCCTTGTCGCCATCCAGATGGATGGACCAGGTGAAATTCGGATGCGGCTTGTAGTGGTCGATTTTTTTCGACATCAGCAATGCATTGGTGCACAGGATCACGAACTTGTTGCGGTCCAGATAGCCCTGAACGATTTGCGGCATTTCCTTGTGCAGCAGGGGTTCGCCGCCGGCGATGGATACGGCCGGCGCGCCGCATTCGTCGATCGCCTCCATGCACTCGTCATAAGACAGGCGCTGGTTCAGAATTTCGTCGGGATAGTCGATCTTGCCGCAACCCATGCAGGCAAGATTGCAGCGAAACAGGGGCTCCAGCATCAGCACCAGCGGGTATTTCTCCCGTCCGGTGAGATGCTGCTTCATGACGTAGGCGCCAATGCGCGCCGCCTGCCCAATTGGAATACCCACGCGCCCGCTCCTAGTGTCCTGAGTTCGACAGGAAGTTTGAATTCGATGTGTTCTTTCTTGCCGTTCATCTGGGTGACTTCGACATCCGGATCGATCTGGCGCAATGCCTCGATCACGTTCAATACCAGTTCTTCGGGTGCACTGGCGCCGGCTGTCAGCCCGACATTGTGCTTTCCATGCACCCAGTCCGCCTTCAGCTCGCTGCCGTCGGCGATGAGATAGCTTGGCACGCCTTCTTCCAGGCCGATTTCGCAAAGACGATTGGAATTCGAACTGTTCTTGGCGCCCACCACCAGAATTATGTCGGCCACCTTGCACAGATCGCGGACGGCGGATTGGCGGTTCTGCGTGGCATAGCAGATATCGGACGTTTCAGGGCCGACAACATCCGTAAAACGCTTTTTCAGCGCGACAATCACGCCCTTGGTATCGTCGATCGACAGCGTGGTCTGCGTCACATAGGCGATCGGCGTATCCGTTGGAATCGGCAGCTTCCCAACATCCGCTTCGGACTGCACAAGATGCATGGGCGCGCCGACCTGGCCCATGGTGCCTTCCACTTCGGGATGCCCGGCATGCCCGATCAGAACCATGGTGCGGCCCTGCGCGACATAGCGCTTGCCCTGACTGTGAACCTTGGAGACCAGCGGACACGTGGCGTCGAGCACCGGCAGGCCGCGGCTTTGCGCATCCTTAATGACGGTTTGCGGCACGCCATGCGCGCTGAAAACAGTCACGGCGCCATCTGGCACCTCATCCAGTTCCTCGACGAAATGCGCGCCCTTATTCTTCAGCGTGTCGACGACATGCTTGTTGTGCACGATTTCGTGCCGGACATAGACCGGCTCGCCGAATTTTTCGAGCGCCCGCTCGACAATGTCGATGGCGCGTACGACGCCGGCGCAAAAGCCGCGTGGTTGGGCAAGAATGACTTGCATATATCCGTCCTATGGCGGGCTGGTACGGTATTATCGGCCACAGGGCCAGCCCCCTAGGCCCGCCGCACTGCAGCAAACGGCATTTTCGGGGATCGCGGGCGTGGACGCAAGTCCCCTGCCGCCAGCCCTTGCGGCGAATTTGCCAATGGCTTGTTCGGGTTACTGGCCTAGAAAGCGCGCTGGCAGAGGCCTAATCTGTGGTAGGGTCGTAATAATTCTCGAAAAGCGGCGGCTGTGGTTTTGCGGGGGCATGCAGACCATGGGGAGCGCTACGGTGTCATAATGGTCGGATTTTCTGAAGGCGCGGCGGCAACCAAGGCCGTAAAGCCCACCCGTCCAGTCGGACTGGCTGAGGCCATGGCCGAATCAGCGCGCCTGGTCGATGGCGTTTTGGACGAGGTCTTGCCTAAACCCGTCGGCCTCCAGGCACGCGTTCAGGAGGCCATGCGCTATGCAACTTTTGCGGGTGGAAAACGATTAAGGCCATTTCTGGTGGTAAACTGCGCCCGGCTTTTTGGGGTCGAAGACGCGCATGCATTACGGGTCGCGGCGTCCTTGGAAGTGCTGCACACCTATTCGCTGGTCCATGACGACCTGCCCTGCATGGACGATGACGATCTACGGCGTGGTCGTCCCACCACCCATCGCGCCTTTGATGAGATGACGGCGGTGCTGGCAGGCGATGCGCTTCTGACCATTGCGTTCGAAATTCTCTGCGATTCCAGGACCCATCCCAGCGCCGATGTGCGGTGTCAGTTGATTGCGCGTCTGGCACAGGCCGCGGGGCACAATGGCATGATCGGCGGACAAATGATCGACATGCAGGCATCCAATCATACCTTTGGTGCCGAAGATGTTTTGCTGCTCCAGCGATTGAAGACGGGACAGCTGTTTGAATTCGCCTGTGAGGCGGGCGCCATTCTTGGTGAAGCCGGTGACGAGCATCGCGCGCGGATGCGGTCCTATGCGCACGATATGGGCGTGGTGTTTCAGATTACCGATGATCTGCTGGACGTCACCAGCACGGCCGAGAAAACCGGCAAGGCCGTCGGCAAGGACAAAGACGCCGGCAAAGCCACGCTGGTGTCAATTTATGGCGTGCAAGGCGCACGCGAAGAGGCAGAAAAACTGGCGCGCCGCGCTATCGATGCGCTTCGCCCCTATGACGCGCCGGAATTATGCGCGCTTCCAATCTTCCTGCTGGACCGGGAATCCTGATGGTACTCAAAACGCCGCTTCTCGACACCATCCACATTCCTGCCGACTTGAAGTCATTGGACAGGTCCCAGTTGCCGCAACTGGCTGCCGAACTGCGCCATGAAGTCATCGATGCCGCGTCGGTTACCGGTGGTCATTTTGGTGCCGGGCTTGGCGTTATCGAACTGACCGTGGCGTTGCACTATGTGTTTGATACCCCGAACGATCGTATTGTCTGGGATGTCGGCCATCAGGCCTATCCGCATAAAATCCTTACCGGGCGCCGTGCCGGCATTCGCAGCATTCGCCGGGCCGCAGGTCTGTCCGGCTTTACCCGGCGGTCGGAAAGTCCGTTTGATCCGTTCGGCGCCGCCCACTCATCCACATCCATTTCCGCCGGTCTCGGCATGGCGGTGGGCCGTGACTTCAACGGCGGCAAGGGACATGTCATCAGCGTGATTGGCGACGGCGCCATGAGCGCGGGCATGGCCTATGAGGCCCTTAACAATGCCGGTGCCCTGAATAGCAGGCTTATTGTTGTTCTCAACGATAATGCCATGTCGATTGCGGGCCCTGTCGGGGCGCTCGAAAATCATTTGCAGCAGCTGCGGACGGGCGACGCAAATGCGTCGATGTTCGAAAATTTGGGCCTGCGCTATATCGGCCCGGTTGACGGCCATGATGTCGGCAGACTGGTGTCGCTGCTTGAAGAATTACGCGACGATCCCGATCACGGTGCTGTCCTGCTGCACATCAAGACGGAAAAAGGCAAAGGCTATGCCCCGGCCGAAGCATCCGCGGACAAGGGGCATGCGGTAGCGAAATTCGATGTCGCCACGGGAATCCAGGAAAAAAGCCAGGCGGGCGCGCCGACCTACACCAAGGTGTTTGCCGATGCGCTTATCACCGAAGCAACCCATGACGATAAGGTCGTGGCCATTACGGCGGCCATGCCGTCGGGGACCGGACTTGATCTGTTTGGCAAGAAATTTCCCGAGCGTATGTTCGATGTCGGCATTGCCGAGCAGCATGCCGTAACCTTTGCGGCGGGGCTTGCCACCGAGGGGCTGAAGCCGTTTTGCGTGATTTATTCCACATTCTTGCAGCGGGCCTACGATCAGGTCGTGCATGATGTCGCGCTGCAGAACTTGCCCGTCCGTTTTGCAATGGACCGTGCCGGACTGGTCGGCGCCGATGGTGCGACCCATGCCGGAAGTTTTGATTTGGCGTATCTCAGTTGCCTGCCCAACATGGTGGTGATGGCCGCCGCCGACGAGGCCGAGCTGGTACACATGGTTGCCACCGCGGCAGCCTATAACGAAGGTCCGTGTGCGTTCCGTTATCCTCGCGGCGAAGGTACCGGCGTGGCCCTGCCTGCGCGCGGCCAGGTTCTGGCCATCGGCAAAGGACGTATCGTCCGTGAAGGCAATGACGTTGCCATTCTCAGCCTGGGTACGCGTCTGGCGGCATCCCTGTCGGCTGCGGAATTCCTCGAAACCAGGGGTATTTCCTGCACCGTGGCCGATGCCCGCTTCGCCAAGCCGCTCGACAGCGCGCTGGTGCGCAATTTGGCGCGCAAGCATCGCCTTCTGATTACCATTGAAGAGGGTGCGGTTGGCGGATTCGGCGCTCAGGTGCTGCATTTGCTGGCCAACGAAGGATTGCTGCGGCCGGGACTGGAAATCCGCAATTTGACTCTGCCGGATATGTTCCAGGAGCATGATAATCCGGATCGTCAGTATGCAGCAGCGGGTCTGGATGCAGACGGCATCGCGGCTTTTATTGCTTTACGCTTCGTTAAAAAGGCAATTCGGGCCTAAGAGGCCTTCGCGTGCCCCAATTTCTCCAAAATGTCCTGGGATAATGGTGCTTGAGGGACACGATTATTCATAGGGCTGTTTTGGCATGCGGAAAATTTCCAAGAGTCTGATGCTGGCGTTTGCGGCGTTCGTATTGATCGCGCCCGCGCCCGCGCGCGCGCAGAGCGTTGATCCCGCAGCGCAGACGATACGCGAATTTTATGACGTGCTGCTCGACAGCATGAAAAGCGCCAAGACGCTGGGCGTGAAGGGGCGCTATGACAAGCTCAAGCCGGCTGTTGAAAAGGCCTATAACCTCACAACCATGACGGGACTGTCCGTCGGCCCTAGCGCGTGGAATGGATTATCAGCGGCCGATAAAAAGGCCCTTACGGATGCCTTCGCCCGTCTGACCATCTCCAGTTATGCCGCCAATTTCGACGGCTATAGCGGCGAGAAATTCACCGTGGAACCCAAGACGGATGTACGCGGCAACGATAAGTTCGTCACAACTGCGCTGGTGCCGGCGACCGGGCAGCCGATCCCGTTTATTTATCGCATGCGTAAATCCGACGGAAACTGGAAGATCATCGACGTGCTGCTGAACGGGGAAGTCAGCCAGCTTGCCACGCGCCGCGCGGATTTCTCCACGACCTTCCAGGCTGGCGGCGCGCAGGCCCTTGTTAAAAAAATCAACGAACTCGCCGACAAGGCAATGGCCCCATAGACGTTTTTTACCGTTGCGTTCGTTGATAGCTTAATAGCGCCGGAGCCAGCACCAGCGTGCTTACCAGAGTCCAGACCAGCGCGATCATCAACAATGCGCCCATGCTGGCGGTACCGGGATGACTGGATAGCCACAGGCTTCCGAATCCCGATGCCGTTGTAGCGGCGCTGAAGACGACGGCACGCGTCAGGGGTGATTGCAGCAATTTGCGTTCTCCCATTCGCCAGGCCACCACGAAATAGATATTGAAGGCCACACCAATGCCCAGGAGCAGTGGCAGGGCAATGACATTGGCAAAATTCAAATCCATGCCGATGGCGACACAGGTGGCGAGAGTCAGCAGGAAAGTCAGTGCGAGCGGCGCCATGGCGATAGCTATTTCGCGCGGCCTGCGCAATACCACCGCCAGCAGAATGAGAATGGCAATAAAGGACAGGAGCCCTGCCTCGATGAAGGCGGCCACGATGGTGGCGCCTGACTCGCGCACGGAAATCGGTGCGCCGGTTGCATTGGGCGCAACCCGCAGAACGGCCTCGGTGAATTTATTCAAGGTATCCGGATTGTTGCTGGTATCCTTGGGCGATACCTGTATGCGGGCGCGGCCGTCGGCGGCGACCCAATTGCGGATCATCGGCTCGGGCATATTTGCCGTCGTAACCGGACCGGCCTGCAGCATCGAGCTCAGTTGCCGCAGCAAGGTGTTCAATCCCGGAATCATTGCGACGAAGGCCCGGTTGCGCGCGTCGCGCGGGCCTGTTGCAAGTTTACTTAGGGCGTCGGCGAGACGGCGTGCATCATCGGCGGCTTTACCCTGCTTGCCCTGTGCTACCTGACGCAAGCGGGCGGCGGAAGAGTTGAAAGCTTCCACTACTTCGGGATCAGTAGGCGGCGTGCGCAGTGAAAAGGGATAAAGCGTGGTATCAAGCAGCATGGCGGCATCGGAGATAATCGCCAGCTTTGCATTCTGGTCGGCGGGCACATAGCTCGAAAGCGTCAGCGCCTGTCCCACTTCCTCCAGCCCCGACAGCCGCGCCGCCAGACGGTTGGCATCCGCCAGCGATGGCGTCAGCACGTCGACAACGTTCGGAGAGGTTTCAGGTACTTTCATCAAATCATACAGTGTGGAAACCGACTCGACGCTACGGCTGCGCAGATCAAGTGGATCGGAGTCGAAACGAATGAACGGCACCGTGGCGGCCGAGATTGCCGCCAGCACTGCCGCAATAATCAGAATCTGTTTGCGATGAGACACCAGAAAATTGTCGGCGGGTGCAAGGAACGAAAAACCGACTTCCTGGGATTCCCCCGACGGCCGCAACAGCATCAACAGCGCCGGCAGCAAGGTCACGCTCAAGAGAAAGGCGATGATCATCCCTATCCCGGCCAGCAGGCCGAGTTCGGCGACGCCCACATAGGCCGTGGGCAGGAACGAGAAAAAGCCGGCGGCGGTCGCGGCCGCAGCCAGGAACAGCGGCAAGCCAACTTCACGTCCCGCGCAGGTCAGTGCAGTCATCAGGTTCTGGTGCGTGATCCGTTCGGCGCGATAGCGCACTGAAAACTGGATACCAAAATCAACGCCCAAGCCTACAAACAAGGCAATGAAGGCGATTGATATAATATTGAACACGCCCACCATCGCCAGGCCCAGCGCCATGGTTATGGCAAGCCCGGTGAATAACGTCACTGAAATCGCAAAGATGATGCGGAACGAGCGCACCGCCAGCCACAGCGTCAACAGGACTAGGGCGAGCATGGTGCCCAGCATCAGCCCGGCATTTTCCGCGACAGTGGCGAATTCTTCGTCCGAAAGCGGAATTGGTCCGGTCAGCCTGACCGTCACGCCCATGTCGGGCGTGAAGCCAAGGTCGCGCGCAAATTTGCGAATGGCGTCGCTGGCCTGTTTGCCGGGTTCAAGGGCATCATAATCCAGCGCCGGCTGAACCTCGATGAAGCGCCGCGTTTCCAGAATACTCGGACTTTTGCCGCTGATCAGCGCGCGCCAGGACATAAAGGGCTGCTGGCCAGCCAATACTTTCTCCAGTGTACCGGCAAAGCCCGCCATGGGTGCATCGATGTCGTCCAGGCTTGCCTGGCCGGCTTCCACACCGGTCAGGGCGGTGGACAGGCTGTTGACGACGCCGCGCAGGCTGGGGTCGCTGGCAAGCGGACCCAGAAATGGCTGCGCTGAAATCAGCTGTTCCATGGTCTGCTGCACTTCCGCCGTGGACTGAAACAGGATTCCATTCTGGTCGAAGAACTTGCCGCCATCTGGCCGGCGCACGATCGGGAATAGTTTGGTGTCTTCGGAAAGCGCAGCCGTCAGCGCGGCGGCGGCCTCTTCGGCACGTTCGGGTGTCGCGCCGTCGATGACAACCAGTATCAGGTTGTTGCGCTGGGGAAAGGCGGCGTCAAATTTGATTTCTTGCTGGCGCCATTGTGTGTCCGATGAAATCAGCGTGGCGCTGTCTGTGTTTATCGCAAAATTACTTTGCGTGTAATATCCGCCTGCCACGCCCAGCGCTATGCCGATCACCACAACGGCTCTGGCATGGCGGCAGCAATAAGCCACCACGCCTTCAATAATATTCTTATTTATTAGGGACATGTAATGTTCGCCGATCGTTTGAAAGGCGCCTTTTAGCGCTTTGCACCCCTATAGACCAAGTGGAGAAAAAACACTCCGTCTCGAGGCGGAATTTCGGCGTTAAAAATCCCAAAATGCAGATGGCGGATCGTTGGCGCCATTGTTGATGGCATCCGCGCGGCGCTGGCGATACAGGCTGCGCATGGTGGCATAGTAATCGATCGACGAACGCTCGATTTCGCGCAACAGATCGATGTTGGCGGAACGGCGATCAACCGTGGTCAGCGCCGAACGCGCCAGGCCCCAATAGGCGCGGCCCTTGAAATGGATATAGGCCAGTGGGGTAAAGAAGGCATCGACATAGCTGCCGGCGAAATCGCGCGGCGGCTTCGGTCCTATCAGCGGCAGCACCACATAGGGGCCCTCAGGAACGCCGTAATATCCCATGGTCTGGCCAAAATCTTCCGACTGCTCCGGCATACCCCAATCGGTGGCCACGTCGAACAGGCCCGCGACGCCGATGGTGGAATTGACCGTAAACCGGCCCAGGGCTTGCGCGGCGCGTTCGGCCTGGCCCTGCAGGACGTCATTGGCAAAAGCGATCGGAAGATTCAGGTTGGAAAGGAAATTATGTACGCCGAAACGGACATCGCCGGGCACCGCACTCCGGTAGAAGCTTGCTGCGGGCAACGCGGCATGCCGGTCCAGCGACTGGTTGAAATCGAACACCGCCCGATTGACGGATTCCAGCGGATCATTGGCATCGGTTGAATCCGCCTCGCCACTGGCGCAGCCGCTCAGGACAAGGGCGGCACAGGCCACCACCACAGCCAAAAATTGTTTGCGCATAATCTGTTACCGGCTTGTTCGCACAGCCAATTTCCGGCTACCGAAACAAGTCCCCCCGCTAGCTGATGCCTCAACGTTATAGAGACTCCTAAAACCTGTCCTTCTTTTTTTGCGAGTTTGGCAAATACCGCTATCTTGCGCTGCACCATGAAATTCGCCGGTGCATTAATCTGGCACGGCCTCATTGCCGAGAGGGCGCGCAATCGCCTAAACAAACGGCAAATTATGGAGATTTCTCATGGTTGTTGCCGTTCCCGAACTACAAGCCCTGCGGGACAGTATCGACAATATCGATGCGGCGCTGGTTCATCTTTTGGCTGAACGGTTCAAATGCACCAAGGCTGTAGGGCAGTTGAAGGCGATAAAGGGTCTGCCGGCATCGGACCCGGAACGCGAAGCCGCGCAGATCACCCGGCTGCGCATGCTGGCGCATGGCGCGAAACTCGATCCCGATTTTGCCGAGAAATTTCTCAATTTTATAATTAAGGAAGTTATCCGCCATCATGAAGCGGCGGCGCGACCATCCTGACCGGTTCTACCAGATAAAGGGTATGAACATCGCGGTTCTGGAGGCATAGGCATCATAGGCGCCGGGGCCCAGTTCCTCGCGCAGCGTGTCCTCTTCAACCTGTGCGCGCCAATACCAGCCCAGCGCCATCAATATTGCGCCCAAAAACGCATCGAAGGTTCCGCGAACGGCGGCATGGGCGAAACCGGCAATGATGATCCCGAGAAACATGGGGTGGCGTACAATTCTATAGGGCCCGTTGCGCGCAATCCGGCGCCGCGCCTTTTTCCCCATGGCGCCATAAGACCACCAGGCCAGTGCAAATCCAAGATAGGCCACCAGCGTTTCGATCCAGGCCTGGCTATCCGACGTATGCCAGAGCCAGAGATAGCGCTCCAGATAACCCGGATGCAGTCCGAGCAGCAGGACAACGCCAACCATCAACGCCAGGCGATTGGCATAATCCAGGCGCGTCGCCCTGCGCTGTTTCGGATTTCCCCCATAGGCCCAGGCAGCCGCCCAGCACAAAGCGCTGAACAGCCAGCCGAACCAGAGCAGGTAAAGCGGAGACATGCGGCGAACGTTTCCTGGTTGCCGCGCCGGACAGCGCGCCCGTCTAGAATGCCAGCGCTTTGACCTGCTTGACCAGAGGCAGATTGCGGATTTCGGTGACGACTTTCTCGTCAACATCGCCATCTACTTCGATCAGCGCAATCGCGTCCGAGCCGGCTGCCGTGCGGCCCAGGGTGAAGTTGGCGATGTTGACCTTGTTATCGCCCAGGATGGTGCCCAGTCTGCCGATAAAACCTGGCTTGTCCTCATTGGTGACATAGAGAACATGCTTGGCGAATTCGGCCTCCAGGTTGATATCCTTCACCTGGATCAGGCGCGGACGGCCATCGGAGAACACGGTTCCCGCCACGCTGCGCGTCAATCCGCCGGCCGTAACGGTAATCTTGATATAGCCATCGTAAATGCCCTGCTGATCGCGGCGAACTTCGCTGATCTTGATGCCGCGTTCCTTGGCAACGATTGGCGCATTGACCATGTTGACGTCGACCAGCTGCGGCTTCAGCAGTCCGGCCAGCGCGGCCTGGGTCAGGGCACGGGTGTTCAGGCCAGAAACCGTGCCTTCATACAGAATTTCCACGGCTTCCAGGCTGGTCTCGGTCAACTGGCCGGCAAAGGCGCCGAGCTTTTCCGCCAGCATGATCCAGGGCTTCACGCGGGTTGCTTCCTGCGCGCTGATGGACGGCATGTTCAGCGCGTTGGTAATGGCGCCGGTCAGCAGATAATCGGAAATCTGTTCGGCCACCTGCAGCGCCACATTTTCCTGTGCTTCGGACGTGGACGCACCCAGATGCGGCGTGGCCACGACCTTTTCGTTACCGAACAGGATATTAGTCTTGGCGGGTTCTTCTTCGAACACGTCCAGCGCCGCGCCGGCGACATGGCCGGAATCCAGCGCCGCTTTCAGCGCGGCTTCGTCGATCAGGCCGCCGCGCGCGCAATTGATGATGCGCACGCCCTTTTTCATTTTGTTAATGGCATCGGCGGAAATGATGTTGCGGGTCTGATCCGTCAGCGGCGTGTGCAGGGTGATGAAATCGGCGCGCGCCAGAAGATCATTCAGCTCCACTTTTTCCACGCCCATATCCGCGGCGCGCTCGGGTGACAGGAAGGGGTCAAACGCAACCACGCGCATCTTCAGGCCCTTGGCGCGATCGGCCACGATCGAGCCGATATTGCCCGCGCCGATCAGGCCCAGCGTCTTGCCGGTCAGTTCGACGCCCATGAAACGGTTCTTTTCCCACTTGCCCGCTTGGGTCGAGGCATTGGCCGCGGGAAGCTCGCGCGCCAGCGCCATCATCAGGGCAATGGCATGCTCGGCGGTGGTGATGGAATTGCCGAACGGCGTATTCATCACAATTACGCCTGCGGCTGTCGCCGCCGGGATATCGACATTGTCGACGCCGATACCGGCGCGGCCCACGACTTTCAGATTCTTGGCGGCCTTGATGACGTCGGCCGTGACTTTTGTCGCCGAACGAATGGCGATGCCGTCATACTGGTCGATGATTTTGAGCAGGTCTTCCTTGCTCAAACCGGTTTTGACGTCGGCATCGACGCCGCGCTCCTTGAAGATGGCGACGGCGGCTGGCGACAGCTTGTCGGCGATAAGAACCTTGGGCATTTTCAATCAACCTTTGACTTGCGCGAAGGCCCAGTCGAGCCAGGGCGTGAGAGCTTCGAGATCGGCGGTATTGACCGTGGCGCCGCACCAGATACGCAGGCCCGGTGGGGCGGCGCGATATCCGGCGATGTCCAGTGCCACGCCTTCTTTTTCCAGGACGCTGGCGATCTTCTTGGCGGCATCGGCCTGAGCCTCGGGGGCAAGGGCGGTGAACCAGGGATCGACGATCTTGATGCAAACGCTGGTGTTGGAGCGCGAGGCTTCATCACCGGCCAGGAAGGCAGCCCAATCGCTTGCCTTCACCCATTTGGCCATCGCCGCCAGATTGGCATTCGAGCGGGCCTTGAGGGCATTAAGGCCGCCGATCTGCTCCGACCAGGACAAGGCGTCGAGATAGTCCTCAAGCGCCAGCATGGACGGTGTGTTGATGGTTTCGCCCTGGAAGATGCCGTCCACGATCTTGCCGCCTTTGGTCATGCGGAAAATCTTGGGAAGCGGCCAGGGCGGCGTATAGCTTTCGAGGCGTGCCACGGCGCGTGGCGACAGGATCAGCATGCCGTGCGCGGCTTCGCCGCCCAGCACCTTCTGCCAGGAGAAGGTTACGACATCGAGCTTGTCCCAGGGCAGGTCCATGGCAAACGCCGCGCTGGTGGCATCGCAGATGGTGATGCCTTCGCGGTTTGCCGGGATCCAGTCGCCATTGGGGAGGCGTACGCCCGACGTGGTACCGTTCCACACGAATACCGCATCATGCGCCGGGTCATACTGGCTCATATCGGGCAGTTCGCCGTAACCGGCCTTGATGACGCGCGCGTCCTTCAGCTTCAGCTGCTTGACGGCGTCGGTCACCCAGTCTTCGGAGAAGCTTTCCCAGGCGAACAGATCGACGGGCCGTGCGCCCAGCATCGACCACATCGCCATTTCCACCGCACCTGTGTCGGAAGCCGGCACGATGCCGACGCGATAATCGTCGGGAATGCCCAGCAGCGCTTTGGTGCGGTCGATTGCGTCTTTGAGTTTTGCCTTGCCGGGCTTTGAGCGGTGTGACCGCCCCAAAAGCGCGCCGTTTAAGGCTTCAGAAGTCCAACCTGGGCGTTTCGCGCAAGGTCCAGACGAAAAAAAAGGCCGTGCAGGGCGCACGGCCGGTTTTGTACCGGTCATCAGACATTCCTTTCAGAATGTTCGCACCTCGTTGGGGAGGTGTGGCCCGCCGCCGATATAGAGATTCGCTTTACGCGCGTCAAATGCGTATTTTAGCGGACAGGGGAACGTCTGCAGGAACTCGGTAGTTTCCTGTTGGTATTTCACGGGAAATTCCCATGGCAGGTCGCAGTCAGGACAATTCGCCCCATCCTCCCGTCGAGGAAAACGAAAACGACGGACCGCAGCTGTCCATTCCCACCGACAAGATCGCCTTCCTGATCATCAAGGCCCGCGCTTATGACGTAAAGGAGGGCGAATCTGATCCCGATTCCGGCTCCAATCCTACCGATGACGGCGACACCGATGTTCTGGACGATAGCGCAGACGATCCAACCAGGCGTGAATTGATGGATGCCATCCGCGGCCTGAACAGGGACCAGCAGATTGAATTGGTGGCGCTGGCCTGGCTGGGACGCGGCACCTACTCAGTGGACGAGTGGGATGAGGCGCTGGAAACGGCCCGCAACGAACACAACAGGCGCGCGGCGCAATATCTGATTGGTCTGCCGATGTTGGGCGATTATCTGGAAGAAGGTCTTTCCCAGTTCGGCGAAAGTATTTCCGATGAAAACGAGACAAATTAGATCGTAATCTCGCCCTTCAGATATAGCGCGCAGGGACCCGACAGCAATGTGCGCTCGCCATCGTCAATGCAAACCAGATCGCCGCCGCGTGCCGAAACCTGCCGCGCCGTTAGATTTTTCTTTTCCAGCCGCCGCGACCAATAGGGCGTCAGCATGGTGTGGGCCGCACCGGTCACCGGATCTTCCGGCACGCCCTTGTCGGGCGCAAAGAAGCGCGAAATGAAATCATAGCCGTTATCGCCCGGCGCGGTCGCAATCAGGCCCCATTCGTTGATGCTGCTGAGTACGGGCGCGAGGTCGCCAAGTTTGATGGCGCGCACAATGGCCGGATCGTTCCATACCGCCATGACGCAAATGCCGGTATGCACCTGCAGGGGAGGCGGCACGTCCAGCGCATCGGACAGGCCGTCGAGGAAAGTCTGCGGCGCCATGAAGCCCGACAATTCGCTTGTGGGCAGGGACAGGGTGTTGTGGCCATCGTCGCCGCGCAACACGGTCAAAACGCCCGATCTTGTGGCAAAGGAAACCTGGCTGGCGGCAAGTTCCAGTTCATTGAAAATCACCCAGGCGCTGGCCAGCGTGGCGTGACCGCACAAATCAACTTCGCTGGTCGGTGTGAACCAGCGCAGGTGATAGCTGCCGGGCCCGACCGCCACAAAGAAGGCGGTCTCCGAAAGATTGTTTTCACCGGCTATGGCCTGCATTGTTGCATCGGGCAGCCATTTTTCCAGCGGCACCACCGCCGCCGGATTGCCCTCCAGCGGCTTTTGCGCAAACGCGTCGATCTGCCAGAATTTGGTCTGCATGGCGGCCCCATGAAAAATATTGCCTGACCTTATAAAAAGCTGAGCGGCGTGGATATGGCGTTGAGTGCGTAGCGGCTCTGTTAGTCTTGCTTGTCATCCCCGGCGAGCGACGCGTAGCGTCGTGAGGGAAGGGGATCCATGCAGAAAAGCTATTTTGTCTATCTTGTTGCGAGTCGGCGCAATGGAACCCTCTATATAGGGGTTACCAATAATCTGGCGCGCCGCATTGGCGAACATAAAGCCAAGCACGTCGAGGGCTTTACGAAGCGGTACGATGTAAATCTTCTGGTCTGGTTTGAAGAGCACGCCGACATCCATGGCGCTATCGCACGGGAAAAACAACTTAAGGGCTGGAATCGCGCGTGGAAAATCCGGCTCATCCAGAAAGCCAATCCGGACTGGGCCGACCTATTCGATAAAATCAGGTACTGACTGATGCCGCTATGGATTCCCTTCCCCTCGCTTTGCATTGGCAAAGCGAGGCCGGGAATGACACTGAACTACCCAAGGGTCGCGGACCGCTTATCCTCAAGCGCCGACTTCATGCCCTGTTGCAGCTTTTCGAAGGCACGAACTTCGATCTGGCGCACGCGTTCGCGGCTGACGCCGAATTTCTGCGACAGGTCTTCCAGCGTGGCAGGCTCGTCCTGCAACCGCCGGGCGGTGATGATTTCGCGTTCGCGATCGGTCAGGTCGCTCATGGCATGTTCCAGCAATTCATGCCGCTCGCTCATTTCTTCGCGTTCGGCCAGCCGGGTTTCCTGATCGACGGTGTCGTCCTTCAGCCAATCCTGCCATTCGGATTCGCCGTCGGAACGCACCGGCGCGTTCAGGGATGAGTCTGGCCCCGACAGGCGGCGGTTCATGTCCACCACTTCCTGTTTGGTCACGCCCAGTTGATCGGCAATGGTGTCCAGATGCTCGGGCGTCAGATCGCCTTCTTCCACCGCCTGAATATTGTTCTTGGCCTTGCGCAGGTTGAAGAACAATTTTTTCTGCGCTGCCGTGGTGCCCAGTTTCACAAGGCTCCAGGAGCGCAGGATATATTCCTGGATCGATGCCCGGATCCACCACATGGCATAGGTGGCGAGGCGGAATCCCTTGTCCGGTTCGAAGCGCTTGACCGCCTGCATCAGGCCGACATTGCCTTCGGCAACGATTTCGGAGACCGGCAGGCCATAGCCGCGATAGCCCATGGCGATCTTGGCGACGAGGCGCAGATGGCTGGTGACCAGACGGCGCGCGGCCTCCGGGTCCTCATGTTCCTTCCAGCGTTTGGCGAGCATGTATTCTTCCTGCGGTTCCAGAAGTGGAAACTTCCGAATCTCGGTCAGGTAGCGGGATAATCCGCCTTCGCCTTGCAGGGCAGGTAAGCCACGGCTGCTCATGTCAAATCCCTCACTGCTGACGTCGCCCTCCGCCCAGGCGCGGATGGACGATTGTAGAAGATGCCCAGATTAAACGTCTGAGCCTGCTTTTGGATGAACTCTGTCAGCAAAGAATCCCCTTCGTGACTAAAAGATATGGTCACGAATTGGCGGTGTTCAAGCCGCGTAAAGCCGCGATAAGTCCCGCAAAATCCGCCGGCCAGGGCGATTCAAAACGCATGGTATTGTGGAGGGTAGGGTGCTGGAAGCCCAATATATAGGCGTGCAGCGCCTGCCGGTTAAAGTTGGCGGCGGCCGCAAAGGCCATGTCCTCAGCAGGGTTTTTCGCCCGCGGCGGCTGACGCGCTTTGCCATAGGAGGGGTCGCCGATCAGCGGATGGCCCAGATGGGTCAGGTGCACGCGGATCTGATGCGTGCGCCCGGTTTCCAGCCGGCATTCGATCAGCGAGGCAAAGGGTCTTTCCTTTGCGCCGAACGTCTCGATGACGCGATAGCGCGTGCGGGCATGCTTGCCGCCGCTGCGCATCACCGCCATGCGCTTGCGGTCGAATGGATTGCGGCCGATATCGCCTTCGATCATGCCTTCGCCGGCGCGCGGCGCCCCCCACACCACGGCATGATAGGCGCGTTCGATCGTGTGCTTGGCGAACTGCTTGGCCAGGCTTCCCATGGCGCGTTCGTTTTTTGCGGCGATCAAAAGCCCGCTGGTATCCTTGTCGAGGCGATGCACGATGCCGGGCCGTACTTCGCCGCCGACACCGGCCAGGCTGTCGCCGCAATGGGCAATCAGGGCATTGACCAGGGTGCCGTCCGGATTGCCCGCCGCCGGATGCACCACAAGCCCCGCCGGTTTTTCGATCACGATGACATCCTTGTCCTCGTAAACCACCTGCAGCGGAATATCCTGGCCCTGCGGACGCGCGGGCGCGGCGGGCGGAATGGCGACGCGATAGGTTTCGTCCGGTTTGACCCGGTGATTGCCGTCTTTTATCGTTTTTTCCGACAGCGTTACCGCGCCTTCGGCGATCAGGGCTTGCAGGCGCGCGCGGCTGAGGTCATTGAGGGCGGCCGCCAGAAAGCGGTCCAGCCGTTCCCCGGAATCTTCGGGGGTTGTGCGGGCTTCGCGGATTGCAAATCCGTCTTGGGAGGAATGTGTGTCTGACATCAATGACGCCGCCGGGGATCCCAAAAAGACGGTTGGTTATAAGGCGGCGCTCAGCGCCGTCATCATACTTTCGATTCTGATTGTCTTAGCACTGATCGCGCTGGTGGTGGGATCGGTGATGAAATGGGGCGCCAAACCGGCCCCAGCCTCCGCGCCGCCCGCCGCAACAAGCTTCAGTCTGCCCGCGGGTGCCCGGATTCTTTCGCAGGAAACCCAGCCCGGCCGCCTGATCCTGCATGTCCGCACCGAAAGCGGCGAAGAAATCGACATTATCGATACCCAAAGCGGCAAGCTGGTCAGCCGCATCACGGCGGCGAAAAGCCCGTGACCGCAAGCCTGATCCTGCCGCCGCGCCTGCGCCTGCAATTGGAAAGCGAGGCGCGTGCCGCCTTTCCGCGCGAATGCTGCGGCCTGATCGAGGGGCGCTGCAATTCCCGGGACATCACGTTTCTCCACCCGGTCAAAAATCTCGCTGCCCAGGCCGATCTGTTCGAACTCGATCCGGTCGAGCATTTCCGCCTTCTGAAACAGGCGCGCGCGCGCAATGCCGGCATTATCGGCTGCTATCATTCCCATCCCAATGGCAGCACGGCGCCCTCGGTGGCGGACCTGGCCGGCGCGGGCGAGGAGAATTTTCTCTGGCTGATTGCGGGCCTTACGGACATGCAGGTGCCGGTGACCATCGCACCTTATATATATGCCGAGGGCCGTTTTACGCCCCTGCACTTCGCTGACTAGGCCTTGCTTGGCTTGCCGCCAGCCTGCCGCTATAAGCGCGGAAACGCTGCTAGGCCCCCATCGTCTAGCGGTCAGGACGCGGCCCTCTCAAGGCTGAAACAGGGGTTCGATTCCCCTTGGGGGCGCCAGTTTCTCTTAACGAGCGTAGCGAGTTTAGAGAAACTGAGCGCCACGGAGCGTTGCGCAGCAACGCGAGTGGGCCGCCCTACGATACGAGGCACGCGCTTACGAAATCTGAGCGCCACGCCTGGATTTTCTTGGCGACGAAGGAGCTTAGAAAATCCTGCGCACAGCGGAGCGTTGCGCAGCAATTCGAGTGGGCCGCCCTACAATACGAGGCACGAGCTTGCGAAATTTGAGCGCCACGCCTGGATTTTCTTGGCGACGGAGGAGCGTAGAAAATCCGGCGCACAGCGGAGCATCGCTTCGCAATTCGAGTGAGCCGCCCTTTCCAAAGTTTGCGATGAGCTTTAGCTCATTTGAGTTGACGGGTGAGATACTCTAGTCAAGCAACAGAAGACCGGGAAAGATAGATCATGACAAAGGAAGAAGATGTGCTGGCCGCGCTCGACACACCGCGCGCCCTCTACTCGCTCCAGCAGCGGCTCGACCCGAGCAACAAGAGCACAGAGGCTCTTCAGGAACTTCTGCTGCGTATGCGCGCCGCCGGAAAAGTGAAATTCGACATAAAGGCCGGCAAATGGAGTAAAGTCTGATCGTGGCCGGATACCAGCACTTTACGACACGGCGGTAGATATAGCCCTATAGCGCCCGCGTCAAAAACGGCTGTTGCGATCAGTTCTTCGATCTTAACGCGCAGCGTTGCCGACAGGCGTGAGGACGTTTTTCGCATCAATCCAGAGTATGGATTTATGGTGCCAATTTTGAAAGCGTCCCTTGTCGGGCAGCCTTGACCGCAGCGCGCAATATATGGCCGCAATTCTCACCGCGTTCTTGATGGCTTCTTCGCAACGCAGCAAAGCACGCCTGGCGACCTCCGGGCGTGCGCCGATCAGCTTTCACGAGACATTCGAACAGGCAGCGCGGTTTGTTCACGTATTAGTCGCCCACGGCGTAAAGCCGGGCAACCGCGTTGCCGTTCGAGTGGGCAGCCCTTCCATATTTTAGCGGGGCACGCGCTTACAAAAACGGAGTGCCACGCCTAAGTTTTTTAATCTTCGTCAAGTAGATTTAAGCTTGGCGCACCGTGGACAATTGCGCAGCAATTCGCGTTGGGGGCCTTTAACGAAGACAATTCCATTTCCGGTATGCGGCCGTTGTCGGCTGCCGCCGGTTGGCCGACCGGTACTGTAGCGATTCGGGAATCAAGGCATATGCGCGGTTAATGCGGTCTCAAATGTAACCCTGCAGGCACAATTGACCTCGGTATTCCGTCAATGCGGCATTGGGTGACTTGACCGGCATCTGAAATAAGTCCGATAAGGCCCTGGGTCACGCGCTGCGGCAAGTTCGGATATAATGTCAGCAGGACGATTGCGACCCTGGGCACTTTGCCGATCGCCCTCATGCGGTACCCACACGCGACTGTGCGATAGCGGCCATCTTATTGTCCGCTGGCTCGGCGCGAACCTAATCCGGAGCAGCTTGCCACAATGAGCCTTTCGCAATACTCGCCGCGCGTCTTGTCGCAATATCGCCAGCCCAACGGATCGCGCGCCCTGTTTGAATTGGGCGTCACGGCTTTTGCGCTCGCATGTTTATGGGTGTTGATGTGGCTGTCGCTCGATATCGGCTATTGGCTGACGCTTCTGCTTGCGATCCCGGCTGCCGGATTTCTGCTGCGCCTGTTCATGATCCAGCATGATTGCGGGCATGGCGCATTCTTCCGTCACGCCGTGCTGAATGACTGGGTCGGTCGCGCGCTCGGGGTGGCGACATTTACGCCCTATGATTATTGGAAGCGCAATCATGCGATCCACCATGCAACCTCTGGCAATCTGGACCGCCGGGGCATCGGCGATATCGAAACGCTGACGATTGCGGAATATCGCGCGCGGTCTTTGCCGGGGCGCATCTGGTATCGTATTTACCGCAATCCGTTCGTGATGTTCCTATTCGGCCCGGCCTATCTGTTTCTCCTGCAGCACCGCCTGCCATTCTGGCAAATGCGCGGCGGCTGGCGGCCCTGGGTCAGCACCATGGCGACCAATGCGGCCATCGCCCTTGCCGTCATCGTGTTGATGCGGCTTGTCGGCACCGTTCCGTTTCTGCTCGTGCATCTGCCGGTGCTGCTGCTGGCGGCCTCGATGGGCGTTTGGCTGTTCTATGTCCAGCATCAGTTCGAAGACGTGATGTGGGCGCGGGAGGATAAATGGGTGCACCAGGATGCCGCTCTGGCGGGCAGCTCCTATTACGACTTGCCGGGCATTTTGCGCTGGTTCACCGCCAATATCGGCATTCATCACATCCATCACCTCAACAGCAAGATTCCCTATTACCGCCTGCCGCAGGTTCTGCGCGATTTTCCGGAACTGAGAAATGTGGGGCGGCTCACCATCGGGGAAAGCCTGCGCGGCGTCCGGCTTGCTTTGTGGTGCGAAAACACCAAAAAGCTGGTATCCTTTGCGGATCTGCCCTGATCTGCGGACGCGGCGAGGTGCCTGGACGGCGCAGAAGACGGCGTAAGTTGCGCGCATAATACTCTGTTAGCATTATTCGCAGGAATTTTACCGCACGCCACGTGCCTGGAATAAATTTGGCGTATGGGAAGCGCCATCACCTCAGTCGTACACATGATTCATACTGCCGGCGATCTGCGCCGGCATGCAAAACAGGTCGCAGAGCCCGATCAGGCTGCCAAAATAAAGATGGCCGCCGCCAATCTGGAAACTGCGGCCCTCGCCAAGGTGGGCCAGGCCAATCCGCGCATTGGCGCGCTGCTCGATACCTTTGTCTGAGGCCGGATGCACCGGCTAGGTGGTTGCAAACCCGGCGATCATCGCAATCCATAGCACAAATCTAAATTCGACGACGTTGGTCTCCGGCGGCACATGCCATGGGCTTTGAAAATGGCCCACGACTATGCGGCGCGCACCCCCATGAGCGCGTACGCCGCTGCGACGGTCAATGGCTGGGTGTTAGACGGCCAAAGATGTTGCGCATGTTAAAAATTTGAATACATCCGGTCATGCTTGAGTTGATTCAGCGCAAACCGTCCTACGCAGCAGATGTTACCAAGCATCCGCACGAGCGGAGGGTAACATCCATGTTTGATGACGTTCTTTCTAAATCAGTCAGGACAGTAGGTATTGTCATCCTTGCGGTGACAGCGGTCACTCTGTCCGTTTCGAGAGCGGAGGCGGTCCCCGCATTCGCCGAGCAGACCGGTCAGCCCTGCAAATCCTGTCACGTCGGTGGATTTGGGCCCCAACTCATGCCCTTCGGTCGTGCATTCAAGATGAGTGGCTACACGATACGTACGGTAGACGGCACCCTCCCGTTTTCCATTATGGCGGTAGCTTCCTATTTACATACCAACGCAGATGCCTCGGCGCCGCCGGCGCCACATTACGGCGTCAATAACAATGCGACCATCGATCAGGTGAGCGCGTTTGTGGCCGGTGGTCTTAACGAACATTTCGGTGGCTTCGGCCAGTTCACCTATGACGGGGTAGGGCGCGCCTTCCTTTGGGACAATCTGGATTTGCGTGCCGTCAACGATTTTACGTTGGACGATGGCACTGATCTCCTGGTTGGCCTGAGTCTGAATAACAATCCGACCGCTCAGGATCCATGGAACACTTTATCGGCGTGGGGCTTTCCCTATACGGACAGCGATCTGGCGCCAGCGCCCGAAGCCGCGACGGTCATAAATGGCGGCTTGGCCCAGAGCGCTGTCGGCGTCAGTGCCTACGCTTGGTATGCCACGGAATTTTATGCAGAGGCAGGTTTCTACTGGACTCCGGGACGTGGGTTCATGCGCGCCATGGGCGCAGACGGCGGTTCCGTCATAAAGGGCAGCGCACCCTATTTGCGGGTTGCCTATCAAAAAGATTATGGCGAGCAGAATTTTCAGTTTGGCGCCACGGCGTTTCTGACAAGCCTTTATCCTGACGGCGACCGCACGGCTGCGACCGGCGACAATTTCCAGGATGTCGAACTGGATGGGTCGTATCAATACACGGGAGACGGCAGCAACGTCTATCAGTCAAATTTGCGGTACACGCACGAGCACCAATCACTGGATGGCAGTTTCGGCCTCGGCGAAGCCGCAAATGCGCGCAACTCGCTGGATGAAGTTCAGGCGGATGTCTCCTATTACTGGCACGATGAAGTCGGCGCGACTGTTGGTTATTTCAATGTGAGTGGCTCAGCCGATAATCTGCTGTATGCAGGCAACCGCACGCAAAGGCCCGATAGCGAAGGACTGCTCTTCCAGGTGGACGGCACACCGTTTGGAGACCTCGTTTCCCGCCTAAATCTGCGCGTCGGCATCCAGTATAGGTTGTTTACAAAATTAAACGGCGCCGCGGTCAATTACGACGGAGCCGGGCGGAATGCAGGCGACGATAATACATTTCGTATCTTCGGCTGGGTTGCATTCTGACGGTTAGTCGCAATGAAGGCGAATGCATCAAGAACATCAACTGCACCTCAAATTCACATCAACTGGAGAAAGGTCCCATCCATGCTCACAAGACGCAAAGCCTTCACTGTAGCATTATTGTCTGCGCCTATCCTTTGGGTGCTTGCCGTTCCAGCAAGCGCCGCGACGGTGGAGATCAACCAAAAGGATCTAAAATTTACGCCCGGCAGCGTGACTATCAATGTGGGTGACACGGTTTCCTTTACCAACCACGATCCCTTTTTCCATGATGTGACGATCATCAATCCGGACGGCACCAAAAGCGACAAGGGCCTGAAGAACCAGGGACAGAATATAGACGTTACCTTTACAAAGGCAGGTACATACGGAGTCGTGTGTCGTTTGCATCCCATGATGAACGCGACAGTCATTGTCAAATAACGACGCGCGGACGTCCGTATTGGCACGTGGTTAGGCTGGTATTCCGTCGTAATATGCTTCTGTCATCTCGCGCCGCGCGCACGGGCTTGGCCTTTGTCTCTATCACGCCGAATACGTGGGCCCTATTCTGGCGCGCCAGATCCAGTACCGGCCCGCCCCGGCCGCAGCTATGCGGCGCGCGCAGCCATGGCTTGGGTGTTCGTTCTTTCGCGTTCGCGCTCGAACATATAGTCGCGTGTTACGGGCAGGGCATCGAGACGCTTGGCAATCTGGATCTGGTAAACCACCTCGCCGTCGTGGCGGAATGCCATTTCCGAGCCGGCCAGATAGAATTCCCACATCCTGCAGAACCGCTCGTCATAGAGCTTGGCAATCTCCGTGCGCGCCGCCATGGAAGCGCTTTTGCCATTCCAGCAGCGTCTCGGCGTAGTGCAGGCGCAGCACTTCTATGTCGGTGATGATTAGGCCGTTGCGTTCCACCACCGGCACGATTTCGCTGAGTGCGGGCGCGTAGCCGCCCGGGAATATATATTTCGCAATCCAGGCATTGGTGCCGCCCGGGCCGTCCGTTCGTCCGATTGTGTGCAACAGCGCCACGCCGTCATCGCGCAACAGCGCGTGCATCTTGGCGAAGAATGCATCGTAATAGCGCGCGCCGACGTGTTCAAACATGCCGACGGAAACGATGCGATCGAAACGTCCCGTGACGTTTCGATAATCGAGCAGATCAAATGTGGCGCTGTGAGACATGCCTTCCCTGCTGGCGCGTTCTCGCGCCACCGCCAATTGCTCCTCGGAAAGCGTCACGCCCAATACGCGGGCCCTGTTGTGGCGTGCCAGCTCCAGGGCCAGCCCGCCCCAGCCGCAACCGATATCCAATACCTTCAGGTCCGGGCGGTCGAGATTGAGCTTGGCAGCGATATGCCGCTTCTTCGCGGCCTGGGCTTGTTCAAGGGATGCATCCGGTCTGGCGAAATAGGCGCAGGAATATTGCCGGTCCTGGTCGAGAAACAGGTCATAAAGCCGGTCCGACAGATCGTAATGGTGCGCCACATGCGCCTTGGCCTTCGCCACCGGATTGAACTGTGCAAAAGCGCGCATCTGCGCGCGTAGCCAGCGGAGAAATTTATGCCGGCCCTGCGGTCCGCTCCGCGCCACGTTGCGCGTGAGCAGATCCAGCAAGGCGCGGATGTCGCCCTGTTCAATCACAAGGCGACCGTTCATATATAACTCACCAAACGCCAGATCGGGGTCCAGAGCCAGCGCCAGCATGGCGCGGCGGTCGCTCAGCCGCACGGTAATGCGCGGCGCGCCGCTGCCGAACGTCAGGGTGCGCCCGGGGCAACGCACCGTCAGCGTGCCCTCTCGAATAATGGGTTTTAATAGGCTCTTCAGCATGGGTATTGTCCGATTTATCCCCTCAAAGGAAATCACAACCGGCCGGGAAGTTCCCTGAATTGAGCGCATAATTTTTCCCGCAATGCCGGGGCCCATCCGCTCCCGGACAAGGTGATAAATTCCGACAAAGCGGGCAGGCGCGCCAAGCAAGACCGGCTGGTCCGGCAGCCAATGCGCATCCATGCCGGCGCGCGTGGACGATCATGGCGCGGACACACTGTGATGCCCGATGGGAATGTGCATTCGGGGCAGGGGTGGATTAGCGGCGGGCAGAAAGCCATACTGGCTCGTTCCTATTACGCGTTAAATATTCAGGTTGATTTCCCCTCATGAAGACACACGGCAACGCGACGGGCGAAGGTCGTACTTTGCGGACGGTCTATAGCCTGTTTCTGGGCAATGCCCCGGACTGGTACAAGGTCACCATAATCGGCTTTCTCGTCGCCAATCCCCTATTGCTGGCTTATGGGGGGGCTTTCGTTTCGGGCTGGGCGCTGCTGGCCGAGTTCATTTTCACCCTGGCGCTGGCGCTCAAATGCTATCCGCTGCAGCCCGGCGGGCTGCTTGCCATAGAGGCCGTTGCGCTGGGGCTGTCGACGCCCGCGGCGGTCTATCACGAAACCGAAATGAATTTTCCGGTCATCCTGCTGCTGATGTTCATGGTGGCCGGCATTTATTTTCTGCGCGAGCTGCTGATCTTTATTTTCTCGAAGCTCTTCCTTCATGTACGCAGCAAGAGGGCTCTGGCTTTACTGTTCTGCATGTCGGCGGCGATCATGTCCGCATTCCTCGACGCGCTCACCGTAATGGCCGTCATCATCACCGTCGCGGCGGGCTTGCATGGGGTCTATCACCGCGTGGTGTCCTCGCATGGGCTTGATGATAATGACGATCCGCTGCACATCGCGCGCCGGCACGATCTCGAATGCTTTCGCGGCTTTCTGAGATCGATCGTAATGCACGCGGCGGTCGGAACGGCGCTGGGCGGCGTCGCCACGCTGGTGGGCGAGCCTCAAAATCTGCTGATCGGCACGGTAATGAACTGGAATTTTGTTACCTTTTTCAGGCACGTGTCACCGGTCTCACTGCCGGTCCTGGCTGCGGGTCTTCTGACCTGCTTCGCCGTCGAGCGGTACAAGAAATTCGGCTATGGTCAGGAGCTTCCGGAGCCTGTTCGCGCAATCATCGCCCAGCATGATCGAGAGCAGATGATGGCGCACAACAAGGCCACAACGGTCCGCCTTGTTGTTCAGGCGATTGCCGCGCTTCTGCTGGTTGCGGGCCTTGCCTTCCATGTTGCCGAGGTGGGGCTGATTGGTCTTGCCGTCATTGTTCTCGCCACCGCCTTTGTCGGCATTATCGATGAAAAACGCATTGGGCATGCTTTTGAAGAGGCATTGCCGTTCACCGGTCTTCTCGTCACCTTTTTTGCGATTGTCGCGGTGATACATGAACAGGATCTGTTCAAGCCGGTTATCGACTATGTGCTCGCCCATAACGGACGCGAGCAGCTGGTCTGGATGTATGTCGCCAACGGCGTTTTGTCGGCGATCAGCGACAATGTGTTTGTCGCAACGGTTTATATCAGTTCGGTCCAGTCGGCCTTTGCCTCCGGCGTCATCGATCGTGCCCAATTCGATCTTCTGGCCGTGGCGATCAACACCGGCACCAATATCCCCAGCGTGGCCACGCCGAATGGTCAGGCGGCCTTTCTATTTCTGCTGACCTCCGCGCTGGCACCGGTAATCAGGCTGGGCTATCTGGAAATGCTCTGGATGGCTGTGCCCTATACAGTGGTCATGTCGGTGACCGGATTGGCCGCCGTCATTTTTCTGCTGTAGCAGGTCAAAAATGTTCGCCGAGGCGGAACGGACCATAGCGCGTGGAGGCGGCTACCAGATAGGCTGTCGACCAGCCGATTAGAATGAAACCGTTTATGCCCTCCAGTGCCGCCAGCAGGCGCCACTCTGGATGCGGCGTGATATCGCCATAGCCGACGGTCGAGAAGGTGACGGTGGAAAAATACAGGGCGTTTTCAAAACCGTCGACGGCATGGACGATGAACAGGAGAAAGGCCCATGCCCATATTTCTACCGTGTGAATGACGAACAGGCTGAGCACGGTCGCGGTCATCGCCACGATCTTGCCGATATTGTGAGTATGCAGCCTTAACCATTCAATCAGGCGCGGCATCAGGCGCGATAATGCGATCAATCCGAATGTGTGCGTCAGCACCGTTATGGAGACGACCAGTGTTCCAAGAGTGAGATTCAGAAACATCGGGCGTCCCGCTACACTGCAATGGCGTGAAGCGTGGGCTTGACCAGGTAGGCGTCAAACGCGGCGCACACCAGCCGCACCGCGATGCGCGCACTGTCAGGGACCTTAATGACATCGCCCATTATGCTGACCAGTCCCTCGCCAACCAGATCGCGTAGATCCTCCAGCTCACCGGCAAAATAGTCCGGCGACACGCCGAATTCGGCGGTAATCTCCGACAGGTCCACCGTCAGGTTGCACATCAGTTTTGCGATCACGGCGGCACGCAGCCGGTCATCCTTTGACAGCGCAATACCACGGGAAATGGGCAGTTTTGCCGTACGCACGGCATCGCGATAGGCGGAGAAATCCGTATGGTTCTGCGTATAGCCCTGCGGCAGGCTGCTGATCGAGGACAGGCCCAGGCCAATCAGCGCGCCCGCGCTGTCGGTCGTGTAACCCTGGAAATTGCGGTTCAGAGTACCCGTTGCTTGGGCCTGCTCCAGCGGATCGTTTGCCTTGGCAAAATGATCCAGCCCGATCGAACGATAGCCGCCCGCGTTGAGCAGACGTTGGGCCAGCTCGAATTGCGCCAATCTTTCTTCCACGCCGGGAAGGGCAGCCTCCGGTATCAGCGCCTGATGTTTCTTGAAGTGCGGCACATGGGCATAACCAAAGATCGCAAAGCGCTGCGGCTCAAGCGTAAGACAGGCCTGTATGGTTTGCGCCAGCTTATCGCACGTCTGATGTGGGAGGCCGTAAATCAGATCAATATTGATGGCCGTGATGCCCGCCTGCCGGAATCGATGCACGGCGCCCTCGGTCACTGCAAAGGGCTGTATCCGGTTGATGGCCTTTTGCACTGTTTCGTCGCAATCCTGCACGCCGATGCTGACGCGGGTGACGCCGGCCTGTTTCAGGGCGTCAACCGTCTCGTCGGCAAGGCCGCGCGGATCGACCTCAATGGCGAATTCCGCATCCGATTCCACTGAAAAGCGATCATGAATCCTTTTTGACAGTTTTTGAATGTCGGCAGGCACAAGCATGGTGGGCGAACCGCCGCCCCAATGTATATGACTGACGCGCCGTTTTGCGCCCAAGGCATCGGCCACCATGTCGAGTTCCTGCAACAGCAGGTCCACATAGCCGGCAACCGGCGCATAGTTATGGACGACTTTGGTGTGGCAGCCGCAGAACCAGCAAAGCGTGTCGCAGAATGGAATATGCAGATACAGCGACAGCGGCATGGCATCGGGAATGGCGCGCAGCCATTCGCGATAGGTATCTGCCCGGATGCCGGCGTCAAAATGCGGCGCCGTCGGGTAGCTGGTGTACCGTGGCACCCGTGCGGAAAATAGCTCGGTCGGATTTCTCATTACCGCTAAATATCGAAACCTCCGCCATCCGGCATTGATCCGGCGCAATAATTCTTCAGGTGGCGCGTTCGCGACAAAACGTAGCAAATCCTGGATAACTCCGGGCCGGTTGATTTGGATCAACGTCGGAAGCCGCAATCCCAATAAGCGCTGGATGATAATTTCTGCGAGGGTGACGAATGTTATTGAAGCATGCATCCGCATTGGCGTTGTCGCTTTATCCGGCGCGCGTCTAAGGAGAAACCATGCCTTGCTGCGGCCTGATCGCGTTTCTTCTGGGGCAGCCGTTGCTGCTGTGGAATGCGTTCCGGTCGTGGCTGGTCGGTGGCGTGCCGTTCCGCAAGGCTTTCCATTTCGGTGCGCCCCTGAGCCTCAAACTCGCAGGGGCGGCGGTGGCGGCGGAGCTTGTGCTGTTCAGCATCGGCGCGGGCGTGGCGCTGCAAACGCGGCAGATCGATTCGCAAATCACGCAGGCCGCCATACTGCCGCTCGGCAAAATCTGCTCGATCTTTACGCAGGGAAACAACTAAGGGGTTTTACGGATCTGGCGCGGCATCTTAACGCCCGCTCCATTGATCCTCATCAACGACGGATTTTCCGGAAATCTCCATAAACGGCCCGAATGGGGCTGGTTGCGATGCGGGCGTTTCGCGCTGCGTCTGCCGACCAAACATAGAAGGAAGTCACGATGCAGATTGAGGCTGCCCGTCAGGATATGCGGATGGACCTGCTCCTGGTGCCGGGTATTCTTGTTCTCGCCTTTTGCGCCGGTCTGGTCGAGGCGGCACGCTCCCCGGACCCGCTGATGGTGACGCAGGCCTGGACGTTTCTGGCCTGCGTCACGGCAGGCGGCGTCTGGTTTTTGCGGCGCTATGGGCTGGGCGTTCCCCAAGACGAACGTGCACCCTATACCGATGACGTCATACGGGCCGGTGTCATCGCTTCGCTCTTCTGGGGCGTGGCGGGCATGCTGGTGGGTTTGATCATCGCCTTGCAGCTTTCCTTCCCAAACACCTTCTATTTTCCGGACTATCTTTTCACCAATTTCGGCAGGCTTCGTCCGCTGCATACCTCGGCGGTCATTTTCGCCTTTGGCGGCAATGTCCTGATCGCGACGTCACTCTATGTTGTCCAGCGCACCTGCCGCGCGCGCCTGTTCGGCGGCGCACTCTCCTGGTTTGTGTTCTGGGGCTACAACACATTCATCGTCATGGCAGGTACCGGTTATCTGCTGGGTATTACGGAAGGGCGCGAATATGCCGAGCCGGAATGGTACATGGATATCTGGCTGACGCTGGTGTGGGTCAGCTACCTGCTTGTATTTCTGGGCACGATCTGGAAGCGTAAGGAACCGCATATCTACGTCGCCAACTGGTTCTATCTGGCGTTTATCGTCACCATCGCGATCCTGCATCTGGTCAACAACCTGTCGATGCCGGCCTCGTTTCTGGAAACCAAGAGTTATTCGCTGTTCTCGGGTGTCCAGGATGCGCTCACGCAATGGTGGTACGGCCACAATGCTGTCGGTTTTTTCCTGACCGCCGGCTTTCTCGGGATCATGTACTACTTCATTCCCAAGCGGGCGGAGCGGCCGGTCTACTCCTACCGTCTGTCCATCGTACATTTCTGGACACTGATATTCATCTATATCTGGGCCGGTCCGCATCATCTGCTCTACACCGCCTTGCCGGAATGGGCGCAGACGCTGGGCATGACCTTTTCGGTCATTCTGTGGATGCCGTCCTGGGGCGGAATGATCAACGGCCTGATGACGCTGTCGGGCGCCTGGGACAAGCTGCGCACCGATCCGGTCCTGCGCATGCTGGTCGTATCGGTCGCATTTTACGGCATGTCCACCTTCGAAGGTCCGGTGATGAGCGTGAAAACCGTCAACGCGCTGTCGCACTACACCGATTGGACCATCGGTCACGTGCATTCCGGCGCATTGGGCTGGGTCGGCTATGTCAGTTTCGGCGCGCTTTACTGCCTGGTGCCGTGGCTGTGGCACAAGAAGAAGCTTTATTCCAACGCCCTGGTGGAATGGCATTTCTGGATTTCGACCATCGGAATCCTGCTCTACATCACCTCCATGTGGGTGGCTGGCATCATGCAGGGCCTGATGTGGCGCGCATATAACGATTTCGGCTTCCTCGAATATTCCTTCGTCGAAACCGTTCAGGCCATGCATCCCTACTATGCCATTCGCGCATTGGGCGGCGCCCTCTATCTCATCGGCACGCTGGTCATGGTCTACAATGTGTGGCGCACCATTGCCGGCGATACGCGGCAGACAGCGACTCCCACATTACAAACGCCTGTCATGGCCGGAGCCGCACAATGAATCACGGAACGCTCGAACGGAATTCCATCTTTCTGCTGATCTGTATCGTAATCGTCGTTGCGATCGGCGGCGCGGTGGAAATTGCCCCGCTCTTTTGGGTCGACAGTACGATAGAAAAAGTCTCCGGCATGCGTCCCTACACGCCGCTGGAACTGGCCGGCCGCAACATCTACGTCCGCGAGGGCTGCTATTTGTGCCACAGCCAGATGATCCGTCCGTTGCGCGACGAGGTCGAACGTTACGGTCATTACAGCCTGGCGGCCGAAAGCATGTACGATCATCCATTCCAATGGGGCTCGAAACGTACCGGCCCGGATCTGGCGCGTGTCGGCGGAAAATATTCCGACGAGTGGCAGCGCCAGCATCTGGCGGATCCGCGCTCGGTGGTGCCGGAATTGGTCATGCCGCCTTACGTCATGCTCGAAAAGACACCGCTCGACATTCACGCCATCGCTGAATTCCTGACGGCCAATAAGGATGTGGGTGTACCTTACACACAGGCGCAGATCGACAGCGCCAAGGCCGATGTCGTGGCCCAGGCTACGCCCGATACCGATGCCGCCGACGAATTTCTAACCCGTTATCCTGGTGCGCAGGTGCGCGATTTTGACGGCAATCCCGACATGGTGTCCGAGGCCGATGCGCTGATCGCCTATCTGCAGATGCTGGGTACGCTTGTCGATTATTCAACCTACAAGGCCGATGCGCCGGAAAACAAAAGGTAAGCACCATGGAACCCTGGGCTTATGAAGATGTGCTGGCATTTACCCGCAGCTGGGATGCCGTTTATTTCTCGGTGTTGTTTCTGATAGCGCTTGGTTACGCGCTATGGCCGAAGAACAAGAAGAAATTTGCCGAGGCCGCACAAATCCCCCTTGCCAATGACGAGGATGCATAATGTCGACGGAAAAGGACATCGATCACGTCACCGGCACAGACACGACCGGCCATGAGTGGGACGGCATCAAGGAGTTGAACACGCCGCTCCCGCGCTGGTGGCTGATGGTTTTCTACGCCTGTATCGTCTGGGCAATCGGCTATTGGATACTGATGCCGGCATGGCCCCTAGTGCATGGTTATACCCATGGCATGCTGCACCATTCGCAGCGCGAGGATGTCGCCGTAGCCGTTCAGGACCTCAAACAGGCGCGCGCTGCGCATGAGCAGGTGCTGGCGCACGCCGATCTCGCGCAGATTCAGGCCGATCCCGATCTGCTGCAGTTTGCGCTCGCGGAGGGCAGGGCTGCATTCGGCGACAATTGCGCGCCTTGCCATGGGTCGGGCGGGCAGGGCTTTCCCGGTTACCCCAACCTCAACGATGACGTCTGGTTATGGGGCGGAAAGCTGGATGACATTCAGCACACCATTACGGTCGGTGCGCGTTCGACAAGTCCGCAAACGCGCACGTCGCAAATGCCGGCCTTCGGACGCACCAACATCCTCACGCCCGCGCAGATCGACGATCTGACCGAATATGTCGTTCGTCTGTCGGGCAGGTCGGCCAATATGCAGTCAGTTCAGCGGGCGGCAAAATTGTTCGCCGACAATTGTGCCGCCTGCCACGGGCCTGCGGGAAAGGGCAATCGCGAATTCGGCGCGCCCAATCTGACGGACCAGGAATGGCTCTATGGCAGTTCGCGTGCCCAGATCCATTATCAGATCTGGTACGCCCGCGGCGGCACAATGCCCACCTGGGGCGGGCGGCTGTCGCCTGAAACCATCAAGTCGCTCGCCATTTACGTGCACAGTCTTGGCGGCGGTGAATAGGGTTGACCTTGAACGCGCACGCAAAAATACCCGAATCGCCGCCGACCGAGATGGCGGCCGACAGCGTGGTACGTTCCGATGCGCGCGCCACCAACAGTGCGCTCACCCGCAAATCCTATAAGTCCCGCGTTCCAATCTATCCAAAACGCGTTCATGGCACCTTTCGCAATCTGAAATGGGCCGTGATGGTGATCACGCTGGGCATTTACTATCTGGTGCCCTGGATCAGATGGGACCGCGGTTCGGGCATGCCCAATCAGGCCGTTCTGGTCGATATGGCCCACGAACGCTTCTACTTCTTCTTTATCGAACTGTGGCCGCAGGAAGTATATTACATCACCGGCCTTCTGATTTTGGCCGCAATCGCCCTGTTTTTGTTCACGGCGCTGTTCGGTCGCGTCTGGTGCGGCTATACCTGTCCGCAGACCGTGTGGACGGATTTATTTATTTATGTGGAGCGGTTCGTCGAAGGCGATCGCAGCGCCCGCATCCGGCTGGCCGCGGCGCCCTGGTCCGCCGACAAGATACTCAAGCGTATTGCCAAGCATTCTATCTGGGTCGTCATTGCGGCCATGACCGGCGGCGCCTGGGTGTTTTATTTTGCCGATGCCCCGACACTGGCGGTTGACCTGATACATGGCGAAGCGCCGGGCGCGGCCTATGCCTTTGTCGGCATGTTGACCTTTACCACCTATACGCTTGGGGGCCTGATGCGCGAGCAGGTCTGCACCTATATGTGCCCCTGGCCGCGCATACAGGGCGCGATGATGGACGCCGACGCGCTGTCGGTGACCTATCGTCACGATCGCGGTGAACCGCGCGGCGTGCACAAAAAGGGTCAGGACTGGGGCGCGCGCGGCCATTGCATTGACTGTCACCAGTGCGTGGCGGCGTGCCCGATGGGCATCGATATCCGCGACGGCGCGCAGCTGGAATGCATAAATTGCGCGCTCTGTATCGATGCCTGCGACGATGTGATGACGCGCGTCGGCCTGCCGAAGGGGCTGATTGCCTACGACACGGATGCCAATATTGTGCGTCGCTCAAAGGGCGAGTCCACCCATTTCCGGTTCGTGCGGCCGCGCACCGTCCTTTATTCGGTCATTCTGGTGGCCGTTGCATCCTTCATGGTGTTCAGCTTTCTGACGCGGCCGACGCTTGGTCTCGATGTCATCCGCGACCGCAATCCGAATTTCGTCAGGTTGTCCGATGGCGCCGTGCGCAACGGCTATACCATCAAGATCATGAACCATTCCGCCGCCGCCAGAACATTCACGATGACTGTCGGGGGCGCGCCCATTCGCGAATTGAATGTCATTGGTCTGCCGGAAAAGGCCAATCCGGCAACCATCGCGGTGGAACAGGATCGCATTCGCACCATCCGTGCACTCGTTACACTTGATCGCAGTGAAACCGACGAAGAGCGCCGCGAACTGATCTTCTCTTTAAGGGATCCGGCTACCGGCGAAACGCGGCAGGTGAAAACGACATTTGTTTCGGGAGAGCGCCGTAATGACGACTGAACTGACGGGCCGCCATATCCTGATCATACTGGTGGCGTTTTTCGGCATCATCCTGGCAGTGAATATCGACCTCGTCATCAAGGCTGAAACCACCTTCAGCGGTGAGGACGAGCACAATCCCTACCTCCAGGGTCTTGATTTCAACGATACGCTGGCCCGGCGCGCCGAGCAGGCGCGCCTTGGCTGGCAGGCCGGCATTATTGCAACGCGCGGGGCAGGCAATGCCATAACCGTGCAAGTCGACGTGCAGCAGAAAGACGGCACGCCACCGCCCGGCCTGACACTGGAAGGCCTTTTGCGGCATCCCTCCGATGCCGAGCGCGACCAGGCATTGACGTTCCAGAGTTCCGGAAACGGACGTTTTCTTGCAACTCTGCCGAACGTGCCCAATGGCGTCTGGAATATTGAAGTCCACAGTACATCGCAGGACCCGTTTGAAGCGGATAAGCGCATATGGCTGCACTAAATCCAGCCGAACACGGCCTTGTGGCGGACCCGTCGCCGTATGTGCGCCGGGAGGTTGCCGGAGAGGCGTCGCTCGATCTTCTGGTGACCGGAGCACATTGCGCCAACTGCATCGCCAGGATTGAAGCGGCCGTCAATAAATTGAATGGCGTCGTCAGCGCCCGCCTGAATTTGTCCACCGGCAAGCTATCCGTTCGCTGGCACGAGGGCGCATTGGCGCCCGCCGAACTTTCCCGGACCGTTTCCAAACTCGGCTTTGGCGTACGGCCCTTTGTTATAGATGCGGCACTGGATACGCGCGAGGCGGAGCGCAAATTCCTGTTGCGGTGTCTGGCGGTGGCCGGCTTCGGCTCCACCTTCGTGGTCGGTCTGACCGATGCGACCTATTATGCAACCGATTTGTCTCCGGCAGTGCAGGGCTTTTTCAACTGGCTTGGAGGAGCGGTTGCCGCGCCGGTGACGCTCTACGCGGCAAGGCCCTTCTTTCGGTCCGCGCTCGCGGCGCTGAAAGCAAAGCGCGGTAACATGGACGTGCCCATAAGCCTCAGCCTGATCCTGACCTTGGTGCTGAGTTTCTATCAGGCGGTGCTGGAAGGCAGGCAGGTCTATTTCGATGCCGCAGCGACGCTGTGCTTCGTGCTTTTGATCGGTCGCTTCCTCGACTTTCAACTACGCAATCGCGCCAGGGGCGCAGCCGCCGAACTGCTGACCATGCAGGCCGGTGTCGCCCACCGGGTATTGTCGTCGGGGGAAACCGAGATTGTTGCGGTGCGCGATTTGGCGCCTGGTCAGAAAATTATTCTGGGAACGGGCGAGCGCTCGCCGGTTGACGGAGCGCTGGTTTCGAAAACGGAAGCCGATGTATCGCTGGTAACAGGCGAAAGCCTTCCGGTTGCCTTGCGCGCCGGAGAAACGCTGTATGCCGGTTCCATTGTAACCGGCGCGCCGGTTCAACTGGAAGTCGCGGCCCCGGCGGACAATTCTCTGATCGCGGAACTGGCCCGCATCCTCGAAGCGGGCCAGCAGAATCGCAACCGCTATGTTCGCATGGCGGATCGCGCGGCGGCTCTTTACGTCCCTATTGTTCACTCCATGTCGCTGGGCGTTTTCGTAGTATGGCTGCTGTTTGCCCCCTTCACCACGGCGCTGACCAACGCGATTGCGATTTTGATTATTACCTGTCCCTGCGCGCTCGGCTTGGCCGTGCCCGCGGTCCAGATCGTGGCCAGCAGCCGGTTGTTCCGGCGCGGCATTCTGATCAAAACCGGCGATGCGCTGGAACGTCTGGCTGAAATCCGTTTCGCAGTGTTCGACAAGACCGGCACGCTGACGCATGGGCAGCCGCAACTGATTTTAGATCCGCATCTTGATCCCGTGGTGCTGGAAAACGCCGCAAGACTGGCGCGCGCCAGCCGTCACCCGCTTGCCATGGCGCTCGCCAGGGCCGCTGGGCCGGGTCCGCTTGCGGATGGCGCGGTCGAGGTGCCCGGCAACGGCATTGTCGTTGAAAGCGAAAGCGGCGGGGCCCGGCTGGGCCGCGCCGAATGGATCGGCGCTGCGCCTATCGAGGACGGCAACAGCGAATTATGGTTCCGCGGTCCGGAATCCGCGCCAGTGCGTTTTGCCTTTGCCGACACGCTGCGCGGCGATGCGCAACACACCATCCAGGCGCTGAAACAGCGCGGTATCGACAGCATGATCCTGTCAGGCGACCGCAAACAGGTTGTCGCGCAGATGGCCGCCCGGATCGGCGTGACGCAGTGGCAGGCCGGGGTCGATCCCAAGACCAAGGTTGCCATTCTTAAATCCTATCGCGACAGGGGCATCAAGGCATTGATGGTGGGTGACGGGCTCAACGATGCCGCTGCGCTCGCCAACGCCCATGTGTCCATTTCGCCTGCCAGCGGAATTGATGCCGCCCAAACGGCGTCCGATATGGTTCTGCGCCGGGCCGATCTGTCGCCGATTGTGGAAGCCGTCGATGTGGCGCGCAGAGCCAAAAGGCTCGTGCTGCAAAATCTGGTTTTCTCTGCGGCATACAACGCCATTGCCATTCCGCTTGCGGCCTTCGGCTTTGTCACGCCGTTTATCGCATCGATTGCCATGGCCGGCTCGTCCCTGCTGGTCACGCTTAACGCCTTGCGCGCAGCTTCGGGTCGGAGGTGAGGGCGCCATGCCGGCACTGGCTCTTATAATCGGCGCAGCACTATTCCTCGGTCTCGGTGGCCTTGCGATTCTTCTGTGGACACTGTCCAGCACGCAATATGACGATCTTGATGGCGACGCCGCGCGCATCCTGATCCCGGACGAAAACGATCCGCCCTCAGCCTGATTTTCTGCACACTTAAAAAAATCCCGAGGCGCGAAATCGCAACCTCGGGCTGGAGTTTGGTCCCGCGCATTTGAGGGGCAAACGGGATTGCACAAGCATGCCGTTTGTTACCCGGTAATCATTGATCTGGATCAAATTCGTCTTCGCTGGCTAGGGATGCCCACAACAGCGCAATCGGCGCGGCGGCAATTGCGGCCACTACGGCCGTGGCGAGCAGCGGCAGCGCAAATCGAATGCCGCCAAACGAAACCGCAAGCGCGCACTTTGCGACCAGATTGGCCGCTGCCGCGGTAAGAATGACAAGCGCGGCCTGGCTAAAAGCCATGCTGTGGTGGCCCGCCGCCTGCGCCATGGACAAGGTGATGGGATCCACATCGGCGAGACCGGAAAAGGCGGCCAGCGGAAACATGCTGGTGGGTCCGAAAGACACCATCAGCCATTTCGCCGCAAACATAATGGCCGCTAGCAGCAGGCCGAATTTGAGAATTGAAATGATGTCGAATGGATCCTTGAGCGGCAATTCCGCCTGCCGAATGCTGCGTTCCGCCATTCTATAAAAAATGGCCCCAGCGATGGCGACCACGACAAAGGCCGGACCGACAAGGCTGATCAGGGCGGGCGCAATGGCAGGCGCAATGACCACCGCGATTACGGTCATGCGAAAAAGGGAAATCGCCCAGGATGCCAGAATGCCTGTGACAAAACCGGCGCGCATGCCCGATGCGCCTTTAGCCAGATGGGCAAAGCTCCAGGTCACGGTGGTGGAACTGACCAGCCCGCCTGCAAGGCCGGCGAACAGCAATCCGTTGGCGCTGCCCGCCAGTTTGATGGCGATATAGCCGCAATACGAGGTGACCGCGATCAGAATGGTCATCAGCCAAAGTTGATGCGGATTAAGGGCATCCCAGGGATCGAAGCTGCGGTCGGGAAGAATCGGCAGCAGGATCACCGTCATGACCAGCAGAAAAAGCGCCGCGCGCAAATCGACCCATTCCACGCGTTTCAACAATGAATGGAGGAATTCGCGCTCCGCCAGAACCAGCGTAGCGGCGACCGCCGCTGCTGCGGCGGCAATCTGATTGCCCAATGCGGCATAGGCCGACAAGGCAAAGACCAGCAGACCCGCGACAAAGCCGGTCGCGGACACGTTTCCCGTCTCCGCGGCCTTCTTCCATTCGAACAGGGAAAAGCCGCCGGCAAAGCCCAATGCAATCAGTCCCAGAAAAACACCGCCCGCTGCCGGCACAAGCGCGCCGGAAAAGCCGCCCAACAAACCGAT
The DNA here is from genome assembly GCA_963837555.1 of uncultured Alphaproteobacteria bacterium. Lineage (GTDB taxonomy): Bacteria > Pseudomonadota > Alphaproteobacteria > Micropepsales > Micropepsaceae > Rhizomicrobium. The sequence continues at coordinate 201,139 of CAWINU010000001.1, read as the reverse complement.
CAGTGCATAGGTTCTGATGCCGGCGACGCGCGAACCGGCCTTGCCCTCGCGTTCCTGCCAGCCGCGCTCGAGGCCCACCAGCAAACCGATGGCAAGCGCCAGGGCCATGCGTTGCAATATGTCGGGGATCACCGGCACCATCCTTTTTCGGGACTGCCTTTTAGCATGGCTGTGTGGGCGCCGTCACATCCGGGACGGTTAGGGTTTTTGCTGGATGGATTGCAGATAGGAAATCAGATCGTCCACGGCTGCCGGATTGAATTGAAACTCAGGCATGGAGGAATGGCCGATCTTGATATTTTCCACCAGATCATCTTCAAGCACGTCGCTGCGATAGCGCGACAGGATGGTGCGGAAGACGGGCGCCTCGGGCACGGGGCTCTCGCCGGTTGTGCCGATGGCGTGACACGCGCTGCATTGGCGTTCCGCCATCATGCGGCCGTCTTCAATGGCGCCATTTGGGTTTTGCACCGTGCCGTTGCAGCCGGACAGCATGGTAGCCAATACAATGAGCGCGCCAGGCCACATTTTCATGGTTATATCGCCGTCATGGCTTTGACTGCCGCCTTAACCCGCTCCGCGCATCCCTGAACGAAGTCGTTGCGGATGCCGGGCGTAATGCGGCCGAAATGTATATGATCTATCACCGTAAGCCCACATACCGCCGCGACATGGTTATCGAAGAGTTTGCGCAAAGCATCCATTGCTCCCGTGCTTTCGACCCAGTCCCTGGGCGCGCCTGAAGAGGTAACGCTGAACAATTTACGGCCCATTAGCAACGGTTCGCTGCCATTGGGGGACGGCCTGAAACCGAACCCCGTACCGAAGACGCGATCGATATAACCCTTTAATATCGCAGGCGGCGCATTGAACCATAACGGATAGAACAGAGCAAAAACATCGGCGTTGTCGATGAGTTTTATTTCGGCCAGGACGTCGCTCTGCGGTTCAAAATCCGCAGAGCCCACCAGCTCCTGGCTGCGCAGACTGGGGTCAAAGCCCATGGCATACAGGTCCCGCACGATGACCTCATGGCCCGCCGTTTGTGCGGCCTGCGCATAGGCCTGCGCCATCGCCGCTGTGAAGCTTTGACGGTTTGGGTGCGCGACAATTAGTGCATGTTTCACAACGCTAGTCCCGGTTTAGCACCAGTTAATATACAGTCATATCCGCATGGCGGGACATCATATTCACTGATATAGCACAAACTCTTGTGCTATGAGGGCTGCGCCGGGGCAACGGGCGGGTTTAGCGGATTATGGCAGGACGTGCATCTGATACCGCCAAGGGCGACACGCTGTTCAGCGCCCTGATTGCCACCGCCGTTGACGGCATCATGGTGATCGATGCGCGCGGCACTATTCGCATTTATAACGATGCCTGTTTCCGATTGTTCGGATATACCGCCGAAGAGACTATCGGGCAGAACGTGAAAATGCTCATGCCAGCGCCCTATCGTGAAGAGCATGACGGATATATCGACCGCTACAAGAAAACGGGCGAAAAACATATCATCGGGATCGGCCGCGAGGTTACCGGGCGGCGCAAGGACGGCTCTGTTTTTCCGATGTATCTGTCCGTGGGCGAGGGCCTGTTTTACGGCGAGCGCAGCTTCGTGGGTATTGTGCATGATATTTCGGATCTGCACGAGCGCGAAGGCAAGATACGCGAGTTGCAGGGCGAGTTGCTCCATATGACGCGCGCCACCTCCATGGGGCAAATGTCTTCGGCGCTGGCGCACGAATTGAATCAGCCTCTGACCGCGATCCTAAGTTACGTCAAAGCCGCATCCCGGCTGGTGGAGAGCGGAAAATTGCAGGCTGATATTCTGAGCGAGATATTGGGTAAGACGGCGGATCAGACCATGCGTGCGGGAGACATTATTCGCCGCCTGCGCGCCTTTGTTGAAAAGCGCGATCATGCCCGCGCGCCGGAATCCCTGAATGACATGATCGGGGAGGCCATGGCACTCGGCCTGACCGGCGTGCGCAATTCGGGCGTGCAGGTGACCATGCGACTTTCCAATAATCTTCCGCTGGTGAATGCCGACCGGGTTGAAATTCAGCAGGTGCTCATTAATCTCATGCGCAATGCGGCTGAAGCCATGCAGACGAGCGAAGTGCGTAACTTGTCAGTGTCGACGGATTCCGATGGTGCCGACTATGTTGCCGTCGCCATTACCGATACCGGGCCCGGCCTGTCGCCCGAGGTGACGCAGCGCCTGTTTCAGCCCTTTGTCAGCACCAAGTCCGAAGGCATGGGCATGGGGCTCAATATCTGCCGCACAATCATTGAAGCGCATGGCGGACGCATCTGGGCGGATGCCGGCGAAAATGGTGGCGCCGTCTTCCGGTTTCGCTTACCGATCTATGATGGTGGGGCGTGATGGATCGGACAACAATTTGCGTGGTGGATGACGACGAAGCTGTGCGCGATGCCCTGCGCCTGCTGCTGGAACTCTCCGACTACAAAGTTGAAACCTACGACTCCGCCGAGGCTTTCCTGAAAGACGTGTCGCCGGATTCATTCGATTGCATCGTCACCGATATCCGCATGCCGGACATGGATGGGCTTGCACTGCAGCAGGAAATCAGCCGCAGGGGTCTAACGCTGCCCATGATTGTCATGACGGGTCATGGCGATGTTCCGCTGGCGGTTCGTGCCATGAAGGCAGGCGCCGTCGATTTTCTGGAAAAACCTTTTGCTGAAAATGAGTTGTTGGAGGGTATTAAGGCCGCGCTCCTGACCAGGGCCGAATTTCGCCCCGAAATCCAGGCGGTTCGCGAGAGGATCGATGAACTAACGCCGCGGGAAAGGCAGGTTCTCGACCAGATTGTCGATGGTCAGCAGAACAAGATGATTGCACACAATCTGAATATTTCGGTACGCACCGTCGAGGTCTATCGCGGGCGCGTTATGGAAAAAATGAAGGCGCGCAACGTCGCCGAACTGGTGAAACAGGCGCTTTCCGCTCGCGGTTGACCGCCAGACGTTAAGCCCTGTCATGCAGGCGCAGTCTGCCATCCAATGCAATAATGCCGCTCGCCGTTGCCAGCAGCGGGTTTATTTCCACTTCCGCAATATCGGTGCAATCGCCGACGAGCGCGGACAGACCAGTCAGCGCGGCGGCGATGGCCTCCAAATTCATCGGCGGCTGATCCCGGTAACCGGCGAGTTCGCGATATATGCGCGTTCGCCGGATCATATCCTCGGCCAGATCCCGGTTCAGCGGCGCAAGGGCAAGTGCTTTGTCGCCCACCACTTCCACTGCCTTGCCGCCGCGACCGAACAGCATTACCGGACCGAATGTCGGATCGGTCGTCATTCCGGCAATCAGTTCGATGCTGCCTTTGGTGTCGACGGTTTCCTGCAGCAGGAAACCTTCGATTTTTGCATTCGGCGCGGCGCGCGCAACACGTTTCAGCATGTCCTGCGCGGCGGCTTGCACGGCTGCGGCATCAGCCAACCCCAGCATGACGCCACCGACGTCGGATTTATGCACGATGTCTGCGGATTGGATTTTCAGGACCAACGGCGTCTTCAGGCGCGCAGCCGCGCTTTTGAGAGCAGATATATCGGCGGCAAACAGGGATCCGGGCGTAGCGATTCCGTAATGCCCCAATATTGTGGTGACATCTTGCAGCGGCAGCCAGCCCGCGCCGCTGGCGCGCGCGGCATCAAGAATGCGTCGGCAGTTTTCGCGCGCGCCCGCAAAGACAGGCGGCTTTATGTCTGCCGTTTCGGCCAACGCGGCCCGCGCCCTGCGATATCGTGTGACGTGCGAGAAGGCCCGTGCCGCCCGGTCGGGCGTTGAGTAGTGCGGAATGCCGGCGGCCTGAAACAGGGCCTCGGATTGCATGGCGGTGTGCGCGCCCAGCCAGTTCGTCAGCACGGTCTTTCCAGCGCTGCGGGCCGTGGTGATGACGGCCTCGGCCGACTGCACGCCCGAACTCACCGCCGTGGGGCAATTCTGCACCAGCACCCAGTCGATTTCCGTCGCTTCCAGGAGAATTTTCAGCGAGGCGGCGTAGCGTTCCGGTGTTGCATCACCGATGATATCCGCCGGGTTTGCGCGCGACCATGTCGCCGGCAAAACCGCATCGAGTTTTGCTAATGTGCCATCCGCGATTTCGGCCAGCGTTGCGCCGCGATCGAGCAGCGCGTCCGCTGCCAGAACCCCGGCGCCGCCGCCATTGGTCAGGATGGCAATGCGCTCGCCCTCGGGCAGACCGTCCCGCGTCAATATTTCAACGGCATCGAATGCATCTTCCAGCCCATAGACGCGGACAAGACCGCAGCGCCTGAAGGCGGCGTCGTAAACCTCGTCCGATCCGGCCAGTGCGCCGGTATGGGAGTGGGCAGCCTTGGCTGCTTCGCTATGACGGCCCGATTTCAGGACGATGACGGGCTTTACCGCCGCGGCCGCGCGCGCCGCAGCAAGAAATTTATCCGCATGGGTGATGGCCTCGACATACAGCAGTATGACTTTGGTCTGCGCATTGTCGGCCAGGTATTTCAGGAGATCGCCGAAATCGACATCGGCCATGTCGCCCAGCGAAACCATATAGGAGAATCCAATATCATGGTCCGCCGCCCAATCGAGCATTGTGGTCATCATGGCGCCGGACTGGCTGAGGAATGCGACGCCGCCCTTGGCGGGGTTTAGATGCGCGAAGGAGGCATTCATACGGCAGGATGTCGACAGCACGCCCAGACAGTTCGGACCGATGATGCGCAGCAGATGCGGCTGTGCGGCCTCAAGCAGGCGAGTTTCAAGTGCGGTGCCCGCCGCACCCGACAGTTCCTTGAAGCCGGCGCTGATTACCACAGCGCCTGTTGTGCCGCGATTTCCCAACTCGGTGACGATGCCGGGCACGGTGTGGGCGGGCGTACAAATCACGGCCATGTCAGGTACGTCGGGCAGGCTGGCGATATCGGGATAGCAGGCCAGGCCTTCGACAGTCTTGTGGGCCGGATTGACCGGAAAAATTTGTCCTTCAAAACCGGCACCCAGCAAATTGCGCACCAGAATATTGCCGACCGCATGTTCATGCGTGCTGGCCCCGACTATGGCTACGGCCTTCGGGTTCAGCAGGGCATCAAGATTGAGAACGGACATTGCGTGACGCCCCTAACATTTTGACGTGTGAGGACTAACCAATCCGGTCCTCATTGATGTGAATCAGAGACAGACATGTCCGCCCTGTCGAAAATGAAGTTTCATAAACATTTGCAACAGTTTTTGGGCGGGACGCCTGATTTGGCCAGGATCGGCATAGTAGACGATGACGATGCCGTACGCGACGCGATTGGACTATTGCTGCGCGTAAACGGCTTCGATGTCACGTCCTACAACTCCGGCCCGGGGCTGCTTGCCGATGACAGGCTGGAAAGGTTCGGCTGCCTGATTCTGGATGCCCATATGCCCGCCATGACCGGTGTCGAAGTCCTGGAACTGTTACGGCGGCGAGCCGTTCTGGTTCCGGTCATTATCATCACCGGTCGCGATGATCCGGCCCTGATCAATCGGGCGCTGCAGGGCGGTGCGGTCTCGATCATGCAAAAACCCATTTCAGAACAATCACTTATGTCTAGGGTCGAGAGCGCGCTGGCACGCGGCAATATGCGCCATCCGTAGTTTCCCTTACGTAGCGGCTCGTACGAGATATCTCCAATTTCGCGCCGTGCCCGTGCCCGCAATTATCTCCTCGCAAATTTTTGCATGGAGAGGGCGTTATGGGCTTGCATGTCACACCAGCACAACTCGACCACGCCGCAGCGGCCCGGCTGGCCGTCACTTTCCTCAACCGGGATGAAGATCCAACGGCCCTGAAGGCCATCGGTACGATTGCGCATTTCACCCGCAATCAGACCATCTTCAGTGAAGGCGACCCGGCTGCCTATTCCTTCAAAATCATGAGCGGCGCGGTTCGCCTGTGCAAATTGTTGCCGGATGGCCGGCGCCAGATTGCCGGATTTCGTATGGCCGGCGATTTCTTCGGTCTGGATGGCGACGGCGACTACATGCTGACGGCTGAGTCGCTTTCCGAAACCACTGTGGTGCGGTATGCGCGCAACCACCTCAATCGCCTGGAACAGGAGCAGGGCGACGTCCGCCATCGCGTGATGGATATGCTCCGCCGCGATTTATGGGCCGCCCAGACTCATCTGATCATGCTGGGGCGCCAGACCGCCAAGGAACGCGTGGCGTCTTTCCTGCTGCAGCTCGCCGAACGCGGCGATCATGGCAACGGCGACTCGATCGCCATTCCCATGGGCCGTCAGGATATGGCGGATTATCTGGGTTTGACGATCGAAACCGTCTGCCGCGCCATCAGCGAGCTCAGGCGCCAGCACATCATCGGCGTGCCGGATCGCCACCGCATTGTGCTTCGGAATCTGGATGTCCTGCAATCGCTGGCGAATGGCGAATCCTGATCTGCAATTCAGGTAAGAGGGCCGTCGTTATGTCGATCGCGAAAATTCTGGTGCCGCTGACGGGCGAGAAACGCGACAGAATTTCGCTGAGAACGGCGATTGCCGTGGCACGCCCGTTCAATGCACAGGTCACGGCGCTGTTTGTGCATCTGGATCCGAAAGTTGCCTACCCCTATGCGGCCATACCGATGTCGCCGGTGACGATCGAGGATGTTGTCAAAGACGCTGAAACCGTTTCGGCCCAGGCGGAGAAAAGGGCGCGGGCCCTGACGGCCGAAATCGCAAAGAATGAGGGCGTGGAACTGACGAATGCGGCAAAAAGAACCGGACGCGTTTCCTGCTCGTTCAAGGCTGTTTTAGGTCTGTTTCGCGACAGCGTGCTGAAGGAAGCTGAACTCAGCGATCTGATTGTATTTGGGCCGGTCGATACGGACGACGGACCGGAAGTGTCTGCCGCTTTTCTCGACGCGCTTACGCGTATGGATCAGCCGGTGCTAATTGCTCCGAGTGCCCCTCACAAATTTGCGCCTAAAGTGGCGATCGGCTGGGATGGAAGCTCGGTGGCCGCTCATGCGGTGCGTTCCGGACTGAGCTTTCTGAAGCGCGCGGAGAGTGTGGACGTTCTGACGGTGGGCCCCGAAATTTCGGATGCGTCTGTCGGCAGCCTGAAGGATTATCTCGCGCTGCACGGTATTGCCGCCACGCATCACAAAGTCGACCGGGGCGGACACAGTGTGGGTGAAGCGCTGCTCAGAGCCGCGCAACTGAATGGCGCCGATCTGCTTGTGGTCGGCGGATATGGCCACGGCTATTGGCGCGAAACCTTCTTCGGCGGCGCCACGGCGCACATTCGCTGGCATGCCACCATGCCCGTACTGCTGGTTCACTAAGGAGAATAAAATGTCCCACGCATCGCTCAAACGCATCAGGCTGGAACTTGGCCGCACGCCGGAATTTCCCACCGGCAGTTCCAGCCACGGCTATGAATTCGTCGCGCCGCTGACGGATGACGGATTTCTTGCGCCAGAAGCCTGGAAGGCCCTGCGTGACAAATGCACCGTAACCCGCTTCTGGGCCGGTGAACCCGAACAGCAAGGTTATCTGCGTCATGTCGGAAAGGGCTGGCGTTTCGATTATCGCCCGGACACACGCGAAGACGACGAACCGTTCTTCAAGCTCGATCAGCATGCGCTGGTGCCGGACAATTACGTCTCGGTGACCGAGACGGACGGTGTCCAAAGACCGTTCCGCGTGGTCCTGGTCACGCCTGAAGCGGGATAAACGGCCTGTTTCCGTGGGTTCTTGATTTGGCGCAATGCGGGAGCGCATCGGCATCGCCACGCTGCGCCCTGCAACAAGGGAGTCGCACATGACGGGTTCTGAAGAGCTATTTCTGGCGCTGATTGTGGCGGCGCTGTCGATATTTGCCGGCGCACTGGCCTTTGCGTCGTGGCGCGGTTAGTCCCTGTTGAAAAGGGATGAGAGGAAGCCGGAGCGCTTGATCGGCGTTTTGGCTTCCTCGGTACCGGGAAATTCCATTTCCTGAATGGAGCGGGGGCGGAAATAGTTGCTGAGCCGGACCCAGCGCGGCCTGACGCGAAAATAGGTCAAGCCCGGCCAGCCTTCCCGGTTCGCACCAGACGGGCAGCACGAGAAATAAAAAGCCTTCACCTGCTCCAGGTCCGCGCCGCCCGGTTCGTCGGCGATGCCTTCATATTGCAGCGTCTGCGGGCCCCTTGATCCCAGCACGAAGGCAATATGCGGATTCTGCCGCAAATTGGCGCATTTGCGCGTGATGTCGATGGTATCGAAGAAAATTTCCAGTTCCGGCGTCACGGCGATTTCAACCAGCGCGGCCTCGGGATGCGCGCCGGGTGACACCGTGGACAGCACGGCATGTGTTTGTTCGCGCATAAAGGCATAAATTTCGCTTTTTTCCATGACAGCCTCCAAGCCCTCATTCTTATAGGCCTTTTTGCCCGGTTGCATATTGAGCCTGATCAAGGTGTTGCCGGGCGATGTCTTTATGCTGTGTGGGCAATCGAATTTTTCCTTCGGAAATGACGACACGTATTCTGATTATAAACGGCAATCCAGATCCAGGCGATGAACGGTTATGCGCCGGGATATGCCGTGCCTATGCAGATGGCGCGCAGGCATCCGGTCATGACATACGTCGCATCAATGTCGGCGCACTGTCTTTTCCATTGGTGCGATCTGCCGATGACTTCATGGCGCCGGTGACGGAAACCGATATTGAAAATGCACAGGCCGATATCCAGTGGGCGGAACATTTGGTCATCGTTTATCCCCTTTGGCTCGGCTCTCAACCGGCCGTATTCAAGGCATTTCTGGAACAGGTGTTCCGTTACGGATTTGCACTGAGCATGACCGGGCATGGTTTCCCGAAATGGTTGCTGCGCGGACGTTCTGCGCACATCTTCGTGACCATGGGGATGCCAGGGCTGATGTTTCGCGCTATCTTCGGTGCCTTCGGAGAAAGAGCCTTGGAGCGCAATATTCTGAAACTGAGCGGAATTGCTCCGATCCGGCGGACGGTCATCGGTAATGTGGCGTCGGCAGGGGTTTGCAGGCGCGCCATAAAAAAGGCAAGGCGCGCGGGATTACATGGGTCATAAGAGGACGGTAATGAAAAATATCAAATTCGCAGCTCTGCTTTTGCCAGGATTACTCATGGCGTGCGTTGCCAGCGGCGCAAAGCCTGAAGGGCAGGCTTTGGCTGCTGCGCCCGAACTGGTGGCGAAGGGGCGGTCTCTGTCCTTCCAGCTTTGTTCGCAATGCCATCAGGTTGCTCCCGGCCAGCGTCAACCGATGCGCGTCTATAATGCCGAGGAGCATAGCGATCAGGCGACTTTGAGCTTCATGGAAATCGCCGATCGCAATGGTCGTGACGCGCAGTTCGTTTCCGGCATCCTGGATCAACCCCATTATCCCATGCGCAGGGCAATTCTGAGCGATCCTGAAAAGGAGGCTATTATTGCCTACATTCAATCGCTCGCGCCGTCCCGCTAGCAGGGTGCATGCGACATTGGATTGTTCTTCTGGTGACGGGTTTGGTCTGCACTGCTTTGCAGTGCGGAGCCGCACGTGCGGACACGCTTAATCTCATTTTCGAGAACGATCTCTTTTATCACACCGATCGCGACTACACGAATGGCGCGGAGATTAACTGGTCGCCCTCTGCCGCCGCGCCCGGCGAATTTCCAGCCAGTCTTGCCGACTATCTTCCGCTGTTTCCGGATCGGGGCGAGGTGCGCGTGGGCTTTAGCCTGGGGCAGCTCATGTTCACGCCGGTGCACACGCGCCTGATTGTTCCACCTCCCACAGAGCGCCCCTATGCCGGATTTCTATATGGCGGGTTTGAGGTCACGCGATCCGACGGCAATCGCCAGGACGAATGGCGCATGCAGCTGGGAATGGTCGGTCCGGCTTCCCTGGCAGCAGACAGCCAGAAATTTGTCCATTCCATCCGCAATCTCGACATGCCTCTGGGCTGGCATACACAATTGCGCGACGAGCCCGGGCTGATCATAGGCTATGAACGTTCGCATTCTTTCGTGCCCTTCCCGGACAGTTTCGGCAACCATCTCGACTTCAATCCGCATTGGGGCGCCACTATCGGAAATATCTACGATTACGCAGAGGTCGGCGCTATTGTCCGGCTTGGTTTCAACATGCCACGCGGCGGCGGGCCGCCGGTCATACAGCCGTCTCCTCCGGGTTCGAACCATTACGATCCCCAACAGGGCTTTGGAGCCTATCTGTTCACGGGCGTGGAGGGCCGGATTGTCGGCCGCAACCTGTTCCTCGACGGCAATTCCTTCCACGCAAGCCCCAGCGTCGACAAGAATGCGCTGGTGGGTGATTTCATGTTCGGCGTGGCGGTTTCATTCTCCAGCTTTCAGCTTTCTTTCGTGCATATGTTCCGCACGGCCGAATATGCCGGTCAGAGAAATTTTGACCAGTTCGGCAGGGCTAGCCTGGCGATCGCGTTCTAGCGTTACCTGCTGAAATTGAGTTCCACGCCGACACCGTCGGGATCGTGCAGGAAGAATTGCACGGCATTTTCGCGCGGCACTATGGCTTCGCGGAATTTTATACCTTCGGCGTTTAACAGCTTGCGCATGGCTTCCGAATTTGGGCCATGAAACGCAATATGATCGAGATTGCCTGACCCGTCGGAATGGGCTTTTTCGCCGTTCGGCCTTTGCACCAGATGAACCACAGGATTCTTGCCCAGATACAGCCAATAGCCGGACGAAGCGAAAGGTGGACGATCGCCGACAGTCAGGCCCAGAATACGGACATAAAAGTCGCGGGTGCGCTCGGCATCGGCACAACGAATATTAATGTGCTGCAATGTATCGATCAGCATGGCAGGCCTGCCCTATTGTCCTTCGGGGCGAGATGATCACAACAAGGATTGCCGGACCTTGACTTGTGTCAATCCGGCTTGGTCTGAAGGATTTCCCCTGTGCGCTCGACTAGCAAATTCATGTCGAATGGCTTGTACAGCACCTCTACCCCCGCCTTGACCATCTCCTGGGGCAGGGATTCCTGGGCGTATCCGGTCATGATCAGGATCTTGATTCCAGGTCTTTCCGCCAGCGCCTCCTCCGCAAGTTGGTAGCCGCTCATGTGAGGCATCTTCACGTCCGTGAGCAGCAGATCCAGTTTTCCGCCGGTGCGCAGCATATTCAGCGCTGCATTGCTGTCTTCGGCTTCTTCCACGATATAGCCGGCGTCCCGCAGGTACTCGGCTGCCACCATGCGCACAAGGGATTCGTCGTCTACGATAAGGATTGTCCGGGACGAAGCTGCGTCGGCCATTTCACTGTTCTCTTTTGGCGCGGGGCAGAAGAATGGTGATGGTGGTTCCCGTTTCGGGCGCGCTGTCAATTAACAGATGACCATGCGACTGGCGGATAAATCCGAACGCCATCGAAAGTCCAAGTCCCGTTCCCTGTCCAAACGGTTTTGTTGTGAAGAATGGATCAATTGCGCGCATCCGCACCTCCGCTGACATTCCGCTTCCGTTGTCGATTACTTTCAGACAGGAATATTCGCCCGGCGCGACGTCCTCCTGAAAGCCGTCCTGTCCCTCGAGGGCACCCTCAATACGAAGATCGCTGGTTTCGAGCCTCAATATGCCGCCATTCGGCATGGCATCTCTGGCGTTGATCGCCAGATTCAGAATGACATTTTCCATCTGGTTGACGTCGCAGACAATTGGCCAGGTGCCGTCGACGTGTGTCTGTATATTTACATTCTCTCCCACCGAATGGCGTAGCAAACCGTCGATGTTGGCGATCAACTGCGCAAAGGTGACAAGCTGCGGCGAAAGCGGCTGCTGGCGTGAGAAAGCGAGAATCTGCTGTGTTAGGCGGCCGGCGCGTGTCAGGCCGTCGCGCGCATTGTCGATATGGCGGCTGACATCGCTTTTGCCCTCGGCCAGCCTTTTTTGCAAAAGCTGTAAATTGCCCTGGATAATCATCAGTAGATTGTTGAAATCGTGGGCGATGCCGCCAGAAAGCCGACCGACGGCCTCCATCTTGTGGGACTGACGCAGCGCCTCCTCGACGCGCGCCCGCTCTGACATTTCGGTTTGAAGACGGGCGTTCGCCAGGCTGAGCGTTTCCGCCTGGCGCTCCAGTTTCTTATTGGTGCGGGTGAGGATGCGTTGCGCCAAGCTTACGACAGTCAGCATCAGCCCGGCCATCACAGCGAACAGCATGATAACACCATAGCGCGCGGTGCGGCGCTCTCTGGATTCTGTCATCGCGCGCAGATAGACCATGCCCGCAGGCCCGGCCTCTTCCGGCACTGGAACCACCACCGTGACCCGATTGCCGCTAAATATTGGACCGTGCAGCGTTACCTGTTCAGGAACCGGGGCGCCCCGGTCGGTGAAGCTCGCTAGAATTGTGCCGCTGCTGCCAAAGATTGCAGCTGCCTCGATTTCGGGATTGGCTTTCAGCGCGCCGGCGTATTCCTGGGCCGCCTGCTTGTCGTTGAATGCAACTGCCGCGGTCGCCGTGGCGGCAAGAATTTCCGCCTGCACTTCGGCTTCTCTGCCCTTCTGCACCTCATAGGCATTCTTGTCGTAATAGCCCATGGCGATCCCGCCTAAGATAAGAACCACGGCACCCACCATGATCATGGCAGGAAGCCAGGCGATAGTGCGTTCCCGTGCCTCCGTCATGGTCATGGCGATTTCCTGGGAATGACGGAGACCGCAAGATCTAAAAGTTTGGAGCTGATATCGAGATGGTTTTGCGCCGCCTCTTCACCGTCGATTTCAAAGCGCACATGATTGTCTCTCAGCACAAAATTGATAATGCCGTGCGCATAATTGTCGCCATCTGAGGTAATGGTGAGCACCGGCGATCCGCGCATGGCGCTCAGGCCCTGCGCCGCGCTCCGGCCAGCCATGCTGGTGATGTACATTACCCGGCAGTCGGTGCCGGGTTCGGCCACCCTCAGCCGTTTGACCTGCAGATCATGCCCGTCGACCTGCTGGTCCTTCACGGCGTCGTCCAGCAGACTGCCAAACGGGTCCGGACCAATGATGCAGATATAAAATGGCTGGTCCTGGGTCTGAAATGTGCCGCTCGGCCATTGGATGAAGGGAAGGAATTTATACAAATAATTGGCTTTGATCGCGTATTCCAGATCCGTGTCTGCGCGCGCGCCTGCCGTGAAGAGTACCGCCAGTAATAAAACCGCGGACAGGCGCCAGGGGACCGGGCGCACGCCCTAGAACTCCCAATTCAATCCGGCCGTGACCGTGCGCGGAATTTCCCGCAGGCCTATGGCTGGATTGGCGAACTCGGCATGTCTTGCATGAAGCAGATTAGATCCCATGACAAAGAGTTCGATTGCATCCGATGCCTGCCAGGCAAGCCTGACATTGGCCTCCGCATAGGCGGGAATGACCGGTGCGGGCAAGGCGGGAATATAGCGCAAATCCAGATCGAAGGTGACATTGCTGCGCAGATTCATCGAGGAACGAAGCGAAAGCTGGTAGTCCGGGTCGTTGCCAGGAAACTGCAGTCCGAACACGTCGCTGTTGCCGGGCTTCAGCGTCAGATCCTTGTGAATGTAATTCACCCCTGCGCTGAGCCGCCACCAATCGGCGACGCCATACGAGCCCCAGGCCTCGATGCCATAGGTGTTTCCGCGCATATTGTTGCGCACCTGCAGCGGATATATCGCAGCACTGCTCGCTTCCACGGTCCTGAGGTTGTCATACACGTTATAATACGCCGATACCGAGAGCGACATATCTGGCAGCAACTGTCCGCGATACCCCACTTCATAGGCCATCAGGTCTTCCGACACGAAATTCGGTCCGCCGGCGAGCAGGCCGGTGGCGAACAGGTCGCGATCGAAGCGCGAAGGCGTACGCACCGCTCGCGATACCGCGGCCCATATCAGGTCGGCATCCGTCAGCTGCCAGGCCAGCCGCGCGTCAGGCATATATTCGAGACCCGTATAGACGTTGGATTCCAGCTTCAGCCCCGCTGTCAGCGTGAGGTCATCTCGCAGCGCAACCCGATCTTGAACAAATCCGCTTACAAGCGATTGGGACTTCCGAGCCGGAATCAGCTCGGCGGTGGCTGGGCCCTTTTTAAATGTATCGCTGATGCTGCGGTAACCCGCGCCCGCCACAATGTTATGGGCACCGATGGCGAAGCTGTATTGCGCATCCATATCGGCAGTGTCCACAGCGGCGTTTATGCCGCTGACAAGCTGACGAACGGATTTGTCATAATAAAGCTGAATTCGGATTTCCGAATCATCATCCAGGCGTTCGCTCCAGCGCGCCAGCACGTTGCCGCCGCTTATACTATCTTTGGCAACCGAACCGGATGGGGTCTGGCCCAGTCCGCGATAGAGATCGCCCTGCACGGTGACCGTATCGTTGTACCTGTTCCAATCCATCCGGAATCCGCTTTGCAGCAGATTCCACGCATCTACCGCATCCGCGCCGTTCGGCAATTCAGTGCTGCCATACTGCCGCGCCACGCCATAGACGCGATAGGAGATATTGTCGTCTATCATCCCACCATGCTGCAGCGAAAGGCTCTGGTCCTGAGAGCCACCGCGCGCGCTGACCAGCGTGCCTTGCGTATCGCGGCTGCTCTTGGTGACCACATTGATCACGCCATTGACGGCATTGGCGCCCCACAATGTGCCGCCCGGACCGCTCACCACCTCAATGCGATCGACATCGGCGGGCAGGACATTCTGTTCGTCCCAGAAGGTACCCGAGAAAAGTGGAGAATAGACCGTCCGGCCATCGATCATCACCAGCAATTTGTTGGCTGTGGCGTCACGCTGGTTAAAGCCGCGTGCGGAAATGCCATAATTGCGGGAATTGGTCTGGGCGACCTGGAGATTGGGCGCCAGTCTCAACATGTCGCCAAGATCCTGCGCGCCGCTGCGATGCACATCCTCGTCGGTAATGACATAGATTGCGGCAGGCGCCTTGCTCAAACTGTCTGGCTGGCGCGTCACCGTGGTGACCTCGACATTGGCGAGTTGTTCGATGGTCATTTGGCGAAGGTCGAGCGCGGCCACTTCCTGCGCCCCGGCAGGCCCCGGCACCAGCTCGAAGCAAAGCGCTGTTGCGCAAAAAAGGCTGCCGAGCAGCAGCCTGCGGACTTGCGTATGAGAGGCCATACCCCACCTCGACAGAATCCTGAGAACGCCCGGGGGACGAAAGGGTTCCCGGGCGCCACCCGGTTTTCGCCATCTATCCGGGCCTGGATAGTTTACGGTGATTCCCGTCACTCTTCGGTGAGGTGGCCTCCCGCGGTCATTAACCGGATATATAGTCCCCGGGCCAATTGAGGGGATTTCCACATGAGACATGTTCTGTTGGCCTGCACGGCCTTGGTTTCCTTGGGCCTGACCGGTTCGGTATTTGCGGCCGGCAGCGGTGGCGGCGGCGCCATGATGGGAAGCGATACGCCCAGTGTCAGCACGCCCCGCTATGATGCTGCCAAGGAGTATCAAAAGGGCGTGGATGCGCTGAAGGCCAGCGATTTCAAGGCGGCCAATACCGCCTTCAATCACGTGCTTGAAGTGGCCCCCAAGGATTTAAATACCTTGTTCCTGTCGGGGTTCACCAAGGTGAATCTTCAGGATTTCAAGGGCGCGCGTGACGCCTACAAAAAGGCGCTGGCCGTCGACAAGAATCACATCAAGGCGCGTGAGGGCCTGGCTGTTGCCTATTACAAACTGGGCGACAAGGAAAATGCCGACAAGGAGCTGACGACGCTGAAGGAACGCGCGGCGGCCTGTGCCGACACCTGCGCCGAGGCGGCCGAATTGAAGGCCTCAATTGCAGCCGTCGAGGCGGCCGCCAACACGCCCGGACAGCAGTCCATGCTGGAACGGCCCGCCTCCCTGCTGGTCGAAGCGCGCGCCGGCGATGCCGCCTATATGACAGCCGTCAATCAAATCAACCGGGCGGACTATACCGATGCCCTGTCGTCCCTGCAGGATGCCGAAGTGGCGCTTGGGCCGCATCCCGATGTGCTGACCTATATCGGCTATACTTACAGGAAGCTTGGCCGCTACGACATGGCGGAAGATTATTATCGTCAGGCTCTGGCCATCGCGCCCAACCATATCGGCGCTACCGAATATTATGGAGAACTGAAAGTGGAACGCGGCGATCTGGCTGGCGCCAAACAAATGCTGGCCAAACTCGACAGCCTGTGTAGCTTCGGCTGCGTCGAGGCCGAGGATCTTCGCCGGTGGATCGCGCAAGGACACGGTTAGCCCTGGTTGCAGGACTTAGCGTCGCGGCGCTGGCCTCTACCGGCGCCGCGACGTCTTTGCCGCTGCGCGCCGCGCGCTGGGTGGCGGAGGGTTTCGATACCGCAAATGTATTGAGTTCGCGTCCCGCCGAATGCCTGTCCCAGCCGGCCGATCCCGATACCGCCTATAAAGTCGAACTGGGCCGCGCGGCTTTCCGCACGCCGTTGCTGCTGGGCGGGCAGGCGGCCCGCGCCGGCATCGCCTGCGACACCTGTCATCGCAACGGCCACAACAATCCGAGCTTTTATCTGCGTGGCCTGTCGGGACTGCCGGGCACGGCGGATGTCACCTCATCGCTGTTCAGTTCGCATCGCGGCGACGGCATTGATAACCCGGTTCCGATTCGCGATCTCAGCGCGACACCGGACAAGCTCGTTATTCTGCACAATCGCCAAAATCCGAATTTGCAGACCTTCATCCATGGCCAGATCACCGAGGAATTCAACGGCGCCGAACCGCCGCCCGCCGTGATGGCGGGTCTTGCCGCCTATGTGCGGGCGCTGGGGCCGGAATTCTGTCCGGATGTCGCGCAGGTACCGGTTCGCGTGCGCGGCGCAATGAACGATGTCATGCGGGCTGCCCATGCTGCTGAAATGGCGCTATCGCGCAACGACAAGCCCTCGGCAATTCTGATGCTGTCTTCCGCGCGCACGGCGCTTGGTGCGGTCTATGAACGATATGACCTGCCCGATCTTGGGCAGGAGCGCGCGCGCATCCATGCCGCCGATCTGGACTTGGCGGCACTGCAATCCGCAATCCGTGCTGGCAAATCTGAGGCCTCCGCAGACCTGGTAGTCTGGCAGGCCGGCGCACGACAGATCACCGACTATCTGGAAAAAAGCGAACAACGCTCGCTGTTCGATCCGGCGCGCCTGGCGGAAGCGGCACGTTAGCGCGGATCGGCGCGGACATCGCCCTGGATGGGCAGATCGAAAACATTTTGCGCCTCGGATTGGCCGTCCGCCTGCATGTGCGCGACCGGGCCTGGGGCGGTCTGCGCACCCGGCGCCAGCACCAGCGCGATTGCGGGGATCAGCACAATCCCGGCAAGGTAAAGCGGCGCATCGACGCCGACGCCGGTGAAGCAAAGCGCCGCGCACAATGGCCCGATCACGCGCGCCAGCGAGCCGGACGCATTGTTCAGGCCCAGAAATTGGCCCTGATGGCGCCAGTCGGAATTGCGCGAAATCAACGCCGAAACATTGGGCAGCGCGATCGCCTGTCCGAACGCCACCAGCGCCAGCAAAATGACGGTCGTTGCCGCATTGAGCGTAAAGGGCATCAGCAACCCGCTGACCATGGTGATGGCCATGCCGGCGGCCAACACCCGCACTTCGCCGAAGCGGCGCGATAATTTTCCCGTCAAGACGATCTGGCAAATAGCCGCCACAATGCCGACCACGACAAACGCGCCGCCGACCTGTTGCGGCCCCCAGTGAAAGCGCGCCTGTGTCCACAGCGCGAAAATCGCTTCGATGCCGGTAAAGGCAAATCCGCCCAATAGCGTGACCACCATTAAGCGCCCCAGCACGGGATGGGAAAAAGTCGCGCCGAGACATTGCCAGCGGCTGGGCTGCGCCGACACTGGTCGGTGCGCATGACTTTCCTTCACGAACAGACCCAGGCACAGCGCGCACAGCGCCGACAGGAAAGCGGCAACGTAAAGCGGGATATGAAAGCCGGCGGTGCCCAGCTCGGGATGGGCCAGCAATCCACCGACAGCCGGGCCGACAATGAAACCGATATTATACGCCGCCGCCAGCAACGACATCCGTCCTGCGCGCTCCGCGCGTGGCGTGACGTCGCCGATATAGCCCTGTACCACCGAGCCGTTGCCGGCTGCCATTCCACCCAACAGCCTGACGGCAATGGCCACAAGGACGTTGGGCGCCAGGGTCAGCGCCAGATAGCACAGGCAGTTTGCCGACACGGTGGCCAGCAGAACAGGCTTTCTGCCGATGCGGTCTGACAGCCGCCCCCAAAAGGGTTCGCCGAAAAATGCGCCGATGGGATAGGCCGAAAAGACCAGCGCGATTTGCCAGGGCGGCGCCGCGAAGGACGCGCCGTAAAATGGCAGCAACGGCACCACAATGCCAAAACCCAACAGGTTGATGAACATTACCGTCAGGAGTGTCGGCAGGGCGCCGGGGGAGGCCGCTTGGCTGGTGTTCACTTCAATGGCCCATACACGGGGAAAATTGGCGGCGTTTCCGGGGCTATTTTGCTTATTTGCCCCGGCGCAGCATGCCACAGCCGGGTGTCCGGTGCAGTAACATAAGTGCGACGAACCGGGGACTTTGAGGGTTGTTCACAGCGCCTCCAGCCATTATGTCAGGGCTCCAGCCACCGCCCCAAAGGGTCGCCCATGCCGATTTTGCGTTTTATTCCCGATACCACGAACATTAATTTCGTTGGGGTGCGGTTTATCGTTTTCGCCATTGACGGCTTGCTTCTGCTTATTGCCATAGGCGCCATCGCCATTCAGGGATTTAACCTCGGCATCGATTTCAAGGGCGGCACGATGCTTGAGGTCAAAGCGGCCCAGACCATTGATATCGGTGCCCTGCGCGGCCAGATCGACGAGTTGCCTTTCAAGGACCCGCAGGTTTCATATTTTGGTGGTACCGCCAGTTGCGACCAGCCGGTCAATTCCTGCGCCCTGATCCGCATTCTGCCGGACGCTGACGTTTCCGGTGAAGTCGTGTCCGCGCAGGTCAAAGACAAGCTGGGGGAGAGCTATACCATCCGCCGCGCGGAAGTCGTCGGCCCCAAAGTATCAGGAGAATTATTCCGGGCGGGCGTATACGCGACGCTGTTGGCGGTTGTGATGATCGCGCTTTATGTCGCCTTCCGCTTCGAATGGCAGTATGGCGTGGCGGCTGCGGTGGCCACCGGTCATGACGTGCTGGTGACGGCGGGTCTGTTCGCGCTGCTGCAATGGGATTTTACCCTGACCTCTGTTGCCGCCTTGCTGACCTTGGCGGGCTATTCCATCAACGACACGGTGGTGGTGTTCGACCGGCTGCGCGAGAATCGGCGCAAATATAAGCGCATGAAGTTGGCCGATCTGATCAACCTGTCCACCAATCAGATGGTGACACGTACGATCCTGACATCGGTCTGTACCGCGCTGTCGATGATTCCGCTGCTGATTTTCGGCGGCGAAGCGCTGTTCACTTTTTCGGCGGCGATCCTGTTTGGAATTGTGATCGGCACATTCTCATCGATCTATGTCGCGGCGTGCCAGTTGCTCTATCTGCCTGCGCCGGCCGGAGCGATTGATACCCCGGCCGAGGCAACCACGTAATATCGGGGCGCACTCGCTTTTTCTGACGCGCGAAGCGCGACCCGGAAAAGCTGCGTTGGCAGCAAACTCAGAGCGGAAACCAGTCTCTGCGGTCGGAATAGACTTGGTATTGCGCGTTCACGCCCGCGCGCCAGCCAACGCCCGTGCGCATCGGCGCCAGGGTGACGCCGCCGGAGCGCTCATAATTCACGCCGATACCGGCGATAAAATAGATTGATCCTTCGACGCCGGGATAGCGCTGGTACAGGCGCCGCTCGTCGCGCAAATTGTAAACCAGTGTGAAAACCTTGGCGGCGTTACCGCCGAAATCAAAGCCGATAGACGGGCCTTTCCAGTAAACCTTTTTCGGCGCCGCATTCTTGCGGATCAGAAAGCCCGAGCCATAGCGCAATCCGACAACAAACGCGCCCGAGCCTTCGTCGCCCTTGATATAGGCATCAGGTTGGCCATTTTCGCTGAAAATGCGCTGGACGGCCTTGGCCGTCACTTCGGTTGTCATGCCAAAAAAATCGGCCGCCGCTTGGGTAATCTCGTTTTGGGTAAAAGAGTCCGTCGAACTCGCCGCGGGGGGCGGGTTTGCGGGACGCGGTTCCCCCGGGCTCTGCGCCACGGCGGGGGCTGCGGACAGCAGCGCGCCGGCCGCAAGAATCGCCAAAATCCTCGAAAAATTCATTGAAAGCCTCCTTGCACGAATCGCCACCCCGCCTTGCAACTATCCTTGCCCCAAAATCGCTTTCTGTGACAGGGAGGCTATGGCGCTCCCCCGTCAAAAGGAGCAAATCCCTTCTACGTTCAGGAAAAGGCAAAATCATGGCTATGTCCCGACCGCCTTCGCGCATGTCCGCCGCCGGCTGGATTGCCCTGCTTGTCCTGTTTGCGTTTCTGGGAGTCTCACTCTGGTATACGGTCTGGGCTTGGGGTCAGCTTTCGGATGTGAATATCAGTGCCCTGGGCTGGCTATTCCTGGGGCTGGGCGTGGTGGTGACGTTCCTGGTCGGCGCTGGATTAATGGGGCTGATCTTTTATTCCAGCCGCAAGAACTACGATCGCTGAAACCAGCGGCCGAACACATGGTCCAGCGAAAGAGCGCCCGGGCCCCGGAACAGCAATACGATCAGCATGGCGGCCCATTGAATATGCGTGGGCCAGGCCTGCGGATAGACGAATATCTCGATCACGGTCGTCATTCCCAGCAATATGGCCGCGGCCGGCCGCGTGAGAAATCCAAGGATCAATAAAACAGGCGTGCTGAGTTCGATGCTCGCCGCCATGCTGGCCGCAAGTTCTGGCGGCAGCAGCGGCACCTTATATTCCTCGCTGAAGAGATAGAGCGTGGTGTCCCAACTCGCCAGTTTTGTCATGCCAGAATTCCAGAACACCGTTGCGACTGCGGCGCGCAGGGGCAGGGCCAGCAGGGAATAGGGAACGTTGTTAAGCCGGTCGCGCAGGCTTAACAAAATATTCTTTCCGCTCGACGAACTGATTACTGCACTCGACATGGGTCCGATCCTTCAAAAAATTATGGGCTGTGTTGAATGGCGATAAAGCGCCCCGCTGCCAGATGCGGCGCAAGCAGGGCTGCCGCATCGCTGTCGCCGGCGGCGTCAAATGCGGCGGCCAGCGTTTCGCCGGCGCAAAGGGCGGCGGCAAATCGCCAGGCGGTGTCGTCCATGCGGGAGACGGCCACGCTATCGTTACCGCGGCCCACCAGCAGCCATGCCGGACCGTCGGACAGATTGAGCCCTTCCAGCGCCGCATCGTCATCCGCCAGCGTTGCCCGCCAGATTGCATCGACGGGAAAGTCCGAGCGCAGCAGCGAGACGGCGGGATGGGCGATAAATCTGATGTCTTGCGGCGGCGTATCGGAGAAGGCATTGAGCTGCGCCAAATCCAGTGGCACGGCGTTCGGCGCGTGCAAGGCCCGATTGACGGCCCATTCCAGCCGCGCCACATCCGGGAGATAATGGATCTGTGCGGCGGGCGCAAAGCGGGCGAGGAAATCTGGGAACGCCGCGCCGTATTCGTTGAGATAGGCGCAGGTCGGCGGGCAGTCCTGAATGAATATCTGCGCCGCGCCTTCGAAAAACTCTGCGCCGACCAGCCGCTCGATAGCGGGAAAAGACAGCCGGAGCGCTGCAGTCAGGCTTGCAATGAATGTATTGCGATAAATGCCGAGACGATCCTGCGGGTTCAGACCGTCGCCAATAATCAGCCGTGCCGCGTCTGGCGTGTCGCCGCTGACGATTGCCCGCCCGACGGCCTGTTGCAGCTCAAGCAACGCGGACATCGCGATCCTCGCATCCGGTGTGTTGTGCAATCTCGTCCGCCCGCGCGGCTTCTTCCTGCAGAACGGCAAAGGCCGGAATATTGGTGTCCCATTCGATCAGGGCGGGAACAGGGCCGAACAGGCGCAGGGCCTGGGCATACAGCGCCCAAACTTCCGGGGTTACCGGAGAACCGTGGTCGTCAATGCGGATCGTCTGCTCGCCGATCTGTCTTACGGCGTGACCCGCCAGGTGAATTTCCCCGACACTGGCCGGCGGCAGCGCGGCAAGATAGGCGCGTGCATCCCAACCATGATTGCAGGCGCTCACATATATGTTGTTGACGTCGCAGAGAATGCCGCATCCGGTCCGCGCCGCAACGGCAGCAAGAAATTCCCACTCCGGAATAACCGAATGGGCAAACCGCATATAGGACGACGGATTCTCCACCAGTATTTTGCGGTTCAGGACGGTTTGCACCTCATCCACATGATGGCACACCGCATCGAGTGCCTCTTCGGTCATGGGAAGCGGCAGCAGATCGGCAAGATAAATTCCGCCTGCGACGCTCCAGGACAAATGCTCGGAAACCAATACGGGATCAATGCGCTCGACCAGTTCGCGCACGCGTGCCAGATGGTCGGTGCTGATGCTTTCGGCGCTTCCCAGTGAAAGTCCTACGCCGTGCAGCGAAATCGGATAGTCACGCCGTATGGTTTGCAAATAATTCAGCGGCGAACCGCCACCCATGTAATTTTCGGTATGGACTTCGAACCAGCCGGTTTTCGGCCGCGTTTCGGCGACCAGCCGGTGATGCGGGAAGCGCAGCCCGATTCCCGCACACGCGGAAATTGGGCTGCGCGGTTCCGCCGGCGCAGCGTGTGGAAGACGCTGCATCTGCATTACATCGCCTTCGTCGTGCCGCCCTGAATCTTCGAGCAGACTCCGGCGGGAAGCAGAACAAAGGATTTGGTGTCACGCGCCATCGTGGCCTGGCCGGCGCAGGAATGCGCACCCTCGGCGCAGTCATTCTTTGCCACGGCATTGATGCCGTAACATTTTTCCAGATGGTCTGTTTGCGCCTTCATCATGTTGTCTTGCACGATTTTCGGCATCGCGTTCTGCGCCCGCGCGGCGGGAGCCTGCATGGCCAGCGCCATACCGATGGCGGCTGAGAAGGCCGAGATTGAAGCCAAACGATTCATGAATTCTCTCCTGTTGATGTCTCGGTGAGACGGACAGGAGTGAATTCGCTCTTGCGTCGGGGAAAGTTACCGGCGGCCGGAATATTTCCGCTGCGGCGTCGGGCCATACACATTTGCGGCATTTGTGTCGCAGCGCTGCAATTTTGCCACCCCGGCTCGTTTCATGTCAGGGCTGTAATCCGCGCGCTACGAAAAACGGGTTGAGAAATTTTTCAGTGACCTTGCCATAGACCAGCGGCGTTCCGTCCAGCGCCGTTACGCTGCCGCCTGCTGCCATCAGTATGGCGTGCCCCGCGGCGATATCCCACTCGCTGGTCGGACCCAGGCGCGGATAAATGTCCGCTTCGCCCGCTGCGACCAGGCAGAATTTGAGAGATGAACCCGCGGCGGCAAATTCCTTCACCTTGAACTGCGCCAGATAATTGTCGGTGCCATAGCTCCTGTGTGAACGGCTGGCGATGACGACCAGTCCGTCACTGGCAGGCGCGCGGGCGTGGATGGCGCGCGCCGCCGCCAGGTCGTCCGTGCCGGAAAGTTCGAAGGCGCCCTGTCCAACCTCGCCCATGAACAACCGGGCTTTGGCCGGTGCATAAATTACACCGCGCTGCGGCATGCCGTTTGTCAGTTCGGCGATATTCACCGTGAACTCGCCATTGCGATTGACGAATTCGCGGGTGCCATCCACCGGATCGACCAGGAAAAAGTGCTGGCCGAGGTTTTCCGGAACCCGGCCCGCCGCCACTTCTTCTTCTGCTACGGCCGGCACGCCGGGCACGATCCGCGCCAGACCGGCCAAAATCAGTTTTTCGGCCTCCTCGTCGGCGGCGGTCACCGGGGAATTGTCGGCTTTGGCGCGCGCTTCGGCACCTGCCAGATAGTGCGTCATGACCACGGCGCCTGCCTCCAGGGCGAGCCGGGCCAGAGCGGCAAGGGCGGGCGAAGGCATTGAAGCCATATTAATGTTTCCTTAATAGCGGGGACTGAGAGTCACCAATCGTAAACTATATTCGACAGCGGGAGCGCCTTTTACATGAACGACATAGAATTCTCGGCGCTTCTGGTCAGCCGCGTGTGTCACGACCTTGTGGGACCGATGGGCGCGGTGGTCAACGGCCTGGAAGTGCTTGAAGACGAGCGCGATGCCGCCATGCGCGCCGATGCCCTGAAAATCGTCGGCACCAGCGCGGGTCAGGCCCTGGCCCGGCTGCAATTTCTGCGTATCGCCTTTGGCGCTGCCGGTTCGGCAGGCGCAGAGCTCGATCTTAGCGAGGTCGGTCGCCTGGTTACGGGACTATTGACCGGCTCCAAGGTGAAGCTCGATTGGCAGGCCGCCCATCTCAACTGGCCCAAGGATTGGGCCAAATTACTGATGAACAGTGCTTTATTGGCGGCCGATTGTCTGCCGCGCGGCGGCACTGTGCGGGTGGAAACCAGCGCGGATCCGGCTGCTCCGTCTTTCACGATAACCGCAACCGGCACCAATGCCCGCGTGCTGGAAGAAGTCGAGCGCGCGGTACGGGGCGAATCCGGTACCAACGCGCTGGATGCCCGCGGCGTGCAGCCCTATCTCACCCACCGGCTGGCCCGCACCGTCAATGCCGGCCTGACCATGACCGCCGGAGACGGTCAGGTTGTGCTGGTGGCGGGATAGGCCGGCTATCGCAATCCGGGCGCCGGTTTCCTTATGCGCGCGGTTTTCCTGAGTTTTCCGGGCGAAAAGATTAATGCGCTTTAGCCCGCGTTTACCTTTTGCACGCTATGTTGGCCGCTGGCCGGTGCCTATGCGGGGACCGGTCGGATCGAGGGTATCGGTTGGCCATGAAATACGGACTTGTCGTCGACGACAGCCGCGTGATCCGCAAGGTCGCGCGCAAGATTTTGGAAGAACTCCATCTTGAGACCGACGAGGCCGAGGACGGCCTGATCGCGCTGAATCCTGCCGCCGCAAAATGCCTGACCTCATTCTGCTCGACAGCAACATGCCCAATATGGGCGGGGTCGAGTTTCTCAAAACCCTGCGTCGCGAAACGGTCGGCGCGGGTCCGAAAATCGTTTACTGCCTGACCGAAGCCGATGTCGGTCACATCGCCGAAGCCATGGCTGCCGGCGCCAGCGATTATGTCGTTAAGCCGTTCGATCGCGCCAGCCTTCAGGCCAAGCTTCTGGAAGTTGGCTTGGCGGGATAGCGCCATGAACGACGAAGATTTCATCTATCTTGCCGAATTGCTCAGACGGCGTTCCGGATTGATGCTGCCTTCCCACAAGGCGCACCTGATCGAGAACCGGCTCAGCCCGGTGATGACGCGTTACGGTCTGAAGAATGTGCGCGCGCTGATAAAGGAATTGCGCCTTAGCCGCGATAAGCTGGCACGCGATGTGGTCGAGGCAATGACCACCAATGAAACGTCCTTTTTTCGGGACCGCAGCGTGTTCGCGCAATTCCGCGACGTCGTGCTTCCCGCCATGCTGGCGCAGCGCGGCAACGCCAAGCGGCTGCGCATCTGGTGCGCCGCCTGTTCGACCGGGCAGGAACCCTATTCCGTCGCCATGGTGTTGGATGACTATAAACTTGCCGCCAAGGGCTGGTCTGTCGATCTGATCGCCACGGATATTTCCACGGCCGCAATCGCCCGCGCCCAGGAAGGTGTTTACTCCCCGTTTGAAGTGCAGCGCGGTCTTCCCATCCGCAGGCTCGTGACGCATTTTAGCCAGGATGGCGACAATTGGCGCGCCAGCGAGAGTCTGCGCCAACTCGTGACCTTCAGGAATTTCAACCTGCTCGATTCCTACGGTTGGCTCGACGATATCGACATCATTTTCTGCCGCAACCTGCTGATCTATTTCAACAGCAAGACGAAAATCCAGGTGCTGGAGAAAATGCACGAAACCTTGAGCCAGGACGGCGCGCTGGTCCTCGGCCCGCAGGAAAGCATGGTGGGGCTCACCCAGGGCTTTCATCAGGGTCACGATCTGCCCGGCTTCTTCTTCAAGCAGAGATCAGCGCTGTTGTTTGCGCAAAGCCCGCAAAAGGAAATGCGCCAGCCCGAAGGCCTGATTGCCACAGCCGGATTGCGCCGGGCGGTTTTGCATTAGGCAAAATGCGTCTTTGTGCACTGCACACACCTTCTCCGATAGTCGCATTTCAATCTCGCGCGCTCCCGGGCTATAAGCGCCCAAACGGGGGATTGTATGAAATCAAACAATTGGAAATTGCTGGTCGCAGCGGGCGCAATTGGCGTTGTCGGATTGGCGCAGGCCCAGGATGCCGCGCCGTCAAAAAATGCCGTCGCGTGTGCTGGTCTCACATCGCTGAACGGCGCGGCCCTGTTTGACCCCACCGCAAAAATCACGGAGGCCGCATATCGTCCTGCGACGGAAGCCGCACCGCCGCCGCAAGGCGCGCGTGGTCGTGGCGGTCCGCCTGCCGGACCAATGCCCGAACATTGCGAAGTGTTCGGCGAGATGCAGCGGCATATGGGCCCCAATAATCAAAGCTATGTCATTCGCTTTCACCTGCGCCTGCCCACGGCCTGGAACGGACGGTTTGTGTTTCAGGGCGGCGGGGGCACCAACGGCAATATCGGCGATGCCGCCGGCCGCCTTCTGGGCGCGCAGACCAGGAGTGCGATCGAACTCGGTTATGCCGTCGTCTCGCAGGATTCCGGTCACGACAACGCAATCAACAATGATCCCCTACGCAACGGCACGTCGACTTTCGGCTTCGATGATCAGGCCCGGCGCAATTATGGTGGCGCATCCATCGGGCCGGTAACAAAGGCTGCCAAAGCCGTGATTGCTGCCAATTACGGTCGCGTGCCGGACTATTCCTATTATGTCGGCGGTTCCAAAGGCGGGCAGGAAGCCTTTATGGCGGCCCAGCGTTTTGGCGACCTGTTTGACGGCGTGCTTGCGGGCTATCCGGGTTTTCGTCTGGCCACCGCGGGCGCAGTCGGAGAAATGTGGGACGATCAGGCCTTTGCCGAAGTCGCCCGAAAAAACGGCGCACTCGATGCCGATGGCCAGCCGCTGATCAACAAGGCTTTCAGCGATGAGGATCTGGCGCTGGTCTCCGGCGCAATCCTTTCCGCCTGCGACGCGCTTGACGGCACCACAGACGGCATGGTGGAGAATTTCCGCGACTGCACCGATGCGCGCGTTTATCCGCAATTGGCTGCGATTACCTGCAAGAGCGCAAAGTCCGCCAATTGTATTTCATCCGATCAGGTAGCGGCGCTGAAGAAAGTCTATGGCGGCGCGCGCGACGCAAACGGCAAGCCACTTTACGCAAGCTGGCCCTGGGATGCCGGCATCGGCGGCAAGACGGCCAACGGGTATTTCGGCGGCTGGCGGCAATGGAAACTCGGCCGCTATGACGCCGATCAGAACAACGCCGCCAACATCACCCTGGCCGGTGCCTCGGTCTCGGCGACATTTACCTCGCCGCCTACGCCGGTTCCCGACAATGCGGCGGCCTATACAAAATATGCGATGGGCGTGAATATCGAGAACAACGACGCCATGTCGAAAGCCAAATGGGGCTCGTTCAACGAATCCAGCATCGATTTCATGAATGCCGATGCCGTCGATCTGGCGGCCTTCAAGGCGCATAACGGAAAATTGCTGATCTATCACGGCGTCAGCGACCCGGTGTTTTCGATCAATGACACCATTGCCTGGTGGAATGCAGTCGATGCGTTCGAAAAGGGCAGGGCGGCGGATTTCGTGCGCCTGTTCCCCGTACCCGGCATGAACCATGGCGGCGGTGGCCCATCCACCGACCAGATCGATCTGTTCTCCGCCCTTGTGGCCTGGACCGAAAAAGGCACCGCGCCGGATAGTCTGGTCGGAACGGCCGGCGCCGGCACCAACTGGCCTGGACGCACGCGCCTTCTGTGTCCCTATCCGCTCCAGCCGCGTTTTGTGAGCGGCGATCCGGAAAAGGCGGAGTCGTTTAGTTGTAAAAAAGTGTAGCCAAAGCGCGGAAATCCGCGCCTTGTCGTTGTTCTCAATCTCACTATGTGGTCCGATGATGGACAAATACGGGCAGGGGCCGATTACATGTCACATACCACTGCATCACCGCGCGCCTCGCGTGCGCTGCCGCTTGTCCTGATACTCTTTGCTGCCAGCGGCTGCGCGGCGCTGATTTACGAAATCGTCTGGTTTCAGCTTCTGCAACTGGTCGTCGGCTCGACTGCAGTGGCGATGGGCGTTCTGCTGGCGACCTTCATGGGCGGCCTTTGCCTCGGCAGCTTTCTGCTGCCGCGTCTGAAAATAGATTTCGGCCACCCCTTAAGGCTCTATGCCTATATCGAATTCGGCATCGCTTTATGCGGATTGGCGGTGCTGTGGGGCCTGCCGCTGGTGGGCGGTGCCTATGTCGTCGGCATCCAGAGCGGTCTGGCGAGCGTTTTGATGCGCGGCGCCCTGGCGGCGGTCTGCATGCTGGCGCCCACCTTTCTGATGGGCGCATCGCTGCCGGCGATTTCGCGGTTTGTTGCCGCCACGCCGCGCGGCGTGGCCTGGTGGGGCTGGCTTTATGCCGGCAATACCATAGGCGCGGTAGTCGGTTGCGCGCTGGCAGGGTTTTATCTGCTGCGCCTGCATGATGTGTCGGTCGCCACCTACGCGGCCATGGCAATCAATGTGATTGCGGCATTGGGAAGTTTTGCGCTGTCGCGCGTCGTTCCGGCCGAAGTACAGCCCGAAACAACCGACATCGCGCCCCCATCGCCAGCTGCAACGCTGGAGCGCTGGCCGGTCTATCTGGCCATTGCACTGTCGGGTGCCACCGCGCTGGGTGCCGAAGTGGTGTGGACGCGCCTTCTGGGCATGATGTTCGGCGCCACGGTCTATGCCTTCTCTATTATTCTGGCGGTGTTTCTGGTTGGGCTGGGCATCGGCAGCGCACTCGGTCCGCTGCTGTTGCGATTTGCCCGCCCGCGCGCGGCGCTGGCCTGGTCGCAATTGTTGCTGGCGGGCGGCATTGCCTGGGCGGCCTATGCCATCAACGTCTGGTTGCCTTACCAGGAAGCCGGCCTGTCGCTGAATCCCTGGGCGGTCGCGGGCGACGACGTATTGCGCGCCGGTTTGGCGCTGCTGCCGGCCACGCTGTTGTGGGGCATCAGCTTTCCGCTGGCGATGGCGGCGGCGGCGCGTTCGGACAGCGATTCCGCCAGACCGGTCAGTGCGGTCTATGCCGCCAACACCTTCGGCGGCATTGTCGGCGCGCTGTCCGTCAGTCTGGTTCTGATCGTGACCATCGGCGTGCGCGATACCCAGCGCCTGATGCTGGCGCTGGCCGTGCTCAGCGGACTCGTCCTTCTGCTGCCGCCACTTTGGCGTTCGCTCTCTGTCATAACCGGCGGGGCGCTTGCGGCCGGGCTGGCGCTGGCCGCCTTTCTGGTCTGGACCATACCGCAGCAACCGGCACTTCTGGTGGCCTATGGCCGTTTCATGCCGTTATATCTCAATGAAATCACGGTGCTGGATCAGGTCGAGGGCCGCAATTCCGGCGTCGTTATCAGCCGCTTTAACAATGACGGCAATTTGCAAATCAGCGTCGGCGGCCATGTCGAAGCCACCACCGAGCCGTTCGACATGCGTTTGCAGCGCATGGTCGGGCATCTGCCCGCCATCCTGCATCCCAATCCGGTGAAGATTCTGGGCCTCGGCTTCGGCGCCGGCGTCTCGGCGGGCAGCTTCACCAATTACCCCAGCGTGACCAGCATCACGATTTGCGAAATCGAACCGGCGGTGCCGCCGATCTCCACAAAATATTTCGCGCCCTACGACAACAATGTGAAAAACGATCCGCGCACCACCATCGTCTATGACGATGCGCGGCACTTCATGCTGACCACGCAGGAGAAATTCGACATCATCGCCTCGGACCCGCTCGACGTCTGGGTCAAGGGCACCGCCTCCATCTATACGCTGGACTATTTCGAGATGGCCAAGAAGCACCTCAATCCCGGCGGCTATTTCACGCTGTATGTGCCGCTCTACGAAACATCCGACGATACCATCCGCAGCGAATTGGCCACCTTCTTTCAGGCATTTCCCAACGGCACGGTGTGGGCCAACACCATCAACGGCACCGGTTACGATCTGGTGCTGATGGGACAGGCGGAGCCGCTCAAGGTTGATCTTGACGCGGCGGAGGCCAAGCTGCAGCGGCCCGATTTTGCGCGCGTGGCGCAATCCCTGCGCGAAATCGGGTTTAATTCGGCAACGGAGCTCTACGCAACCTATGCCGGACAGAACGCAGATTTGCGCGACTGGCTGGCGGGCGCGCAAATCAACCGCGACCGCAATCTGCGCCTGATGTATCTGGCGGGCTGGGGCTTCAATTCCGAAATCTCCGATCCGCTCTATCGCAAGATCATGAGCTACCGCCGGCGGCCGCAGGACATGTTCACCGGCTCGCAAGGGCGCCTCGATTCCTTCTACGAACAGCTGGCCTCGCCTGCTCAGCAAGAGTAGCGCATTAAATCGCGAGGCAGCACCGCGGCCTCGGCTTGCGAAGCAAATCCCGGTAAACGCACCAAATCTGGCGCGTCCAAAAGTCGGTGCGTTGCATGAGTTCGTGCGCCACATGCAGTCGGCGTTGCGGGAACTCCTGGTCGAAATGGAACCTTCTTGACAGTTCCGAGTTTCATCTAAGGGCTGGAACCCAGCCTTATTCATTAAAAGGAATTGTCATGCGCAAGGAATTTGCAATTGCATTGCTTAGCCTCATTGTCTTCACCGGTGCATCAACAATGTTGACGGCCTGCAACACCGTTGCCGGAGCCGGCAAGGATGTCTCCAGCGCAGGCGGAGCAGTGACCGAAGAAGCCAACGAGCACAAATAAGATATCATCTTCGAAAGCCCACCCGTGGTGTGATGCACCCGACCAAAGCTGGCCCCAGGTGGGCATTTTTCGTACCGGAGGCCTGACGATTATCCGGTGCGCCATCGATACTGGAAAAGATAAATCGGATGCCCGCGATAACATGGCCATCGCTTCGGGCGCGAAGGCGTTCGTCGCTGGCGCTCGCGGCACTGTGCATTGGTGCAGTCGCCGGGTGTGCGTCGGTTCCGCATATTGATCGGCAGTCGGCGTCGGCACCCGGTGCGGTGAAGCCGCAGATCATTGGCACGCGCGGCCCGCTCAATTCCCGGCAAATCACTGCCTTGCTTGACCGCATCGCCACCGAGCCGGGCGAAGACCGCCTGCTTCAGCGTCACTTTGCGGTCGAACAGCAAATTGCCGAGAGTCCTTTGATTGCCGGCAATCGCACCAGGGTCTTGCGCGACGGGCCGGCCTCATTCGCTGCCATGTTCGCTGCGATCAAAAGCGCCAAGCACCACATTAATCTCGAATATTATATTTTCGAGGATATCGAACAGGATGGCCTGTGGCTCGGCGATCTCCTGATTGCCGAACGCCAGGCCGGCATCGCCGTCAACATCATCTATGACAGCTTCGGCTCCGGCGCCACGCCCACCAGCTTTCTGGATCGTCTGAAACAGGCCGGAGTCAATATTGTCTCGTACAATCCGGTCAATCCCCTGGAGGCCAGGGCTGGCTATTCGCCCAACGACCGTGACCATCGCAAGATACTGATCATTGACGGCAGCACCGCCGTCGTCGGCGGCGTCAATCTCAGTGTTGCGTATCAACGCAATAGCCTGGCCAAATCGGGCGCGCCGGACGATGCGCTGGGCGATCCCTGGCGCGACACCGATCTGCAGATCGACGGCCCCGCCGTGGCCGAGCTGCAGAAGCTCTTCATTGAACATTGGACGGATCAGAAGGGCCCGCCGCTGGATGAAACCGGCATGTTTCCTGTCGTGCCGCCCGATGGCGGTGCCGTGGTGCATGTGCTGGGCAGCACGCCAGACGATGCCATTCCGCAATACTACATCACACTGTTGTCGGCGATCCGCGTCGCCGAAAAAAGCATCATGGTCAGCGCCGCCTATTTCGTGCCGACGGCGCAGGAGATGGATGATCTTATCGCCGCGTCCAGGCGTGGCGTGGACGTGCGTCTGATGCTGCCGAGCAAAAGCGACTCCTCCATGGCAATTGCCATGGGCCATGTGCGCTACACCGAACTGCTGGAGGCCGGCGTGAAAATATTTGAAATCCAGGATGTGGTGCTGCACTCCAAGACTGTTGTCATCGACGGCGTCTGGTCTGTCATCGGGTCGTCGAATTTCGATCATCGCAGCGTCATTTTCAATGATGAGGTCGATGTCGTTGTCCTGGGCAGCGACAACGCCCAGGATCTGGAGACCATATTCCGCGAAGACGAACATCTGTCCAAAACAATAAGTCTTCAAGACTGGAGGTCCCGGCCCTTATGGGACAGGGCTGTCGAACTCTATGCCCGCCTATGGGAGTCCTGGCTATGAAGGCCATAGGCGCGGCCCTTATCTGCGTTCTGGTTGTATTGGTCGGCACCGCTCAGGCGTCGACGCCGCAACCACCTTGTACTGCGGTATCCGTGCCGGGCTATCCTGCTCCCGGCGCCGCACCGGTCATTTCCGTCTGGCAGGGACGCGAGCTCGATCAGAGCAAATGGCGACCGTCGGTTTGTACCGGATGGCCCGCATCATCGGCGTCAAAGCTGGTCGTAGCGCTGGCCGGGAGCTTTCGTTTTGATGGCACCATCGACCGGCTGCTCACGCGCCTGATGGCAATTTCAGCCATGCCCACCATGCAATATTGGTCGACCACCGAAAAGGAATGGCGGCCCCTGGCCTATGCGGCCTCGGCCTTGTCCGGACCGGACGCAACACTGCGCCGCCCGGATTTTTCCGCCGCCGATGTCAGCACGGGCGCGATACTCTATTACTGGGCGGATGACAGCCGTACCGGCGCGGTAACCTCTCGCCTCGATGTGCTGGAAAGCACGCCGGAGCGCGCCGTTATTT
The DNA here is from genome assembly GCA_963837555.1 of uncultured Alphaproteobacteria bacterium. Classification (GTDB taxonomy): domain Bacteria; phylum Pseudomonadota; class Alphaproteobacteria; order Micropepsales; family Micropepsaceae; genus Rhizomicrobium. The sequence goes on along the minus strand of CAWINU010000001.1, from coordinate 168,148 downwards.
CCAGCGAAAATATCACGCCGGTAAAGCAGTTTTTTTTCACGCTGTTCAAACCCGGCGCGCTGCAATCGACTATTTTCATTCAGCGTTTGTCGCCCGGCATTTTCGGCGTCTACATTCTCAGCCGCACCGGTGAGGGCACCAGCATTCTGGCCGCAGGTCACGACAAATCCTACGTCAATCGTGCGGTCGCGCTATATCGCCAGCTTGCCGGGATCAAAACCGATCTTGAGCCGCCGGCCGCGCGCTGAATTGCTAGGGCGCCGTCTTTTGGCCTCGCCGCAACGCGATCCATGCCACCAGCGCCCAGGCCGTGCCCAGCATCCATCCGCCCAGCACATCGCTGGGCCAATGCATGCCGAGATAGACCCGGCTGAAGCCCACGCCCAGCATCGCAAATACCGCCACCGCATAGGCCAGAATTTTGGTATCGGTGCGCGTTTCCAGCGCGGCGATGACCGTTGCCGCCGTCAGAAAGATGGCCGTCGATTCCGTGGTGTGGCCGGAGGGAAAGCTGGCGGTATAGGCGTGGATGTCCATAAAGGCCGGGCGCGGACGGTCATACAGGATTTTCAGAATTTCGATTGACGCTTGCGCGCACAGCGCTGTCACCGCCAGGATCATGGCCTCGCGCCGCTTGCCGTGAAATATCAGCCCCAGCACGAACACCAGCGTCAACAACACCAGAAATACAAATCCGCCCAGCGCGGTGACATCGCGCATCGCGTCTGTGAACCAGGCCGGGCCAAGCGGTGTGTCGGGGTGCCCGGGAACGCGCAACAACAGGATGAGCCGTTGATCGAGGCTGCCGGTTTCGCCCTCGCCGATTTCGTCGGCCAGCGCCAGAAAGGCCCATAGCGTGCCGGCGACCGCGAACCACAGCAACAATGCTTTGGTCTCCAGACGTTGGATCAGGAATTTTGGATGGTGCACGGCATGTCTTTCCGGCGCGAACCGCCCTGGATTTAAAGGGGGCACTATACAGAGTTTCACCTGAGCCATGCCGGCGAATGTTGCACTACACAGATGGCAATCCTGTCATCCGACCCCGCACATATCGGGAGCCGCCCGATGAATGGATCGCATCCACCGGGCCGGGCCTTTTTCATCAGGTCTTGAAGCGAACGCCGCCAAACGCGCCGAGGCCCGCGCGCCCATAATTCAGCACCGGCTGGGTGCGTTCGTTGAACAGATTTTCGATCCGACCGAACAGCTCCCAATTCTCGTCCAGCGTATAGCTGCTGAACAGGTTGACGTTGGTGGCCGCGCCCAGACGCTGGGTGCTGAAAGTATCGCTGCTGCGCGGCCCCATGTAAGTCAGGCTCGCGCCCAGCGACCAGTCCGGCATCGCCCGCCAGGAAATGTCCCAATTGGCCTGCACATGCGGACGGCGCGGTAGAAGCCGCCGATCGTCCGGTAGGTTCCAAGGCAATTAAGTATAATGCATCCCGCAAATTATTTTCCGTGCGCGATGATTTTGAGCGTAACGATGTAAAGTTACAGCGGAGGTGATTTTCAGGGTTAAATCCTGCATCGCGTTCACTACCCTTAAATCATAGATGCAAACTCGGCGGGGGCCGAAGCGAGCTGGGCTGGCAATGAAGCTCACACTGGGGAAATCGCAATGGTTTCGGCTATCAAACTGCGGCTTGCCGCTCTTTCCTGCTGTGCGTTCCTGGCTGGGTGCGGCGGTGGAGCGGGCGGTGGTGGAATAGGTAGTGGCATAACGGGCGGTGTATCACCCCCTCCATCCCCACCTCCTGCGGCACCTGTTTTTTTGGATTACGAGATTCAGGCGCCGCTTGCACCAGGCAATGGCGGGGCCGCTCCGCTTCTGGCAACCGGTACCACACCGAATTTTTCGACGCCGCCCTTAGCGGGGACGGCCTTTCCGCTGACGATCACCGTCATGCACATCGAGGGCTGGCTGCCGGACAGCAAGCCCATTGCCACGCCGGTGGCCACGTCAGGCGCGACGCTGACCGTGTTGGACAACTCTGCAGCGCCTACCCTGCGGCTTCAGGTTCCCGCCATGGGAATAGACCTCTCGGGCAAAGACTTCTCGGGATCGTTCCATCCTAATGAAATCTTCGAAGGCGCGTCCGGCGACCGCGTCTTCGTCGACTTCGATAGAATGACCTATGCCCTTTGGGGGGAATGGGGCTATGTGCCGGCGGGAGTGCCGAACGACGGGTCGGTGGTCAATAACAACCTGGGCGTTGCTGTGGGCGGCTATCAGACGCCCACCGGCGGCATGCCTGTTTCCGGCACGGCAATTTATTCGCAAGCCGGTGGGGTCACGGGCTGGCACTTCATTCGCAGCAAATGGGGCTATATTGCGCCATATGGGCTCTCAGGGGACGTCTCTTTGTCAGCGGATTTTTCCAGCGGAAAACTGACCGGCACGCTGAGCAATATGGTAGACGTTGCAGGCTCCCCTCAGAGCGACGTTTCGCTCAGCGGAACGATCTCCGGCGCCACATTCGACGGTGCGACATCCGCGCCCGCGGCCAGCGGCTCTTTTGACGGGGCCTTTTATGGACCGGCGGCCGAGGAAGCGGCAGGTGCCTGGACCCTGTATAACGCCAACGGGACGGGCGCGATAGTTGGCGCATTCGGGGCCAAGAAAAACTAGCGCCGATGTTTCGTTTCGCCATTGCTGGATTTTTCCTGCTTGCTGCGCTTGCCTGCGCTCAGGCGCAGCCCGGCCCCGCAGAGCCAGTTGCCGTCTCCGCCGTCGATGCCGCGCGGTTCCTCGTCGAAAACGGTCATCCGGATGAAGCCATTCAAATCCTTGACGCGGTGCTGGCGGACGATCCGCAGGACACGGAAGCACAGTTTCTGCGCGGGATGGCGGCCGTTTCGCAACAGGACTATGACAAGGCCATTCGCGTATTTCGCGCCATACTGGCCCGCGAACCCAGCGCTGAGCGCGTTCGTCTGGAATTGGCGCGGGCATTTTTCCTGAACGCCGATTACAATAACGCCGAGCGGCAATTTCGCTTTGCCCGCGCCGGGGATGTGCCGCAGGCAGTCAAGCACAACATCGACATCTACCTTGCCGCCATCAATCGTCTGCGGGAATGGTCGATCGCCTTTTCATTCGGTTTTGCGCCGGACACCAATCGTAATGCCGCAACCTCGGCGGAGCAGGTCGATATTTTCGGCCTGCCCTTCCTTCTGGACCAGAAAGCGCGCAGCCAGAGCGGCATTGGCGTGATGGGCGAAGTCTCAGCGGAATGGTCTCCGCTGCTGGCGGAAAACACCAAGCTGCGAATGGGTTCCTCCACAAGCCGGACGGAATATGGCGGCGGCGATTTCGACGACATGACGCTGGCCGGATACGCGGGACCTCAATTCCTTTTTGACAACTGGGATATGAGCCTGCTGGGCACCGCTTTCCGGCGTTGGTATGGCAATGAGCCATTCGTGGCCGGGGTGGGCGGAAAGGCTATTGTCGATCATGGCATCACCTCGGACCTGCTGCTGCAATTTTCCGCGGGCGGGCAGTCGCTGACGAATGACGCATCTCCGGACCAGAGCGGCGCGCTCTATTCCATCGCGCTTCAGGGCTATTACGCGCTGTCGCCCTCCAGTCTGGCGCAGGCCCGGGTCGGCTTTAACCGGCAGGAGGCGCGCGGCGCATCCTATGCCTATTCGAACATCTGGTTCGGGCTTGGCTATCAGCGGGACTTGCCGGCGGGCTTCATCGCCGGGGTCAATCCCAGTTACTATGTTACGCGATATGATGCCGCCCTGGCGGCCTTTGGCACCAGGCGAACGGACGACACGCTCATACTGGAAGTTTCGTTGCTGAACCCCCGCATCGATTACGGAGGTTTTACGCCACGGCTGTCTTACGTATTCACCAGCCAGAGAAGCAATATTCCGCTTTTCAGCTACGAACGGAATCAAATTCGGATCGCTCTTACGGACGTCTTTTAAGATAATTTCTATCAGCAGCTGGTGCCTGCCCCCGACGAATAGCGGGATTAGCCAGATCCGTGGTCGTTCCGGCACGCCGCGCATAGCACTGCCGCGCAGGATAGGGGCGCGCTGCAATCGATTGCGTTCAGGGGCGTCAGCACCGACGGTATGGATATCTATGCCGTGAATTTCAGGAATGGCCGCGTCGAATGGTATATTCCGCCCCTGACCGCAGGCGGCAAAGTTCTCAACTTTGACTTTCAGGAATTACCGCTACAGGGCGGGGCGTAAAACAGCCCGGTGATTGGATCACATCCACCGGGCCGGGCCGTTTACATCAGGTCTTGAAGCGAACGCCGCCAAACGCGCCGAGGCCCGCGCGCCCATAATTCAGCACCGGCTGGGTGCGTTCGTTGAACAGATTTTCGATCCGACCGAACAGCTCCCAATTCTCGTCCAGCGTATAGCTGCTGAATAGGTTGACTTGGGTGGCCGCGCCCAGACGCTGGGTGCTGAAAGTATCGCTGCTGCGCGGCCCCATATAAGTCAGGCTCGCGCCCAGCGACCAGTCCGGCATCGCCCGCCAGGAAATGTCCCAATTGGCCTGCACATGCGGACGGCGCGGCAGTTGTGCGCCGGTCGAAAGATCCTTGGCCGTCAGGTTGGTGTAATTCACCCGCGTCGTCAGCGTGTCGGTGACATGGACTTCGAGTTGAGCTTCGATGCCGCTGGCGCTGGTGCGGTTGACATTGATGTAGAAGCCGAAGGGCCGCGCCGTGCAGGTGGCACGTCGAAGCAGAACCCGAAATCGATCAGATTCTTGCTGCGGCGTTCGAAATAGGTCAGTGAGGCGCGCACCCGTCCGCCCAGCAGGTTCTGATCCAGCCCCGTTTCCCAGCCCTGCGCCGTTTCCGGCTTAAGCGCAGTTACCGGATTGGAATAGTCCGAATAGAGTTGATACAGCGACGGCGCCTTGAAGCCGTCACCATAATTGGCCCGCAGCACCGTGCCCCATTCGGCGATCCTGTAGGCGCCCGCAATTTTCAGCGATGTGTGACTGCCGAACTGGCTGTCGTCGTCGGTGCGCGCGCCGCCGGTCAGCGTCAGCGCATCGAACCAGGTCGATTGCAATTGCGCATAGACGCTGTTGTCGATGTTGCGCCCCTGCGTCAGGGGCGTGGCGTCGAAAATGCCATGCGTCGCCACTGTGGTCAGTTGCGATTCCGCGCCGAAGCTCAGTTCATTGTCGGAGTCGATCTCGAAAATGCCCTGATATTCAAAGCGCGTCAGGCCGCCTTTGCCGAAAAAAGTTTCCTGCGGGGTCGAGGTTGGGTCGAAGCTGCGCCTGTCGCTGTCCGAGCCGACAAGTGCGACGCGGTTCAGGAATCTCCCGTCGAACAGGTCCAGGTTCGCGCCGGCATACCCCGCCAGCAAAGCGTTGCTGCCATGGTCGTGGGTGTCGGCAAAGCTGAAGCTTGGCGGCGGGAAGCCGTCAAAGCTGCTGCGCGATCGCACGTAATAGCCGCGCAAATCGACGCTTAAGCTATCCGACAGGTGGATACGCGCATTCCCGGTGGCGCCGAAATTGTGATAGCCGTCGGCCTCGCTATTGCCGGCTGCGCGGATCGGCGGCCGAGACCGCATTGCTGCCCGAGAAATTCAACGCTGCGCCGTAATCGACAAGATCGACTGTGCCGCGCGCGGCGGCATTCAGCCGGTATGTGCCGAACGATCCGCCCTGCGCCTCCGCGCTCAGCGAAAAGGGTGTGGGTCCGCCCGCGCGCGACAGAATATTCACCACCCCGCCCATGGCGCTGCTGCCGTACAGGGTCGATTGCGGGCCGCGCAGCACTTCGATGCGGTCGATATTGTTGGCCATCAGGTCGGCGATGATCGCCCCGCCGTCCGTGGCGCTGGGGTCGCCCAGCCGGATGCCGTCGATCAGCACCAGGGTCTGGCCGCCCGGCGCGCCGCGCACCCCGATGGAGGTGGGCTGGCCGACGCCGCCGGTGCGCACTGCCGTCAGGCCGGGCTCCTGGCCCAGCGCGTCCGACAGCACCTCGATCTGCTTGAATTGCAGGTCCTGGCCCGTGATCACCGAAACCGAGGCGCCCGTTTTGGCCGCCGGCTGCGGCGTGCGGGTGGCCGTTACGATAATGGCTTCGTTCTGCGCCAGCGCCGCTGCGGGCAGCAAAACACCGGCAATAACAAGGAAACTACGCATGACATTCTCCTGGTTGGGGTCCAGGAGCCGGCGCTCGAGTTCGTTTGATTGTTTGATAGATCTTCAAATAACCCGCCCGACGACTCCAATTGTCGTCGCGACGGTTTCCCCCGCAGTTCCTGGCGCACCCCGGCCAAAAACAGGACGACCGCCCAAAGCAGGTCTCCTGGCTCCCGGTTCACCGCTTTACATCCGCCTTCCCAGGGTTTTTCGGCCCCAGTGGCATTTGGATATATCGCTCGCCGGTTACAGTTGCGGGGGCAGCCGCGGTTTTGAACCGCGTTCCCTAAACCTTGCGCGTGAAGGAACCCTATGTGCAGGGGCGGGTATCGTCAATATATTCGCCATGATGAATCTGAATATCAGCCAACGCATATCGATACCGGACTCGGAATTGGAAGAAGATTTTATCCGCGCTTCCGGTCCCGGCGGGCAGAATGTCAACAAGGTGTCGAGTGCGGTACAATTGCGTTTCGATGTCGCCAAATCGACATCGATTCCATGGGATGTAAAGGCTCGACTGAAATTGCTGGCAGGAAGCAGATTGACCAAGAACGGCGTACTGATCATCACCGCACAAAATCACCGGACCCAGGACGACAATCGCCGCGAGGCGCGGCAGCGTTTGGCGGAATTGATTCAAGAGGCCTGCATCGTGCCGAAAAAGCGCCGGGCCACCAAGCCGACGCGGGCGAGCAAGGAACGGCGCCTGCAGGCCAAGAAAGTTCACGCCGCCACCAAACGCAATCGCCGCGTGCGCCATGATGATTAATCCCGGACAATTCAAAATTGTTCTCTGGAGCGCCAGCGCCGCGTTTCTCCTGGCCGCGCTGCTGAGCATTGCATGGGGCACGACCGCTCTGTGGTGGGCTTTCATTATAGCGGTGATGCTGGCGGGCGTAGCGGGATTGTCGGCGGCAAATCCCGGCGCGGCAATCAGCAAGGACGGGCAGGACGGTGCCGACGATCCATTGTCCCTGCTGCTGTCGCCGCTGGCGCGCGAAGGATTCGAGCGGCTTCCCGATCCGCTGATGATATTGGATGTCTCCAGCCGCGTGTTGTTCGCCAATGCGCCAATGCGCGCCATTGTAGGCCCCGAGCCATTGGGAAAGCATGTTTCCGCAATGTTTCGCACGCCCACTGTGCTGGATGCCATTGCGCGCGCCAACGCTGGCGAACCGGCGGTAACGGAATTCACGCTGCCCGTTCCGGTCGAACGGCATTATCAGGTGCATGCAGCGCGCATTTCGCGCGTGCCTCTTGTCACCCTCCTGTTGCTGCACGATCTGACGACGGTGAAGCGCAGCGAACGCATGCGCGCCGACTTCGTCGCCAACGCCAGCCATGAACTGCGCACGCCGCTGGCAGCCGTGTCGGGATTTATCGATACGTTGAAAGGTCACGCCAAAAACGACGAGCAGGCGCGCGAGAAATTCCTGAATATTATGAGCGTGGAAGCCGCGCGCATGCGCCGGCTGATCGACGATCTGCTGTCGCTGACGCGTATCGAACTGAACGAGCATGTTCCGCCTTCGGGCGAAACCGCACTGGACAATGTGGTGCGCGAAGCCGCCGCCGCACTAATGCCACTGGCCGAAGCGGAACATATCACCATGACGGTCAAGGCGGCCGATAATCTGTCGCCGGTTACCGGCCAGCGCGACGAACTCATGCAGCTGTTCCAGAATTTAATCCATAACGCCATCAAATACGGAAAGCCGGGCGGTCATGTCTGGATCGAGGTGGAAAATGCACCCTTCGAGCCGGCGCATGGCGCAATGGTACGGGCCAGCGTACGCGACGACGGCGAGGGTATTCCCGGGCCCTCCATTCCGCGGTTGACCGAGCGATTCTACCGGGTCGATGTGAAACGCAGCCGCGAAAGAGGCGGCACCGGCCTGGGGCTCGCCATCGTCAAGCATATCGTCAGCCGCCATAAAGGTCGGCTGCAGATCGAAAGCCAGGCCGGAGAGGGCAGTATTTTCACGATTTTCCTGCCAATAGCGCCTACTCCTGTCAGTGTCACATAAGTGTTATAATATCGTCACATAACCATGGGCATCGGCGTCTAAGCACATTGGGCGACAGGATCAGGTCAACAGCATGAGCGAACACACCGTCAAGGCCTTCACCGAAAAGCTGGATGCGCTGGCATCGTCCATTGCCGCCATGGGCGGCATGGCGGAAGCCCAGCTCGCCGACGCCATTGAGGCTATTGCCCAACGCGATACCGCGCGGGCGGAAAGTGCAATCGGCGGCGACAAACGGATCGATGCGTTACAGATCGAAGTTGAGGACCGTGCCTTGAAATTGCTGGCGTTGCGCCAGCCCATGGCGGTGGACCTGCGCGAGACGCTTGCGGCGCTCAAAATTGCCAGCGAGCTGGAACGCATTGGCGACCTTGCCAAGAACATCGCCAAGCGCGCCATTGTTCTGAACCGCGAACCGCCCATCCGCCTGACGAAATCCCTCGCCCGCATGGGCAAGCAGGCGCTGGCCCAGTTGAAGCGTGTGCTGGACTCCTATTCTAATCGCGACCCCGCCGCCGCCGAGGCCGTGTGGAAGCAGGACGGCGAAATCGACGAAATGTACAATTCGCTGTTTCGCGAATTGCTCACCTATATGATGGAAGACCCGCGCACCATCGGGCTGTGCACGCACCTGCTGTTCATCGCCAAGAATTTCGAACGAAGCGGCGACCACGCCACCAACATCGCCGAGGTGGTTTATCACATGGTGTCGGGTGGCCATCTGAATACCGAGCGGCCCAAGGCAGATCACACCAGCGAAACTTCTGTACCCTTTGAAGGACGGGCATAAACGTGAAGCCGACAATTCTCGTTGCCGAGGACGAAAGCGCGCTGCTGACCCTGCTGCGCTACAATCTTGAACGTGAAGGCTATCGCGTGGTGGAAGCCAAGGACGGCGAGGAAGCCATGCTGGTTGCTGAAGAAGAACGGCCGGACCTTGTGCTGCTGGACTGGATGCTGCCGCAACTTTCCGGCATCGAAGTCTGCCGCCGCCTGCGCAGCAAGCAGGAAACGCGCAACGTGCCCATTATCATGCTGACGGCGCGCGGCGAGGAATCCGACCGGATTCGCGGTCTCGATACCGGCGCCGACGATTACCTGACCAAGCCCTTTTCGATGACGGAATTATTGGCGCGGCTGCGCGCCGTGATGCGGCGCATCCGGCCCAGCCTGGCCGAGGACGTGGTCAAGATCGGTGACATCGAAATGGATCGCGGCGCCCACCGTGTGCGGCGCCGGGGCCAGGAGGTGCATCTCGGTCCCACAGAATACAAGCTACTGGACCATCTGATTCAGCATCCCGGCCGGGTATTCAGCCGCGAGCAATTGCTGGACGCAGTCTGGGGCTCGGATGTGTATGTGGAGACGCGTACGGTGGACGTGCATGTCGGCCGCCTGCGCAAGGCGCTGACGGTGCCGGGTTCGAGCGATCCCATCCGCACGGTGCGTTCAGCAGGATATAGCCTGGACGATACCGTGGACGTTGATGCGGCCTCGTGATTTGCGCCAAATACAATTGAAGCAAGCGCTTAGAGTTCTTTCCGCATCGTCAATCCAACACCAAAACGGGGGCACTGTTACAGTTTGAAAATTCGAGGTATTGCTGGGTTTCTGATCTCGCGGTAGGGTGTCTCCATGGCGCGACTTGCTAGTTTTAGGACAATTGTAGTTCTTGCCGTCATAGCCGCCATATACGGCTTTTCGGTATGGGCTTGGGGACGCCCGCTGGGCAATGCCTTTCCCGCCATGGTTGTCCTAGCCATTTATGTGGGCCTAACGCTTACTCGAAGGCCCGATTCCCATGCCTAAAGGCCCCAAAGGTGAAAAGCGCCCAGCCGACGTAATCGGCAACGCCGTCCGGTCGCATCGCCACGGCAGCAAAGCCCGCGATAACGCCGTTCCGATCAGCCATAAACACGCCGCCCGCGACGATCTGGTCGAGTGGAAGCTCAACGGCATCCGGGTTAGCGAGTAGCGCAGCGCGGTCGCCGGGATTGTTAAGCGAGGCCCGCCATTGCAGGGCTTCGAGAGCCTTTTGCTCCGTCGTTTCCGCGAGCCGGATAGTCAGACTTTCAGGCACTTGATTTAGTCAATCTGTGGCAAGGACGAACTGCACTTACAGCGAAATGGCGCGTGACTGGCAATGTCAGTTCGTGGACGCCGAAAGCGTCACGCTTCCTGCACGATTAATGGGCCAGACTCTAGATCGAATAACCCGCCCGACTGAACGGCATGGTGCGCACGCGCTCGCCCGTAGCCGCGAAGAGCGCATTACCGAGTGCCGCTGCCAGTCCCGGCACGCTGGGTTCGCCCAATCCCGACGGACTAAAATCCGACTGAATAAAATGCGCTTCGACCGGCGGCGCACTGCGTATGCGCATAATGGGGTATTTGTCGAAATTGGCCTGCTGTGTGCGGCCGTTTTCAACGCCGATTTCCAGCCCCATGGCCGTGGACAAGGCATCAAGCGATCCGCCCTGAACCTGATTTTCCGCGCCGCTCATATTGATGACCGGGCCGATATCGACGGCTGCCGTGATCTTGTGCACGGTAATGCGCTTGTTGGCCGCTACGCTGAGTTCAACGGCCTGCGCGACATGGCCGCCATAGGCAAAGCTGAACGCCATGCCCAGACCGCTGCCGGCCGGAAGTGTTTTGCCCCAGCCTGCTTTTTCCGCCGCCAGCTTGAGGACGCCGATGGCGCGGTCGGCATTAAAGGTGCGGCTGGGATCGGGCGGACCGCCCCGGCCTGCAGGCGCGGATCGCGGCCGGGCCAGCCATTCGAGCAGAAACTCGACATGATCGCGGCCCGCCGCCGCGGACAGTTCGTGCAGGAAGCTTTGCGCCACAAACATCTGAACATTATCGGTGGGACCGCGCCAGGCACCGCAGGGCGTCATCAGCGGCATCAGGCTGGTGGCATAGCGCGTGTTCGGGGCCATATCGGTGGGAAAGCTGTTGTTGCTGCGGGCGCCGCCCGACACCGGGCGCGCGCCGTCGGCGGAAAAGCTGACAAGATGATTTTGCAGCGCTGAAAGCTTGCCGGCCTTGTCGATGGCGCCCTTGAGATTGTGAAAGCCGCCGACACGGAAAAAGTCATAGGCGAAATCGTCTTCGCGCTTCCATTGCAACTTGACCGGCGCCTTTACCTTCATGGCGATGGCGGCTGCCTCGCACATATAATCGTTGCTCAACCTGCGTCCGAAGCCGCCGCCGGCGCGGGTCTGATTTATGACCACCTTGTCTTCGGGCAATTTAAGCATGCCGGTGACCAGCTGCTGGCCGCGACCGGCCTGCTGGGTTGGCGACCAGATTTCCATGACACCGTCATGCCACCAGGCCGTGGTATTTTGCGGCTCCAACTGCTGATGCGAAACCATGGCATAATCGTAGGAGGCTTCGATGACCTTTGCGGCGGAAGCAAAGGCGGCATCGACATCGCCGACATTTTCCGGCGAAGGCAAGGGCTGGGTGGCGAGCTGTTTTGCCCGGGCCGCCAACTGGGTGAGCGAATCCCTGGATGCCTGGCTTTCGTCCCAATCCACCTTCAGCGCGGCCTTGGCCTTGAATGCCTCCCAGGTGGATTTTGCGATGATCGCAACACCCGGCATCACCTCGGCCGGATCGCCGGTGCCTTCGAGTACGAAGGCGTCAACGATTCCGGGGAGCGCCTTGATCTCGTCCAGATTGGCGTTTCTGACTTTGCCGCCGACAGCGGGGCATTTGCTGAAATTGGCATACAGCATGCCCGGCATCTGGACATCGATGCCGAACAGCGGCTGGCCGGTAACAAGCTTCAGATTATCGACGCCGGTAAAGCGGTTGCCCAACAGCTTGTAGTCCGCACGCTTTTTAAGCGGCAGGGTGTCGACATTGGGCACCGGCTGACTGGCCGCCGCCGTTGCCACGGCACCATAGGATAATGTGCGCCCGGTCGCGGCATGAGTGACGATACTGTTGGCGGCGGTGCATTGCGCCGCCGGTACGTTCCATTGTTTGGCCGCCGCCGCTATCAACATGGCGCGGGCGGCAGCGCCGGCCTGGCGCAACTGATCCCAACCGCGCGGAATGGAGGTCGAACCGCCGGCACCCTGATTGCCATAGACCGCGGCGTTGATGGGCGCCTGTTCGACGGTAACGTGCTTCCAGTCGGCGTCGAGTTCTTCGGCAATGATCAGGCCAAATGCCGTTTTGATACCCTGGCCAATCTCCGGTCCCTTGGAAAAGATTGTGATGGTGTTGTCGGGCGCAACGCGCACGAAGGCATTCATCACGATGGTGTCACCCTCGGCGGCATTTGCCGCGCGCGGGCTGACGTAGAAGGCCAGCACGAGGCCACCGCCGGCGGCACCCACCAATTTGAGGAATGTGCGACGGCCCAGGGCCGAGGCGGGAACAGGCAGCGATTCCACGTCAGCAATCAGCGCCTGCATGGCGGCATCGGATTGTGCGATTTTTTCAGCCAGCATTGGAGGCTCCTTTCGAGGCGCTCTGCGTTCCGGCAGCCTGATGAATTGCGGCGCGGATGCGGTTATAGGTGGCGCAACGACAGATATTTCCGTTCATGGCCGTATCGATCTGGGCGTCTGTAGGTCTGGGATTCTGCGCCAGGAGCGCGGCGGCGCTTAAAAGCTGCCCGCTCTGGCAATAGCCGCACTGGGCGACATCCAGGTCGATCCAGGCCTGCTGCAGGCGATGCAGCGTGTCGCCCTGGGCAAGTCCTTCGATGGTGGTAATGCTTCCGGTCGCGCGCGACACCGGTGTCTGACAGGAGCGCACGGCGCGTCCATCAATCTGCACGGTGCAGGCACCGCAGGCGCCGATGCCGCAGCCATATTTGGTGCCGACCAGATTGAGATGATCGCGCAGCACCCAGAGCAGCGGAGTGTCGTCGGCGACATCGACAGTTTTGCTTGTCCCGTTTACGCGAAGCGTGAATGCCATCTGGTCACCCTTTCATGCGGTCCGAATTGTTATGCGAGAGGCACAGAAACTCCAGCACGGAAAATCTGCGGGCAGGGTGTTAGAGTGCCGTAAGAACACAGAAATATAAAGACAATCGCGATCACGACCGCGAGAAATGTTACTGTAGCGCAGGCTTGGTCGGCGGATTAGCCACCGGAACCGGACGAACTTATGAAAAATAGTCGCGAAAGTACCGGCGCGGCTGGCGGGGAGGCGGAAAAGACCGGAAATGCCGGCGATTGCGCTGTCGCCGATGAGAAGGCTACTTGCCATAGATAGTTCCAGCGGATCGGGCTATGGCGCCAATTTGTTCATCGGCATGGTGATGAAACCAACTTTTGGAACGCCGGCCTGCTGACAGGCCAGAATGACACGGCCGATTTCCTGAAAGCGGGTGGCCTTGTCGCCGCGAATTTGAACTTCCGGGATCGGGGCGCCGCTTGCAACCGCCGCACGCAGGCTTTGCGCAAGTTTGACGCGGACCTGGGAAAGATCGGTCATCGCGTTTTGGTAATAGATCGTACCGTCGGCCGCGACGACAATGGTGATATTTTCCGGCTTGGTCTGGCTCGCGATGTTGCGCACATTTGGCAGATCCACTTTGTGCATGGGCACCAGCACCGGAATAGTGACAAGAAAGATGATGAGAAGCACCAGCATCACATCGACCAACGGCGTTGTGTTGATGGTGGTGTTGAGTTGGTCATCATCGGTGGAATCGTGTGCCTGCACGTCGACGGCCTTGCGCATGATGTTTTCTCCCGAGAGGTGAAATTTCGCCGCCGCCGCCTGATGGCGAGCTCTTGCCCGCACCATGATACGTATGTATTATGGAGTCAACATACAGATGTATTATGCGCTATTTCCGCCTGGGCGCAGCCTTATGGCTTTTGGCCTGCGACCCGATTAGGTTTCCCCAAAAGGGAAACGAACATGAAGCGCGTTGGCATTGTTGCGGCTGCGATTGCGGCCTGTGGAATCATCCTGCCCGCAGCGGCGGCGGATTATTATGTCGCCACTCGCTATGCCAGCCGGACGGATGGCGAAGCCGCCCTGCTGGTGAATGCCGGCACTGTTCATGCCAATGACAGCGGCAATACGGCAGCCGAGTTCGCCGCCGTCAATGCGGGCGGCGTGTACGTCAATGTCTATTCGGCCGAGTTCAATTGCGCCGCCAAGAGCTGGCGGGTCACGCAGCAGGCCGATTACGACGCGCAGAACCCTATCGCACCGACCATACATGCCTCGCACGAACTACCGGCCTTTACGCCCGTAAACGATGGTAGCCCCGTGCAGGCCGTGATGACGATGGTCTGCAACTGGCCCGCAGGACAGGCGGGCGCAGCCAAGATCGAGGCTATCGATCCAGTGGCATTGAATGCGAAAATGTCACCGACGCTGAAATTCACCGCGCCCGGCGACGACCGGCGCTAGTTTCGTCTGCCGTTCCCGACAGGGGCTATTTTGCGCGCTCCGCGGCGACCATTTTCGGAAAGTCGATGTCCTTCGAGGCTTCCGTCACGATATGATCGCCGATAATGAAAGTCGGCGTCTCGAAAATGCGCAGGCCCCGCGCCAAGTTAAAATTGGAGATGATCTGGCTGTAGAATTCGGGCGACTCCATGTCCGCGCGCAAGCGGTCGACATCCAGGCCGGACTTTTGTGCGATGTCGAAAATTTCGTCCGTCGTCAGCGCATGTCCCGTGACCACCATCATGGCCTGATGGAATGGTTCATATTTTCCCTGCTTGATTGCGGCCAATGCGGCGCGCGCCGCAATCGGCGACGTCACCTGAGGTTCAATGGGAAATTCCTTCAATATCATCCTGACGTTCGGATCCGATTTCAAAAGCGCCTGCACGCGCGGTTCGACGGCCCGGCTGAAAGGGCAATTGTAATCGAAGAATTCAACAATGGTCACATCGCCGTTCGGATTACCCAGAACCGCCGAGCCCGGATCGTTGAACAGGTCTTTGCGCCATATCGGAATGCGCGCATCGCCGGTGGGTTTCTGGCGCGGAGCCGCCTGGGCGCCCGGGGTTGCGGCCGACTGCGCCAGGGCCAGCGCCGGCATGCAGACAAGGGTCAATCCGAGAAAGCAAAGACGAAGGGACCGTGCGAGCATAGGAACACCTTTCTTCGTTATTCGAATGGGTATCCGGCAGGCGGCAATGCGGAAAAGGCAATATTACAGCGCGATTATAGCGCGTTTCCGGCATTCCTCCGAACGGTATCTTGGGCCGCCATAGGCCCCGGCCACCATCGTTTACAGGATATCCCCCGGTCTGAGGCCGCGGTCACAGCAGCTTTGCGACCGGCTGTTCCAGATCTTCGGGTTTTACGCTCGGGGCGTAGCGCGCCGCCACCTGTCCGTCACGGCCGACCAGGAATTTGGTGAAATTCCATTTGACGGCTTCGGTGAAAAATAATCCGCGCCGCTGCTTTTTCAGAAATTTATAGAGCGGGTGGGCGTTCGGTCCGTTGACCTCGATCTTGGCGAACATCGGAAAGCTGACGCCGTAATTCTTTTCGCAAAAGGCGCCGATTTCCGCTTCGCTGCCCGGCTCCTGCGCGCCGAACTGGTTGCAGGGAAAGCCCAGGATGGCGAAGCCCCGGGGTCGGAGTTTGCGATAAAGCGCTTCGAGCCCCTCATATTGCGGCGTGAAGCCGCACATGCTCGCGGTATTGACGAGCATCAATACCTGACCGCGATATTCGGACAGCGGCACTAGCCGCCGGTCCAAACTCAAGACAGAAAAATCATAGATGGCCGTCATATGCAGATGCTCCTGCGTGTCAAAAACTGCACGACTGCAAAGATTACAAAACTATACACTTGCTTTGGGTGTGTGTATGGCAGTCTGGTCTAACTCGTTCATTCCAGTTGAGAGGCGCGGTGCGAAAAAGACTTATTGTATTGACACTGGCCGCAGTTTTCTCCTTTGCGCAAGGCGCCTCGGCTGCATCCGATAATATCGAGACGGCCGGCAAGATCGTGGCGTTTGGGCTGCCGGCCACCGCCGCCGCCATTTCGCTTTATAAAGGTGACAAGGTCGGGCTCGCTGAACTGGGATTTTCCTGGGTCGCGACGGTCGGAACCGTCTATGCGCTGAAAAACATCGTGCGCGAAAGGCGGCCCAACGGCGCGGATTACAAATCCTTTCCCTCCGATACAGCCGCGAGCGGTTATGCCGCGGCCGGATATCTGTGGGGCCGTTATGGCTGGCAATATGGCGTCCCGTCCTATGCGCTGGCGATATTTGCCGGTTATTCGCGCGTCGAGTCGCGCAATCATCACTGGTACGACGTTGCCGCCAGCAGCGTGATCGCGCTGGGCATGAATTACGCGATCGTCACGCGCTATCACGCGCCCGGAAATCTTTCGGTCGGCGCTTCGCCGGATGGCATTGATGCGCGGTATTCGCTGAGATGGTAGCGACAATGCGCACGACGCTCGGCCTTTGCGCCATCCTGGTCTTTGCGTCCGGCGGATGCGCGCGCCTGGAAATTCCACAGCGCGGATTTGCAACGCATGCCCTTCTGGGCGCGGATATCGACGATACCGTCAGCTATGACAAGGCGGCTTTGCGCAGAATGACCGACGATCAGATTTGCGCCCTCGACGCCAATAACACGCAGGTGGCGGCGGAACGGTCTTTTCGCGTGTTGGGCAACTGTTCCTCCCAGCACAGGCTTTGCGTCAAGCGGGGTTACCTGCCGGGCAGCCAGGCCTATGCGCAATGCCTGGCCGCGCTGCCGCCCGCGCCGCACAAAGGTCTTGTTGCGAGAATTCTCGAATAGAACGAAAAAAAGCGGAGAGGCCGCAATCGGCGTCTCCGCTTTTATCCATTACACGGTGCGAACTAGGACGCCATGCGGCCCTTATCGCGGCGCTGCTGCTGCGGCTGGTAAGCTTTGCGGGCATGGGCCTCGCAATAAGGCGAACCGGACTTGGGATTGCGGCCGCAGAAGTGAAATTCGTCGCCCGAAGGATCGCCGATGGGCCAGCGGCACATGCGGTCGTTGATGGTGAGCACGGTGGCGAATTTGCCGTCGTCCAGTTGCAGCGGATCTTCCTCCACCACCGGCGGGGCCGGGGTATGGCTGCGCACCGATACCTTGGGCGCCATGGGCAAGCGCGGACGTTCGGCCCGCGATGGGCTGGCCCGTCCCGCCAAGCCAAGACGGTGCACCTTGCCGATCACAGCATTGCGGGTTACCCCGCCCAGAGCGCGGGCGATCTGGCTGGCAGAAAGCCCCTCGGTCCAGAGATTTTTCAATTGTTCGACGCGGTCGTCGGTCCAGTTTACGAGCTGGTTCATAAGGGCTCCTTTCCCCGCAAGCCACAACATATCGTATCGCTGGCACAGATCAGCACAAGTCTTGGCGAGACGGGCCCAACCCTTGTCCACAACATCGATTCGGGCGCTATGGGGTATTCCGATCCAGGCCGCCGCGGGCCTGGGGTTCCCGCCCGAAAATGGGTGCTACGGCGCTGAATTTTTTCAGGAAAACCGCCGTCTTCGGTCGCGCATGGGTGGCATTCGCTTGCGGGAAACGGCTGAAAATCCGATAAAGCCCGCCCGCGGAACGTGGAATTATCCACAACCGCCTTCCAGGAGCCGTGCCGTGTTTCCGAATATTTTGCCAACCTATAACCGGGCGGATATCGCATTCGTCCGGGGCGAAGGGCCTTTCCTTTTCGCCGAGGATGGCACGCGATATCTGGATTTCGGTGCCGGCGTCGCGGTCAATGCCCTGGGGCATGCCAATCCCCACCTGGTAGCGGCGCTGACTCATCAGGCGAGCAGGCTGTGGCACACCTCCAATCTATATCGGGTGCCAGGGCAGGAAGAACTGGCGCGCCGGCTGACGGAATTCAGCTTCGCCGACACGGTGTTCTTCACCAATTCAGGCGCGGAAGCCTGCGAATGCGCTTTCAAGATGGCGCGGCGCTATCATTTCGTGTCGGGTCATCCGGAGAAGTTCCGCATCGTCACGTTTGAAAACGCCTTTCACGGTCGCACCCTGGCCGGCATCGCGGCGGGCGCGCAGGCCAAGCACCTTGAAGGCTTCGGGCCCAAGGTCGACGGCTTCGACAATATCAGGGCCAACGATCTCAAGGCGCTTGAGGCCGCCATCACCGATGAGACGGCCGCGATCATGATCGAGCCCATCCAGGGCGAAGGCGGCGTCATCCCCATGCCGCCCGAATTCCTGCGCGAGCTGCGCAAAATCTGCGATGCGCGCGGACTGCTGCTGATCTTCGATGAAATCCAGACCGGCATCGGCCGCACGGGAAAATTATTCGCCTATGAATGGACCGGCATCACGCCGGACATTATGTGCCTGGCCAAGGGGCTTGGCGGCGGGTTTCCGCTGGGCGCGTGCCTGGCCACGGCGGAGGCAGCCAAGGGCATGACGGCGGGCACGCACGGCTCGACCTATGGCGGCAATCCGCTGGGCATGGCGGTGGGCAATGCGGTGATGGAACAGGTGACTGCCCCGGAATTTCTGGAGCATGTGCGCACCATCGGCAATTATTTCGAGCAGCAATTGATGGGCCTGATCGCGGCCCATCCCGGCGTGTTCGAAAGTGTGCGCGGGCAGGGGCTGATGCTGGGCCTGAAAATGCGCGTGCCCAATGTGGAATTCGTGGCGGCGGCGTGCAAAGCCGGGCTGCTGACGGTGGGCGCCGGCGACAATGTCGTGCGGCTGGTTCCGCCCCTTATCATCGACGAAACGCATGTGCGCGAAGCGCTGGCCATTCTGGAGGCGACCGCGGCACAGTTTGAAAAGAAAGCAGCTGCCGAATGAATGCTCCTGTCATGACATCCATGCGCGGCCCGAAACATTTTCTGGATCTGAGCGCGTTCGATTCCGCTACGCTACGGAAATTGATCGACGAGGCCGTGCGCCGCAAGGCCGGCCGCAAGGGGCTTGCGCGCGGACAGGCCGATGCCGACAAGCCGCTGGACGGCCGCGTGCTGGTGATGATTTTCGACAAGCAATCCACGCGGACGCGGATTTCCTTCGATCTGGCGATGCGCCAGCTGGGCGGCACCGCGCTGATGCTGACCGGCGCGGAAATGCAGCTGGCGCGCGAAGAAACCATCGCCGATACGGCGCGGGTGCTGTCGCGCTACGCCGATGCGGTGATGATCCGCCTGCTGGATCACGACATGGTCCAGGAACTGGCGGACAATGCCAGTATTCCGGTGATCAACGGGCTGACCAAACTGTCCCATCCCTGCCAGGTAATGGCCGATGTGATGACGTTCGAAGAACATCGCGGCCCGATTGCGGGCAAAGTGGTAGCGTGGTCGGGAGACGCCAACAATGTGCTGACATCCTGGGTGCATGCCGCCGCGCGTTTCGGATTTACCTTGCGAGTCGCCTCGCCCAAGGAACTGGCGGCGCGTCCGTTCTTGCGGGACTGGGCCAAGAAGAACGGGGCGGACGTGTCCTTCCTGGACGATGCCGCAAAAGCCGTGAAGGACGCGGACTGTGTGGTCTCGGACGCCTGGGTTTCGATGGGCGACGACGATGCCACCAAGCGGCACAATCTGCTCAAGGCCTATCAGGTGAATGGCGCGCTGATGGCCAAGGCCAAGAAAGACGCCATATTCATGCATTGCCTTCCGGCCCATCGCGGCGAGGAAGTGACCGACGATGTCATCGACGGGCCGCAATCAGTGGTGTTCGACGAGGCGGAAAACCGGTTGCATGCGCAGAAGGCAATTTTGAACTGGTGTCTGGGCGGCGGTTGAACTTTGCGCCCCTGACCGCCATATAGCGTCTTCATGGCTGAAATTCCCTATACACCCGCGCCGCCGGCAGATTTCGTGCTGCCGTTCGACCTGCCCGAAGTCGGCCTGCGCGGCCGCTTTGTCCGGCTGGACACAACATCGTCGCGCGCGCTGTGGCGCCCATAATCTGGCCGAACCGGCGGCGCGCGTGGCCGGCGAGGCGCTGGCGCTGGCGGCCATTCTGGGCTCGGCGCTCAAACTGGACGGGCGCTTGACCCTTCAGACCAAAAGCAGCGGTCCGCTGGATCTGATCACCGTCGATTATCGCGGCGCCGAAGACGGCAAGGCGGCGGGTCTGCGCAGCTATGCGCGGCTGGACGCCGAACGGTTCGAGAAACTGCCGACGCCCATTGTTCGAAGATCTGGCGGGCGACGGCGCGCTGGCCATTACCATCGAACCGCGCAGCGGCGACCAGACCTATCAGGGCGTGGTGGAGCTTTCCGGCGCCGGCATGGCGGCTTCGGCGGAAACCTATTTCGCGCAATCCGAGCAGCTGCCGACGGTAATCCGGCTGGCAGCCACGCCGGTTTATACGCCGGGCGAACCCACGCCGCGCTGGCTTGCGGGCGGCATCATGCTGCAGGCGACGCCCGAAGGCCGCCGCGACAATGACGACGACTGGGAGCGGCTTTCGCTGTTCCTGGACACGGTCGAGCCCATCGAACTGGTCGATACCGCATTGAAGGGCGAAGATCTCTTATGGCGTTTGTTCAATGAGGACGAAGTGCGGGTGCATACCTTCGAGCCGCTTGCGTTCCGTTGCGACTGCGATGCCGGGCGCATCAAGGGTGTTCTGGAAGCCTATTCGGAGGAAGACCGGCAGGGACTGGCCGATCCGGATGGCGTCATTCGCGCCCGCTGCGAATTCTGCGGCACGGTGCATGAGGTGAAGGTTTAGGGTTCGCCCCGGCGGCCATACAGCAATGTGACGTTGATGCGGCGGTTGAGATAGCCGTCCTTGAAGCGGATCACATCGGTTTTGTGAAAAAGATTGGAATTGAAAATGACCGCCCGGTTGGCACGATAGGGAATGGTGACGGACCGGGCATTGTTGCGCGCCAAAAAGTCCAGCATGGCCTTTGTGTCGCTATTGTATTTTTCGAAATTCCAGTCGAGCGGCGCCGCCACATCCCACACCACCAGCCCGCCGCTTTCGGGGTCAAGATTGGCATCGTCCGGCGTTATCCAGAAATTGACATTGACCGCCGCCTCGTCGGCATGAATGCCGATTTCGGTAAACCGGCTGTCATATTTGAAGGCCCAGAGATAGCGCAGCGGATGGGCGCGAAATATGTCCGGGTAGATCTGGCGCAGTTCCTCGGCAATTTGCGCCAGCAGCGGATTGGCGAAACCATGCTCGGACATGGCTCCGAGATAACCTTCCCGATATGCGCTTTGCCAAACCGTGGCGTCCGAGCAGAAGCGGCGCAGCTTTTCGAGCGCTCCCTCGGTTAAGAGATTATCAATCACCACAAGCTGTGGCCGATTGCGCTGCCATTGTTCTGCAATGTCGGTCACCACATTGTCGGGATTGACCGCCGGGCCGGCCAGGCGGCTTGCGTCCGCGAGGCGAAAGCCGAGCGCACCGGATGCGACGCCCAGATGCTCCGCCTGTTCTTCGTCATGGCGTATCCGCTGCGGCGGGCGCGGTTCGCCCGTCCCGCCGGTGGCGTAGACAAGTTCGGCGTGGCGGACAAAGGCGCGCATGCCTTCTTCGATATGACCGCCTTCGCACAATACCCCGCCCAGATTCTTCAAAGCGGGGGCAAGTTTGGGGTCGATCTGAAGCGCCCGTTCGAAACTGGTTCGCGATTTATCAAAGCGGCATAGAAGCTGGAGCACGATGCCGCGATTGTTCCAGACATGCGCCAGGGCGGAATTCAGCGCGAGCGCCTGATCATAGGCGGACACGGCCTCTTCGTAGCGGTGCATTTCCTGGAGCGCATTACCGCGATTGTTAAAAATCTCCATGGAGTCCGGCCTGAGCGCCAGCGCCCTGTCGAAATTCGCCAGCGCCTGATCGTAGCGTTTCAAGTCGTGCAATGCATTGCCACGGGCATTCCAGGCTTCGGCGCTGTCCGGATTGTGCGCAACGGCGGCGTCGAAGCTTGCCAGCGCCTCTTCGAAGCGCCCCAGCGCCCGCAACACCAGGCCGCGCCCGTATAAAAGCGCAAAGTCCGGTCTGATCCCAAGGCCATGGTCATAGCTCGCCAGGGCCATTGCCAGACGCCCGGTTCGCGCCTGAATTGCTGCGAGCAGGCAATAAATTTCGGTATCTTCCTGCTGGCGGCGCAGAATTTCCACGCAGGCGCGTTCGGCCTCGGGCAGGTTACCCGCCCGGTACAGTCCAATCGCCTGATTGCGCAACACTTCCCGATCCATCGGGTGTCTCTCCCCATTCGCGCCGCCCATAAAGCAGAGTGACGTTAATGCGCCTGTTGAGATAGCCGTCCCTGAAATTGATTGTATCCGTTTCGTGGAACAGGTCTGAATCGAATATCACGGCCCGATTGGCGCGATAGGGAATTGTAACGGACTTTGCACCCTGCTGCGCAAGATATTGGCGCATTGCCGCGTGATCGGCATTGAATTTTGCGAAATTCCAATCGGGCGGCGCGGCGGCATCCCACACCACAAGACCGCCGTTCGCGGGATCGAGGTTGGCCTCGTCGGGCGTGATCCAAAAATTGACATTTACCGCTGCCTCATCGGCATGGATGTTGATGCCGTGCATGCTGCTGTCGTATTTGAAGGCCCAGAGATAATGCAAAGGGTGCGATCCGAATATGGCCGGGAAAGTGCTGCTCAATTCCTCCGCGATCTGGGCCAGCAGCGGACAGGCGAATCCCTGTTCCGGCCAGGCGCCGAGATAGCCACCTTCATAGGCTTCATTCCAGACCGGCGCTTGCAGGCAATAGTTTCGCAGCTTGGCCAGCGCATCGCCTGTCAGGAGATTGTCGATAACAACGACTTGCGGCTTGCCGGTCCGCCAGATTTCGGAAATCTTTTCGATATTATTGTCAGGGCGGATTGCCGGGCCGGCCAGCCGGTCGCCCTGCTCGGGATTTTGCACGGCGGACAGATGCTCTTGCTGTTCGCGATCATGCCGCAACTTGTGCGGCAGTTCCGGCGCAGGAGTCCTTGCGGCACGCGCCATGGCCGCCGACCGGGCAAATTCCGAGAGTCCGACTGCGACGCGGCCGCTTTCGCACAATGCTTTGGCGCGATTGTTCCGCAATTCCAGATTCCGGGGCGCAACGGCCAGCGCCCTGTCATAACGCGCCAGCGCCTCCTCAAAGCGCTTCATGTCCTGCAACACAATGCCGGAATTGTTCAGTATATTCACGTTGGCGGGATCAAACTCCAATGCCTGGTCAAAGCTTGCGAGCGCCTCGTCCAATCGATTCAGGACATGCAGAGCAAGACTGCGATTGTACAAGACGCCCGCCATGTCGGGATTGATTGCCAGCGCCTTGTCGAAGCTGGACAGGGCTTCAGCCGGCCGGTTCAAATCTCGCAGAACATTGCCGTGCGCGTTCCAAGCTTCTGCGCTCAAGGGGTTGAGGCGCAGGGCGGCTTCAAAGCTTGCCAGCGCATCGTCGGAGCGCTTCATGGAGCGCAAGGCGAGGCCGCGACCATAGAGAAGGGCGAAGTCCGGTCCGCGCTTCAGGGCGCCGTCATAGCAGGCCAGTGCTTCCGCATGGCGTCCCTGTTGAGCGCGGACGACGCCGAGCAGGTGACAGACGGCGGGATGATCCGGCTCGCTGCGCAAAAGGTCGAGACACAGGCGTTCGGCTTGCGCGGCCTGCCCCTGGCGATAGCAGTCAGCTGCCTGCTTTAAGAGGTTTTGCAAGCCTTGCGAAAGTTGCCGCGCGCTCATCCCATCGACCGTCTATTGCGATCTCCGGCGGAATTAAGCCTTTAATGAGCGGTCTTCGCAATCAGTTTGCGCAGGAAGCTTTCGCAGGCCCTGAGTTCGCTCAGCGCCACAAATTCGTCGGTGCGATGGGCCTGCTCGATGGAGCCTGGCCCACAGATCACTGCGGGAATGCCCGCCTGCTGGAAATGCCCGGCTTCGGTACCATAGGCCACAGCGCGGATATCATTGGCACCGGTCAATTCGCGGGCGATAGCGATGGCAGGCGAATGATCATCCATGACGAGGCCGGGATAACGGGCATGCACATGGGTATCGAAACGGGCCTCGGATACGCGCGCGGCATATTTGGGCAGGATGTCCCGCGCGGCGCGCTTTTCGATGTCTGCAATCACGGCATCGCCGTCGCGGTCGGGCAGATAGCGGCATTCCCAGGTGACACGGGCATCGCGCGCCAGAATGTTCACCGCCGAGCCACCCGAAATCATATTGGCCTGTACCGTCGTCTCGGGCGGATCGAAACGGGGGTCGGGATCGGATTTCAATTCCTTCGCCGATCCGATCGATCAGCGCGATGAATTCGCCCGCCATCATTACGGCATTGGCACCCTTGTCCGGCGCGCTGGAATGCCCTTCGCGGCCGTGGCAATGGGTATGCAACACCGCGCCGCCCTTATGGGCGCCGACCACGCGCATTTCAGTGGGTTCGCCGATGAGGGCCAACGCCGGTTTGATGCCGGATTCGGCGAGATCGGCCAGAAGGCCCTGTACGCCGACGCAGCCCACTTCTTCGTCATACGACAGCGCGAAATGAATGGGGCGGGAGAGATTGGCCTTTGCGATTTCGGGGATCAGGCTGAGCGCAACGCCGACAAAGCCTTTCATGTCCGCCGCACCGCGGCCGTATAATTTTCCGTCGCGGACCTGCGGCTTGAAAGGATCGCTCGACCAGTCCTGTCCATCCACCGGCACGACATCGGTGTGCCCGGACAGCACATAGCCGCCATCGCCGCCCGGCCCCAGCGTGGCGAACAGGTTGGCCTTAGTCATGCTGGCGTCATAGGTGAGGCGCACACGCGCGCCGGCATCTTCCAGCAGGGTGGAGGCGAATTCGATCAGCGCCAGATTGGAGCCGCGGCTGGTGGTATCGAAAGCAATAAGCTTTTGCACCAATGCAAGCGGATCGAGCGCTGACATGACGGCCTTCTCAGCCGTCCACGCTGGAAGCGGGATTGCCGATCACGGACAGGAATTCGCGGCGCGTCAGCGGGTTCTTGCGGAATTCGCCGAACATGGTGGAAGTCACCATGGAGACGCCCGTCTTGTGAACGCCGCGCGTCGTCATGCATTGATGGGTGGCTTCGATCACCACGGCCACGCCCTTGGGCTCCAGCACCTTCTGGATGCAATGGGCGATCTGGGCATTCATTTTTTCCTGCACCTGCAGGCGGCGGGCGTAGGCTTCCACCACGCGCGCCAGTTTTGATATGCCGACCACCTTGTTATTGGGCAGATAGCCGACATGGGCCCTGCCGATAATCGGCGCCATGTGATGTTCGCAATGGGACTCGAAGCGGATATCCTTGAGGACGATCATGTCGTCATAGCCTTCGACTTCCTCAAAGGTGCGGGTGAGATAGTCTTCCGGATCGATGGCATAACCCGAAAACCAATCCTCATAGGCCTTGGCGACGCGTTCGGGCGTGTCGAGCAGGCCTTCGCGTGCCGGATCGTCGCCCGCCCACAAGATCAGGGTACGGATGGCCTGCTCGGCCTGTTCGCGGCTCGGGCGGGGTTCGCCGGCTGCGGCCGGACCGGGGGCAAGGATTTTTTTCTTTGCAAAATCAGACATTTAGATTCCGTAAAACGGCAAAGATGGGAGCGGCACGAAACCGCCCCCATCAGCCAATCATTATAGTGCAACTCAGTGGATTTGGCGACGCTCGTGCGGACTTTCAAGCAGAAAGGCCGGAATTTCGGCCTCGAAAGCCTCGCCGTCGGATTTGCGCATTTCATATCTTCCGACCATGCAGCCCGAGGCGGTCGGCAGCGGGCAACCGCTGGTGTATTCAAAGCTCTGGCCCGGTTCGAGCACCGGCTGGGCACCGACAACGCCCGGTCCCCGGAATTCCTTGATGCGGCCCTGGCCGTCGGTGATGTGCCAATAGCGCGACATGAGCTGCACCGTATCGGTGCTCATATTCTCAATCGTGACCGTATAGGACCACAGATAATTGTCCTCCTCGGGATCGGATTGATCGTCGAGATAGGCGGGCCGGACGGCCACGCGGATTCCGTTGGTCTTGCGTTCATACATGCCGCAATTATCGGGGGCACGGGCGCGCAGCGCAAGTTAAACCGCTGCGTCCGTTATACGCGGCGGCAAGGTATGTTGCGCCCGCATCATGGAATTCATGGTAAATCGCGGACTTTAAGCGCTTTTCAGCGCCTGAATCAGGTCGTCGCAGAGATCGTCGGCGTCTTCCAGGCCGACCGACAGGCGCATCATGCCGTCGCTGACGCCCAGTTCGGCGCGGGCCGTCGGCGTCAACTTCTGATGCGTGGTGGTGGCCGGATGGGTGATGAGACTTTTGGAATCGCCCAGATTGTTCGAGACATCGATCAGGTTGAGCGCATTGGCGAAGCGGAACGCCCCGGCCTTGCCGCCTGCAATTTCAAAGGCCACCACCCCGCCACCGCCATCCATCTGGGCGCGGGCGAGATTGTGCTGCGGGTGATCGGGGCGGAATGGATAGAGCACGCGCGTGATCTTGCTCTCGCCCGCCAGCGCGTCGGCCACTTTCTCCGCATTGGCGCAATGGGCCTGCATGCGCAGATCGAGCGTGTCGAGACTTTTCAAATGGAGCCAGGCGTTAAAGGGGCTGATGGACGGGCCGGTGTTGCGGATAAAGACCTGCAAATGGTCGTTGAGAAAATCTTCCTTGCACAAAATCACCCCGCCAAGGGCGCGGCCCTGGCCGTCGATATATTTTGTCGAGGAATGCACCACGATATGGGCGCCGAATTCCATCGGGCGCTGCAGCGCAGGCGAGGCGAAGGCGTTATCCACCACCACGCGCGCACCGGCCTTTTCGGCAATCTGCGAAACACCCTTGAGATCGACAATGGCCAGTGTCGGATTGGCCGGCGTTTCGAGAAAAAACATTTTTGTCTTGGGCGTGACGGCGGCCGCCCAGGCGTCCAAGTCGCCGCCGTCGACCAATGTATTGGTGATACCGAAGCGCGGCAGAATTTCCTCGATGACATGACGGCAGGAGCCGAACATGGCCTTGGCCGCCACGACATGATCGCCAACGCGTAGCGCCGAGAGAAACACCGACGATACTGCCGCCATGCCGGTGGCAGTGGCGCGCGCAACGGGTGCACCTTCCAGCGCCGCCATGCGTTCTTCAAACATGGCGACGGTGGGATTGCCGAAGCGCGAATATTGAAAGCCGCCGATCTCGCCCTTGAAGCGCGCCTCGGCTTCTTCCGGCGTTTCATAGGCGTAGCCCGAGGTCATGAAAATGGCTTCGGAGGTTTCCTGAAAGGGCGAGCGCTTCAGGCCCGCGCGCACGGCCAGCGTGCGCCGTTTCCAGTTGCCGGGCTTTTTGTTCGTTGCCATGAGAAGCTTTTGGCGCGCTTGATGGGCGGGGTCAAGACGCATAAGCTCTGGCCGGTCATGCCGCCCGGACATGACGGGTCAACCACGATAGATGAAGCGTCTTTTCCTCCTGCGCCACGCCAAGACCGAACCTCATAGCGCCTCGATCGAGGACCATGAGCGGCACTTGATTGCGCGGGGCCGGGACGATGCAGTCCGCATGGGCGACTATATGCGCCAGCGCGGCTATCGGCCCGACCTGATCCTGTGTTCCAGCGCACAGCGCACAGTGGAGACACTGGCGCTTGCGCTGACCAAATTGGATGCGCATCCGGCGGTGGATTATTTCGATTCATTATATCTGGCGGAATCCAAGATCCTTCAGGTCCATATCGCCCAGGCACCGGACTCCAGCAGCGCGCTGATGCTGCTCGGGCACAATCCGGGTCTGGAGCAGTTGGCGGCGCGCCTTTCGCGCGCGCCGGTGAAGCGCAAGGCGCAGGACAAGTTCGACCTGATGGAGGAAAAGTTTCCTACCGGCGCGCTGGCCGTGCTGGACTTCGCAATCGATCACTGGCGGGAGATTCGCGACAAGGACGGCGTGCTGGCGGATTTTATCCGGCCGAAAGACTTACGCTAGCGCGCCGTGCTTTTGGCAACCGGCGCAAGATCGCGCCAGCCGAAGCCGGCTTCGGGCATGCTCTCGCCCATGATGTGGACGACGCGTTCGGCGATCAGCTTGCCGCCCATGGCTTCGTAGAAGAAGCGCGCATTGTTGCGGGCATGGGCCCAGATCATGCAGGAATGGAAATGTTTTTCACGCATGGCGGCGAATGCGCCGTGCAAAAGCGCCCGGCCCGCACCGCAGCCATAATGATCGGGATGCACGTAAAGCGTGTAGACCTCGCCATCGAAACCCAGGCCGGAATCGCGCGCGGGGCCCAGGCTCGCCATGCCGACGATGCCATGACGCGGATGTTCTGCGACGATCACGATATCGGGCGCCCGCCGTTTGACGATGTTTTCCCAGCGTTGCGTCTGGCCCTTCTCCGTCATGGCGCAGAGGAAGGCGTGGGGAACCACGCTGGGATATGTGTCATGCCAGGATGCGATATAGACGCGCGCGATATCTGCGGCGTCTGCGGGCCGCGCCAGCCGGATGGTGAGCGCGAAATCGTCCATGCGCAAAGCTTCGCGCATGGATTCGGATTTGGCAAGTGAAAAGAGTCTTGGGGGTTTAATGCGGACCGGGTTTTACCTGCGCGAAGGCGCCCGCGACTCCGGTAATATCAGGCGTGCCGATTTAATTTTGCTATGCTTTGACTGCTTCGGCGGTAGCGGTGTCACACATGCCGTTCACATTGCCGCGAACTGCGCCTGTCTCGGCCAGCGCGGCCTGAAGCTTTACGACTTCGAGCCCGCTGTCACCCGGATGCATCATAGGGTCTGTACGATTTCCATCCCGAGCCGCAGCGGCCGCTCGACCGCCGGATTGGAAGACGATGCCGGTCCGGTTCAGGCGCTGGCGGTCAATCCGGCCAGCAACAGACCGATGCAGGCCGCCAATGTGATCGCCAGATAGATAAGGGCCTTGCCCCATTTTGCATCAATTTGTTTCATGAAACGTCCTCCACGCATAGCAAACGTGCAGAGAAAGCCTGTTCCCCGAATATGGCGCGACATCGCCGCAACCAAGGCAGGAGGCGGAAATAATTTGTCCGGATTGTGGCTGGCGCGGGTGTGGCGTCTGCTCTATGCCGGAGAACAGAGGTATTCTGACGGCATGCACGCAATCACGGTCGCCAATACGGTAATGCTTCTGGGATCGGCGCTGATCATCGCCGGAATCCTGTCCAGCCTTGTCGCCAACCGTTTCGGTGCACCGGTGTTGCTGGTGTTTCTGGGGCTGGGCATGCTGGCCGGAGAGGATGGCCCGGGCGGAATCCAGTTCTCGAATTATGGCCTGACGCATCTGCTGGGCTCTCTGGCACTGACCGTGATCCTGTTCGACGGCGGCTTGCGCACGCGCATGACGGCATTCCGCGGCATCTTCGCGCCATCCATGCTGCTGGCGACGCTGGGCGTGGTGATAACAGCCGGTCTGGTCGGAACGGTTGCGTTTCTTCTGTTCCACCTTGGCCCGTTGGAGAGTTTTCTGCTCGGCGCGGTGATCGCCTCGACGGATGCCGCCGCGGTATTTTTTCTGTTGCGCTCGGGCGGAATCCAACTGCGGCATCATACCGGCGCGCTGCTGGAAATCGAATCCGGCGCCAATGATCCGGTGGCGGTGTTCCTGACAGTGTCGGCCATTGCACTTATTACTTCGCGCGGCGAAATGGGCGGCGGCGCGATTTTGCTGTCGCTGGCCGAAGAAGGCGTGATCGGCGGGTTGGTCGGCCTTTTGGGCGGGCTGACCATTGTCGGCGTTCTGAACCGGGTGAATCTGCCCTCGGGCCTTTATCCCTTGCTGGCACTGGCGGGCGCGATTTTGACCTATGCCGTCTCGGCCAATGCCGGCGGGTCGGGTTATCTGGCGGCCTATGTCTGCGGCTTGGTGGTGGGCAACCGGCCGGTGCGCGGTTATGCCAGCATTGTCACGCTCAATGATGCCATCACCTGGCTGGCGCAGATCGGCATGTTTCTCGGGCTGGGCCTGTTGGCGACGCCGCACCGTTTCATAACGGTGGCCATTCCTGCGCTGGGCATCGCGATGTTTTTGATTTTCGTGGCACGGCCGGTGGCGGTGTGGGCGTGCCTGTCGCCGTTCGGATTCACCTGGCGGGAGAAAACATTCGTCTCCTGGGTGGGGCTGCGCGGGGCGGTTAGTATTTTTCTCGGCATGATGCCGACGCTGGCGGGCCTGCCGCGCGCCTCGCTTTATTTCGACGTGGCATTTTTCGTGGTGCTGGTGTCGCTGCTGCTGCAGGGCTGGACCACGCGCTGGGCGGCCACGGTATTGCAGCAGGTTTTGCCGCGCCTTACCGCACCGGTGCAGCGCTTCGAAATCGACCTGCCGGGGCAGAACGATGTCGAGATGGTTGGCTATCCGGTGCTGCCCGACAGCCGCATTCTCAACGTCGCCAAAATGCCGGGCTGGGCGCGGGCGGCGCTGATTGTGCGCGACAAGGAAATTCTGGAACCCGCCACTGCGGGAAAATTGCAAGCGGGCGACTATGCCTATTATCTCGCGCCTGCGTTGCGCGTGTCCCAGCTTGACGGGTTGTTTGCGCCCATCGCCGAGCGCGGCGCGGCGGAAGATTGCGATTGCGAATTCGAAATTCACGGCTCGACGCCGCTGGGCCTGCTGTCCACCATGTATGATTTCGATCTGTCCGGGCTGAACGCCGAACAAACGCTGGCACGGCTTTTTGCCGAGCGTTTCGACAACCGAGCCGAAATCGGCGATGCCATTCCGGTCGGCAATTGCATTTTGACGGTGCGCACCATCGAGAATGACGATGTGGCCGAAGTGGGTCTGCGCTTCGACGAAGAGCCCAAGCCGAACCGGCTGGACCGGGCCCTGAACAAGCTGACGGACAACAAATCCGAAGAAGCGCTAACCCACCAGCGGCTTATCACTCAGGTGGCTGAAGAAATTCTGCACCATGTCGCCGCCCTGTTCGTAATGCCGGGCCCCGGAGAAATCCGATATCCTGTCGAAATTCGCGGCGACATCGTCGGCGGATGCGGCGGTGCCCAAACGCACGCCTTCGCATTGCTCAAGGCGCGCAGCGGCGAAGACGCCGGCGGCGGCCGACACGATCATGCCGGTCGGCGCGTCTTCGCTCGCCAGATAGACGACCGCGGGCGTAACGAATTCGGGCTTGAGCAGCGCCAGCATGTCGGGCGGCATCAGATTTTCGGTCATGCGGGTCGCCGCGACCGGGCACACGGCATTGACCTTGATATTGTCGCGCGCGCCTTCGAGCTTGAGCGTGTTCATCAAACCGACAAGGCCAAGCTTGGCGGTGCCGTAATTGGCCTGGCCGAAATTGCCGTACAGGCCGGTGGAGGATGTCGTCACGACGATGCGGCCATATTTCTGGTCGCGGAAAATCTGCCACAGGGCCCTGGCGGGTTTGACGGTGCCCATGACATGGACATTCATCACCGCCTCGAAATCCTTCAGTTCCATTTTGGCGAAGCTTTTGTCGCGCAGGATGCCGGCATTGGCGATCAGGACATCGACCCGGCCGAAGGCATCCATGGTCTGTTTGACCAGATGGGCCACGCCGGCATCGTCGCTGACCGAGGCGCCATTGGCGATGGCTTCGCCGCCCGCCGCCTTGATTTCGGCGACCACCGCTTCGGCAGCCGCGCTATTGCCGCCGGTGCCGTCGAGCGCGCCGCCCAGATCGTTGATCACCACCTTGGCGCCGCGCCTCGCCAATTCGAGGGCGTGGCAGCGGCCCAGCCCACCGCCCGCGCCGGTGATAATGGCGACCTTACCGTCGAAGCGAATGGCCATGGGATCCTCCTGAAATTGCCTTAGACCTTTGATGACAGGCCCGCGCCTTCCGGGTCAAGCCGCGGACGATGTGAACTCAACAAACGGGCCGCCGGTCGTTCGACTATGGTCATCAACAGCCAGCCCCATGCGGTACAAACCAGTATCAAACCAATGGGTTCCGCCCACCAGGCAAAATCGCCCCAACGCATGCCCAGCACAATGGTATCGTTACCCGGAAAAAACACGGCTTCAAAAAAGCGGATGAGCTGGAGCCAGGCGCCTCTGGCCGATATAGACGGCGAAACTCCATTCGCCCATGGTCTGGAGCGGTTGCCAGTGCAGCGCCGTCGCCAGTATCCCGCGATCAAAGGACGCGACATAGATCAGCGCGAACATCGGCAGCACCGTCCAGATATCGTTGCGCGCATGCGACCAGCCGGTGAAATAGATCCCCTAGATGAGCGCGGCCAGAGCGGCGATTTGCGCGACGGACAAAACAGAATCCGAGTAGCGGGTTTTGTTTTCGCGATAAAGAACGGCGAGGCCGACGCCGACGGAAAAATCCGACAGGCCGCGCAATACGCCATAGTCAAAGGTGATATCCAGGCCGTGCGCCGAGGTCAGCAACAGCGAAACCAGTCCCGCAAGACCGGCTGCGATCAGCGCAAATCCGCGCCAGCGTTTGCCGGCGGCCAGCCACAGAAAGACCGGAAAAACGAGGCAGAGAAAAAATTCCACGCTGACAAACCAGGCAACGCCGTTCCAGGTCAGGCGCGGAAACAGATGCCAGGCCTGCACCAGAAACAGATTGGCGATAAAGCTGGGCACAGTCGTGACTGGTTTATACACGCGCGCATATTCGGGGCCGTGACCGAAAGCATAGGCCAGCCATCCAAGGCTGAGCGTCAGCACCAGAATTGTCAGCAGCATGAACAGATGCAGCGGATAAAGGCGCGCCAGCCGCGCCCGCAGAAACGTCAAATAGCCCTGCCGCCGCCAGAGCTCGGCAAGGCGGTGGCCATAGACATAGGTCAGCACGAAACCGGACAGGGCAAAAAAGAATTCCACCCACAGATAGCCCTTGGCCGCCAGTACATCGAACAGGCGCAGGTCGCGATAGCCGTGACCTTCGCAGAAATGATAGGCCACCAGGATCAGCGGCGGAATGGCGCGCATGCCTGCCAGCGCGCGGATGTGAACGGGACGGTTCGCCGCCATGGCCTCCACCGATTCGTCGGTGACTACAACTTGTCACGATGGGCTTAAACGGGCCATGACTATGTCGGGGATAGGGGGTGGCCGGGGATGCTTCTTCATCTGCAGTCGGGGCTTGGCGTACTTACCATATTATTGCTGGCCTGGATTTTCTCCGAAAACCGGCGGGCCTTTCCCTGGCGCACGGTCGCGGGCGGATTGCTGCTGCAAGCCGCCATTGCCCTGTCGCTGCTGAATATCGAGCCCGCGCGCAATGCCCTGTTCGCATTGAACGGGGTAGTGGATGCGCTGTCGTCGGCGACGGCGGCGGGCACATCCTTCGTATTCGGCTATGTCGGCGGCGGGCCTGCGCCCTTTGCGGTTACCAATCCGGCCGGGCTGACCAGTTTTGCCTTTGGCGTATTGCCGTTGGTGCTGGTGATTGCCGCTCTGTCCGCGCTGCTGTGGCATTGGCGCATCCTGCCCGTTCTTGTCGGCGGCATCGCCTTTGTCCTGCGCAAGACCATGGGATTGGGCGGCGCCGTCGGCCTGGGCAGCGGCGCAACGATTTTTCTCGGCATGGTCGAGGCGCCGCTTCTGATCAAGCCCTATCTCGCCAAGCTGTCGCGCGCGGAATTGTTTATTCTTATGACGGTCGGACTGGCGTCGGTAGCCGGCACCATGTTTGTGCTCTACGCCACCATTCTGAAGGATACGATTGACGGCGTGCTGGGCCATGTTCTGATTGCCTCGATGATGTCGCTGCCGGCCGGCGTGATGATCGCCCGAATCATGATTCCGGGCGACGCCGTCACCGACAGGGTTGCGGGCTCCGACGTTCACTATCGCTCCAGCATGGATGCAATTGTGCGCGGCACCGAAGACGGCCTGAAAATGTTCCTGCAGATCATGGCCACGCTGATCGTGTTTATCGCGCTGGTGGCGCTGGCCAATGTCATTTTGGCGGCGCTGCCCATGGTGGGCGATGCACCGATAACGCTGCAACGCATTTTTGGCTGGGCCTTTGCGCCGGTGGTCTGGCTGTATGGCGTGCCGTGGGAGCAGGCCGTCACGGCGGGTTCCCTGATGGGAACCAAGACGATCCTCAATGAACTCGTCGCCTATCTGAACATGGCTGCGCTGCCTCCTGGCGCGCTCGATTCGCGGTCCACGCTGATCATGCTTTACGCGCTGTGTGGCTTCGCCAACCCCGGATCGGTGGGCATTCTGATCGCGGGCCTGTCCAGTCTGGCACCCGAGCGCCGCGACGAAATCGTGCCGCTGGCCATGCGGGCATTATTTTCCGGTACCCTGGCGGGCGGGCTGACCGGTGCCCTGATCGGGTTGCTTCCGGTCGCCAACTGATTTATGTTTACACCGTAAATTATATTTTTTTCTAGGTATATTAGGGATTTGTCCTTAGAAAAACGAAACAAAATAATAAGCGACACAAGCAGTTTCCAGGGAGCGCACGGACTTTGCCGACAGAGAGCGGGGTCATAGATCTCGACAGTGTCGAGAACAGTCTCGTGCGGGCCGGGATCGGCTATTGGCGCCGGTTGAAAGGCGATCGCGCTTTTCCCGCGCGCCGGCAATTGTCGCCGCGCGACATTGCCGGACTGTTGCGCAACGTCATATTGGTGCGCGTCGTTAATGATGGCGATGACTATGAGTTCCGCATCGTTGGTGACGCCCATGTGCAGATGAGCGGATTCAATATGCAGGGCGGTCACATTCGCGATCTGCAACGCGTCTCGCCGAGTTTCGCCACAGCACTTCAGAAACTCTATGGCAAGGTGCTATCGACCCGCGCGCCCTTTGCCTTGCGCGGCGCCATGGAACGTCCCGGTCAGGCGCCGCTTGCCAGCGAAAGCGTATTGTTACCGCTGGGCCCAGACGATTCCACCATAGATCATATTCTGGTGTTTTCGGTTTACGTTCCCCGATGCGTCGAGCGAGACATGGGACAGACGACGGAAAATTAATGCGCGCCATTGTTGGCGGCAGCAGGACACGCGGTATACTCGCCTGTCCGCATCCTTCGCCGGACGGTTGCCGGACGAATGCATGAATTTTTCAATACCTGTTTCGTGGCGTAAGGATGCCTTCCGTGTTCTTTCCGGACTGGCACTTCTGTTGTGCGCGTCCTGCGTGCCGATGCTGGCTCCGCCCGGAAACCTGAATGTCACGCCCATGATGACGGACGACTATTTTCTGACGCGCGATGGGCTCAAGCTGCCGCTGCGCCATTGGGATGCACAAAATCCCAGAGCGGTGATTTTGGCGCTGCACGGCATGAGCGATTATTCGCGCGCCTTTGAAATGCCGGCACCCTGGTGGGCGGAGCACGGCATCAGCACCTATGCCTATGACCAGCGCGGATTCGGCGCCTCGCCCGATCCGGGACTTTGGGCAGGCGACGCGGTGATGCGCCAGGATCTGGATGACGCCGTACAGGCATTGCGGGTTTTACATCCGGACCTACCGGTTTTCGTTCTGGGTGAAAGCATGGGTGGGGCCGTGGTGCTGTCTGCGCTTGCCACTAAGCCGCCCCACGCCGATGGCATTATTCTGGTAGCCCCCGCCGTCTGGGCGCGTGAAGACATGCCCTTGTCTTATCGCGTTGCGCTGTGGCTGGCAGCGCATGTCTCTCCGGGCATGCGTCTGTCCGGCAGCGGGCTAAAAATTCTGGCATCGGATAATATCGAAGTGTTGCGCCAGAACGGCCGTGACCCCTTGTTCCAGAAAAGCGCACGCGCCGATGCCGTTTATGGGCTGGTCAATCTGATGGACGAAGCTCGCAAGGCGCCACTGCATGTGACGAACACGCCGCCCATGCTGTTTCTTTATGGAGACAATGATCAGGTTATTCCGGCGGCCCCAACCAAAGCCGTGGTTGC
The DNA here is from genome assembly GCA_963837555.1 of uncultured Alphaproteobacteria bacterium. Taxonomy (GTDB): domain Bacteria; phylum Pseudomonadota; class Alphaproteobacteria; order Micropepsales; family Micropepsaceae; genus Rhizomicrobium. The sequence goes on along the minus strand of CAWINU010000001.1, from coordinate 132,170 downwards.
CGAACTGAACGACAAAGTCAGCGTGCGGGACTACCCCCACGGATATCACATGCTGTTACGCGATCTCGAAGGCAAGGGTGTGTGGCAGGATATTGCCGCCTGGATTGCCGCACACGAAAAAATGCCGCGCTGAGTTCCGGGAAACTTTAGGTGTTCTATCCGTTGTTGGGGGAGGTCTCACAATGGGAGCGACAATGCGCAAAGAGGAAAATAAGCACGATTTGCGTGACGACATTCACGCGCCAAAGGTCAGCATCACGCCTTTGCCAAGTGAGGAAGAAGAGGCGGAGCAGATCACCGAGAGTTCCGAGGGCGCGCCGTTGGCTACGCCAAGCAACAAGGTGGAGGGTCAAACCTCCAAGATGTAATCACAAATGGGCATCCGTCGGCAGGGTGGCCTTGGTGGAAGCCGGAGGCCGGCCGCGCATAGGCAGTTCGGGGATCATCAGAGTTGCCAGGAGCGCAAGTAACACGACTGCCACGCTCAGAAGAACGACGTGCGTCACCGAATCCGCAACGATCGCGCGAATGGGGTCGGGCAGGTTCATGATGCCGTTATGGGCTTGGGCGTCCGCCGACAGGGTACGTAATTGGGAGAAATCCAGCGGTGCGCGCCCCGTTTCTTTCGACCATAGCGCCAGTTTCCCGTTCATCTGACCTGTGAGGAGCGTGCCGAAAACGGCTACGCCGACGGTGGATCCGATCTGGCGGAAAAATTGATTTGCGCTGGTCACAACCCCAACTTTATCGAGCGGCACGGCGTTTTGTACTGCAACGCCAAACAGGCTTTGCAACGGGCCCAGGCCAATACCCAGAAGGGCCATTCTCCATGCCAAATTCGGAAGTGTGGTTTCGCGATCCATTCCGCTGAGCAGAATAAGGGCGATCAATACAACGATGCCGCCGGCAAGCATGAACGGTTTGTAGCGCCCCGTCCGGCTGACCATCCGACCCGCCAAAGCAGCGGTGACAATAAGGCCTATCATCAAGGGCAGGGTGGCAATGCCGCTGCTGGTCGCCTTGATGCCCTGCCCAAGCTGCATGAACAGCGGCAGGAAGGCGACTACGCTGAGAAACGACATGGACGAAAAGAAGCCCGCGATATTCGCCCAGGCGAAGACAGGGTTCTTAAACAGCTCCAGATGGAGTATCGGCTCGGTCACCCTGGATTCCACGGCGATGAAAAGCGTGGTCGCGATCACGAAGACGGCAAGCAGGCCCAATACTGCCGGCGAAGCCCAGGCGTATTGCTGGCCGCCCAGTGTCAGGGCGAGCAATAAGGGCACGCAGGCCGTTACGATCAGCGCTGCGCCCAGATAATCAATTTTGCCTTTTGTGCCATGCGACAGCGTGGGCATTTTGGCGATGACCATAAACAGCGCGACCAGGCCGACCGGCAAGTTGAGGTAGAGATACCCAGCGCCAGCCCGCCACCACATGTCCCGCCAGGGTGACCGTTCCATGATCGGTAAAATATCCGCCGAGCAGGGGACCGACCGCGCTGGCCAGGCCAAATACCGAGCCGAACAGACCGGCGAACTTTCCGCGTTCGCGCGGAGGGAAAAGGTCGGCGATGATGGCAAAGGCGGTGGTAAAAAGTGCGCCGCCACCCAGGCCCTGAATGGCGCGAAAGACGATGAGCTGAATCATGCCACCGCCTAAAACAGGCAGATCTCCGAATTCGCCCGCCAGCCCCGACAGCCAGGAACCTGCCAGGAACAGGCCAATGCCCCAGATCAGGATGGCCTTGCGGCCGTGCAGGTCTCCCAGCTTTCCCCAAACCGGAACCATGACAGTCGAGGATAAAAGATAGGAGGTTGTAACCCAGGAATAAAGTTCAAGGCCGTGAAGCTGGCTGATAATGACCGGCATGGCCGTGGCAACAATCGTCTGATCGAGCGCCGACAGCAAAAATACGATCAGTACGCCGGCCAGTGTGATGCGCCGTTCGGCGGCGGTAAATTCCCTGATGGACAATGCGAAATCCCGGTGCGTTCAGATTTTGGCGCCCGGAGAGCTGTCTTGCAGTCCCCGCAGGCAGAGTTGCAGAAGTTTGGAGAAGTTTTTTTTGCTATCCGATGACATGGGCGCGAACATGCGGGCGTTAATTTCCCGAACTACTTCCGTGCAGGAATCCAAAGCCTTTTGGCCGGACGGCGTCAATTCCGCCAGAAGAATGCGCGCATTGCCCTTGCTTGGCCTGCGGCGGACAAGCCTGGCCTTTTCCAGACCGGCAAGAACTTCTCCCATGGCCTGCGGCGTAACAAAAGCGCCGCGCGCCAGTTCCGCGCTGGAACGCCCGGGATTATGCTTCAGCGCCATCATTACGCCGAATTGAGGAACGGTGTAGCCGCGCGGCCGCAGACCTTCTTCAAACTGCGCACGCAACGCCATGATGAGTTGACGCAGTAAATGCGTCGGGTCATCGGGCGCGAATTCAACCTGGGTGCCGCACTGTGGTTGTTTGACAGACATTGCGACAATTATCGGGGTTTTCTTATATAAGGCAACCTGATATTGAGGGCTCCAGTCGAGATTTATGAAGGCGCGGCGGTTTTCCCGCGAATGGCATGACAGAGTCGAAAAAGCCGCTTTACAGGCGCGTGTTGGCGCGGGAATTCTGGACCAAGACCAAAATCGTTTTTGCCCTGCTGGTGGCGCTGGTCATCGGCGGGATTGGATATCTGGCCCTGCGCGGCAAAGCGCCGGCAAATTACACCACGGCCGATGTTGCTCGCGGCGCGCTGACCGTGACGGTTAGTGCTTCGGGTACGCTGGCGCCGCTAAGTCAGGTCGATGTGGGCGCGGAGGTTTCGGGACGCGTCGACCAGGTGCTGGTGGATTTCAACGATCACGTTACGAAGGGCCAGTTGCTTGCCGTCATCAACACCGATCAGGTGCGGGCACAGCTTGCGCAGTCCGAAGCCACGCTCGCGACCAATCAGGCGACGGTGAAGGAAACGCGCGCTAAGCGCGACCGCTATCGTGCACTTGCCCAGGAAAATGCAGTATCCGTTCAGGATCTGCAGGCCGCCGAGGCCGCCTATGAACGCGCGGTGGCCAGCATCCAGACCGCCCAGGCCCAGATCGCAACCCAAAAGACCAATATCGCCAAGGCAGAAGTGCGCTCGCCCATCGACGGCATGGTGCTCGACCGCAAGATTTCGCCCGGACAGACCGTGGCGTCGGGCTTTCAGACGCCCATCCTGTTCACCCTGGCTTCGGACCTGGACAAGATGCAACTGGCTGTCGATATCGACGAAGCCGATATTGGATCGGTGAAGGCAGGCCAGGACGCGACCTTTGTGGTGGATGCCTTCCCGCAACATCGCTTCAACGCCAAACTTATCGATTTATACAATTCGCCGCAGACCTTGAACAATGTGGTGACCTATCGCGGCGTTCTGGCCGTCGATAACAAAGAAGGGCTGCTGCGCCCCGGCCTGACCGCTACCGCCGATATCATTACGGCACAGGTTAAGGATGCGCTGCTGGTGCCGAACGGCGCCTTGCGCTTTACCCCGCCTAATATTCCGCTCGACAAGCTTCCGCCCGCACCCAAAGCGCCGAACGGTCAGATGGCCGGCCGTATCTGGGTCCTGAACGACAAAAAGCAACCGGAACCGCGCGACCTGATCATCGGTGAAAGCGACGGCCGTCAGAGCGAAGTGCTTAAGGGAAACCTCAAAGTGGGCGAGAAGGTCATCACCGACATTGCGACGTCGCGTCCTGGTGGCGGTCCGTGATCTCACCTAAGCCGGAAGTGGCGGGGCCGCTGATCCGCTTCGACAAGGTTTCGAAGTTTTACGGCGCCGGCGAAGCCCTGGTAAAAGCGCTCGACGGCATTAATCTTGAAATCAATGCCGGCGAGTTTGTGGCCGTGCTGGGCCCGTCTGGATCCGGCAAATCCACCACCATGAATATTCTCGGGGCGCTGGATACGCCGACATCCGGACAGTATTTTTTCAATGGCATCGATGTCGGCACCCTGACGCGCGACGAGCGCGCCATTTTTCGCCGCGAATATATCGGCTTTGTGTTTCAGGGCTTTAATCTGCTGAAGCGCACCACGGCGCTGGAAAATCTGGAATTGCCGCTGATCTATCGCGGCGTGCCGCTGGCCGAGCGCCACAAGATGGCGCAAGCGACGCTGGAACGCGTCGGGCTCGGCGACCGGGGCCATCACACCGCTTCGGAATTGTCGGGCGGACAGCAACAGCGCGTTGCCATCGCGCGCGCGCTTGTCACCAATCCCAAGGTAATATTTGCCGACGAACCGACGGGCAATCTCGACAGCGCCCGAAGCCATGAGATCATGGAATTCTTCCGCGAGCTGAATGTGAAGAACGGATTGACCATCGTGATGGTTACCCATGAAGAAGACATTGCGGCCTATGCGAACCGCCGGATACGCTTCCGCGACGGTCATATCGAATCCGACGAGCGGAGCCGGCCATGATCTACGATACGATTTTGCTGGCCCTGCGCGAATTGCGCCGCAACCTGATGCGGGCATGCTGACGACGCTGGGTGTGGTTATCGGCGTGGCCTCGGTGATCGCCATGGTGACGCTGGGCAACGGCGCCAGCGCCAGCGTGACGCAAAGCGTGAGCGCGCTTGGCCGCAGCGTGCTGACATTGCAGCCCGGTTCGGATACCGGCTTTGGTCCGCCAGGCGGGCAACCGGCGCCGGCTTTCCAGGCAAGCGATCTGGAAGCCCTGCGCCGGGAAATTTCCAATGTGCGGGCAATCGCGCCGCAGGTGCAGCGCGGCGTCACGGCCGTGTCGGGGAACCGCAATGCGACAACCCAGGCTATAGGAACGGATAATGAATATTTTGTCGCGCGCGATATGGCGATCGCGATCGGACGCGAATTCAGCGATGCCGAAATTCGATCGCGGCCGCAGCGTGTGCATTCTGGGCGAGTCGGTGCGCCAGAAACTGTTCGGGGCGCAGAATCCGGTAGGCGAGACCATCCGTCTCGGCAAAGTTCCGTGCCAGGTGATCGGTGTTCTGGTTTCCCTGGGCCAGAATGCCTTCGGTCAGGACCAGGACGATTTCCTGATTATGCCGCTGCGGACGGTGCAGCGCAGACTGGCGGGCAACAATAACATCCAAATGATGTGGATTTCCGCCAGCAGCGATCAGGTCAAGCAACGTGTCATTGACGATATTTCCCTTTTGATGCGCGAGCGCCGCCATCTGGCATCCACCGCCGAAAATAACTTCCGCGTCCGTGACGTCGCGCAGGTTGCCGCAATCCTGCAGCAGATCACCACGGTGTTAACGCTGTTTTTGTCATCCATTGCCGCGGTCAGCCTGTTGGTGGGCGGCATCGGCATCATGAACATCATGCTGGTGTCGGTGACCGAGCGTACCCGCGAAATCGGCATCCGGCTGGCCATCGGCGCGCGGGAACGCGACGTCCTGCTGCAGTTCCTGGTCGAAGCGGTGATGATGTCGGTGATGGGCGGCATTGTGGGCATAGTGCTGGGCCTTGGCTTGTCTTATGTCGGAATCAGGCTGCTTGGCATGCCCTTTGTTCCATCGCCGACCATGATGCTGATTGCCTTCCTGTTTTCGGGCGGCATTGGTATTGCCTTTGGCTTCTTTCCGGCGCGCCGGGCCGCCCGGCTCGATCCCATTGAAGCATTGCGCCACGAATAGCCCGTTCAAAATGAGTTGCCTGTTTGCCGTCAACGGTCCGGCTCTGCCGGTTGCCCAAGTGATGGGCAGTGGCGCATTGACTGTAAGGCTCGCCGCAGTTCCGGATATTTTATTTGCCGAGCCTGTAGCCTTTGCCGCTTTGGCGCGTTAAGAGGAGCAGGTCATTCTAATTGTGTGCGCATGTATAACTGCAAGAAGTGCCCGGGCTATTGCTGCTCGTATCCCGTCATTCCACTCACCAAGAACGATGTGAAGCGCCTGGCGGCGCATTTCGATCTTTCCTTTACCAAGGCAAAGAAGAAATTCACCGTGGCGCGCGACGGCGAGGAATACGCCATGCGCCGCAAAGCCGATGAGCATTTCGGCAGGATCTGCCAGTTCTTCGATACCGAAGAACGGAAATGCACAATCTATAAGGCGCGGCCATCGACCTGCCGCAGCTATCCCGGCGGACGTTGCGGCTATTACGATTTTCTATCCGCGGAACGCTGGATTCAGGAAGACAAAACGCTCGTCGCGACGACCTGGAGTAAGTGAATTTTCCAGTGCGCGCGGGGTCCCGCCAAATGGGACCGTGCACTGCGGTCATAGCATTGCTTCGCCCGAACGCGGTGTCTATAGAACACGCACCCATTCATCCCTGCTGGAGGCAATTGGCGCGGGCAAGCGCCACTGGAGAATTTATTGATGTATGCCGGAAACGGTCATTTCGAAGACCTGAATCGCAGCAAAGCCAATTTCGATACCATTTACGAACTTCCCGATCCGCGGGAATATTTTCGCGTATTGGGCGGCCTGGACTATGTCATTCCCGACCTTGCCAAAGACATATTTCGCGCACTGATCGCCGCGCGTCAGGACGGGATACGCAAACTCAAAATTCTGGACGTGGGCTGTTCCTATGGGATCAATGCGGCCCTTGTCCGCTATCCGCTCGATATGCAGCGCCTGCTGCGCCGTTACGGCAGCCGGGAAATGCATTCGCTGAAAAGCGCGGCCGTCATGGAGATGGACGCCAAATATTTCCAGTCATGGCCGTCCCGCGCCGATACCGATTTTGTCGGACTGGATACTTCGGCGCCGGCCATCTCCTACGCCGTGGGTGCGGGCCTGCTGGACAGCGGCATCAGCGCGAATTTCGAACTTGACGATCCGACCGCGGGCGAAGCCAAGGTGCTCAAGGGCCTGGACCTGATTTTTTCCACCGGCTGCGTCGGGTATGTCGGCGAGCACACGTTCCGGAAAATCATGGCGTTGCAGGACAAGCAGAACGCGCCCTGGGTGGCCAGCTTTGTGCTCAGAATGTTTTCCTACGATGCCATCGCAAGAGAGCTGGAGAAATTCGGCCTTGTGACCGAAAAACTGGAAGGCGTAACCTTCGTGCAGCGCCGCTTTCATTCACGCGACGAATTCGAAAAGACCCTCAATCAGCTGGGCCGCCGCGGCGTCGATGCCCGACGGCAAGGAAGCCGACGGCTTGCTGCACGCCGAACTTTTCGTGTCGCGACCGGCGGAAAGTGTGGAAGCATTGCCGCTGGGCGACCTGATTTCGGTGACCAGGGGCGCCGACAGAAAATACGGCCGCCGCTATGCGCAGATAAACGCGGCGGAAGCCAAGCTGATGATCTGACGCCGGTTACCAGCGACCCCTTACTTCCAGAAGGCCAATCAGGAAGAACAGGCCGAATTCGGCAATCGCGGCATAACGCAGCGTATCGGGCTCGACATAGCGCCGCAGCGCGGCCAGGAGATAGTCGGTCCCAAGCGCCAGCGCCTGGGTCAGAAGCAGCGGCACCACCAGCAACAGGACCAGAAGCAGGGCGCGGCGCAGGAATGTCATGCGCCGAATCTGCCCGCCTGATAGTCGCGAATGGCGGTGTGGATTTCCTCGATCGTATTCATGACAAAGGGACCATGCGCCACCACCGGCTCGCCGATCGGGTCGCCATGACCGAACAGAAGCACGCAATTCTCGCTTGCCTCGGATTTCCACCGACGTCCCCGCCTTGCTCAATTCCACCAGATGAAAGGCCGGAGCATCCGCGCCTTCGATGCGAATGGCACCGCGCACGATATACAGAAAAACGGTGCGGCCGCCGAGCCCGTCGAATTCCACGCGTCCGCCGGAGTTCATTTCCACGGTGGTCATGAAAATTCCGGTAAGTGACGTAATGGGACCTTTGCCGCCCGACCATTCACCGGCAATGAGGTGCACCTTCGCCCTGCCGTCCGGCGACGCCAGAACGGGAATCCGGTCCTTCTGTACACCGGTATAAGCCGGTGCGGTCATTTTCAGGCGCGCCGGCAGATTGACCCAGAGCTGGAGAATTTCCATCGGTCCGCCATCTGCGCTTGAACGCCGCCGGCGAAACTTCCTCATGCACGATGCCGCGCCCGGCCGTCATCCATTGCACGCCGCCCGCCTCGATGATGCTTTCATGGCCGCCGCTATCGCGATGCGCGAGATTGCCCGACAGGATGAAGGTCACGGTTTCGAAGCCGCGATGGGGGTGGGGACCAAAGGGCAGGCCGCGATTGCCGGGCGGATAGGTCTGCGGGCCGTGGTGATTGAGGAATAAAAACGGATCGAGCTGATCGATACCGGGGCCCGGCAGCGGGCGGCGCGTGATCAAATCGCCAATATCGTCCCGTAGTGCCGGGTGCAGTTTTTCAATTGTCTTGCGCATCAAGGCCTCTCACGGCCGGTAATATAGGCTTGGGCCTGCCCATAAATAAGAGGCATAACAGGGTCGCGGGCGATTCGTCGGGGGACAATCAGTGAATGTAACGACCCGGTTTATTGCGCGGCATGCGGTGTTTTTTCTCTGTATCGCGTTGACGCTGTTCGGCGCGCTGCTGACGAAACTGGACCCGCTGTTCTGGATCGTGTGGGGCGTTGGCGCCTGCCTGACGCTGGTGGGCGTCTATGACAAGATGCAGTCGCGTCATTCGCTGACCCGCAATTTTCCGGTCATTGCCCATATCCGCTACATGATCGAGGGCATACGGCCCGAGATTCGCCAATATCTCCTGGAAGGCGATCACGAACAGCTGCCCTTTTCCCGGTCGCAGCGTTCGCTGGTCTATGCCCGCGCAAAGCAGCAGCTGAGCGACCAGCCCTTCGGTACGCTGCTGGACGTCTATGCCGACGGCTATGAGTTCATCGGCCATTCGGTGCAGCCGGTGCCGCATGGCGATCCCCATGGTTTTCGCATCAAGGTGGGCGGACCGGACTGTAAGATGCCCTACGACATTTCGGTGTTCAATATTTCGGCCATGAGTTTCGGCTCGCTGTCGGCCAGTGCCGTCCGCGCGCTCAACAAGGGCGCCAAGCTGGGCGGCTTTGCGCATGACACCGGCGAAGGCGGCATCAGCACGTATCATCGCGAATTCGGCGGTGATCTGATCTGGGAAATCGGCTCGGGCTATTTCGGCTGCCGCGACGCGGGCGGGAAATTCGATCCCTTCCGGTTCAAGAACACCGCCAGCGATCCGCAAGTGAAAATGATCGAGATTAAAATGAGCCAGGGCGCCAAGCCCGGCCATGGCGGCATTCTGCCGGCGGCAAAAGTGTCGCCGGAAATCGCCGCCGCGCGCGGCGTGCCGGCGGGGGAAGATTGCATCTCGCCGGCCAGCCACAGCGCCTTCACCACGCCGATCGAGATGATGGAATTCATCGGACAATTGCGCGAGCTGTCCGGCGGCAAACCGGTGGGCTTCAAGCTGGCGATGGGCCAGCCCTGGAATTTCATGGCGATCGTCAAGGCCATGCTGGTGACGAAAATTGCCCCCGATTTCATCGTGGTGGATGGCGGAGAGGGCGGCACGGGCGCCGCGCCGGCCGAATTCGCCGATCATCTGGGCGTGCCGATGCGCGAAGGCGCTGCTGTTCGTGCACAATACGCTGGTGGGCGCCAACCTGCGCCAGCACATTAAAGTGGCGGCGGCAGGAAAAATCATCAGCGCCTTCGATATTGCGCGGACATGCGCCATCGGCGCGGACTGGGCCAATGCCGCGCGCGGATTCATGTTCGCCATCGGCTGCATTCAATCGCGCTCCTGCCACACCAACCGCTGCCCCACAGGCGTGGCGACCCAGGACCCGATTACGCAACACTCGCTGGTCGTGCCGGACAAGGCGCAGCGCGTTGCAAATTTTCACCGCAATACGCTGATGGCGCTGTCCGACATGCTGGCGGCGGCGGGCCTCAGGCATCCCGGCGAAATCGGGCCGCATCATTTTGCGCGCCGGGTTAACGAAAGCGAAATCAGGCTGTTCTCGCAGCTTCACACATTCCTGGAGCCGGGCGCCTTATTTTCGGACGACATCGAGCGCCATGCCGTCTATGCCCAAAGCTGGCAGATGGCGCAGGCCGAGACGTTCGAGGCAAAGCAGAGTTAGCGCTTTATTGCGGTACGCTCACGCTGCGCACATAGCTGCGCTGGGCATCCCAGCTTAATGGTCTTTCGGTGCCGTCGAACAGGGCCGCGAATTTTCCGCCGCCCGCCGAGAAGGAATAGTCGGTTACGCGATCCGGCGGCGTGGTGGTGACGTTGCGGGTGATGTCGGTCACCTGTTCGGTCTGGAACAGCTGATATTTCGAAGGATCGCGCGGATCGAAGAATTTGGTGGCGCCGGCGCCGCCGCCCTTGTTGGCGGGCGCGGGCGCATAGACCACATGCATGGAAATATGCTCGCCGCCGGGCGCCGCGAACTGCCAGTCTTCGGTGGCGGACAATACGCCATTGTCGGCGCTGACGCTGCGGCTCATTCTGGCGGTGGAGGCCAGAAGATAATTGCCGAAGGCACCGGGCACATCGTCTTCATTGTCCGTCAGTCCGCCGATGATCATCTGGCCCGTCGCACCTGTCGCGGTTTCCTTGACCGGCGCGGCGAGATAAACCATGCGGGCCGCGCCCTTGCCGAGCTTGCGGTTATCCGACCCCACGATATTGACGCGATCTATGAAGATGACGCGGATATTGGCATCCTTGGCGGCGCCCTGGGTGCTGGCATTGGATTGCCAGCCCGCCGGAAGGAATTTGGCCAGGGCCTCGGCATTGACCTGATAGTCCATCTGGAAACGATGTTCGAAGGATTGTTCGAGCAGTTTGGAGGGCGTTTCGGCGGCGGGCGGGGGCGGGGTCTGCGCCAGGCCGGGCGAGGCGGCTGCGGCCAGCAAGGCCGCGCCGAACAGCCCGGTTTTCAAGGTTCTATGCATGTTTCCCCCGCATCCGTTATTTATTGGGAGGATGCTAGTACGGGTTTCGAAAAGGCGCAAAAAGGCCAATCTTGACGGGGCAGGGGCCCCCGACGCATAAACCGGCTCCCTTTTTTCAAGGGGCGCGTAGCTCAGCGGGAGAGCACTCCCTTCACACGGGAGGGGTCAGAGGTTCAATCCCTCTCGCGCCCACCATTTAACCATTAAAATCAAGTATTCCCCGTTCGCGTCTGTTCCCAGAACCGGAACGGAGCGGCACCGAGGGGAAGCTTTGCACGACTAAATCCGTGCAAAGCCCGTGCACTCCTTGGAGACCAAACTTTTCAAAGCGGACCACCAGGAAATCACTGGTGGAAAATTCTATTTATGAATGGTCCGGGTTTGGGGAGCGCAAGTTACCTTAAAGGAGACTGACGCCGAGCCGACACAGCGAAGAACAGATCTATTGAATATTGAAGAAGCACCAAGCAGGGCTCAGACCAACGGGGTCTGCAGCACGCCCCAGCCAAGGCATAACCAGAACAGACACTCCGTCTGAACAAAGTCATGTCGGGGGCAGCGTCAGATGGACTAACACATTTATCGGATACACTAAGTCCGTGCGAGTTTTCGCGTAGCCCCCTATCGCAATTCACGCGAGCGGAAGGGCATCTAGCAACTATGGTTGCGTTAGCAAGACTGGTTTTGAATACACACACTCCCTAGCCTGATGCCTTGCTTTAGTACCCGCAATAAATGGATATTATTGCGAAAATGAATGTCTCTGAGGGAAATTCAGATGGACATAACGTGCTATTTACATCCAGGTTGGAAACCGCAAATCCGTCCTGCAGAAGCGACGCGCGACTGGATGACGAACACCCCTGAATCCTTCGCGTATCGGTGTTTGCCGCTCAATATTGCCAATTCGCATGGCTGGGAAATCCTGTCGCCATGTGCCTTCGACGCCTGCTGGACCGGTGGCACCGGTACCGATGGCGTGCAGATCAAGGTGGCGGATGCCGTTGCCACCGAACTCCGGCCTGTCTCCATTTTCGGACAGGGCGTTGTGACATTCCATGTCGCAGGTCTGTTTCGCACTTCGCCCGGCTGGAATCTCTGGATTGGCGGTTCTCCCAATCACCTGAAAGACAGCATCCAGGCACTGACGGGCGTCGTGGAGACTGACTGGGCTCCCTTCACATTCACAATGAACTGGCGGTTCACGCGCGCCAACACCTGGGTGCATTTCGATGCGGGCGAGCCGATATGTTTTTTCTTTCCCGTACAGCGGGGTTACCTTGAAGACATCAAGCCGAAGTTCACCCCAATGGATGAAAATCCGGAATTAATGGCGCAGTTCAAGGCATGGAGCGATTTGCGCCAGACATTTCACACGCAGGTGGCGAGTGAGCCTCCCAAAAGCGCAAGTGATAAATGGCAGAAGCATTATTATCAGGGAGCAGATGCTCAGGGCCGCAGACATACAGATAGCCACCAAGCAAAGCTTAGAACTCGCACCATTCTCTTGAAGCTGTGGGGGCTGCGCTTCATCGTCCGTCTCCTTCAGGGAACGGACTCTACCTCAAAATCGAGGGCACTTTCGGGGGCAACGTCAATGTGGCGCCCACGAATACCGTTCAGTCCATAGGCGAGGCCCTTCAGCGTCTTGTTTTAGCGCTCCCATTAAAGCAATCTTATCCGCGGTGATCCGGTCCTATACGAGATATAATTTAAGTCGCTAACGGTTACGGGCGCGCGCATTAGTGAGGCGTTGCGAGTTGAATGGGACGAGGACGTCGATCTGCAACGGCGCACGGTCATTCTCCGGCGGACAAAGAATGGAAAGCCCCGAACGATAACCATCCCCGAAGCGGCTCTAGATTTCGCGATTGCTCCCAGACGAAGACAGCGCAGCGACCGATCAGTCATTCAGGAGATATGCATCTTGGGTACGGGAATGGTTTTCCGCCGATCCAATAAGCGCCTTTGATGAGGGATGACATCCGGCGGTTGTATTCGAATTCAACGACAATCTGGTTCTGAGCCGCGAATGGGAAAAGATGGCTTGCGATTTCGAGAAAAACCGAATGCTATGCGGCCATAAAAATGGGGTGACGCTTGAAAGAGATAATATTTCACTTAGGCCTTTTTAAAACCGGGTCTTCAGCATTGCAGGTGTTTCTGGCGTCCAATCGTCAGGCGCTGTTGAAACAGTCTGTCGATTACCTGCCGATCGGCGATTTCGAAACCGAGAAGAATGGTATTTGGGGCGCGGGAAACGCCGTGCACCTGGCCAAGGCTTTGGCGAAAGAAGATCCAGTCTCGTTTCGCGACAAACCCGTGGCGGACTTTTTTCAGGCAATTTCGGATAGCAGTAGCGACCGCGGTATTATATCGAGCGAATTTTTCGCGTATTCAAACCCAAAATCGCTTCTGGAAATTGTCACCCGCATTCGGGAAATGGGAATTTCCGTCAGGGCCTTTTACCTGATTCGAGAGCAGGTTCAGCTCCTTTCCGCGATATACATGCAGCAGGTGAAAACGCTTCAATGCACAGAGGGGCCGCTTGACTTTATCCGGAACGCTTACCCCAAGTTAATCTGGTTGCGGTACCAGACATTCTTTGCGCGCATGGCCGATATATTCGGGCGAGACAATTTGAATTGCGGAATATTCGATTCTGCAAATATGTCCCTGGATGAATTGCTGCAGTTCTCCCTGGACGCTCTTGCAATCACAACTGAAGATTTAAATTGCGCGCTGGGGGAAATAAATACCAGTCTCGCGCCCCAGGACGTCCCCATAATGCTTTTCCTGAATAAGTTGGGGCCGCGAAAGCGATTCTCCGACACAATCATAAAAAACGCCAATCAGCTTGGCCTCGCCAACTTCGGCAGGTCCCACAACATATTTCCGCTGGTTCTCGTCAAGGAGATACGGGACTTTTTTGCCGGCGAAAATAACGCGTTTGCGACGAATTATTTTAAGCGCGATCAGCTCTTTCCGAGTCCAACCCCGTCGGAGCCCGCCGATCTTTCGCTCGAAGCTCTGACGAACAAGGACCTCATCGCATTTTTTGGCGGGCTGCTTGTCAGATATGATGAGCGGATTGCAGCACTGGAAGAGAAATTGGCCAAATTGGGCCCGCTCCCCTAAAGCGAAGATGACGGCGGCGCCGACGAACACCGCGCAGCCGTCAGCGACTACTTGACCACCTTCACCGTAGCAGTCGATGTCAGCTGCTTCTGCGCGCCGCCCTGTCTGAAGTGCGCCGACAGCACAAGCGGCACCGCGTCGCCCATGGGAACATTGTTGTCGATGTCGCCCTTGTTGAACTGGACGACCAAAGTCTGCCCGTCCTGACGTGCCGACGCAGCCGGGATCAGCCTTGGCGACAGGGGCGTCTTGATCATCGCATCGCCCTCATAGGTGTGGCCGGCCGGTACCGCAAAGCGCGCTGTGACGGTGCCTTTGACATCGGTGAAAACGCCTGTCGGCGACGTCAGGTCAAGCGTATTGCCGGCAAATGTCAGCGCGCCGGGGATGTCCCGCGGGATGTCGTAGACCTCGATCATTCCGGTCGGGCGCGGATCGGTGCAATCATTGAAGAAATACTCACCCGCGCTGTCGAATTTAAATTGGAAGCGCTCGCCCGGCTTGAGCTTGGGATTGAACAGGCCCTCGAAAAACTGGGTGGCGCAGTGCAGCTTTTGATTGGGGAAGTTGGGGAAGGTCTCCGCCCCGGGGTTCAGGAAGGTCACGGTCGTACCCACAGGCACGCGCATATGCGTCGGCGTGATGGCGTTGGAATCCACCAGATCGCGCGCGCCGGCACTGTCTTCGGTCCGTGAGGTGCGCGCGAGATAGACGGTGTTATTTACCGCATCGCCTTCAACCGGTGTGCCGCCAACCGGCCGGCGCACTGAAACCAGCGCGGGCGCGGGTGCCTCGCTGCTGCCGGTCTCCGTCTTGTAGGTGCCGCCAAGCTTGAACGCCCAGAGATCGCTGCCCAGCGGTATGGACCTGCCATAGGGAAGGCCGGAGCCGCCGGTGGCAATCGCCACATATTGCACGCCATCGATTGCATAGGTGATCGGACCGCCCGACGTGGCTGCGCCGACCTGGAAGCGCCACAGTTCCTTACCGGTCGTCGCGTCCAGGGCCACGAAATTGCCATCGACCTGTCCGGCGAACACCAGATCGCCTGCTGTCGAAAGCGGATTCTGTGCATGGCCCATGTCCAGCCCCAGATGATTGCGCCAAACGACAGTGTTCGTCGCGGCGTTAAGCGCCAGCATGCCGCCGGTCTGATACTGCCCGATCGCGCGCATGCCGTTGCTGGGCGCATCGCGCCAATGCGCCACCATGCTGACGCCATAGGGATAATAGAGAAGCCCGGTCTTTGGGCTGTAGGAATAGGTCGGCCAGGTTGGGCCGCCATTCTGGCTGGTGGTCGACAGCACCGGCTCGTCCCAGCTGGCGTCGTACAGGCAGCCTTCGCGATGCGTCTGGCCGGCCGGATATGTGACGAAGGGTTTGTCCACGTCGAGGTAATTCGGCTCTGTATAAACCAGCTCGCCCTTAGCATTGGGCTGATAGCCGTTATAGTTGGGAACTGCGCGATACGGATCGCCCGGTATGTTTTTCGGATCCAGCGGCTGATAGACGAGACATAGCGGGAAAGGCCGGTTCGGAATCGGCTGCGTCGGCGAATCCTTCTGCCGGGAATCCCGCACCACCGGTGTTTCGTCGGCCTTGAGAATCGGCTTGCCATTGGTGCGATCGAGCACGAAGAGATGCGCCGACTTGCCGCCATAATAGATCGCCTTGCGCGTCTGGCCGCCGATTGCGATGTCGGCGAGCAACGGTGCGTTCACATTGTCCATGTCCCAGACATCGTGATGGACGGCCTGGAAATACCATTTGTACGCGCCGGTCTTGCGATCCAGCGCCACCAGGGAGTTGGTGAAAAGATTGAGGCCCGGGCGGCCAGAGCCATCCTGGGCGCCGCCTTCTTCCGCGCAACCACGCGCATTGTCGATGGTGATGTAGAACATGCCCAGTTGCGGATCGATGGCGCCATTGACCCAGGCCGCGCCGCCGCCCCTTTGCATGCAGCCTCCCCAGCTCTCGCCGGCATTGGTGGTGACGCCGTTTACGTCGGTGACGACCTGATCCGCCAAAGAGTTGAATGCCCAGGCCAGCCCGCCGTCGCTCGCCCTGAGCGCCACGACCGCGTAACGCGAGCCGCCCGAATAATAGACCATGCCGTCGGAATAGAGCGTGGCAGTGGCGCCGGGCGTGATCGGCGAACCATCCGGGCCGTTGGGCTGTACGTTCCAGACTTCTTTTCCCGTGCTCGCATCGAGGGCGAGGAACCGGCCGCCGCTCTCCGCAAAGACCTTGCCCTCACCGACCGACACGCCGCGGTGATTGCCGCGGCCGGGCGCGCCGGTTGGCGTCCACTTCCACTTGCTCGCACCCGTGGCGCCGTCGACAGCGATCACGCCGCCAGCGGGCGTGTTGAGATATATGACGCCATTCACCACGACCGGCGTGGTCTGCGAACCGACATTGTCGGTAGCCGGAGGCACCGCCGATACATTTGTCCGCCAGGCGGCGCCAAGGTTCTGAATGTTCTGCCGGGTAATGGAGGAGAGCGACGAATAACGCTGGTTGCCCAGATTGCCGCCCGCGACCGGCATGTCATTGACGGTCGGCGCGCAGCATGGCGCCGGCTGCGCGGCCTGCTGCGCCAACACCGGCGCGGCAATCAAGCCTGCACCCAACAATATCCATATGCGGTTTTTGATCGTCATGCGTTCGCTCCCCATACCGGCTCAAGGGCTCAGTGAAATGCGGCCCAGGACTGTCCGGCGAATTCAGATTTTTCACCCCGGCGGTTTTGGGCTGGGTTACAGACCATCCGTCGGCAGCGAAAAGTTCTTGGCATTAAACCAACAATTGCGGGGGTAAGGCTAGCACCCCACAAAGGGGCTTACAGCACGACTAACGTCGAATGGCGTCGAGGGCTTTCCCGGACCGGACCGGCCGCTGCGATGGCGCGGACCGATTTCAGACAACAGATTCAATGGAGCCGACTTTAGCATTCCCGCAAATTTGTCGGCTATTGGCCCTGTTCGCCGACGCGGCATTCATCTGCATTGCGGACCGGTATCTGTAATTTTCGCTTCCATACCTCGTAATCCTATGTATATTCACACATAGGATTACGAGGTATGCGAATGGCAAGCGGCGGAAATTCCCCCTTTATGTCCGGTGTGCCGGAAATGATGTTGCTCCGGCTGCTCAAGGACCGGGAAATGTACGGCTATGAACTGGCCGAAGCCATCGCGGCGCAGAGCAAACACGTGATCGCATTGGGCGAAGGCGTAATTTATCCGGTGCTGCATGATCTCGAACGTAATGGCGCGCTGAAATCCCGGCGCAAAACCGTGAACGGGCGCAGCCGGATTTATTACACCATTACCTCCAAAGGCCTGAAGCGACTGAGCGAACTGGCCTCGATATGGGCGACGCTAAACGGGGCCATTCAGGACATATTACGTGGAGGCGCACATGCCATTTGAAGACTTGCGGGAGAAACTGCTGCGCGCAGGCGTGGCGCCGCGCCATGTGCGGCGTTATCTCACCGAATTGAACGAGCATCTGGCCGACCTGATCCAGGTTCAGCATGGCACGGGTCATACCGGCGAGGAGGCCGTGTTGCGGGCGCGCGCCGCGCTTGGAACAGACGATGATCTGGCGGGTGCCATGATCAACCGGCGCGGCGTCAAATCCGGAGCGCGCGGGTGCCGTGGCTGGTGTTTACCGTCTTCCATTCCTTACCGTGGTGCTGCTCATCTTAGTTGCGATTGTCGTTATCGGACTCGTGAGTCAACTTGGCTTTATGGGCCACGGAAACCGATGGCCGGAATGGTTTCGCACTTTTACGGTCATTGCAACGCATGCGAACAATTTGCTGCTTGCACCTGCCGTCGCACTGTTATTTGCGTTCCTGTCCTGGCGCCAGCGGCTGCCCCTGAAATGGCCTTTGCTGGCGGTGGTCATCCTTCTTTTTCTTTTTCCGCATTGGGATACGCAAGCCTTGCGCTACGGCATCCTGGTTCTGGGCTATAAAAATAACGACGATGTAATTTCGCTGACCATGCTTGCTTTTTTTGACGGCAGGGCCTGGCAGATGATTGCCGCTCAATGGCCATGGGTCATCGCGCAATCGTCGCTGACAGTTCTACCCATGCTTGGCCTTTGGAAATGGTCGAAAAGCGACACCAAACAGATTTAATTTCCAAAATTTTGCGAGCGGCGGGGGCCGATTTTATGGAGAATTCGCATGCGACGTTTTGCTGTCCTGATATTCGCCCTCGCCTTTCCACCTCTGGCCGCTTCCGCGCAAAATGAAACCGTCACAGTGCAAGTCGGCGATCCGATAGGCATATGGAAATTCAGCAATATGCAAGGCTTCGAGTTTTCCTTTTTCAGCAAGTCAAAGTGGTATCCCCCCACCGGGGATGCCTTTTGCCAAATTGAAAAACTTGGCGCCGACCTGTCGGTCCATTGTCTGGGGTTTCACATCAACGGCAAGGATGTCAGTCGGGGCACCATGCGCGTAATGGGCGACAGTCTGCGCATGGTCTGGGGCTCAAGCACTAGCTTCGTGGGAATCAAAGGGGCATTCCAATCCGCCAACCAATTTGATGGAATTGAGTTCATTCAGGTCCTGGGAATTTCAGACGATGCCCCGGGTGAGGTGACGGGCACACGGCTCACTTTGTCCGCGGACGCGCCGGACACAGGCGGAAATTCCGCCCTGCTCGCGCGCGTACTGGATGAAATGGCAGAGGGTCCATTGACCGTGCCGCTTGATCCGAGCGGCTTAGTAACAACGGCAAAGCCGGGCGCGCCCTACATCAAAATTCTGAAACCAGAGACCCTGCGCCCGCTGGGAAGCATTCGGTCAACAATCTACCTCGGCCAGAAGTGGCTCCCCGTGCTCCCAACCAGCGTTTATGACGTTGAGTTTGCCAATGGCCATCTGATCTGCGAATTGCATCAAGCCGCCGACGACAGGCTCGACTATTTCGACTGCGGTTGACGCGCCATCAAGGGTTTGTTCACGCCCTCCAGTGGGGTATTCCAACACCTAGACCGTAGTCATGACTATATGCGCCTGAATTTTGGCGGAAACTTTGCCGCTGCCATGTCTGTTTGCAATCGCTGTTGCGGCAAAGGCGGTGGCGGCTTCCAGGCTGCCAGAATCTCTGGCTTCGATTTCATTGCGAAGGAGCGTGCCCTGACAGTAGGCAACAGCGGGAAGGCGCGGCGAGGAAGCGCGGCTTTGCGCGGCCCTGGTCTCTATCGCCACATGGGAAAAACCCGATTCCTCCAGCTCCCCTCGGATCAGCGCCGTATCGTGGTAGCCATGCGGCGTGCGCGCCAGAAAGCGCGGCGGGTCATTGGGGAAAAACCGTGCCAGTGCATTCGTCACATCATCCGCAAATATATTCTCCTCGATGCGATCCCATACGCTGAATAAAAAATGTCCGCCGGGTTTCAGGACGCGCCTGGCCTCGCGATAGGCCAGGGAGCGGTCGGGAAAGAACATCGCACCGAACTGGCAACAAACCAGATCGAAGGCCGCATTTTCAAACGGTAGCGCCAGAGCATCCGCCTGGCGCCATGTGATGCGGCTGTCGGGACCCTGCCGCGACGCGGCATAGTCGAGCATCGGCTGGTTGAGGTCGGTTACGGTATAGCTCGCGCCAGAAGACAGTTCCGGCGCCAATGCGCGGGTGACGACCCCGGTGCCCGCGGCGATTTCCAAAACGGCGGCCGGCAACAAGGCTGCGGCCCGTTGCGCAAAATCCGCAGCGAAGGGCTCGAAAATCAACGGCACCATATAGCGGTCGTAGTTTTCCGGAATCGAGCCGGCGAACACCCTGTCCGATTCCAGCATTGCTATCGACCGCCCGCCTTTTGATGGCGCGCGAGATTAGCATATTATTGTCTGCGTTGAATTGCTTTCAGCGAAAGCTGGGCGCGCGCAATCCGCCTATTCGAGAATAAACGTCACCTGCATGTTGACCTGATATTTCGTTATCCGGCCGCCCTCGACCGTAACCTTCTGTTCCTTGACCCAGGCGCCGGTGACATTTCGCAGTGTTTTGGCGGCCCGCTTAATGCCCAACTCCATCGCGTGCTCAAAGCTCTTGCTGGACGTCGAGGAAAGTTCCGTCACTCTTGCTACCGTCATCTCAAATCTCCATGGCCTGCGTGATTTCGACAATCTCCATTTCAGC
Source organism: uncultured Alphaproteobacteria bacterium (assembly GCA_963837555.1). Taxonomy (GTDB): domain Bacteria; phylum Pseudomonadota; class Alphaproteobacteria; order Micropepsales; family Micropepsaceae; genus Rhizomicrobium. The sequence continues at coordinate 111,979 of CAWINU010000001.1, read as the reverse complement.
ACAATTTGGAGAGCGTTTTGGAATTAATATGGCCCCGGCGGTCAATTGCTGCAGCGCATCCAGATTGTGACGTTCCGCAACTTGGCGGTGCGATTGCCGGACGCTAATGTGTCAGCGCATTTTCAGGTGCCGTTTTATGCTGCTTGGTCATTACGCCGTCGCCTTGGCCGGGAAAAAATACGCGCCCAGGACCAATCTGGGGACGCTGGTGGCCGCCGCCACGTTGCTCGATCTGCTGTGGCCCGTATTTCTCGTACTGGGATGGGAGACGGTGCGGATTTCGCCCGGCGATACCGTCGTGACCCCGCTCGATTTTGTTTCCTATCCCTGGTCGCATTCGCTGTTCATGAGCATCGTGTGGGGCATGATATTCGGCGGCCTGTATTTTGCCGTACGGCACGACAGGCGCGGCGCTGCAGTGCTGGGGCTTCTGGTGGTGAGCCATTGGCTGCTCGATCTGATCGTGCATCGGCCCGATCTGCCGCTAACGCCATGGACGCAGATCAAGTTTGGATTTGGATTGTGGAATTCCGTTGCGGCATCGGCTGCAATCGAATTGGGTTTGCTGGCAGCAGGCGCACTTGTTTATGCGCGCGTTACGCATGCCAGGAACCGGGTCGGGTCATGGGGGCTGGCCATATTCCTTGCGCTGCTGGCGTTGCTCTATGTTGCCAGCCTTATCGGGCCGCCGCCGCCCAGCGTTGACGCCATTATCTATGCGGATACCGGCGCAATGCTTTTCCTTGCGTTTGCGGCCTGGATCGACGCCAATCGCTCCATTTGACGGCACGTGTCCAGCCTGTATCGTCTAAGTCATTGTATTTGTATGCCTGAATTCCGGGCCCCTAGATGTTTGTCTAGGGTGCCCAAGCCAGCAGATCGGTATAGCGTCCGGGTGGATATATTCCGTAGAATTCAATCATAAAATATTCGGGAGGGAAGTAGCCGACATGAACAGACGTGAGGTTTTGCAGTACGGCGCCTCGGCGATTGCCGCCAGTACATTCGTGAACGCCGCATTCGCGCAGGGCAGCACGCCCTGGAAAAATCATTTGGACGCCTATTCGCGGACGCTGCACTGGTGCCGTACGCCGGAAGAGGTGGCGCAGGCCTGCCACGATATCGGCAATACGACCATCGATCTTACCGTGCGCACCTATCCGGGCCATGTATTGCCGGAAAAGGCCAAGACCGATCTCGTCCCGTTCGTGAACGGGCTCAAGCGCAACGGTGTTACCGTTTCCATGATTGCCATGGAGGTCGCGGACGCCAACACCCCCTATCTTGAGGATATGCTGGATGCGGCGTCTTCCGTGGGCGTTCATCATACCTGGTGGCGGGGCCTGAATTTCGATCCCGCCCTGACATATCCCCAGCAACTCGATGCGCTGAAGCCGCGCGTGGAAGGGCTCGCCAAGCTTCTGGCAAAGTATGCGTTCAAGGCCTGCTATCATCCCGGCGGCGATTTCACGCAATTGCTGGATCTTTGCCGTCCTTTCGATCCGCGCAACATTGCCATCCAGTATGACACCGGCAATTTCGGCCAGTTCAACCAGGGCACGCTGGCGAACCAGATTCACGAAGGTGGACCGTATATCGGCGGCTTTGTGTTCAAGGATTTTGTGATCGAAAAACTGACGCCGGAAGAACAGGCCGCTGACGCTGCCGGCGCCCGTGGCGGACGCGGGCGCGGCGGCGGCTCGCCCAATGGCTGGCGCTCGCGGCAGGTGCCGGTTGGAACGGGTGTGCTGAACTTGCCTGTCATTTGCGAGGCAATGAAAGCCATCAATTTCAGCGGTCCGATCGAATGCCAACCGGAATGGCCGGAGTTGGGCGGTCCCAATCAGGGGCTGGACAAGCTTTCAATTCCCAGAGAGCAGGTCATCGCCCTGCTCAAGCGTGATCGCCTGACGGTGGAAGCGCCGCTTGCGGCGGCAGGCGTCATCTAGCATCTACAATAAAAAAGGGCCCCGTGCGGATCGCGCGGGGCCCTTTGTATATGCAGCGCTGTATATGCAGCGCTTTTTCTATTTCAGGCCGAACACCACAAACTTGCCAGGATCGCCGCGCGCGCCGGACGTAATGATGCCGACATATTGCTTGCCGTCTTTGCCCAGATAGGTCAGGGGCGTCGAGCCGCCCGCGCCGGGAAGCTCAACCGACCAAAGCAATTTGCCGGTTTTAGGATCCATGGCGCGGAACATCTTGTCTTCCGTCGCCCCGACGAACAGCACGCCGCCTTTCGTGACGATGGAACCGCCTGCGGGCTTTTGGCCGGTTGGCGGAATGCCTTTGGCGGTCAGATCCTTATATTCGCCGATGGTCTGGCGCCAGGCGAAGTCTCCGGTGGCCGCATTGATGGCGATCAATTCGCCCCAGGGCGGCGCGGAACAGGGATAGCCTTCGGGGTCGAGGAACGGAATTTTCGATTTGGACAAGGACTCAAACTGGCCGACCGACAGAATTGGCGTCAGCATGGCGATCGTGCCCAAATTCTGCGTGTTGACGAAGATCATGTTGTTGTTGGGATCGAAGGTCACGCCGCCGGTGTTGGGCCCGCCCGTCGAACTCGGAAAAACAAGGCTGGGCACCATGCCGTAGGAGGTACCTTCGCCAGCCTGCGAAACCTTGTCGTAAATATCGAGGCAGGCTTTGTGGCTTTCGGGCGAAAGATTGGCCACCTCGTCGCGTGTGAGGCCGACGCGTGCCACCGTTCCGCCGGGATATTGCGGAACGGGCTGTGTGGCAGAGGGCAGTTCGCCCGGCACATCGCTGAGGGGTCTGCGTTCTTCTTTTACCGGCAGAACCGGTTTGCCCGTCATCCTGTCGAGGACGAAGAGATAGCCCTGCTTGGTCGATTGCGCGACGGCCGGTACTTTCTTGCCGTCCTTGTCGGTCATTTCGATCAGAACCGGCGGCGCATTGACGTCCCAGTCATAAATGTCGTGATGGACGACCTGGTAATACCAGCGGAGTTTTCCGGTATCGCCGTCAAGCGCCAGCACGGACGTGGCGTACAGGTTGCTGCCCGGACGGGTTGCACCATAATCCTGATCGGTGGCGTTGCCGGTCGCCATGAAAATCATGCCGTTTTCAGCATCGACCGTCATGGGGACCCAGCTGCCGCAACAACGGCGATCCTGCCAGCCGTTTACGCCCCACTCGCCGAAATTCGCTTCGCCCGGTTGTGGCACGACGTGAAAGCGCCAGACTTCCTTGCCGGTGACCAGATCGAAGGCGCGTGGATCGCCAGGCGTACCGTAGCGGCCATTCTCGCTAGTACGGGGCGCAACGATTGCAAAATTCTTGTAGATTGTGGGAAGCGCGCCCGGCGTGTAGTCGCTGAGATTGATTTTTTCCATGACGCCGACACGCAAATCGATGGCGCCGTTCTTTCCAAAATTCTTGATCAGGGTACCCGTCTTGGCATCAAGCTGAATCAGGTATCCGCCACCGGTGGCCAGCACGATGCGCGGGCCGATGCTGCCGGTGCCCGGCCAGTAGGAAACGCCGTATTTGGCGCTGCCGCCGAGGGGCAAATGGGTGATAGGCGCATCTGTCGCCGCGCCGCGGCCGGCGCGAAATTCGGCCGGACGCGCCGGATTGATCTGTTCGCCCGGCTTGATGGGAATTAAGGTATCAAGGTCCACATCCCAGATGAGCTTGCCGGTCACGCCATCCAGCGCAAGAACCTTGCTCCCGCTTGGATAATAGACCACGCCGTTCACGGCGAGGGGCGTGAGCGATCCGCCTCCCGCATCCCAGGTCCAGGCGGTGGAAAGGCTGGCAACATTTGCCGGCGTTATCTGGCTGAGCGTCGAATATTTCGATTGCGCGCTGTCTCCACCAACCGTTGTCCAATTTCCGTCCGCTGCCGCCAATACCTGGGTTGAAAATGCCAACGCCGCGACAGAGGCGGTGGATAAGGCCATTTTCCTGAAAGATGCCATTTGAAGGTTCCTTCTAAAATTCGAATATGAAAAATCGCGGCGCACAGGGCGCCAGTTCAATTCACGCGCGCGGACCATTGTTGCCCAACGAGGCATTCGGACTGGGCGCCGGCTGATCCTGCTGCTCCATGAAGGGTGGCTTTGCGACGTCGATATTCCAGGGTTCCTGGAAGCCCTGTTCGATGATCAGCCTGTCCCGCTTGATCATGCCGATCACTTCCTGGCGCGGATAAGTGATCTTGTCGCTTCCGGATTCGGCTCCGCCCAGGTCCCAATCGATCTGCGCTTCGGCGGGTCCGCTGAAATTGATGTCTTTCAATGTCTTGCCGATCAGTTCGAGATCGACCATGCCCGTTCCCATCGGCACGCGCCTGTAGCGGTAGGGAAGCGCGCGACCGCCGCCGCCTATGGCATCCCAATTGCCGCCGGCATCGCCGCGATTGTCGCCGCCGCCGCTGGGAGCCGTCAATTGCCGGGGGTTGCCGACAAATGGCCCTTCGTTCCAGGTAGGCAGTTCAAGATCCACAACCGCATCATTCAGTGCGATGCCGCCGATATAGGGCGCGCCAAGGCGCATATGCATGACGAAATTCTCATTGGAAATCTGCAGCAGGGCGGCCGTGTCATAGCGGAACGCCACATTGCGCGGATCGAATTCCTGAAGCACGCCTAGAAAATCCATAAACACCGCGCCGACGCTGGTGACACCCATTTTGGGCTGGTAGAGGGCCTTCATGCCATATTTGCGATTGAGCGCCTGAAGCCTGGCGACACGCGGTTTGAGGGCATCAAGTTGCGGGCCGTAGGGACGGGCGGGATCATAAGTGTAGCCGCCCCAGCTGTAATAGTGAATGCCCGCATTGGATGCGGCGTCCAGAATGGCTTCCGCATTCGGAGAATCCGCGTCCGTAATCGCGCAAGTAATCGCCGAAACCGTCACGCCGCTTTGCTTCAGGGTGCTCGCGAAGGCGGGCAGGTCCGTCTTGACCTTTGCGGGATCGACATGGCCCGGATAGGGCAGAACCGTCAGATCGATGGACTTCATGCCCATGTCGATGACCGCCTTTGCCACCTCCTGCGGTGTGCGCAGCCATTGCAGATGCTTGGAATATACGTCCAGGGGAAACCCGATTGCGCTTCCCGGCGCGGCTTGCGCAAAAGCCCTGGTGGCAAAGGAACTGGCAGCGATTGCCGCCGCGCCAAGTTGCAACACGTCCCGTCGATCCATGATCCCGTTTCCTCTTAAAATATTCTTCGCCGCTGCAGGCGGCAAAGCCCTGGATTATTGTGATTGTGATATCCGCAGGTCCCCAACCAACGGATACCATAGCGTCTAATTTATCGCGCCCCAACCTATATTAAGGTCGAATATGAGGGTCGAATTGCGGTACCCGCTGCTTTGCGGCCGGGCGCGTGCGCCGCAGCATGACGTCGCCAGGCAAAGCGACCGATGGTGGCCAACGCGAAAGTCACTTTCTCTGACCGATAAGGCGGCCAAGGGATGGGGGCGGCGGGCAGTGCTGGCGTGCTCAGGTGAGCACTTTAGCGGGCAGCTTTTGATTGGGCCTTCGCGGCAAATTGCGGGTTCGGTGCGGTTCCGCCCGCAGGGATCGCCCCCAATGCGGCCAGTAAGGCGTCGGGCTCAACCGGTTTTTGCAGCACCGGCACATTCGTGAAGCTGGGATGAATGGTGTCCACGCTGTATCCGGTCAGGAATACGAAGGGAATATTGCGCTTCGCAAGCGCCGAAGCGATGGGATAGACCTGCTCGCCGCCGACATTGACATCCAGCACCCCGGCGTGAAGTTCGCCAAATTTGGCGGCATGCATGGCATCGGCGACGCAATTATACGGGCCATTTATGGTGTGGCCGCAATTATTCAGAACTTCCGCCAACATCATGGAAATTGTCGGCTCATCTTCCACGAGTAGTACGGCTTTGACGGCCGCAGCGTCGTTTTCTTGCCTGGAGAATTCGAGGCCGGATGGTCGGCCTTCCGGCGCCGGCCGAGGGGTGCGTTTCTCATCGCGTGGAATTCGAAAGTCGGCATTGCAGTCCTTCCGGCTCCCAGCGGAAATCGACCTTGCCCTTTAATTGTTGCTCGATACCGGCATTGAAGATGCGTGTGCCATAGCCGCGGCGCGTCGGCGGGGAAACGGGCGGCCCGCCTTTCTCGGACCAGACGAATTCGATCCGATCCGGCGAAGCGCTCCAGGTGAGCGATACGCAACCGGTTTCGTTGCTCAGCGCGCCGTGTTTCACTGCGTTGGTCACCAATTCGTGCAGGGCCAGTGCGATAGTCTGCGCCATAGCGGGCGCCAGCAGCACATGAGGTCCTTCGATGCGTACGCGACCCGGATCGCGATTTCTGGAAAGGCGCAAACTCCTCCGTCACCAGCCGGCCCAAATCGGCCCCTTCCCAACGCGAGTTGGCGAGCAGCTTGTGGGCGGTTGAGAGCGCGCCAATGCGACCGTCAATGGCGGCAATATATTCGCGGATATTATCTGCGCGGGTGATGCGCATTACCGACTGGACAACGGCAACCACATTGCGTGCACGGTGGTCGACCTCCTGGGCGAGCAGTTGCTGCCGCTCTTCGGACTGCTTGCGCTCGGTGATGTCGACGGTGACGCCGCTGGCGCGCAACAACGCTCCGGTCTGGTCGAAGCTTGCCGCCGCTGCCCCAACACACCACCGGATCTCGCCATCCGGTCGCAGCACGCGAAATTCCGTGCGCGGCGTTGCCGCCTCGGATTTGATATGCTGCAGTGTCTCCATCACGCGGCTGAGATCATCCGGATGGATGATGGTGGCCAACGCATCGGGCGAAGTCACAAGGCTGCCTGCTTGTGTTCCAAAGATTTGTGCGTGGCCCTCGTCCCACATGAGTACGCCGGCCTTCGCATCCCATTCCCAGTATCCCATCTGGCCGGCCGCGAACGCCAGACGGCGAAGCTGCTCGCTCTGATGAAGTTGACGAGTTGAGGCGGTAAGGGCCGCGGTGCGCTCGGCAACGCGGGCTTCCAGACGCCCGTTTAAATGTTCGAGCTCACGCGTCTTGCGATACAGATCCAGAAACACAGCCACCTTGGCCCGCAACACCTCCGGAATTACCGGAACGGAGACGTAATCGACACCGCCCATCTCATATCCGCGCAGGCGATCGATATCATTCAGCAGAATCGCTGAAATGAAGATGATGGCCGTACGTTGAAAGCGCGGATGATCCCGGATCATGGCGGCGAGTTCGAAGCCGTCTGTGTCCGGCATGTAAACGTCGACGAGAACGATGGCGACTTCTGTCTTAAGCAAAATCTCCAGCGCTTCACGGGCATTGCCAGCGGTGAGGAGATTCTGCCCCAGATCGCTGAGGATGGCCTTGTAGGTCAGCAACTTGGCCGGTTGATCGTCGACCAGCAAAATATTGACACGTTCATGCGACATCGGGGCCCCCGCTAGCGATGCAGCCAACTACGCAGCGTTGAAAGGAGCTGCTCTGTGTTGACCGGCTTTGCCAGATAGTCCGAAGCGCCGGCTTCGAGGCATTTTTCCCGGTCCCCTTTCATCGCTTTTGCCGTAAGCGCGACGATCGGCAACCGCCGCCAGACAGGATTGGCACGAATGGCGGCAATGGCCTGATAGCCATCCATTCCCGGCATCATGATATCCATCAGGACAAGGGAGAGGTCTGGTGTGGACTCGACAAGCTGAATCGCCTCATTTCCGGTGGTGGCGGTCAACACCTTCATTCCGCGGCGTTCCAACACGCTGGAAAGCGCGAAGACATTGCGGGCATCGTCGTCCACCAATAGAACGATGCGACCGGCGAGCACTTCGTCGGAATTGCGCAGGCGCTCCAACATGCGCTGTTTTTCCTCCGGCAGGCGCGCCAGCACGCGGTGCAGGAACACTGCAGTTTCGTCAAGCAGGCGCTCAGGGGATTCCACGCCTTTGGCGACGATGCTGCGGGCTATGGAATGGAGCTGGGTATCCTCTTCCGCAGAAAGCTCGCGACCGGTGAATACCACCACCGGTACGTCGGCAAGATCGGCATCGGCGGCGATTTGCTTCAGCAGATCGAAACCCGACATGTCCGGCAGTTTGAGGTCGAGGATGATGCAATCGAAATCCCCGCCCCGAAGCTTGTCCAGACATTCCGCGCCGCTTTCCGCGCTGACGATTTCGAGATCATCATGGGCAAGAAGCTCGTGGATGCCCAATTGCTCGGCCGGGCTATCTTCCACAACCAGCAGACGTTTCGTGGTCCGGGCGGAATAGGTGCGGATGCGGGCAAAGGCGTTTTCGAGCGCGCGGGCGTCACCGTTCTTGGAAAGAAAGGAAAAGGCGCCGCGTGCCAAGCCATGCTGGCGGTCGTCGTCCGACGTCACTATCTGCACCGGGATGTGACGGGTAGCAGGATTTTGTTTCAGATGACTCAGGACATTCCAACCCACCGTATCCGGCAGGAAGATGTCGAGCGAAATGGCGCTGACCTCGAATTGCTTAACCAGGTCGAGCGCTTCGCCGCCGCGGGTAGTGGCGAGAAGCTTGAAACCCTGATTGCGTCCGATGTCGACAAGCAGGCGCGCATAGTGGAGATCGTCCTCGATGATCAGAAGGACGGGATCCCCCGGACGGATATGGCCACGATCATCGGCAATTTTTTCGATGACTCGCTCGGCAGCACTCTCGACTTCAAGTAGCTGCTTGAATTGTTGACCATGCCATGGAGCCGGCCGCGGCGCGGCGGTGGGCCCGGTATAATCTATCGGCAGATAGAGCGTAAACGTGCTGCCTGCGCCAGGCGTGCTATGCAGTGTGAGTTCGCCGCCAAGCAGGCTCGCCAGTTCGCGACAGATCGCAAGGCCCAACCCGGTACCGCCATATTTGCGGCTGGTGCTGGCATCAGCCTGCTGGAACGCTTCGAAAATGATTTTCTGCTTTTCAAGTGGAATACCAATGCCCGTATCAGTCACTTCAAAGGCGACCACTGAGGAGGCCTGATCCAGGATTGCGTGTTGGGGGCTCCAGCCGCTCTCGGCGGCGTGCACGCTCAGATGCACGCTGCCGCGCTCGGTGAATTTGAAGGCGTTCGATATCAGGTTCTTCAGGACCTGTTGCAGACGTTTGGAATCGGTCGTGATGTTGCGGGCAAGGGAACGGTCGATCCGGACGTCGAATGCGAGATGACGGCGTTCCGCTTCATGGCGGAACTGACGCGACACCGCGTCCGCCAGACTTGCAAGCTGCACTTCCTCCGCGTCAACCGTAACGGTGCCGGATTCGATCTTGGAAAGATCGAGGATGTCGGTGATGAGATGCAACAGGTCCGTTCCGGCACCGTGAATGGTACGCGAGAACTCGATCTGCTTGGCGACCAGATTGCCGTCGGCATTCTCGGCCAATTGCTGGCTGAGGATCAGAATGCTATTGAGCGGCGTTCTGAGCTCGTGGCTCATATTGGCGAGGAATTCGGATTTGTATTTCGAAGTCAGGGCCAGTTCGCTTGCTTTTTCTTCCAAAGCGCGGCGGGCCTGTTCGATTTCGACATTGCTTTCGGCAAGTTGCTGCGCCTTCTGCTCCAGCTGATCGTTGGTCTGCTGGAGTTCGGCCTGTTGTGTCTGCAATTCGGCTGCAAGCTGTTGGGACTGCTTGAGCAGTCCTTCGGTCTGCATCGTCGCCTCGATACTGGAGAGGACCGTGCCGAAACTGTCCGTGAGCTGCTCAAGGAAGGCGGCCTGCAGGGTGTTGAAGGAACCAAGCGAGGCCAATTCGATCACAGCCTTGAGCTGATTTTCGAACTGGACCGGCAGCACGATGACATTGCGCGGCAGGCTTTTGAAGGAAGCCGAACTGATCGGCACCACGCCGGGTTCCGGATCGGAGATCAGCATGCGCTGCTTGTTGACGGCGCATTGTCCGATAAGGCGCTTGCCAAATTCCAGCGTATCGGGAAGGCCGTCCGGCCCGTCGTCGTCGGCATAGGCCGACACCAGCTTGAGGCAGGGCTTTTCGGGGCCGTCGACGCGATAGATTACACCAACCTGAGCGTTGACAAGCGGGCACAGTTCGGTGAGGAGCAGGCGTCCGACAGTGGCGAAATCTCGCTGACCCTGCAGCATCGTGGTGAATTTTGCGAGATTCGTCTTTAGCCAATCCTGTTCCATGTTGCGCTCCGTCGTCAGACGGAGGTTGCCGATCATGGTGTTGATGTTGTCCTTCAGCTCGGCCACTTCGCCGCGCGCATCGACCTTGATTGAGCGCGTGAGGTCACCCTTCGTCACGGCGGTCGCAACCTCCGCTATGGCGCGCACCTGGGTGGTGAGATTGGCGGCGAGCAGGTTGACGTTGCCGGTCAGGTCCTTCCACGTGCCGGAGGCGCCGGGCACGTTGGCCTGGCCGCCGAGCCGCCCTTCGACGCCGACTTCGCGCGCCACCGTGGTCACCTGATCGGCGAAGGTCGCCAGGGTTTCCATCATGTTGTTGATGGTTTCGGCCAGAGCCGCCACTTCGCCCTTCGATTGCACCGTGAGCTTCTGTTTGAGATCGCCATTGGCGACGGCGGTCACGACCTTAACGATGCCGCGTACCTGCTCGGTGAGGTTCGCCGCCATCACGTTAACGGTGTCGGTCAGATCCTTCCAGGTACCGGCCGCGCCGGGCACGCGCGCCTGGCCGCCCAGCTTGCCATCAGTGCCGACCTCGCGCGCAACACGCGTCACTTCCGAGGCAAAGGCATTGAGCCGGTCCACCATGGTGTTGATGGTGTCTTTCAGCTCCAGAATTTCTCCCTTCACATCCACCGTGATCTTGCGCGAAAGATCGCCGCGCGCCACGGCCGTGGTCACCTCGGCAATGTTGCGGACCTGCGTGGTCAGGTTTGCACCCAGCAGGTTGACGTTGTCGGTCAGGTCTTTCCATGTGCCCGCGACGCCCGGCACATGGGCCTGTCCGCCGAGCTTGCCGTCGGTACCCACTTCGCGCGCGACGCGCGTCACCTCGGCGGCAAACGAGCGCAATTGTTCCACCATGGTGTTGAGCGTATCCTTGAGCAGCAGGAGTTCGCCGCGCACGTCCACCGTGATCTTCTTTGACAGATCGCCGTTGGCGATGGCGGTGGCCACCTCGGCGATATTGCGGACCTGGGCGGTGAGGTTACCCGCCATCAGATTGACGTTGTCGGTCAGGTCCTTCCAGGTGCCGGCGACGCCCGGTACCTGCGCCTGTCCGCCGAGCTTGCCCTCCGTACCCACTTCGCGCGCGACGCGGGTCACTTCCCAGGCGAAGGCATTGAGCTGGTCCACCATGGTGTTGATGGTGTCTTTCAGTTCGAGGATTTCGCCGCGGACGTCGACCGTGATCTTGCGCGAGAGATCGCCGCGCGCCACGGCAGTGGTCACCTCGGCAATCGAACGCACCTGATCGGTCAGATTCGAGGCCATGGAGTTGACGTTATCGGTCAGGTCCTTCCAGGTGCCGGCCACGCCCGGGACTATCGCCTGTCCGCCGAGCTTGCCTTCAGTACCCACTTCGCGGGCAACGCGCGTGACTTCCGAAGCGAAGGCACGCAACTGATCGACCATGGTATTGATGGCTTCTTTCAGCTGCAGAATTTCGCCGCGCACATCAACCGTGATCTTTTTGGACAGGTCGCCGTTCGCCACGGCGATAGTCACGTCAGAGATGTTGCGAACCTGCGCCGTGAGGTTGCTGGCCATGGAATTGACGCTGTCGGTCAGGTCCTTCCACACGCCCGTGACTTCGCGCACCTGGGCCTGGCCACCCAGCTTGCCCTCGGTGCCCACTTCGCGTGCAACGCGCGTCACCTCGGAAGTGAAGATGCCGAGCTGCTTGATCATGCGATTAACGATGTTCGCCGAGCGGAGAAATTCGCCTTTCAGCGGCCTTCCGTCGACTTCAAGACGTACCGTCTGCAGCAAGTCGCCCTGCGCCACGGCGCCAATAGCACGCGTGACTTCTGCCGTGGGCCACAGCAGATCCTCAATCAGGGCATTGACGGATCCTTCCATTTCATCCCAGGCGCCGCCATTGGCCATCGCGAATTTAACGCGATGACGGGTCTTGCCGTCCCGCCCGACGACTTGGCCGGCCCGTTCGATCTGCTCCGCCATGCGCTCGTTTGCTGCGACAATGTCGTTGAATGTGTCGGCGATCTTGCCCATGAGGCCAGTGCCGTCGCTGCCAAGGCGGATGGAAAAATCGCCGGACCGTACGCTTTGCAGGGCTTGCAACAGTTCGCCAAGGCTACGATCCGTATCCTCTCCGTAGCGTTTGCTGGCGGCGACGTTTCGCGGCGGCGCGCTGCCGTTGGACGCATTCTTGGCATTTGCGGATGTTGCAGGCGGCATCGGAGTCTCCGGGCAAAGTGCGGAAGGTCAAGCGGGAAGAGTGCCAGTGGTGGCAGTGAAAAACAGTGAGGGGGAGGCGTGAGTCCGCACTCGCCCGCGCAGCACATGCAGGCGAAACTGGCACGCGCTATGGACGTTGATTGCCAAGCGGAAGCCTCCCAAAAGGGCGCAATCCAGCGTCAGCCACAAAGCTCCCCCGAGAGTAAAACTCAGGAAACTAATCTGGGTTCCCAAAAATTTCCCGCGGCCGGGGCACGACAATTATTACTTTTAAATCAATATGTTACGCCAACTGCAGGGCAGTAATGGCCCGCCCTGGCGGCGTCGCCATTCGGTTGCTGCATGAATCCGTGTGTCTGCCAGAGGGGCGTGCGTGTTGCAAAGCCCGGGTTGTCCTGCGGCAGGCTTACGCGCAATCAAGCGGGCTGAGTTGCCATAAAATAAAGTATGGCAAGAACGCTGAGTCCGCTCAGGGCCGAGGCGATACGGTGAAGGGGGGCGTGCAGCAGCGCGTCAAGATCGCCCCGGGCAGACGGCGCAGAGGCTGCAATGACTCTGGCCTGCCAGGGACTGTGCAGGCCGACGCCCACTACGAGCAAAACCGCAAAGGCCAGGTAGCTGTAAAGCAGCCATGGCGTACCCATCGGAATGCCGGCCATCCCGGCAAGCGCGGCACCGAGCAGCGCGGTTAAAATCCAGCCCACCCCACCTGCCAGAGACAAGGGACGCGCGGCGCGAAATGCAGCATGTATGACGCCGCGGTCGTGCGTGGCTGCGATCCGGTCAAGATAAATCGACAGGCCACCGGTAAATGCGAAGGAAAAAACAAAAAATAGAATATGCAGAAAGAGGATCAACCCGATCATCTCGCCCCACCCACGCCGACTTATTTCTTGGTCCAGGCTCCGCCGAGCGGCTTGTAATACTGGCCGGCGGACAATCTGCTGATTAGCTCGACGCCGGTTGCCTGCCCGGCAGCCTCGATTGTCACGCCGGACTTGGCAGCGGTCTGCGCGTAGACCTCCTTGCGCGCGGCGTTGATCGCCGCCACGGCAGCAGTGGTTGCGGCATCGGCCTGACCGACCACGCCGAGATAACCGTCAGCCTGCTCGCCGACCGTTCCAGCGGTCTTGCCCGTATCGACTAGAACCTTGTCGCTGGCGAGATCAGCAAAGGCAGGCGAGGTCATGGGCAGCATCAGTGCCGCGGCAATGAGAACTGGCTTGATGTCGAATTTCGCGAACAGGCTCATGATGCGGTCTCTCTCAGGTAACAATTAAAACAAATCGGGATTCTGTGCGATAGCGCTTTGTACTTCCTTGTCCAGCCGCACGCGGACATCAGCGTCAAGTTTGGCATATATGTTGATCGGCGCGACCTCAACGCGAATTGTCGGCGTACAGGCCCAGAGCGCCGCGCAGGCAATCCCCGTTAGAAATACTGTTCGCACCGCATGTTTCATTGTTTGGCTCTCGGTGTTGCGTCTGCTGAACTTATACTCGATGTCCAGGCATCGGTATAGGACTTCAGAAGTTCGTCAAAATTAAGGGAGACGTCTAAAGTCAGGTCTATGGGCGTTTTGCTGGGCAGCGGGATCTTTTTTTGGAACGCCGAACCGTTCAGCAGGTCTGTGACCGGGATATTGGCCGTTTGCGGCGTGGGCGGGTCGTTCCAACCCCGAATATGAAAAACAACCCGCAGGCGGCCATTGTCCACGGAATTGAGTTCGGCGGTCAAATTGTCAAAGGCGAGATTTTGCAGCGCCTGATAGGCAAAATCCTGAACCGCATTGGTGCTCGCGCTGCCGCTTTCGGCCCACAGCGACGGGTCGATGGAAAGGTGGCCGGGCGCGTCCGCCGCGATGTGGCCGCCCGAAATGCGAAAGCCTTCCGGCCCGCTGACGAACGGAATTTCGCCCGACACCATACTGTCCAGTTTGAGCTTGCTTCCGAGATTGGAGGCCGCAACCAGCGCGGCCAGGGAAATGGAAGTCAATTGCGCCTTGCCTTCGACGCGGCCGGGATTTGCCAGATCAATGGTGAATGGGTCCATCGAAACATGCCCGCCGGCAATATCGGAATCGACGCCGCCGACGTGAATGGCGGTGGGTGAAAATGAAAATTTCAGACCCACCGTGCTGAGGGGCAGCGTCCAGTCGACGCGCGAGATGGTCACGCCCTGATTGTCGGCGCTGACCGGCGGCAATAACGAGGTGAAATCAATTTCAGTCTTGGTCGAATGGGCTTCGCCCATCGGCGTCAAAAAATTCATACTGCCGACGACGAGTTTCCCCCGGCTGTTCAGCCCTTCGCTGGTCCAATCGATCGTTCCCTGAAAACTGGCGCTGCCCTCGGCCCGGCGGAATTTCGCCAGCAGTGGCGAAATGCTTTCCGGCTGCAACTTGTCGGGTGAAAAGACCAGATTGGGGGCCGCTATGCTGGCGTTGCCGCTGCCGCGCGCCTGAAAATGGGTGAAGGTGACATCGCCCAGCGGGAATTTTTCGTTGTCGGTTGTCTTGAAACGTCCGCGCCAGACGCCGCCGGCGAGCGTGATGGTACCGCTGCCCAGGACCGGATTGAAACGTTTGGCGGACTGTCGGTCAGACATGCGCGCAGCGGTGACGGCAATGTTTCCGGAAAGCGCGCCGTCGGCTGCTGCAAAGCGCAGGCGTCCGGCGCCATTGTCCAGTCGCGCATCGGCCAGCGGCAGAACGGCAGAAACGCCGCGCGCCGCACCTGAAAACGTCCAGTGTGCGGTATCGCCCGCGATTAACGGCGTGTCGGGCACGGCGCAGATGTCGCCGCTGATGTCTTTTGCCAATTCGGACGGTCCCGGGCGGAAAGCCGCCAGTGTGGCGTGCGCGCAGGCGCCGGACGAAAATGCGAAGCGGTTGTCCCGCCAGGACAGTGTGCCGGATGCCGCCAGCGCGGCGCCGCGCAGCATGGCGAAATTGAATTGCCCCTTCAGCGACGCCTGGGCAGTCAGGGCGCCCTTTGCAATGGCGAAACCGTGAGACTGAAGCTCAAGCTTGGGCAGGCCGCCGCCATTTAACGATGCTTCCATTTCGCCGTTCAGATCGGAGCCACCGCCTTTCAGCGTCAGCTTCGAAACCTGCAATGTGCCGCCGGTAGCACCCTTCGCAACCAGTGGCGCCGTGAGGGCGAGAGTATTGGTCTGGCCGTGCCGTTCGACATGCGCGGCCAGTGTGAGATCAAGATGTGCGAGGTTTCGCGTCACAGCGTTCGCCAACCCCGGATCTTGCGCCCTGAGCGCCGTCAAGGCGCCGGGGTCGAACCCCGCACCTGCCGCCAGCGACAAGTCGGCTTGCCCGTCCAGTTTGCCGTCTGCGAGAGAAGCGGAAAATGCCTGCGCGGTAATTTCCAATTTGGGCGTGGAAACCGAATAATCCGCCGTCAGCGCCGCTGCGGAAATCGCAAGATGGGCAAGCGGTGCCGTAACAACAAGGCTCCCCTTTTCCGACCGCCACAGCAGGCCAGAAGCGTCGAACGCCACGATCACATTTTCGGCTTTTGCATTTGCGCTTTGCATCGAACCGGCATAGCGCGCAATCAGGCGGCCACCGTCTTTTTCGAAGTCCAGACCGGCCTCTTGTACGGTGATCGTCGTGCCCTGATACGTGATGTGCGTGGGACGGGCACTCAGTGTGGCGGAAACCGGAAGGCTGTCGACAAGCCTGATATCGCCATCAACTTCCAGGGCGCCGCCGGGGGTAGCAAGATAGGCCCGCAAGTTGCGCAAGGAGACAGCGAGGTTATCGGCGACAAAGCGCGATTGCTCTGCCGGTTGGTTCTGCAGCAATTCGATCCAGGCTTGCAGCGACGGGAGAATGACCTGGCCCTGATCATTAATGCGCGCCCGAACCACCGGATTGACCAACTGGACATCCGTCAGCCGCGGCATCCAGCTCAAGGGATCGAAGTGCAATTCGATGCGGTCCGCGGACAAAGTCGGCGCATCCGCAGGACCCAGCGCAAAGCGGCCGGAAATGTTCCAAAGGCCGAAAGTGTCGACATCAATGGATAAATCGATGCCGTGGCTGTGAAAATAGGCGCGGGCCGCTTCGGCTACAAAGCGGGCGCGCGCCATCCACAGCGCCAGGATGAGCACGGCTATCGCCGCCAATACTATCCCGAGCCGCCGCCAAATCACCAAATGCCGTTTCCCTGTCGTATCGCGCCAGATTAGCAGAGTTTAAGGCCGAAATCGGGCGCATTTCGGGCTACGGCCCGAAAACCGGACTTAGCATGGTGCGCGATCCGGGCAGTGCTTGCCTTGTCGCCGCGGGCCCGCCACCCTCCACTGGTGACGGGGACAGAGGCTAAAATGCAGACATATGTGCGCAAGGCGCGTTTTGCCGCGATGGCGCTGGCGCTGATCGGCGTGCAGATCGCCGTCCTGAACCAGTTCGGCCAGCCATTTTTCGCGGCCAGCGGGCGGCTTCTGCTTTGGGTCGGCGATCCCTTCAGCCCTGACACATCACAGCAATTCTCGGATTGGTACAGTTTCTCGCACATTATTCATGGATTCATATTTTATGGTCTGTTGCGGCTGGTCGCGCCGCGTCTGCCGCTGGGTGCTCGGTTGCTGCTGGCGATGGGACTTGAGATCAGTTGGGAGATTGCCGAGAACACGCCATTCGTTATCGAGGCCTATCGCAAACAGGCTCTGGCGGTGGGTTATGTGGGCGACAGCATATTCAACTCGGTGTCCGACACGGTGATGATGGTGCTGGGATTTTTCTTTGCCAGCCGCGCGCCGGCACTTGTAACGGTGGTGCTTGCAATCGCGCTGGAACTGTTCACCGGCTATATGATCCGCGATAACCTGACACTCAATATTCTCAATTTTGTCGCGCCGATGGATGCGGTTCATGCGTGGCAGGCGGGCGCTGCCGGAAATCCGTCCGGTGGACAGATGGGGAGTCCGCGGTAAACTAAGAACAAGGGAGAAAAATATGCGTCCAGTAGTTTTCGGTCTCGCCGCGCTTATGATTTCAACTGCGGTTTCGGCACAGGATGCCGCGCCTGCAGCAGATAGCGCCACGCAAACCACTCCCGACTACGCAACGACCGCAACCGCCACACCAGAAGCTACGGCGGACAACGCGGCTGCGGCGGAGGTGCCGGAATTACAAGCGGCGGAGGCTGTAGCCGCCGCACCCCCCGTGCTCGCAAATCCGGCACCCGCCGGACCGCTTGTGACGATATCGACGTCCATGGGCGATATTACTCTGCAGCTTTATTCCGTGCTTTCGCCGAAGGGTTCGGCGAATTTCCTGCGTTATGTGCGTGAAAAACATTACGACGGTACGGCGGTGTACCGCGTGGATAAGGGCTTCGTCATTCAGATGGGAAGCTGGGATGCCAATATCAAAGGGCGGGCGGTGCATCCGCCCATTCCGCTGGAAGCCAATAACGGGTTGCACAATCTGCGCGGCACGGTGGCCTATGCGCATGGCGATGATCCGCGCGACGGCGGACAGGCGGAATTTTTCATCAACCTGAAAGACAATGGCGGGCTCGACCAGGCCAAGGACGATACCCAGAACAAGACGGGCTTTGCCGTATTCGCAAAGGTCGTGGCAGGCATGGATGTGGCCGACAAGATTAGCGAAGTCCCGGTCGGCGATCATGGCCCCATGCCAGGCAGCGCGCCGGTTACGCCGATCATCGTCAGAAAAGTGTCGCTGATGTCCTCTGGGGCGAAATAGTCGCAGCATGTTTCTTGCCATGCAGGGGATTTAACGCGAAATGCGACAGGATTATCTCGCCCGGGGGTTCACCTTTGACGTCGCATAGGTCTAAATTCCCGGCCTTGGGGGCTAGATGTTTCCTACGCCACTACGCCGCGAAATTCTGATTCTGCTGGCTGCAAAGGCGGCAGCGCTGACGCTGTTGTATTTACTGTTCTTCTCTCCGATGTCGCGACCCGACCCGGCTGAACTCGCCAATCCCAATCATCTTCTCAATATTCCATAGGAATTGCTGATGGATATCGTCGAGCTGTCGCGCCTGCAATTCGCCGTCACCGCGCTGTATCACTTTATATTTGTGCCTCTGACGCTCGGTCTTTCGATCCTTCTGGGCATCATGGAGACCGTTTACGTCATGACCGACAACAAGGTCTGGCGCGATCTGACAAAATTCTGGGGCATTCTGTTCGGTATCAATTTCGCCATGGGCGTCGCCACCGGCATCACCATGGAGTTCCAGTTCGGCACCAACTGGGCCTACTACTCGCATTATGTCGGCGATATCTTCGGCGCGCCGCTGGCCATTGAAGGCCTGATGGCCTTCTTCCTGGAGGCCACTTTCGTCGGCCTGTTCTTTTTCGCCTGGGACAAGCTTTCCAAGATCCAGCATCTGGTCGCGACCTGGGCCCTGGCGATGGGCACGAACTTCTCCGCGTTGTGGATTCTGATCGCCAATGGCTGGATGCAATATCCGGTGGGTGCGCATTTCAATGCCGATACGATGCGCATGGAAGTGACCGACTTCATGGCGGTGCTGTTCAATCCGGTAGCGCAGGCCAAGTTCGTGCATACGGTCAGCGCCGGCTATGTCACCGGCTCGGTGTTCGTGCTGGCGATCAGCGCCTGGTATCTGCTGCGCGGGCGGCACATGAGGATTTCGCCAAGCGCTCCATGACCGTGGCCGCCAGTTTCGGCCTGGCCTCGGCGCTTTCGGTTGTCGTGCTGGGCGATGAATCCGGCTACACCGCCGGCGTCAACCAGAAGATGAAGATCGCCGCCATCGAAGCAATGTGGGACACCGAACCCGCGCCGGCCTCTTTCACCCTGGTCGGCCTTCCCGATCTCGCCACGCACACCACCAAATATGAAATCAAAGTGCCCTGGATGCTGGGTCTGATCGCCACGCGCTCCGTCGATACGCCGGTGCCCGGCATCAACGATCTTGTCGCAGGTCGCGCATGAACGCATCGCAAGACGGGCTGATTGCCTATCGGGCTCTGCTGGACATCAAACAGCACCCGGGCGACGTGGCGCTTGCGCAATCAGCTTGATGCGCATGTCGGCAATCTGGGCTATGCGCTGCTGCTGAAGCGATACCGGCCCGACATCGAAAATGCCACGGCCGCGCAGATCGATCAGGCCGCCAATGCCACCATTCCCGAATGTGCCGGTGCTGTTCTGGTCATTCCGTTTCATGGTGGGTCTGGGCTTCTGGTTCATCCTGTTGTTCGCCACGGCCTTCTGGCTTGTCCGCCAAGCAGAAGCTTGACCGATATGGCTGGTTCCTGCGCGCCAGCTTTTGGACGCTTGCCCTTGCCGTGGATCGCCGCGGAACTGGGATGGATCGTGGCGGAATATGGCCGTCAGCCCTGGGTGATCGAAGGTGTCCTGCCGACGGCCTTGGGCGTTTCGTCCACCGATCCGGGCAATGTCTTGTTCAGTCTGCTCGGGTTCGGCCTGTTCTATTCGGCGCTGCTGGTGGTCGATTTCTTCCTGCTTTTCAAATATGTCCGCCTTGGTCCGGACGTGGCCCTGTTGCCCGGTCCGCGCATCGCCGAAGCGGCAGCGGAGTAAGAGCCATGCTGGATTATGAAACGCTGCGTCTGATCTGGTGGGCGCTGCTGGGCATCCTGCTGATCGGCTTTGCCGTGATGGATGGGTTCGATCTGGGCACGGCTGCCCTGCTGCCTTTCGTGGCGCGCAACGATATGGAGCGGCGCATCGCCATCAATACGGTCGGGCCGGTATGGGAAGGCAATCAGGTCTGGTTCATCCTGGGCGGCGGTGCGATTTTTGCCGCCTGGCCGGCGCTCTATGCGGCCAGCTTCTCCGGCTTCTATCTGGCCATGTTTCTGGTGCTGGTGACGCTGATCCTGCGGCCGGTGGGATTCAAATTTCGCAGCAAGGTCGAAGATCCTGCCTGGCGCAGTTTCTGGGATTGGGCGCTGTTTGCGGGCGGCGTGGTGCCGTCGCTGGTGTTCGGCGTCGCCTTCGGCAATCTGTTCCGGGGCGTTCCATTTACCTTCGATAGCGATCTGCGGTTTCATTCATCGATCACGCTGCTCTCGCTGCTCAATCCTTTCGCGCTTCTGGCGGGGCTGGTCAGCCTCTCCATGATCGTTCTGCACGGCGCCGTCTGGCTGAATCTGAAAACCGAGGGCAGCGTCAGGCCCGCGCTCAGGTCGCGATACCCTATGCCGCGCCGGTGTTTGTGTCTCCTGTTCGCGCTGGCCGGCGTTTGGCTGTCGCATATCGACGGGCTATCACATCGTCGGGCAAATCGCGCATGACGGACCGTCAAATCCGATGCTGAAATCCGTCACGCGCGCTGCCGGCGGCTGGTATGCCAATCTGGGCACGCACCCATGGCTCATCGTCACCGTGCTGGTGGCCTATGCAGGCGCGGCTGGCGCCGTATGGCTGCGCGGCAAGCCCTTGCTGGCTTTTCTCGCGTCGGCGCTGGTCCCTCGGGAACAATCGCAACGCGCAGGCGCAGCGCTGTTTCCATTCCTGATGCCTTCATCCGACAACCCATCCGCCAGCCTGACGGTGTGGGATGCCTCATCCAGCAAGCTGACGCTCGGTGTCATGCTGGGTGCGGTCGTGATTTTTCTGCCGATCATTCTGCTTTATACGAGCTGGGTCTATCGCGTTTTGCGCGGGCCGGTGCGCGAGGCAGACATCGCGCAAAATTCAAAATCCGCTTACTAGGAGTTTAGTCCCATGTGGTATTTTTCCTGGGTGCTCGGTCTTGGATTTGCAGTGACGCTTGCCGTTCTCAATGCCATGTGGCTGGAGCATCGCATGCGGAACGACAAATAATCATTTGTGCCCCGGTCAGACGGTGACCGGCTCCAGCTTCGCCTTGAACTGCTCATAGGCACCGATTGCGTCCGCCGCATACATCAGCGCCGGACCGCCACCCATATACACTGCCATACCAAGTGCTTCTTCCACTTCGGCACGGCTGGCACCGAGCTTGACCAGGGTTTCGGTGTGAAACCCGATACAGCCGTCGCAATGGGTTGCAACGCCAATCGCCAGCGCAATCAGCTCCTTGGTTTTTCTGTCAAGCGCTTGCGGCTTGCTGGCGGCCTTGGCCAGTTCCGAAAAGCCCTGCAGTGTTTCGGGGATGTCCTTGCGCAGAATCTTCAAATTGGCGGAAATGTCGCTGACGATGTCCGGATACTTTTTCATGGCATAACTCCTTTATTCCATAATGGATTTTTCGCGCGTGCCTGTCCTTGACATTCAGCAATGTGGCGCCAGCGCTAGCGTGCTAACTTTACGTGTAGGTACAAATACCTACTAAATTATCCGGCTGCTTTAACCCCCAGTTCATGCCCGCGGCACTAAGCTGCTTATGCGACATCGACGTGAAAGCGCCGTAGTGCCGCAGCAGGAAAAGCCGCCGCGCCGTCCGGAATGATTGTGCGGAATTCGGCAACAAGCCGCGCTGGCCTCCGGAAAAGCCATCCCCCTGGCCATTTCGGAGGGCCGCGCGGTACCTGCACAAAGGCCGGAGCAGATCGCATGGGTCCCAGCAGGGCGTCACCAACGACCGCAGTGCGCGCCAGGAAACGAGGCAGTCATGTGCTCACTTTGCCGGCTATCGTAGACCGCTGCGAAAATCTCAAACTGCATCTTAAATCGGCGCTGGAGCAGGGTCAGGAGGTTACCATCGACGCCGGGAAAGTGTCCCGCATTTCGGCGCCCTGCCTGCAGTTGATAGCCGCGGCCCTGATCGCCTTTGCGCAATCCAGCGGACCGTCTTTGCGCATCGAGCCCATATCTCCGCCATTTCACGCGGCGGCAGAGCGTTTCGGCTTTGGTCCGCTATTTGAACATATCGATGCACTGGCACGCAGGCGGACTACGCGTTCCCGATCATCGCGCCGACTCTAGGAGGCGTCTTTCAGGCTCAAGTTCGGCGCCGCCCTCGCGATCCGGCGTTTGGAAGGCGCCACGCGCTTTTTCCGGGCAGGGTATTTTACGACAACAGTGTCGCTCGTTACGGCAGGTTGAGGTTGAGGCGCGGGTAACGGCGGCAACTGCAGAAATGCAATGCCATACCCCAAAGCGCATACATGCTGCCCCAGAAAGCAAGCGCGCATTTGCCACTTCTCCACATGCAGCGGTGGGCAAGGCCGCGCCGCCGATGTAGCGAAATTCCCGTGGCGGAATTTCGTTCCGCTGAAAAAGGCGGTTTGCGAAAAAATATTTTCGTCTATTGGCGTGCCCGTGAACTAGCCAAGTAATTGAGCCGCCAATTTCGGAATTTCGCGAAAATCGCCGGTCACGGCGTCGGCGCCAAGCGTTTCGGCGGGCTCTGGCGTATAGCCGTAATTGACCAGAATGACCGGCACGCCCGCCGCGCGCGCGGTTTTCACGTCGGTCAGGCTGTCTCCCACCATGATGGCCGGGCCCAGCGCGCCGCCACCCAGATCGCGCACCACATCGTGGAATATCCGCGCATCGGGCTTGTTGTAGCCCATGCGGCCCGCGCCATAGACGGCGCCGAAATAGGAGGTCAGCCCCAGGGCCGGCAACAGCAAGTTCGTCAGTTCCTGCGGCTTGTTGGTGAGAACGCCGAGCCTGGCATCGGCAATGCGCAATGCCGCCAGCGTCGGTTCGACACCCGGGAAAATCTGGCTGTGATCTGCAACATGGTCCCGGTAATAGCAGATGAATTCGTCCACCAGTTCGGGCAGACGGTCGGTATGGACCGGCGCGCCGGTGGCCGCGAAGGCCTCCTTGATCAGGTGCGCCGCACCATGACCGACCAAATGGCGCAGGGTTCCGGGATCAACCGGATCATGGCCATGGGCTATCAGCACGGCATTGGTCGAGGCCAGCAAATCCGGGGCGGTGTCGACCAGGGTACCGTCCAGGTCGAATATGAAGGCGGGGCGCAAGGGCATGGAGGTTAACGGCTTTCTAGTGGAATCGGGGCAATATACCGTCGTAATTCGTCATTTTGTCCTTATTCGTCGGCAGGTTAACGGAAAGCATGGCACGCGCAGGCGTTATTCTGGCCGCAGGCATGGGAACGCGGATGAAATCCGCTACCCCCAAATGCCTGCATGCCGTCGCAAACATGCCCATGCTGGGCCATGTCATTGCCGCCTTGAAAGGGGCTGGTGTAACGCGTCTGGTGGTGGTGACCTCGCCGGACGGCGACAGCGTGCGGGATTTCGCCAAGGCGCGCGGGGCCGAGACGGTCACCCAGGAACGGCAATTGGGCACCGGCCATGCTGCGGCCTGTGCCGCCGCGACGCTTTCGGATTTTTCCGGCGCATTGATCGTGGCCAACGGTGATATGCCGTTGGTTACGAGCGCAACCTATGAGGCTGCCTTTGCCGCGCGCGAAAAGCCCGGCATGGCGATCATCGCCTTCAAGCCGAAGGACCCGGGGCATTATGGACGCGTGATCACCCGCGCAGATGGATTGCTGGACCGCATTGTCGAGTTCAAGGACGCCAATGAGCAGGAGCGCAGCACAACGCTGTGCAATGCCGGCATCGTGGCGGCCGACGCGCAGAATTTTTTTCGATGGGCGGCAGCGCTGAAAAACGACAATGCGCAGGGCGAATATTATCTGACGGATGTTCCGGCCATTGCCAGGGAACACAAGACAGGTTGCGCCATCGCCATTGCGGGAGAATCCGAAGTGATGGGCGTCAACAGCCGGGGCGAACTGGCGATGGCGGAAAATCACATGCAAATGCGGCTGCGCGCCCGTGCTCTGGAAGCCGGTGTCGGCATGACCGCGCCGGAAACCGTGTTCCTGTCGCACGACACGCAATTGGAAGCCGATGTGCATATCGGTCCCTATGTGGTGTTTGGCCCGGGCGTGAAAGTTGCGGCCGGAACCGACATCAGGGCCTTCAGCCATCTGGAAGGCGCACAAATCGGGAAGGCTGCGCTGGTAGGCCCGTTCGCACGGCTGCGGCCGGGCTCAGTCATTGGCGATGAAGCGCATATCGGCAATTTCGTGGAAGTGAAAAATACCCGGGTGGAAAAGGGCGCCAAGGCCAATCACCTGACCTATCTGGGCGATGCGCGGATAGGCGAGGGTGCCAATATCGGCGCGGGCACCATCACCTGCAACTATGACGGCTTCAACAAATCCCTGACCGATATCGGCGCAGGCGCGTTCATCGGCTCCAATGCTGCTCTGGTGGCGCCGGTCACCATCGGCGACGGCGCCATTGTCGGAGCCGGGACTGTCGTCAGCAAGGATGTGCCCGCCAACGCCATGGCGGTGGCGCGGGCGGAATTGAAACAGATACCGGGGGCGGCGGAGCATTTCCGGACGCGCAAGAAGGCCGAAAAGGCCGCCCGTAACAAACCGAAGTAAGGATGGATTTATGTGCGGCATAGTCGGCATTGCGGGCACGCGCGACGCAGCCCCGGTCATTCTGGAAGCGCTGAAACGTCTGGAGTATCGCGGCTATGACTCTGCCGGTATTGCAACGCTGGATCACGGAGAAATCGCGCGCCGCCGCGCTCCCGGAAAACTGAACAATCTGGGCATCAAGCTGCAGAGCGAGCCGCTGCATGGTTTCACCGGGATCGGCCATACCCGCTGGGCGACGCATGGCAAGCCCACGGAAGTCAATGCCCATCCGCACGCCTCCGAGCGCGTCGCCATTGTTCACAACGGCATAATTGAAAATTTCCGCGAATTGCGCGCAGAGCTTGCGGCGCGGGGTCACAAATTCGAATCCGATACCGACAGCGAAGTGTGCGCCCATCTGGTGACGGATTATCTTGCGAGCGGAAAAACGCCGCTTGAGGCCGCGAGCGCGGCGGTACGGCGCCTGACCGGCGCCTATTCGCTGGCGATGATTTTCAAAGGCGAAGAGGGACTTTTGATCGGCGCGCGCCAGGGCAGTCCGCTGGCGGTGGGATATGGAGACAAGGAAGCCTATCTCGGTTCGGACGCTTTCGCGCTGGCGCCCTTCACCAACCGCGTAGCCTATCTGGAAGACGGCGATGTGGTGATGATCCGCGGCGCCGAGGTCTCGATCTTCAATGCCGAAGGCCGTCCGGCCAACCGCGAAATCCAGATCACAACGGCTTCCGCCGCGCTGGTGGACAAGGCCGGTCACCGCCATTTCATGGCCAAGGAAATACACGAACAGCCGGACGTGATCGGTCACACGCTGGCGCATTATGTGGATGCAACTGGGCCCAGGGTGGACCTTGTGGAAAAGGGGCTGAGCGAAGCACTGGCGTCCGCCACGCGCATGACCGTGTCGGCCTGCGGTACGGCCTTTTATGCCGGGCAGATCGGTAAATATTGGTTCGAAAAACTGGCGCGTCTGGCCGTGGAAGCCGATGTTGCCTCCGAGTTGCGGTATCGCGATCCGGTCTATCCGGAAAAGGGCGTCGCTCTGTTTATTTCGCAGTCGGGAGAGACCGCCGACACGCTGGCGGCTTTGCGTGACGCCAAGGCCAAGGGGCAGACTACAATCGCCGTGGTCAATGTGCGCGAAAGCTCTATTGCCCGAGAGGCCGATATTGTGGCGCCGACCTTTGCGGGTCCGGAAATCGGCGTGGCCTCGACCAAGGCCTTTACCTGCCAATTGGCAACGCTGGCCTGTCTTGCCGTCGCAGCGGGCCGTGCGCGCGGGCATTTGTCGGAAGAAGAAGAACGTCGCCTTTGCGCCGCGCTGCTGGAAGTGCCGCGGCATATGGTCGAGTTTCTTAAGCAGGAATCAAAACTCGAAATGTTGGGCACCGAAATCGCCAAGGCGCGCGATGTTCTGTATCTGGGCCGCGGCGCGAATTTTCCGTTGGCGATGGAAGGCGCGCTCAAGCTCAAGGAAATCTCCTATATCCATGCCGAGGGCTATGCTGCCGGCGAAATGAAACACGGCCCCATAGCGCTGATCGACGAGGATGTCCCAATTATCGTGATCGCGCCGCACGACGCAGTTTTCGAAAAAACCATCTCCAATATGCAGGAGGTGATGGCGCGCGGCGGCAAGGTGGTGCTGATTTCCGACAAGCGCGGCATTGAGGCGGCGGGCGAACAGGTCTGGGCCAGCATTCAGGTGCCGGAGGCCGATCCGTTCCTGTCGCCGCTGATTTATTCGGTGCCGATCCAGCTGCTGGCCTATTATGCCGCCATTGCCAAGGGTACCGACGTCGATCAGCCGCGCAATCTGGCAAAGAGCGTGACTGTGGAATAAGGCAATTCAAGCCTTTGCCGACGAGGAAATGGCCTTTATCCTTCCTGGATGACCCAATCCCATCAAGACTCCCTCAAACGCGCCGCCGCCGCCAAGGCACTGGATTATGTCCAGGATGGCATGCGGCTTGGCCTCGGTACCGGTTCGACGGCCGAGGCCTTTATCGACCTTCTGGCCCTGCGCGCCAAGCAGGGGCAAAAATTCCTTTGTGTTCCCACATCCGAACGCACGGCCATCAAGGCGCGCGCATTGGGGCTAACACTGGCTTCGCTGGAGGATCTGGCGCCGCTGGACGTCACCATTGATGGCGCTGACGAGGCCGACCGCAATCTGGATCTGATCAAAGGCGGAGGCGGAGCCTTGTTGCGCGAGAAAATCGTCGCAACGTCCTCCAAGCGCATGGTTGTGATCGCAGATGAGGCCAAGCTGGTGTCGCGTCTCGGGCACTTTCCCCTGCCGGTGGAGGTAATTGAATTCGGACACGCCACAACTGCCGTCAGATTGGCACGCGCCGCGTCGGCATTGGGTTACCCGTCCGTGACGATGACGCTACGCAAGCGCAATGATACGGCATTCAAGACCGACTCCGGCAATGTCATTTATGACTGTGCCTTCGGTGCCATCACCAATGCCAAGAAACTGGCCGATGCCTTCTCAGCCGTTACTGGCGTGGTGGAGCATGGTCTGTTTGTCGACATCGCCAGTACACTTCTGATTGCCAATCCGGGTGAAGTCGAGGTGATCGACAGAGGCTGATGGCATACGATTACGATCTATTTATTATCGGCGGCGGTTCCGGCGGCGTACGTGCATCCCGCCTGGCTGCAGCGGCTGGAGCCCGCGTGGCCCTGGCCGAGGAATATCGCATGGGCGGGACCTGCGTCATCCGCGGCTGTATTCCCAAAAAGCTGCTGGTTTATGCCAGCCATTTTGCAGAGGATTTCGAAAATGCAGCCGGTTTTGGATGGACCGTGGGCGAAACCGCCTTCGACTGGCCGTCGCTGATTGCCGCCAAGGACAAGGAAATCGCCCGGCTGGAAGGGCTGTATGACAAGGGCGTCAAAGCCGCCGGTGTCACGGTTTTTTCCGACCGTGCGGTGTTCGAAGATGTCCACACGCTGCGCCTGATAAATTCAGACAGGATCATCACGGCCGACAAAATACTCATCGCCACCGGCGCGCGGCCAAGCCGAGATCTGGGTGGCGATCATCTGGCGCCGGGCGCCAAGCTTTGCATCACGTCGGACGAAGCCTTTCATCTGAAAAAATTGCCCAGGCGAATCCTGATTGCAGGCGGCGGCTATATTGCACTGGAATTCGCCCATATCTTTCACGGATTGGGCAGCGATGTCAGTCTGGTCTACCGCGGCGACAAGGTTTTGCGCGGCTTCGACGAGGATATCCGCGACGCCATCTGCGACTCGATGAAAAAGCGCAACTTGAACGTGCTGCTGGGCTGTCAATTCGCTGCCATCGAACGGCACGGCGATTGCCTGCGCGCCACCACCAACCATGGTGAGGTGATCGAGGCCGATCAGGTCATGCTGGCGATCGGGCGAGTACCCAATACCGAGAGTCTGCATGTGGAAAAGGCCGGTGTCGAACTGGGCAAGCGCGGCCAGGTGGTGGTGAACAAATATTCGCGGACTAGCGCGGAAAATATTTTTGCCGTGGGCGACGTCACTGATCGGGTGCACCTGACACCGGTGGCAATTCATGAAGCCATGTGCTTCGTCAAGACCGCATTCGAGAATACTCCGACCGCGCCGTGTTATGATGTAATTCCGAGTGCAGTTTTCACAACGCCGGAAATAGGTGTTGTTGGCTTAAGCGAACAAAAGGCACTGGCCAGCGGACATGCCGTCGATATTTACAAATCCACTTTCCGTCCGTTGGCCCTGACACTGACGCAGCGCGACGAACGCATGATGATGAAACTCGTCGTGGATCGCGCAACGGATCGTGTGTTGGGTTGTCATATATTTGGACCCAATGCGGGCGACATGGTTCAACTGGTCGCCGTGGCGTTGAAAATGGGCGCGACCAAAGCCCAGTTCGACGCCACCATAGCGCTGCATCCCAGCGCCGCGGAAGAGCTCGTCACCATGCGGACAAAGACCTATAGCCGCGATCCGGAATAAACCTCAGAAGCTCTGCCGCAGGCTGATGTCGAAGGACGGCTCGAAGGGCGTGATAGAATTTTCGTAACCTGAAATCGTGCCGTCGCCGCGCGATATGGAATAAAATGTGCGATTGCGGAAGCGCTCGCGCGGCAGGAAATTTTGTGCCCGGACGTTGAGCAGAAGGTCCGGCGTAATTTTCCAATCCCAGCTGACATCGAGCTGAAAATCCTGGCCGCTTTGGGAGAGTTCCCGCAGGCGATAGCTCCAGCGCGCCGACTCGAAGCGTCCGTTGACGGTCAGCGTGGAATTGAGGGCGTTGATATCCTGCGTGTAGGTAAAGCCGCCATTGATCAGGTTGTCGCCCGAGCTGCGGCGGGTGACGCCCGTCAGCGGATCGGTGACTTTCGAATCGCGCCAATTGACATTCGGCTTCAAGGTGCCGTTGACCAGACCGATACTGTCCAGCGGAATGGACAGTTCGAGTTTTACCCTGTCGCGCGTCCCGCGACCGATATTGCCCGGCGCATCGAACACGCCGGTCGGGCTGTAAATGGGAATGCGATCATTGATGGCTTCGACTTCGGAATGGGTAAAGGTGGCCGTGAAGGCACCCTTGCTCCAGAAGCGCTGGTCGATCACGCCCTCGTAGACCCAGGAGCGTTCCGGCTCCAGGTTCGGATTTCCGGCGGTCACGGTGCCGTTGACGAGGTCCGACGAGGCCACAAAGGAACCAAAATTCAGTTGCCCCACTTCGCGCTCGACGCGCATACGCAGCTGTGTCGTATCAGTTACATCGTAGGTAAAAATAACGCGCGGTTTGACGAAACTGAAAAATTTCGACTTGTTGGTATCGCCGCTCTGTTTGATGGTCGAAGCCTCATAGCGCACACCGAATTCCGTCCGAAAATCCGGCGAGAACACCACATTGGCAGTGCTGAACAGTTCGCCGCGCTTTTCTTCGATCCGCACATTGGAGTTTGGAACTGTAAGCACCGCACCGCCGATGAGCTGGGTTTGTCCCTGATAACGCGAATTGATGGCGCCTTCGGCGCCGGTTTCGATCGTGAGCCAGTCCGAATAGTCGCCCGCGAATGTCGAGCGAATGATGCTCTCGCCCGTCTCGGTTTTGGTATTCGACGCGCTGTTGCCGCTTGATTGAACGGAGGCCGAGGCATCCGAAGAGACCTGATAGTTCTTCAATGCCAGCGCGTGAAACCGGATCGGTCCGATATCGCGCTGATAATCCAGGCTGGCCTCGAATTCATCGTGTTTGCTCACCTCAGTGTTTAGCGAGGTGCTCGTGATGCCGAGCGGCGTCGTACGAATGGTTGTGTCCCGGTTGTTATCTTTCGACAAATCCACGCCGATATTGGCGATGATCGTTCCCGGATTGTAATGGGATTCCAGCGTCAGCGCGCCTTTATAGTCGCGGTTGTAATGGTCGCCAATCTGGGGACCGCTGTCCCGAATGGCGCCGGTGCTGTCCAATCTCGTGATCGCTGCCGTGGAAGATCCGAAATTGTTTTTCTCGTTGGCGATTTCCAGATTGCCGCTGACCGTCAGCGTACTATCACGGCGCGACATGTCGGCCTGCAGGCTGCGGCCTACCGTGCCTCCGAAAAAGTTCGCTTGCACACGAACCGAACCGGTGGTCGAGGCTGCGTCCCTTTGAATGATATTTGCGAGGACAGACTGGCCCTGCATATCGATCCCCGGCGCGCCGCCGCGGATCAGGTCGATACGTTCCACATTTTCCGGCGGAATGCGGCGCAGGAAATCGGAAAGCGATATGGATTTTGTGGAGGGCGCGGCGCCATCGACCAGAACATTGCCGCTGCTGCCTGCAAACCCGCGAATGTTGTTATTGCCACCGTCATAGGAGAATCCGGGAATACGCTGGATCATATCGAAGGCACTGGAAGGACGGGCATCGGCGAAAAATTCCGGCGTATAACTTAAAATATTTTCACTCTGAATCTGACCCGCAATTTCGGTCTGGGCTTGCGGCGCATCGGTCTGGGGTTGCGGCGTATCCTGTGCGACGGCCTCGTTGCATCCGAACACAGCCGTCAGGACGCCCAGATAAAATGAGAGATACAAACCTAAATGCCGCAAAAGCAAAAAGTGCGATAAGTGAATAATACTCCAATTCAACAGTATTCTCCGTCGTGCCCATGGCCGAATGATAATGTTCCAGCTAGTGCAATGGCTTAATTGATGATGTGATATGACCTATAGGCAAAATTCGTTCTAAAATATTGTCGAGATTGTCGCAAACACTTGCAGATACAATGATGCGTGAGGTTTTTTGCGCCTCATGGAATCGATGTGCTGGCAATGCCACACTTCTTCTCCTAAATAGGCGCCTATGCTGAGAATAATCGCGCGCATGACAGGTATTTAATGGGGGCGGCACGTCTTCTGGCGAAGGGATGGGTAGTCTTTTGCCTGTTTGCGGGCGCGCATGCTCTCCGCAATACGATTGCTGCCGGTGGCTGGGATAATCTGCCTCAGATAGTTCTCGTTATCGGCTGCATGCTCTTGTTTACGGCCATGGGATTGCTGTTTGCCGCGGGCTTCGGCATATCCGGTGGGCCGGGCGGCTTGGCATGGCTCAAATCGCTCAGGACGCATAATTTCCTTCCCAATTTCGACGATTGGGTTTTTCTGGGCTTCGTGCTTCTTAGCTTTCTCAACCAGATTTTGTTCGCCCCTGAACACGTTACCGGCGGCGTAACGCTGGCGCTGGAAAAATTCATTGAGTTCACAATTCCCGGTCAGCGCGCCTTTGAGCGCGGAATGATCCCCTGCGGCCTGGACGGCGGACGCTTATTTGCTTCGTCCTTCGCCTGGCTGGCGGCGATTATCTATCTCGCATCGGCATGGTCACGCCTGAAACTGCAGGCAGGCCTGATCCGCCTGCAGCGCGTGCGACAACCGGAATTGCTGGGCCCAACCGTGCTTGCCAGCGTTCTTGGCGTTGTGGCGGTTAGCGGCATCCAGCTGTTATTTGTGGGTTCGGCCTATGACTGGCTGCCATGCTCGGCTTTTGCGGATATTACCGGGGCCATTCTGGCGGGATTGGCGCCCCTGATGCTGGCTTATGTCATTGTGGCTGCCCTGGTAGCCCTTTTGGCGAGCGGGCCAGAGCACGTAACCGATTGAATACATTGTATATTTATCTGGTAACAGATCGAAATATTTTATGAGTTGCGCATCCTGGCTGCAATTGCGTTTATGCGGCGGACAACACCCGAGGGATTCCTTTGTTTTTACGCCGCCGTATTCCCGAACAGGGACCGCTGAAAGCCGCCGTCATTGGTGTCGGCGCTTTTGGCCGTCACCATGCCGCAAAATATGCGGCCGCCGACGGCGTGGAGCTATTCGCGGTTGCCGACCTTAATCCGGACGTCCGCCGGGCCATGACGGCCCAGTATGGCGTTCTGGCCGTGGCGGACTGGCGTGATCTTCTGGGCCGAGTCGATCTGGTCAGTATTTGCAGTCCCGCCGTGACGCATGCCGAAATCGTCGAGGCCTTTCTCAAGGCTGGCGCGCATGTGCTGGTGGAAAAGCCCATTGCAACAACGCTGCACGAGGCGGATGCGCTGATCGCGTTGGCCAGCGAATTGGGCAAGGTTTTGACTGTCGGCCATCAGGAACGTTTTGTGTTTGCGCGCACCGGCCTGCTCGACCATGGCGCCGCGCCGCTTGAAATCGAATGCTGGCGCAAGGGGCCCTGGACGGGCCGCGGGGCCGATGTCAGCGTCGTGCTGGATCTGATGATCCATGATCTTGATCTGGTGCATCGTCTGATTCCCGGCGCGGTCGAAGAGGTGGAAGCGTCCGGCCTGATCGAAAAATCGGAGTCCGCAGACGATGTCTCGGCCTCCATTCGGTTCACCAACGGCACTATTGCCCGTTTTGAAACCAGCCGTATATCCGACACCCGTTCGCGTGGCATGCGCGCGGTTTATGCCGACGGTATGATCGAAATCGATTTCATCACCCGCGACGTCCGCAACACCACGCCGCGTCCGCTGAAGGACCTGGAAATGGGTGATCCGCTGGGCGAATCCGTTGCCGCCTTTATCGCCGCCGCCCGCGGCGGGATTGCCGCCACCGTGCGGCCGGAAGAAGCCCGCCGGGCCCTTGAAACCGCGCTGATGATCGACCGGGCCGCCGCGCCGGTGATCGAAACACCGGTCTTTGACGGCATTGAAATCCGCGCCGCCGTCGGCTGATCTTCCCTTCTTTGCCAGTCCCGGCCAGTCGGGCTAAACAGCGCCGATGACAGATCGTCTTTGCATAGCGCTGGCCCAA
Organism: uncultured Alphaproteobacteria bacterium; assembly: GCA_963837555.1. Lineage (GTDB taxonomy): Bacteria > Pseudomonadota > Alphaproteobacteria > Micropepsales > Micropepsaceae > Rhizomicrobium. Next base: position 79,022 of record CAWINU010000001.1, on the reverse strand, counting down.
CTCAATCCGCTGATGGGCGATATCACGGGTAATCTTGCCCGTGCCCGTGCAGCGCGCGCCGAGGCCGGGCGGGCCAACCTCATTCTGTTTCCCGAACTGTTCATCACCGGTTATCCGCCCGAGGATCTGGTGCTCAAGCCCGCATTGCAAAGCGATGCACGCCAGGCCGTCGAGGCCCTTGCCAAGGACACGGCCGATGGCGGACCGGCCGTGCTGATCGGCGCGCCATGGGCCGAGGACGGAAAGCTGTTCAACGCGTGCCTGTATCTGAAAGACGGACGCATCGCCGGTAAGACCTTCAAATACGAATTGCCGAATTATGGCGTATTCGACGAAATGCGCGTGTTCGATGCCGGGCCGTTGCCGCAGCCGTTTGTGCTCAATGGCGTGCGCATCGGCGTACCGGTTTGCGAAGACATCTGGATCAGCGATGTCGCACTGCATCTGGCCAAGGCCGGCAGCGAAATCCTGCTGGTACCGAATGGCTCGCCTTTCGAGGCGGGCAAGGAAAATGTTCGCTACGATCTGGCCGCGGCGCGCATTGCCGAGACCAAAATACCGCTGGCGTATCTCAATCAAATTGGCGGCCAGGATGAGCTGGTGTTTGACGGCGGCTCCTTTGTGATGAACGCCGATAAATCCGTTGCGGTCGACCTGCCGTCCTGGGAAGAAAAAATCGTTCTGACCGAATGGAGAAAAACCGGCGCGGTTTGGGCTTGTGCCAAAGGCGAATGCGCCAACACTGAAGACCGAACCTCCTCGGTCTACCACGCCATGACGCTGGGGCTGCGCGACTATGTGAACAAGAACCGTTTTCCGGGCGTGGTGCTTGGCCTTTCCGGCGGGATCGACTCGGCGTTATCGGCTGCGGTTGCGGTCGATGCCCTGGGCAAGGACCGCGTACGCTGTGTCATGCTGCCGTCGCGCTATACGTCTACGGACAGCCTGGAAGATGCTGAGGGCTGCGCCAAGGCACTTGGCGTTTCCTATGAAACAATTCAGATCGAAGACATTGTGAATGCATATGGCGGTACGCTGGCGCCGGTCTTTGCCGGCAGGCCCGCCGATACGACGGAAGAAAATCTCCAGTCGCGGATTCGCGGGGTCATCCTGATGGCGATTTCCAACAAATTCGGTCCCATGGTGCTGACCACCGGCAACAAGTCGGAGATGAGCGTCGGTTATGCCACGCTGTATGGCGATATGTGCGGCGGCTATAATGTGCTCAAGGACATCTACAAAACCGAAGTCTTCAGGCTGGCGCATTGGCGCAATGCCAATATTCCGCGCGGATCGCTGGGCCCCACTGGCCGTGTGGTGCCGGAGCGGGTCATCACCAAACCGCCGACGGCTGAATTGCGCGCCAATCAGACCGATCAGGATTCGCTGCCGCCCTATGACATTCTGGATGGCGTTCTGGAATGCCTGGTCGAGCGCGAAATGTCGTTCGAGGAAACGGTGGCAAACGGCTATGATCCGGCCATCATCAAGCGCGTGGAGCATCTCTTGTACATATCCGAATACAAGCGCCGTCAGGCTCCGCCCGGCGTGAAGATCGGCCCGCGCAATTTCGGCCGCGACCGGCGTTATCCCATTACCAACGCTTTCAGGGACGCGTTATGAGTGTGCTGGTTCGCGTCGCGCCATCGCCTACAGGCTTGCTGCATATCGGCAATGCCCGCGCCGCCGTGCTGAACGCTTTGTTCGCACGCAAGGAAGGCGGCAAATTCATGCTGCGCATCGACGATACCGACGATACGCGCTCCAGGCCGGAATTTGAAACAGCCATCATGGAAGATCTGGCCTGGCTGGGCGTGACACATGATCTGTTCGCGCGGCAATCCGAACGCGCTGCGTTTTACCAGAAAGCACTGGATCGGCTGAAAGAGCTGGGTCAGGTCTATCCCTGTTACGAAACGCCCGAAGAGCTGGAGCGGCGGCGCAAGCGGCTGGCTGCGCAAAATAAGCCGCCGGTGTATGACCGCGCGGCACTGAAATTGACCGATGCCGACCGCGCCAAGCTGGAAAGCGAAGGCCGCAGGCCGCATTGGCGGTTCAAGCTGTCGCAGAAAAAGGTCGGCTGGGAAGATCTGGTGCGTGGTCCGGTGGAAATCGACACGGCGCATTTAAGCGATCCGGTTCTGGTACGCGAAGACGGACGGTTTCTGTATACGCTGCCATCGGTCGTGGACGATGCCGATTTCGGCATTACCCATATTCTGCGCGGCGAAGATCATGTCACCAACACCGCGCCGCAGATTGAAATATTCGAGGCGCTGGGTGCGACCGTTCCGAAATTTGCCCATTACGCCCTGTTTGTGGCGAGTGGCGGTGAAGTGCTGTCCAAGCGCCTGGGTGCCCTGTCGCTGCAGGCGTTGCGCGCGGACGGGATCGAGCCGTTGGCGCTGGCGTCTTATCTCGCCAAAATCGGGACCTCCGATCCGCTGGAACCGCGTTTGTCGCTCGACGGACTGGCTGAGGGGTTTGCATTTGAAAAGCTGGGCCGGGCGCCCGCGCGCCTGGATGCCGCCGAACTGGCCACGCTCAACGGCAAGCTGTTGCATGCGCTACCCTATGAGGCGGTAGCGCAGCGGCTGGAGGCGATGGGGATTTCCGGCGGTGCGGCTTTCTGGGATGCGGTGAAGCCAAATCTGACGCGTCTGAGCGATGCCAAGGCCTATTGGGGATGGATCACCGGCCCATTGACGCCCGTGATTGAAGACGCCGATCTGGCCGCCAAGGCCGCCGCGTTGCTGCCGCCGGAGCCCTGGACCGAGGACACCTGGAGCAGCTGGACCAAGGCGGTGGGCGCCGCCAGCGGGGCCAAGGGCCGGGCACTGTTTCACCCCTTGCGGCTGGCCCTGACGGCCCAGGAACATGGACCCGAGCTGAAAAAGCTGCTACCCCTGATCGGGCGCGCCAAGGCTCTGGCACGACTTGAAGGAAAACCCGCTTGAAAACGGTTTTACTGAATCAGTGGCGTCTCATTCGCCGGATTTCGATTTGCGGCTAACCCCGCAAAAACCCTTCTGCTCGCCCAAAAATCCCTGATTTTCCCATGCCGCCCTTGCCGGGCCGCCCGCAAATCGCATTGAGTGCCACCATGACTGAACTTCGCCTGTACAACACGCTGACGCGCCAGAAAGACGTGTTCGCGCCAATCGACCCCAAGAATGTCCGCATGTATGTCTGCGGGCCGACGGTTTACGACTTTGCCCATATCGGCAATGCCCGGCCGGTCATTGTCTTCGATGTCCTGTTCCGGCTGCTGCGCCATGTCTATGGCGAGACGCACGTGACCTATGTACGCAACATCACCGACGTGGACGACAAAATTAATGCGCGGGCGGCGGAAGAGGGCGTTTCGATCCGCAATGTGACCGAGCGCACCGCCAGGCAATATCATGACGATGTGGCGGCGCTTGGTTGCTTGCCGCCGACGCATGAACCGCGCGCCACAGAGTATATCGCGCAAATGGTGGCGATGATTGAAAAGCTGATCGCGGCGGGTCACGCCTATCCGGCGGAAGGCCATGTGCTGTTCGATGTGTCGTCCAAGGCCGATTACGGAAAACTGTCGCGCCGCTCGCTGGATGAAATGATTGCCGGGGCGCGTGTGGAAATTGCGCCGTACAAGAAAAATCCGATGGATTTCGTGTTGTGGAAACCGTCGGACAAGAACACGCCGGGCTGGGATTCTCCCTGGGGACGCGGGCGTCCGGGTTGGCACATTGAATGCTCGGCCATGAGCGAAAGCCTGTTGGGCGAGACATTCGACATTCATGGCGGCGGCATCGACCTGACCTTTCCGCACCATGAAAACGAAATCGCCCAGAGCGAAGGCGCGCATCACAACCATCCCTTCGCGAAGGTCTGGATGCATAATGGCTTTCTGCAGGTCGAGGGCGAGAAAATGTCCAAGAGTCTGGGCAATTTCTTCACTATTCGCGACTTGCTGGCGGACTGGCCGGGAGAAGTGCTGCGTTTCAACATGCTGCGCACCCATTACCGCCAGCCGATGGACTGGACGCTGGCCGGTATGAAGGAAAGCTGGAACACGCTGGAACGCTGGTATGGTGCGGTCAAAGGCGTTGAAACAGCGGTTGCGGGCAAGGATGTGCTGGCGGCTTTGGCGGACGATCTCAATACGCCGCAGGCCATTGCCGAACTGCACAAGGCGACGCCTGACGAGCTGGCAGGCGGCCTCACGCTGCTCGGGTTTTCGGTCGAGGAAAAAAACATCGCGGCCAAAGTGCCGGTGGATGCCGGTGAAATTGAACGGGCCATTGAGGCGCGTCTTGGCCGCGCGCAAGGCGAAAGACTTCAAGGAGGCCGACCGCATTCGCGACGAGCTGGTGGCCAAGGGTATAATCCTGAAGGACGGGCCGGCCGGCACGACCTGGGAGGTCAAACGATGAGCCGCGAACGTCTGTATGTTTTCGATACCACGCTGCGTGATGGCGCGCAGACGCAGGGCGTCGATTTTTCCGTGGAAGACAAACGCCAGATCGCGCTTGCCTCGGACAGCCTCGGCATCGATTACATCGAAGGCGGCTGGCCCGGCGCCAATCCGACCGATACCGAATTTTTCAAGGTAAGGCCGCCATTGACGCAATCGCGGTTTGTCGCTTTTGGCATGACCAAGAAAGCCGGGCGCAGTGCCGGCAATGATCCCGGCCTTGCCATGATATTGGATGCCGATGCCGACGCCGCCTGTCTGGTCGGCAAAAGCTGGGACTATCAGGTGGATGTGGCGCTGGGCATTCCGCGCAGCGAAAATATCGACGGTATTGCGCAATCCATTGCCGCCATTGTGGCGAAGAAGCGCGAAGCCATGTTCGACGCCGAACATTTTTTCGATGGCTACAAGGCCAATCCCGACTATGCGCTGCAATGCATCGGCGCGGCCTATGAGGCCGGGGCGCGCTGGATCGTGCTGTGCGACACCAATGGCGGCACCATGCCTGAAGATGCCTATCGCATCGTATCGGAGGTGAAGGCCAGGCTGCCCAACGCGGCGCTGGGAATTCATGCCCATAACGATACCGAACAGGCCGTGGCGGTGACGCTGGCGGCGGTGCGCGGCGGTGCGCGTCAGGTGCAGGGTACGCTCAATGGTCTTGGCGAACGCTGCGGCAACGCCAATTTGTGTTCGCTGCTGCCGAATTTGCTGCTGAAAGAACCTTATGCCTCGCAGTTTGAAACCGGTGTCAGTGCCGCAAATCTGGCGCGGTTGACGTCGGTGTCGCGCTTGCTGGATGAAATTCTCAATCGGGCGCCCGGCCGGCACGCGCCCTATGTCGGGCCGTCCGCCTTTGCGCATAAGGGCGGGTTGCATTCCTCGGCGGTGCAGAAGGACCCGCGCACCTATGAACATGTGCCGCCTGAATTCGGTCGGCAATGCGCGCAAAATTCTGGTCTCGGATCAGGCAGGCCGCTCCAATCTGTTGTCGCGGCTGTCCGATATCGGGCTTGATCTGGACGCCAAGGATGCGCGCGTCGCGCGTCTCCTGGAGGAGGTCAAGCAGCGCGAATTTCTGGGCTATGCCTATGACGGTGCCGAGGCCTCGTTTGAATTGCTGGCACGCCGCGCACTGGGTCAGGCGCCGGACTATTTTGACGTGGAAAGTTTCCGGGTCACGGTGGAGCGCAAGCCCGGCACGCTCAATACCATGTCGCAGGCGGCCATCACGGTCAAAATCGACGGCAAGACTCTGGAAACCACCGGCAGTGGAAATGGTCCGGTCAATGCACTGGACGATGCGCTGCGCAAGGATCTGGGCAAATATTCCAGCTTCCTGGCCGACCTCACTTTGGTGGATTACAAGGTGCGTATCCTGACCGGCGGCACCGACGCCATTACCCGCGTCATGGTCGAAAGCAAGGATGGCAAAGGCAATCGCTGGTCGACAGTTGGCGTATCGCCCAACATCGTCGATGCCTCATTCGAGGCCCTGGCGGATTCCATACGTTATAAATTGTTCCGGGATGGCGCCAAGCCTTAAGGCGAATTTTGCATAGCCGGTGTTCCGGTTCGCAAGAGCACAATTCGTCTGGAAGCACCCTACATTTCGCGCCATGAGCGATCTGGTCATCACCCCCGAGGAGGAACGGCGCGGCATCTTGCATGCCATGTCGGCCTATACGCTTTGGGGTGTCATGCCGCTTTACTGGAGCCTGCTCGATCAGGTTCCGCCGATCGAACTGGTCGCGCATCGCGTGTTGTGGTGTGCGCTGGCCGTCGGCGCGATCACGCTCTGGCGCGGCCGACTGCCCGCAATGGCCGCAATTTTCGGCGCGCCGCGCGTGTTCTGGGCTTTGGTGCTCAGCAGCCTTTTAATCAGCACCAATTGGGGTGTGTTCATTTACGCCGTCCAGGTCCATCGCGTCATAGAGGGAAGCTTCGGCTATTTCGTGACGCCGCTGATTTCCATGGCCATGGGGATGACGCTGTTTGGCGAACGCGTGTCGCGTGTTCGCCTGGCGGCAATGGTGCTGACATTTCTGGCGATGGGGCTGCAGGCCGTCGCGGCTGGGGCATTTCCCCTGGATTGCGCTCATTCTGGCGGTCAGCTTCGCGTTATATGGCTATATCCGCAAAAAGACGCCGGTCGATGCGCTGGATGGCCTGACGATGGAAACACTTGTTCTGCTTCCTGCGACATTGGTCTTTGTGCTGTTTCGCGCGCTGAACGGAACCGGCGCGTTCGTAAATGACGGCCTGACGATATCGGCCCTGCTGGTAGCCGGCGGCCCGCTTACCGCGCTTCCGCTGGCGCTGTTTGCCTCGGGCGCGCGCCGGGTACGCATGACAACGCTGGGCTTTCTGCAATATCTGGCGCCTTCTATCATGCTGATCATGGCAGTTGTTGTACTGGGCGAAGCGTTCACCCGTCTGGATGCCTTTACGTTCTGCAGCATATGGGCCGCCTTGCTACTGGTGGCGCTGGAGGGGCCGCTGTCACGGCTAACCCCGCGCAGATTCCGCGAGCTTTAGATCGATGAAATCCAGGGCGGCTTCGGGCGTGGGCACGATATGAAACAGTTCGGAAATGTTGGCGAGCGCAAAGCCCTCGCGCACCACATGGGCTAGGGAATTGATCAGGGGTACGAAAAAGTCTCCAGTATTGATCAATACCATGGGCTTGGAATGAACGCCGAGCTGTTTGGTACTCAGGACCTCCAGGATTTCGTCATAGGTGCCGATGCCGCCGGGCAGGGCGATGAAGGCCTCGGCCAGCGCCATCATCCGCAGTTTGCGTTCCTGCATATTCGGCGTGATGATGAGTTCCTCTCCGGCTTTCATGGGCGGCTCGACATAGCGCAGGAACTCGGGCAGCACGCCCAGCACCGAAGCGCCCCCATCATGGACGGCCCGCGCGGTTTCGCCCATCAGGCCAAGATTGCCGCCGCCGAACACCAGCGTATAGCCGCGCGCGGCCATCTGGCTGCCAAGACGAAAGGCGGCCTGACGGTATTGCGGGTCATGGCCGGTGGCGGAACCGCAAAAGACGCAAAGGGAGGACTTTTTCATCATATGGTCAGGCAAGGGTTGCGGGTGGGCTTGCTTATTCCTAAACAGGTTCGATCCATGAATACAGGCCCCGGGAGGTTTGTTTGCGGCGTGCTTTTGTCATTCTTCTTGTCATTGCCGCCATCGCCATGATTGCGGGTTTTTTGGTCTTCGGCGTCGGCAACACAGGCGGCTAGCATGAGACGGCGCATTACCGAAGAGGGCGACGGCGTTCCGAGCTTCCGTCCGCTCAGTCAGCTCTTGCCCTATCTGTGGCCGAAGGGAAGGCCCGACCTAAAGTTGCGTGTCCTGGTTTCCATGCTGTGCCTGGTATTGGGCAGCATTGCCGTAACCACGACGCCGCTATTCTTCAAATGGATGACCCAGGCTGTATCGGGAAATCCGGCGGCCATTGTTCTCAGCGCGGTCATGGGGCTGACCGCCGCCTATACGGTGGCGCGCGTCGCAGGTCAGGGCTTTGCCCAACTGCGCGACGGAATTTTCGCCAAGGTTCTGTATCACTCTGTGCGGCAGGTCGGTGTATCGACGTTCGCCCATGTGCATACGCTGTCGTTGCGGTTTCATCTGGATCGCAAGACGGGCGGGCTGTCGCGCGTAATCGAACGCGGCACGCGGGGTATCGATACGATATTGTCGTTCGCGCTGTTCAATATATTTCCGACCATCCTGCAGCTGGCATTCTATTGCGGCCTGCTTTTCTATTACCTGAATATCTGGGTGGTACTGACGACCCTGGCCATGGTGGCGGCTTACGCCTGGTTCACCATCGCCATCACGCTGTGGCGCATCCAGTTCCGTCGCGACATGAACCAGAGCGACACCGACGCCAATACCAAGGCCGTGGATTCCCTGCTCAATTACGAGACCGTGAAATATTTCAACAACGAAGCGCATGAAACCAAGCGCTTCGACAAATCGCTGGAGAAGTTTGCCGCTGCTTCGATCCAGTCGCAGATATCGCTGTCGGTGCTGAACACCGGTCAGGCGGCCATCATGGCAGTCGGACTTGGCGTTGCCATGGCGATTACCGCGGTGGGCATCAGGAACGGCGCCTTCTCGCTCGGCGATCTGGTGCTGGTCAACGCAACCTTGATTCAACTTTATCAGCCGCTCAATCTTCTCGGCACGGTCTATCGCGAAATTACGCAGGGCCTGGTCGATATGGAGGCCATGTTCCGCCTGCTGCACAATCCGCAGGAAGTCAGAGACAAACCCGGCGCGCCGGAATTGATCGTCAGCGGCGGCGAGATTGTGTTCGACAATGTTGTGTTTGCCTATGATCCGGAGCGCATCATCCTGAAAGGGGTAAGCTTTACGGTGCCGGCGGGAAAAACCGTGGCGGTGGTGGGGCCGTCCGGTGCCGGAAAATCGACCATTTCACGCATCCTGTACCGCTTCTACGATATCGCCAGCGGACAGGTGACCATCGACGGCCAGGATATCCGGGATGTCACGCAAGCCTCGCTGCGCAAGGCCATCGGAATCGTGCCGCAGGACACCGTACTGTTCAATGACACGGTGGAGTACAACATCGCTTATGGCCGGATCGGCGCCAGCCAGGAGGAAATTCGCGAAGCGGCGCGTTACGCGCAAATAGATAAATTTATTCAGGACCTGCCGCGGGGATATGACTCCATGGTCGGCGAACGCGGATTGAAACTGTCCGGCGGCGAGAAACAGCGTGTCGCCATTGCCCGCACCATATTGAAGAATCCGCCAATCCTGCTGCTGGATGAAGCGACTTCGGCGCTTGATACTCATACCGAGCGCGAAATCCAGGGCGCACTCAGCGATATTTCGCGCAATCGGACGGCGCTGGTGATTGCCCATCGGCTGTCGACTGTTGTGGATGCCGACGAAATACTGGTGCTGGATCGCGGCGAAATCATCGAACGCGGCCGGCACGAGGAGCTGCTGACGATGAATGGCCACTATGCGTCGATGTGGAACAAGCAGAAGGAAGCGGCCGCCGCACGCGAAAAGCTCAAAGCGGTCGAGAACGATCCCGATGTCGCCCCGATCGGAAGCCTGCGCGAAACCGTCGCCTAGATCAGTTCTACCCGATCGACTTCAACGCCTTTCATGCCCTGGCGGGTGGAATAGCGGATGCGCTGTTCCGGTTCGAGCACCTGAATTCCCGAGCGCCTGAGCGCGCTGGCGTGAATATAGATGTCGCCGCTGCCGCTGTCGGGCATGACAAAGCCGAAGCCTTTCTGGTCATTGAAAAATTTGACCTTGCCTTCGACCATGGGCCCGCTTGGACCGGCGTCCCGTTCGCGGTAACCGCCGCCGCCCTCGAAATCGCGCCGCGGTTTGCGGGGCGGGCTCGGATCGGCCGTGCTGGTGTCGACGCTATGGACTGCGACAACCTGAAGACCCCGCGGCGAGTTCCTGCAAATCGCAGATCAGTGTTGCGCCCTGCGGCAGGCTGGGCGTACCGACCGCCTGCAAGGCGGACGCATGACAAAAGGCGTCACCGCCATTGTCGAGCGTTACGAAACCGTATCCCTTTGTCGCGTTGAACCATTTCACTATGGCCTTTGCGGATGCCTGAGCAAGTGGGCCTGATGTGCTGTTTTCAAAATTTGCCATGAGTGCGATGCCATGCCTGGCCGGCGATGTTCCCCCAGTGCGCCACCACGCCCGACCAACATGCTGGCGCGCGACGGCCATCATGCGCAAAAGCCGCCGGGGTTCGCAACGGGTTACCAGTAATGCTGCAACGCAACTAAGGCGGATTTGCGCAGTGGAGCCGACAGTATTGCAATGCATTGCCCGGACGCACCACCATTCGTGGCCCGGCTTGGAGCAAATTATCAGCAATATTCGCTATATGGGACTTGGCCGGGCTGCTTGGAGGGCCCGAATGTACGCGCGCGGCAATTTTTTTGGAATTCAGTCGGGCTCCGGCAGGCGTATTACATCGCCCAGAATGACGACATAGGAGACCACGCCAAGCAGTGCCACCATGCTGATATAGGCCAAAGGTCCGTAAAAGGATCCCGTCGCACCATACGCATAGCCAACCACCAAGGGTGTGGTGATGCTCGCCACATTGGTGATGAAGTTGAATATCCCGCCGGTCAGCCCCATCAATTTCTTCGGTGCGATGTCCGATATTACGGTCCAGCCCAGATTGGTCAGGCCTTGTCCGAAAAAGGCGATCGATAGAATTGCGATCACGGTGATATTGTCGGTGGCCGGTACAAAGTTGGCCGCGACAATGGTGGAAACAAGGAAAAGTCCGCCAATCACCGGCATTTTGCGGGCGAAATTGGCAGAGCCCGTCGCCTTCAGCAAAAGATCGGAGAACACGCCCCCCAACATCACGCCGATCGCCGCCGCAATGAAAGGAAAGGAGGCTAGGAAGCCGGCATTGAGCCATTCCATATGGCGTTCGCTGGCGAGATAGCTGGGAAACCAAGTGATGAAAAAAGCCAGGCTGGAGTTGCCGGCGAATTGTCCCAGCGACGCGCCGATTACCTGACGCTGGCGCAGTAGATAGCCAACATTTTTCCAGCTGAATGTGGTGCGGTCGCCCTTCGGCGCCAGGCCACCGCCCGTTTCGATGTGATCGAGCTCGGCCTGAGAAACAGTGTGGCTATGTTGCGGATCGCGATAATATTTGTACCAGACCAGACTGAAAACCACGCCAATACCGCCGACGACGAAAAACAGCGTGCGCCAGCCAAAGGTGGCGGTGATCCAGAACAGCGGTGCGCTGAGCAGCCCGAATCCGACATATTGGCCAACGGCATAAATGCCGTTGGCGCGTGCGCGTTCATTCTGCGGAAACCATGTCGCCAGCACGCGGCTGTTGGCGGGAAAGCAGGGCGCCTCGAAAACGCCGAGACTGAGGCGGCACCCGAATAACAGCAGAATTCCACGCGCCACGCCGAATGCCATGGTAACCAGGGACCAGAAAAACAAAGAAAGAAAATAGGTCAGCCGCGTGCCGTAGCGATCCAGAAATATGCCGCCGGGAATTTGTGCCAGCGCATAGCTCCAGCCGAAGGCGGATAGCAACCAGCCCGCTTGAACGGGACTGAGTTTCAGATCGATGCTCATGGATGGGATCGCCACGCTGAGAACGGAGCGGTCCATGTAATTGACCAGCGTAGCGCCAAGCACCAGCGCCATAATGGGAAACCAGCGGACATTTGTACGCTTACCGCCAAGCGAAGCTTGCGCCGACATACGGACCATCCCTGCATTAGACGGCCCGGTAGTGACCCCTCCGTGCCTATAACCAATAGTAGCCGATTCTCAGCGGTTGCCACTTTGGAGTGCATGTAAAAAAAAGAGCCGCGCGGAATAATGATTCCACGCGGCTCGAAGTCAGAACCGATTTTAGATCAGTAACTTGCGGCGAATCAGTCGAGCTCAAGGCGCTTAATGTCGCCGATGATGAACAGATAAGAGCAAACACCCAATAGGGCGAGAATGCTGGTGTAAACGAGGGGACCAACAAAACTGCCAGTAAGGGCAAGCGCATATCCGATGATGATAGGTGTCAGGATGCCGGCCAGATTGGTCACGAAGTTGAAGATACCGCCCGTCAATCCAATCAGTTTTTTGGGAGCGACATCCGAAATCACCGTCCAGCCCAGATTGGTCAGGCCCTGGCCGAAAAAGGCCACGGACATAATCCCTATGACCAGCGTATTATTGTCGGCAGGTACATAGTTGGCCAAAATAATGACGGAGGCCAGCAGCAGACCCAGTATCACCGGAAGTTTGCGCGCCAGGTTGGCCGACCCCGTTTTTTTCAGCAGCATGTCGGAGAGAATGCCCCCCAGAAACACGCCCACGGCGCCTGCGATGAAAGGCAGCGCCAATGCGAAGCCGGTTTTGACATATGCCATGTGCCGTTCCGTCACCAAATAGGTCGGGAACCAGGTGAGGAAGAACACCAGCGTGGAATTGCCGCAGAACTGCGCAAGCGATGCACCGATGACTTGCCGCTGGCTCATCAGCCAGCCGACATTCTTCCAGGAAAATACGACGCGATTGCCCTTGGGCGTGAGCCCGCCGCCAGCTTCAATGTAGTCCAGTTCGGCCTGGTTGACCTCTTTGGAATGCTGAGGGTCGCGATACTTGACGAACCACAGAATTCCGAACGCCATTCCAAGGCCGCCGACGATGAAAAAGAGTTCGCGCCAACCGAAAGTTGCCGCAATCCAGATCAACGGAATGCTGAGAAAGCCCTGGCCGGCATATTGTCCAATTGCATAGACGCCATTGGCGCGCGCGCGCTCATGCTGCGGAAACCAGGTCGCAAGGACACGGCTATTGGCAGGAAAGCAGGGAGCCTCGCAAACGCCCAGACCGAGCCGCATGCCAATCAAGCCGCCCACGCTGCTGACAACACCTTGCGCCAGTGTGAAGAAGGACCATGTGATTAGCGAAAAGGCATATGTGATCCGCGTTCCAAAACGATCGAGAAATATGCCGCCAGGAATTTGCGATGCGGCGTAACTCCAGCCGAAGGCCGACAATATCCAGCCAAGTTCCACCGGGCCGATATCCAGTTCTTTAGCCAGCAAAGGTTGTGCGATGCCAAAAACGGATCTGTCGAGATAATTGATGAGCGTGGCGATGAGAACCAATACGAGAACCGGATAAAGGCGCACGTTGGTGCGCTTACCGGCTGTGGAACCTTGTGCTGACATTTTGGCCTTCCCTGATGTTTTCTTTTAGGCCCGGAATGTCCCCCGCGCCCCTCAGGTTTTCATACCTTGTTTTTTCTGACAGGCAAAATGACCTGCGAACGATTCAACCACTGCGTGCAGGTGCGAAAAGATTTTCCCAAGCTGTGGCATGTATTTAGGACGCCCGGCCAAAGCATGTGCAAAAAAAAGGGCCGCACAAATTGCCGTGCAGCCCTCCGAATTGGTCGAAATCGGTCAGGGCAATGTGAATGCCGTAATTTCGTCGCTGGTCAACGGTGCCTCGCTGAAGCCGCCGCCGGTGCCGGTCACCACGACATATTGTTTGCCATCCTTGCCCAGATAGGTCGAAGGTACGCTGATTGCCGAACCGTTGAGCTTATAGGTCCAGACTTCCTTGCCGGTCCGCGAATCAAAGGCGCGGAATCGGGAATCATCCGTGGCGCCGATGAACACCAGGCCACCCGCAGTGGCGATAGAGCCGCCAAGGTTTGGCCGCCCGGTCAATTGTTTGTCCGCCGGAAGGTTTTCGGTGATGCCCAGAGGTACCCGCCAGGCAAATTCGCCGGTGCTGACGTCCACCGCGGTGAGCGCCCCCCAGGGCGGCTCGTTGCACATCTGATTGACGGGTGCGGGAATTTTGAAGCGACCGCCGCCGGGGATGCCCGCATAGGGGTTGGCCCCTTCACTTGGAGCTCCGCCACGACCGCCAAAGCCGCCACGTCCGGGTGCGCCCGGAACGGCGGGCGGTGGATCGCGATAACCCTGAACCTGTCCGAGTTCACTGGTATTGACAAAGAGGTAGCCCAGATTTGGATCAAAGGACGTCCCGCCCCAATTCACGCCGCCAATGGCACTGGGGAAGTTCACCCGCTGATGATCATAGGACACCGGGAGATAAGGTCCGCCCAATTCGATATTGTTGTCGGCGATGTATTTGCGGCAGGCCGCTTCCAGTTCCGGTGTCACCTTTGCAATGTCATCCATGGTCATGGTCTGACGCGACAACGGCGCAGGTTTCACAGGAAAGGGCTGGGTCGGCCATGCTTTTTCCAGCGGGACGCTGCTTGCGGGCACAGCGCGTTCTTCCACGTCGTAAAGCGGCTTGCCAGTGACGCGATCCAGGATGAACAGCAGAGACGCCTTGTTGATTACCGCAACGGCAGGAATAGTTTTTCCGTCGCGCTTGATGTCAATCAGCGCAGGCGGCGCTTCAAGGTCGAAGTCCCAGATGTCGTGGTGCACAACCTGGAAGTGCCAGAGATACTCGCCCGTATTGGCATTCACCGCCACGACGCTTGAATCGTAAAGGTTGGTGCCTTCGCGGTCGCCGCCATAGCGATCGGAGGCCGGGGCGCCAAACGGCAAATAGGCAATGCCGCGATCCGTATCGACGGTCATCAGGCCCCAGACATTAACGCCGGAGCGGTTTTTGCCGCTATCACCGGCCCATGTGCCATAGTTAGGCTCGCCTTCCAGCGGCACCGAATGAAATGTCCAAACCAGTTTGCCGGTGTGAATGTCCCAGGCACGCACGTCGCCGGCTACACCCAGTTCGGGGCCTTCCTGCGTGCGGCCGCCGACAATGATCAGGTTTTTGTACATAATGGCCGGTGACGACAGACCATCGCTGCCCTGAAAGCCCCGCAGAATTTCAGGCGTGTTCAGATCGACAACGCCATTGTCACCGAAAGCGGGATTAAGTTGGCCGGTCTTGGCATCGAGTGTGAACAGCTTGGCATCGCTGGTCGTTACGACGATCTGCGCCGGCGTTTGCGCATCGCCCGCCCAATATTCGACGCCGCGCGTCGCCGGATCGCCGCTGGGCAATTTAAAGATCCAGGCTTCCTTGCCGGTCAGCGGATCAAGCGCCACCACGCGGCCATAGGGTGATGTAATATACATCACACCATTGACCACCAGCGGAGTGGTTTCCGACTGGGACAGCCCGTTACCGCCGCCGCGTCCGCCAAAGCCGCGTCCCGGCGCTGCCGATGGAACACCTTCGGCGCGTGCTTGCGCTGCATCCGATTCGTTTACCGCAGCAGGCGCCTCCTCGTCGGCGGGTTTGAGATGGTAAACCCAGGCCGGCTTGAGATTTGCCACGTTGGACGGATTTATCTGTGTAAGCGGCGAAAAACGCTGGCCTCCGCGGTCGTGGCCATAGGTCGGCCATTCATTTCCGGAGGACGCACCAGGCGTCTGAGCCGAGGCAGCAGTCACACTCGCACCCGCCATAAGCACAATTAAAAGACGTTTCATGGAGTTTTTTCCTGTTATGTGTAACGCTTCGTCCCTGGTCGCGGCGCATAGGCTGGCACCGCGCGAATTGCAGTCAGAAAAGTCCGTTCGTCAGACTTGTTCGTGACGGAGAAATAAGGCGTCTTTGAGTGCGGCTTCTCCGCGCCGCGCCTCAATTTGCTATGAGGGCATACCAACATGGCGCCGATTGCGCCCGCCATCGGATTGAATTCAGTCCCGCATTTGTATTTTTTGGGAAATTCCGACCCCAGTTGCTCCCCATTGTTAACCGCAGAATACCCTGCCGGCCGGGGCTTGGAATAGGGCCACCCGCCTCCCGGACCTCAATCCTACCAGCAAATTGTCGCCCCGCGGCGGGGACGATAGTGAAAACGAGCTTTTTCTTGTGCCCGCAATCATGCTACCTCCCCACTCGATATTGAACAGACCAGTTAATTGCAGGCCCCGACCGGCACATCTACGGGATTGAAATGGTTATGGAAAACGTCGCCACGCGGACCCAACCGCAAACCCTGCTGGTCGGTCTTATCGGAGCAAGCATTCAGGCTTCTCGGAGCCCCACAATGCATATGCGCGAAGCCAAGGCCCTTGGTCTTTCGCTTCGCTATGACCTTCTGGATCTGGATTTAATAGAAGGCGGCGCCGATGCGCTGCCGAATGTTCTGGCCGATCTGGAAAGTCGCGGGTATCTCGGCTGCAATATTACGCATCCCTGCAAACAGTCGGTGATCGCGCATGTCTCAGAGCTTTCGGACGATGCCAGTGCACTTGGTGCCGTAAACACCGTGGTGTTTCGCGATGGCAAACGCGCCGGGCACAACACTGACTGGTCGGGATTTGCCCGCAATTTTCGCCGCGGCCTTCCGCGCGCAAAGACAGAACGCGTAATGCAATTGGGCTGCGGCGGCGCCGGATCAGCCGTCGCTTACGCCTTGATGAAGCTGGGCATAGAACACCTGCATATTTACGATGCCGCGCCGGAACGGGCACAGACCCTGGCGCAAAAACTCGGTGCCAAGTTCGGAGCCGACCGCATTGCGGTGGCGCATGATCTGGCGGCGCTCATGCCTGACGCGGACGGCGTTGTGAACTGCACACCGATCGGCATGGCGAAATATCCCGGGTTGCCATTGGCTGCAGAGCTATTGCGACCGGATCTCTGGGTTTCCGAAATTGTCTATTTCCCGATTGAAACAGAACTGCTGCGGACGGCGCGCAAGCTGGGCTGCCGAACGCTGGATGGGGGCGGCATGGCGGTGTTTCAGGCGGCGGAAGCGTTCGAACTCTTCACAGGAGTCAAGCCGGACGCAGAGCGCATGCTTGCCGAGCTGCAAGCGGATTTCGCCAAAGCCTAGGCCTTTTTGGCCAACATGCGGACAATGGAATCTCCAATCAGACGCTTGTGTTTCGCACGCAGTTTCGGGTTCGACAAATCGCATTGAAAAACGGCATTGAAGGTATAGCGGTTTGAAACGCGGAAAAAGCACTGCGCGCTGATCATCATGTGCACGTCCAGCGCATCAACATCATCCCTGAAAACGCCTTCCTTGCGGCCACGCGCCAATATTTTAGACAGACTGTCGAGCACTACGACGTTGCGGCCCTGAATAGACGAAACGTCCTTGAGAAACTCAGCATTGTTAAGATTTTCGATCGACACCAAGCGCACAAAATCGGGATGCGTTTCGTCAAAGTCAAAGGTCGTTTCGACCAGGCGGCGCAATGCGTCGGTCGGCTTTAGCTTGCCAAGCTCAAGCTTCTCTTCGCTATCGCGGATTTCGGCATAGGACTTCTCCAGTACTGCCCTGTACAGTTCTTCCTTGCTGCCGAAATAGTAATAGATCATGCGCTTTGACGTCCGCATGCGCTTGGCGATCGCATCAACGCGCGCGCCCGCCAACCCGTTATTGACGAATTCCTGCGTCGCCACCTGAAGGATGTTTTCCTTCGTTCCCTCAGGATCGTTACGACGCGTTGTCACCTTCGGCGTTTCTTTTCTTTTCATGTCTTTTCCGGACTCAGAGGTTGGATGCTGTGACGAAATATGTTGAGGCTGCAAGGCTATGTCAGAGGTAAGCCCACATAATTTTCCGCGAACGACGTTTGGGCCGCGCGCGAGGTTGCCAGATACTCGAACTCAGCGCGTTGCAAGCGGCGCTCCAGGGCGGAGGTTTCGGGAAAATTGTGCGTCAATGCCGTGAACCACCAGGAAAAGCGTTCAGCTTTCCATACGCGTCTCAATGCACGCGAGGAATATTGGTCCAGGGCGGCGGTCGAATTCGTCCGATAGAAATCGATCACCGAATCGGCCAGCAGGATGACATCCGAAACCGCCAGATTAAGCCCTTTCGCACCTGTCGGCGGCACAATATGTGCGGCATCGCCAGCCAGGAACAGGCGTCCATAGCGCATCGGCTCGGAGACAAAGCTGCGCAGGGGCGCAATGCTTTTTTCAAAAGCGGGCCCTCGCGTCACATTCGCGGCCGGTCCGAGCCGCAACGATACCTCATCCCAGAAACGGTCGTCAGACCATTCTTCGATTTTTTCGTCCAGCGCACATTGAATGTAATAACGGCTGCGGCTTAGCGAACGCATACTCGCGAGCGCAAAGCCTCTTTCGTGATTGGAATAAATCAACTCGGCATTGGCCGGCGGTACGTCCGCAATAATGCCCAACCAGCCAAATGGATAGACGCGCTCAAAGATATTGAGCACATGCGATGGTATCGCCGCGCGCGACACGCCATGAAATCCATCGCAACCGGCGATGAAATCACAATCGATCCGTTGCGCGCGCCCATCCTTTTCAAAAGTGACATGGGGGCTATCGCCGTCAATGCCATTAAGGCGAACATTTTCCAATTCGTACATTATTTCGATGCCGCGCGCCTCTGCCGCATCGAAAAGATCCTTCATGACTTCAGATTGTCCATAGACGGTTACAGAGGATCCGTTTGTCAGGACGGTAAAATCGACATGGAACAGGTCTCCGTCACAAGCCAAATTTACGCCCCTGTGAGCGAGCCCCTCTTGCATCAGGCGCCCCCCGATGCCGAGCCTCTGCATCAAATCGGTTGTAATCTGTTCCAAAACGCCGGCGCGCACGCGTCCCTCGACATAGTCGCGCGTCTTGCGTTCGATAATGACGGCGCCGATACCTGCGGCGTGCAATAAATGGCCGAGGAACATTCCGCCAGGACCCGCTCCAATGATCGCCACTTGGGTGCGCATGATCTGTCTTCAATTTGTCCAGTGCACATCAAACACTGGTCCGTCTTCGGCCCGGTTCGCACACTGCCCGGCATTACTTCGAGGTCCAAAACAGCAGTCAGTCCGCAAGACTTTCCCGCTGAAAGTTGCGGCGATCAGGGGTGAGGAAAATGCATACAAACTGGACGGCGCGACCGCGCCGTCGTGACCCAAATTCTTCATATCGCCCCCTAGGCGAAAAGGAAAAGCATTCAGCGGCCGCGCTGGCGGTCCTTTTATGCGGAAAGGATAGGAGAAGGCCGGCAAAAGGGAAAGCAATTAGTGCTTATATTGTGCAGTTTTTGGCAGCATTGTATGTGAAACTTAATATCGGGGGACGGAGGGGCTCTTATCATCCCACGGGCTGGTGCGCCGCGAATGCCGGGGGCCGCGCGACTGATAGAAGGGGCTCCAGCCAGAGAGCATGTTTTTCCGGGACCTGACCTTGATGTGTCTGCAAACGCGCAACCGGTCGGCGCGCCCAGATCCATGAATATTCTGCTGGTCACCTTCCGGGCATCGCCCCGATATGGTCGACGGAACGGATGGAAGGGCTGCGGTACTGGCGAATAAATCAATCGGGTGAGTTCCTCGAAAATGCCAGAGACCAAATTTCCGTATGTCGGCGAAAATCGTTGCAGATGTACGATCTCCTCGCCGCAGCCCTAGTGTACAGGGCGCGCGCGCTGTCCTATACGATTTACATTGATTCAACGGAAAGTCTGCGATGCGGCGTTCGATCGCAACGGTGTGTCTGAGCGGCATGCTCGAAGACAAGGTGGCGGCCATTGCGGCTGCCGGATTTGATGCCATTGAGATTGTCGAAAGCGATTTGATCGCATTCGATGGTACGCCGCGCGATCTGCGAAATTTGGCGGATGATCTGGGCCTCGGAATCGATGCCTATCAGCCGCTTTTAGAATTTGAAGGTGTATCGGACGATGCTTTCCGTCGCAATCTGGCGCGCGCCGAACGCAAATTTGAAATCTTAGAAGAACTGGGTGCACCGCTTCTGCTGGTGTACTCAAACGCTTCCTCCGATGCCGATGCAAATGAAGACCGCATTGCCGATCAGTTGCGCACACTGGCAGAGCGCGCCGCCGGACGGGGGTTGAAGACCGGTTACAAAGCGCAGGCGTGGGGCCGACATATCAAATTGATCCAACAGGCCTGGCGCGTGGTGGAAAGGGCGGATCACCCGCATCTGGGTGTGGTGCTGGACAGCTTTCAGGCGCTTGCCTTAGGCGATGGTCTAAATTTACTTTCCGAAATCCCAGGTGAACGCATCGCCTTTGTGCAGGTGGCGGACGCGCCGCAAACCTCTCTCGATCCGCCGATGTGGAGCAGGCGGCACAGCTGCTTTCCAGGGCAGGGCGATCTGGACGTGGCCGGATTTCTGTCCGCTGTGCTGGCGACCGGTTATTCGGGCCCTGTTTCGCTGGAAATCTGGAGTGACGAACTGCGCGCGGCTTCGCCACGGCTGACGGCAAGCGATGGCTATCGTTCCTTGCTGCTGCTGGAAGAACAGATCGCCGTCGCCAAGCACGAATCCGTCAAGGTGGAATTGTTCGACCCCATTCCCGCGCCCGCTATATCGGGCGTGTCCTTTATCGAATTCGCCGCCGATGGGACGCCTGCCGTCCTATTGGATCAGTTTGTGCGCAGCTTCGGCTTTGCCAAGGCAGGTATGCATCGATCAAAGAATGTTGCGCTTTACCGCAATGGCGCCGTTAATCTTGTTCTCAATGCGGAGCCGAATTCGTTCGCCCAATCTTACTTTCTGCTGCATGGCCCTTCGATCTGCGCCATTGGGTTGCGTACAGAGAACGAGCAGCGTGCCCTCTCGCGTGCGCTCGATTTTCACTGTGCGCAATATTCCGGAAAGATCGGCCCCAACGAGTTGAGCATTCCCGCCATTCGCGCACCGGATGGCAGTCTTGTTTACTTTGTTGGTACCGCCATCGAATCCGGTGGGTTGTATGAGATTGAATTTCGTCTGGAGGATTTCCAGAGAAGCGGGGGCAGGACCGGTTCTGGCCATCGATCATATTGCCTATGCCTTGCGCCCCGGCGAATTGGATTCCTGGGTTCTTTATTATCGCGCCGTTCTGGGATTCGAGGCAGAAGCCACGTATCGGCTGCCCGACCCGAACGGCGTCGTCAAAAGCCGGGCCGTTGCCTCCAGGGATCACGGCGTGCGGATTCCCCTGAACATTTCCCAAGGACAGCGTACTTCCACGGCGCAATCCGTGGAGAGCCACGGCGGAGCGGGCGTGCATCATATTGCGTTCGCCACGTCCGATATTTTTGCGACAGTCGCGGCCCTGCGCGCCACGGGGGCAAGGCTATTGGCGATCCCGGGCAATTATTATGACGATCTGGAAACACGTATTCCGCTTGATCCGGATTTTGTCGCCAGACTGCGTGCGGGCAATGTTCTTTACGACCGGGTTGGGGCAGGTGAGTTTCTTCACATATATAGCGAACCCTTTCAGGACAGCTTCTTTTTCGAATTTGTGCAGCGAATTGGGGGGTACGATGACTATGGCGCCGCCAACGCCCCGGTTCGCATGGCGGCCCTAGCCCGCGTTTTGCGTGAACGCCAGAATGACGAACTACTCTAGAGCGGGCGCCCGGGGTTTTAGTGAGAGGCGTTCAAACCCCAGTGCACTTGCAATTGTTCGGTGGCGGCGCGCCGCGCTTGTTATTTTTTTCGGCTGGGCCTGCAGTTCTGCAACAGTGCCGAAACGCAATTCTAACGAGTATATCAAATCGCTAATTGGGTGGGTCTGAACTTTTTCCGGCAGAATTCCTGAATTAAATTAGTTTGTGTGACGCACTAATTTTCGCGAATTGTATTGCTTCCAAACAAATTCAGGCGGCGCACCAGATAGTTCAAAATTTCATTGACAAGCTTGCGCACCCCTCGCACCATCATCTCAACATACAGGAATAGGTCCTGATATACAGGACCACTGAACAGGGGGGATTTGGCTGACTGCTGGGCGGAGCTCATTCGAGCTTCCGCAATCGGTTTACCAAGCCGCAATCCTCAAAAGGAGAATGGGCTGCTTCGGCAGCTTGACGTGCGAAACGAACGAAAAGGCAAATCCGCCTTTTCGCGGGATTTGGTCATTCACTCTTGTAGGGGGAAGTTAAGATGAGTTTTTCACTTGAAGGTTTTGCGAGCCGGCTGATGGCAGGAACCGCGTTGGCGGTATTGGCCGCATCTGCCGCCCAGGCGCAGAACGAAAGCATCACGGTCACAGGCACCAGCATCCGTGGCCAGCAACCGGTTGGCGCCAACGTCATCTCGGTTGACCGCGCCCAAATCGAAGCCACTGGCGCGCAGACTACCGCGCAGCTTCTGGTTACCATTCCCCAATTGAACAATTTTGGCAGCGCGGCCCAGGGCGGCGAAAACTCCGCCGACGGTACCGGTACGCAGGCCCCCACCATTCACAGCCTGGGCAACTCGGCCTCCAACTCAACCCTGATCCTGATCGACGGCCACCGCCTACCGCTGACGGGCCTCAACCACAATCTGGTCGATCCCAGCGTCATCCCCACAGCAGCCATCTCCAATGTCGAAGTGCTGCCGGACGGTGCCTCGGCGATTTATGGTTCGGACGCGGTTGCCGGCGTGCTCAATTTCCACACCCGCAAGGATTACAGCGGCTGGGAGACCTCTGCCCAATACGGCGTCGCCGACCACTACAGCACCTTCAATTTCAGCCAGTTGTTCGGTCATGCCTGGGAAGATGGCGGCGTAGTCGCAGCCTATAACTATTCCAGCCGCTCGAACCTGATGAACCGCGACCGCGACTTTCAGCGCGGCGCGCCAGGATCTGCGTCCGCGGCGCGGCCGATCCCAGCCTGTTCACGGGTTCGGCAGCACAAATCGCCGGCGCTACAAACCTGCAAACGGTTGCGCCGAACGGTCAGGCGGTTCCCCCCATCTCGGATGGCGGCAACTTCATGAATTTCCAATGCCCGGTGGCAACGATTTCGACCTCGTCTTCGAGTACCAGCGGCACGACGTATGCCTATCCCTATACCGGCGCGGCCCTTCCCAAGCAGTCCAGCCTGGGCTCCAGCGGTCCGGGAACGGGCATCTGCGATACCAACGATATTTCTTCGGATCTTCCGTCCGAAACCCGTCAGCAGGCACTTGTCAGTTTGCATCAGGCCATCAATGACAGATTGGTGCTGAGCGTTGACACAGTTTACGCCTCGCGACAGGGCGCATCGCGCAATGCACGCGGTGGCATTTCGAATGCCGCGGCATTCAATCCGGCTGTTGGCGCTGCGGGCGACACCGCCTTTGGCGCAGCGGGAAGCACCGCAGCTCGGGATCATACAAACCCGTTCTATGTCGGCGTGCCGGGCGCATCCGCAACGGCGACGAGCGAATTCGTCACAATGGCCTTCGACGATCTGCTGGCGGGGTTTCCGCAGGCCAGCACCAAGACCGGCCAGACCACGGCCTTCGCCACGGCGGGACTTGACTATGATCTGGGCGGAGACTGGCTGCTCAGCCTGGGCGGCACTGCCGGTACGGACTTCTCTTTCTCACGTAGCAGCGGCAGCCCTGAACTACCGCGGAGGCTTATCTGGCGCTCAACGGCACCACCAACACTTCAGGCAATGCCGCAACTTCGCCGGGCACCAGCGTCTATGCCGATCCGTATGGTCTCAACACCGTCGTGGCGGTGTCACGCGCCCTGACAACGGCCAATGCGCTGGACGTATGGATGCCGGCGGCGACCAACCGCACCAGCGCCTCGGTGCTGCGTTCGCTGGTCGACAGTTCGACCAACAGCACCAGCGTGCAGAATTTGCAGAACATTACCCTGCATGCCGACGGTCCGTTGTTCGACCTGTTCGGTGCCGGCGACGTCAAGGCGGCGTTCGGCGGCGAGTGGATCCACTACACGCAGGATCAACGCAACGCCACCGGCAACAATTCCGGTCCGCTGAGCACGAGCGCACGTACGCTAAATCTGAGCTCAAAACGAACGGTATATGCGACCTATGCCGAGTTTGTGGTGCCGTTGATCAGTCCGGATATGAACATCCCGCTGATGCAGCGTTTGGTGTTCGACTTTGCCGGCCGTTACGATCATTACAACGACTTCGGCGATACCAAGAACCCCAAGATCAGCTTCAACTGGGATCTCATTGACGGCATCCGCGCCAGCGCCAGCTTCGGTACCTCGTTCACCGCGCCGGCCCTGGACTCGATCGGTCAGCCCGGCACCGGCGTGACCGGCGAGACCAACATCGGCGCCAACAACAGCGGTGCCTCCAATGGTCTGGTGGTTCTGTTCAACGATACCCGTCCGTTCAACGACGGGGCGGGCATCGCGGGCACCTTTGTCACCACGGCGACAAACTGCGCCGCCGCGGGCATGCAGCCGGTGCTTGACGCTGCGGGATCCAGCAACGCGACCGGTCCGGCCTATACCGGCGCCATCGGGTGCAAGATCGTCAACAACACCAATACCGGCCTGACCATCGGCGGCGGTTATGCCGGTCTGCGGCCAGAACTCGGCCAGTCCTATTCGGCCAACCTGGTGTTCGACAATTTCGGAAAATTCTGGGACGTGCTGGAAGGTCTTAGCACCCAGGTGACCTACTATCAGGCCAAGTTCACCGGCGCGATCACCAATATCGGTATCGTCACCAGTGCGGCGGTGCCTGGTATTCCCGAGCTGACGACTTTTGCGCCGATTGCCGGTACCGGCGGCACGCCGGGCTGGGCTCCGTCGGACCCGTATATCCAGGCCCTGCTGCCAGGCCGTCCGCTTAACAACCCGCTGCCGGCGCGCATTTACACCATCCAGGATAACCGGCAGAAGAACGCCTATAATCTGTGGCAGAATGGTATCGACTTTAACGTCAATTACCGCTTCTCCACCGACGACTATGGCGACTTCACACTTGGCGTCAGCGGCAACATGATTCTCCGCGCCAGTCAGAAGAACGGTCCCTCAGGCGTAATCTTCGATGCCAAGGGCGGGAACAACGGCGGGCGTTTCACCAATGACGAGCTGACGGGCCGGGTCAATATCAACTGGCACTTCGATCCGTTCACGGTGGGCCTGTCGTTCAGCTATCAGCATCCGTACAATCAGAGCAACGTGACGACCTTCCCGTTCAATCTGCCCGGACCTGGCCGTCTGGCGAACTATCAGCACATTAGCGCGCTGCAGGTGATTGACCTGAACGTTGGTTACAATCTGCCGGAAGAATGGCTGTCGGGGACGAAGCTGAATGTCACGGTCAACAATCTGTTCGACACCGCACAACCTTACCGCAACAACACCAGCGGTACTGCCAGCGGCAGTGATATCGGCCGAACTCTGACCGTCGGTATCGTCAAAAAGTGGTAATCCGTCAGCAGTAATGAACAGCAAAACACCGGTCCGCACATACATTGTGCGGACCGGTGTCGTTGTTGCGAAAAGGCAACGATCGTTAGGACTCCGCAACACCGCCTCGCCGCGGCGTTGACAATGTGCTGCGGCTTCGACTTAAACTCTCCCAATATATGAAACCGTACTATCAGTATTTGGTACTGTTGGTGTAAGAAACGGTAAATATATAAGGGAAACACCGGGTTACCTGCTGGTCGGCGCCTATGTTGGAGCTGATGAATTGTCAGGAAACGCCAAATAAGGCCGGAAATCCCCTGAAATTCGAGGCCGCTGGGCAATGAAACCCGCCGGCGACAGGTGCAGCCGGGCGAAAGCCCATTGAGAAACTCCGTCTCCAAAGACGGCTAGGGGAGTTCAGAATGCAATCCATCAAATTGGGCAGTTTTGCAGGCAAGCTGATGACCGGTACCGCTTTGGCGATGCTGGCAGCTACGGCCGCGCAGGCACAGAACGAAAGCATCACGGTTACCGGTACCAGCATCCGCGGCCAGCAGCCGGTCGGTGCCAACGTTATTTCGGTTGACCGCGCCGCTATCGAATCCACCGGCGCGCAAACCACGGCGCAGCTCCTTCAGACCATTCCGCAGCTCGACAATTTCGGCAGCGCGGCCCAGGGCGGACAGAACTCCGCCGACGGTACGGGCACGCAGGCGCCAACCATTCACAGCCTCGGCAACTCGGCGTCGAACGCCACGCTGGTCCTGATCGACGGGCACCGCCTGCCGCTGACCGGTCTCAATCACAATCTGGTTGATCCCAGCGTTATCCCCACAGCCGCCATCTCCAATGTGGAAGTGCTGCCCGACGGCGCCTCGGCCATTTACGGTTCGGACGCGGTCGCCGGCGTGATCAACTTCCATACCCGCAAGGATTACAACGGCTGGGAAACATCCGCCCAGTATGGCGTCGCGGATCACTACAATACCTTCAATTTCAGCCAGTTGTTCGGTCATAGCTGGGACGATGGCGGCGTAGTGGCCGTCTACAGCTATTCCAACCGCTCAAACCTGATGAATCGCGACCGTGACTTCATCACCGCGCGCCAGGACCTGCGCCTTGGTGCAGCCGATCCCAATCTGTTTACCGGCGTCGCGGCACAGATCGCCGGCGCCACCGGCTTCCAGACCACCGCCCCCAATGGCCAGGCAGTTCCTTATCCGTCTTTGGGCGGCAATTTCCAGAATCTGACCAGCTGCCCGGTGGCAACGATCTCGAGCACCACAGCGAATAGCGGTTCGGTCTTTGCCTACCCCTATACAAGTCCGGCGATTCCGCGCCAGACCAGCCTTGGTAGCAGCGGGCCGAGCACCGGCATCTGCGACACGCTCGATATCTCATCGGCTCTCCCGTCCGAAATGCGCAATCAGGCGCTTGTTAGCCTGCATCAGGCCATCGGCGACAAGCTGAATGCCAGCTTTGACGTTGTTTACGCCTCCCGTCTGGGTGCTTCTCGCAATGCGCGCGGTGGTCTGACGAATGCCGCCGCTTTCAATCCGGCGGGAACGGGCGACACCGCCTTCGGCGCGGCCAACAGTGCCGCGGCTTTGTCGCACACCAATCCGTTCTATGTCGGCGTGCCCGGAGCCGCGGCAAACGCCAACAACGAATTTATCAGCATGGGCTTCGATCAATTGCTGGCCGGTCAGGGACTTGGTTTTGCCAGCACCAAGACCGGTCAGACCACAGCCTTCGCTACCCTCGGGCTTGATTACGATGTGGGCGGTGACTGGCTGCTCAGCCTGGGCGGTACATCGGGAACGGACTTCTCGTTCTCGCGCGGCACAGGTTCGCTGAACACGGCCGAGGCTTTGCTGGCCCTTAACGGCACCCTCAATACGAGCGGTACCACCAGCAGCCCGCTGCCGGATCCCTACGGCCTTGGCTCGATCGTTGCGGTGACGCGTGCCCTGACCACGGCCAATGCGCTCGATGTCTGGATGCCGGCAGCGACCAACCGCACCAGCGCCACGGTGCTGCGTTCGCTGGTCGACAGTTCCACCAACAACACCAGCGTGCAAAATCTGCAGAACGTCACGCTGCATGCCGACGGCCCGCTGTTTGATCTTTTCGGCGCAGGCGATGTCAAGGCGGCGTTTGGCGGCGAGTGGATCCACTATACCCAGGATCAGCGCAGTTCCAGCGCCAACAATACCGGCCCGGTCAGCACCAGCGCAAACACGCTGAATCTGAGCTCCAAACGCACGGTGTATGCGGCCTATGCTGAATTCGTGGTCCCGGTAATCGGCCCGGACATGAACATTCCGCTGGTCCAGAAACTGACCTTCGACTTTGCCGGCCGTTATGACCATTATAATGACTTCGGCGACACCAAAAACCCCAAGATCAGCTTTTCCTGGGATATCGTTGACGGTCTTCGCACCAGCGCCAGCTTCGGTACCTCATTTACTGCGCCGGCGCTTGACTCCATCGGTCAGCCCGGCACCGGTATCACCGGTGAAACCGGCGTGGGCGCGAATAACGGCGGCGCCTCCAACGGCCTCGTGGTTCTGTTCAACGATACCCGCCCATTCAACAATGGCGCGGGCATTGCCGGCTCCTTCGTGGCGAACGCAGTGGCTTGCAAAGCAGCAGGCAGCACGCCGGTCGATGACGCCGCCGGTAATATCAACTCCGCTGTGGGCGGCGGTCTCTATCCCACTGCCATCGGTTGCAAAAACGTTGTTACCAACGGTTCTGGCAGCCAGGGTCTGACCATCTCGGGCGGCAATGCCAATCTGAAGCCTGAAATCGGCCAGTCCTACTCGGCGAACGTCGCGCTCGACTTTGGCCGCTTTGTGGATGCACTGGACGGTCTGACGACCCAGGTGACCTACTACCAGGCCAAGTTCACCGGCGCTATCACCACCTTACAGGTGACGACGACCCAGACCGTGCCGGGCATTCCAAGCCTGACCACCTTCGGTCCGGCCAATGGCTGCAGCGCTGCCACAATCGCAACTTGCGGTGCGGGACTCGCGAACGAACCAGGTTGGGCGCCATCGGATCCGCTGATTCAGAGCCTGTTGGTCGGTCGCCCGTTGGGAGATCCGCTGCCGGGGCGTGTCTATTCGCTTCGTGACGGTACACAGCAAAATGCCTTCAATCTGTGGCAGAACGGTATCGACTTCACCGTCAATTACCGTATTGCCACCGACGACATGGGCAACTTCAACTTCGGCTTGAGCGGCAACCAGATTCTGCGCGCAACGCAGAAGAACGGTCCGTCGGGCGTTCCATTCGATGCGCTGGACGGCAAGAATGGCGGCCGCTATGCCAACGTGGAGCTGACCGGCCGGGCCAGCATCGGCTGGAATATGGACCCGTTCACTGTGGGACTGTCTCTGAGCTGGCAGCATCCTTACAACACGGGGCTTTCCACATTCCCGTACAATTTGCCAGGACCGAACCGGACCGCGAGCTATCAGCATATCGGTGCCTTGCAGGTGTTTGACCTGAATTTGGCCTACAATCTGCCGGATGAGTGGATGTCAGGTACGCGGGTCAATCTCGTAGTCAACAATCTGTTGGACACAACGCCGCCTTTCCAGAACAACACCAGCGGCACGGCGAACGGCAGTGCAGTTGGGCGGACGGTTACCCTGGGCGTTACCAAAAAGTGGTAATCGGTCAGGCCTGAGTTAGAGCCTAAAATCTGGCCCGCACCTCACGGTGCGGGCCAGATTTGTTTTCGCCCGCCGGGGTGCAAAGAGCCGTTTGGCTATGGGGTCCGGCTTTGCTTGCCTTCCTTTGCCGGACGGTCCTAAAAAGGCCCGTGCCATCGGGGTCCGCCGGGCCTGGCATTGGCTATCGGGAGGCAGGTTTGAGCATCGTGGTTCGCAATATTCACCGGACGCCGCGCGATGTGACGGATGCCTTCGCCCAATATGGCGTTGCCACGGTTCACGAAGCCCAGGGGCGCAGCGGTCTTTTTGCGCCGCATATTCGTCCGATTTACCGGCCCGCCCATATTGCCGGCACCGCGGTGACCTGCGAGGTGGCGCCGGGCGACAATTGGATGATCCATGTCGCGGTGGAGCAGTGCCAGCCGGGCGATATTCTGGTGGTGACGCCCACCTCTCCGAGTTCCGATGGCTATTTCGGCGATCTTCTGGGCGCATCGCTCAAGGCGCGCGGCGTGCGCGGCATGATTATCGATGCCGGCGTGCGCGATGTCGCGACACTGACGGACATGAAGTTTCCGATCTGGTCGAAGGCGATCTATGCGCAAGGCACGGTCAAGGAAACCATCGCCAATGTGAATGTGCCGATCGTGTGCGCCGGCGCATTGGTGCATCCGGGCGATGTCATAGTCGCCGATGATGACGGTGTGGCCGTGGTGGCGCGCAAAAGCGCGGCGGCGGTTCTGGAGAAATGCCGCGCCCGGGAAGCAAAGGAAGCCGGGACGCGCGCGCGCCTTGAGGCCGGAGAGCTGGGGCTGGACATATATAATATGCGCGGGCGTCTGGCGGAGAAGGGGCTGAAGTATATCGACGCCCCATCCGAGGATTAGCATTTTGCAGACCGCCATTCCCTGTCTTGTCCTGCGCGGCGGCACCTCCAAGGGGCTCTATTTTCAGGCCTGTGATCTGCCGGACGACGCAGATTTGCGCGCCCGGGTCTTGCTCGCGGCCATGGGCTCGCCTGATCCGCGCCAGATCGACGGCATGGGCGGCGCCCATCCGCTGACCTCCAAGGTCGCCATTATTTCGCCGCCGACCCATCCGGATGCCGATATCGACTATCTGTTCCAGCAGGTGGTGGTGAACGAAGCCCGTGTCGATGGCTCGCAGAATTGCGGAAACATATTGGCCGGTGTCGGCCCGTTCGCCATCGAGCAGGGACTGGTCAAGCCAACGGGCGATGAGACCAATGTGCGCATTCATATGGTCAACACCAAAAGCCTTGCCGTGGCGCGGGTACAAACGCCGGGCGGGCGGGTGCGCTATGACGGCGATGCGCGCATCGACGGCGTGCCGGGCACCCATGCGCCCATTCCAATAGATTTTCTGGATGTTGCCGG
Organism: uncultured Alphaproteobacteria bacterium; assembly: GCA_963837555.1. Taxonomy (GTDB): domain Bacteria; phylum Pseudomonadota; class Alphaproteobacteria; order Micropepsales; family Micropepsaceae; genus Rhizomicrobium. Next base: position 48,848 of record CAWINU010000001.1, on the reverse strand, counting down.
TTCGTCCTGCGGCGCCCTGCTGCCGACGGGAAATGCCCGCGATGTGGTGCAGGACGTCGAAGTGACCTGTATCGATAACGGCATGCCGGTGGTGGTGATCCGGGCGGGCGATCTCGGCAAGACCGGCTATGAAAGCCCGGCGGAACTGGAAGCCGATCCGGTCCTGAAGCACAAGCTCGAAATGATCCGGCTGAAGGCGGGCCTGATCATGAATCTTGGGAATGTGACCACCAAGACCGTGCCAAAAATGTGTTTGATCGAAGAGCCGCGGTCGGGCGGCGCGATTTCCACGCGCAGTTTCATCCCGCACCGCGTGCACGAGGCCATTGGCGTATTCGGGGCGGTCAGCGTCGCCACCGCCTGTGTCGTGCCGGGTTCGGTGGCGGCGGGCATTGCGCGGGTGACGGACATGACGAATATCGAAGTCGAGCATCCCACCGGCTTTTTCACGGTTGCCATGGATGTCAGCGTCACAAACGGCGTTGTGACGGTGAAACGATCCGCTCTTCTGCGCACCGCACGGCTGCTGATGCGCGGCGAAGTCTATGTACCGTCTTCGGTGTGGGCCGGATCATGAGCGGGCAGATCGCGCTCATCGGGCTTGGCGAGGTTGGTCAGATTTTGGCCGACGATTTGCGCGGCAAGAGTGAGATTACTGCTTTTGATATTTTGTTTTGCCGATGTCGATAGCGGGCCATCGCGGGCCGCTGCCGCACGCAATATCAAACGTACGAACTTCGGCCGGCGCGGCAGTGGAGGGCGCCTGGCTGGTGATCAGCGCCGTCACGGCGGCCTCTGATCTGAAAGCCGCACAAAGCGTGGCGGCGGCATTGTCGAAGGACGCATTTTTTCTGGATCTGAATTCGGTTTCGCCGGGACAGAAACAGGCATCGGCACAGGTGATCAACGACGTTGGGGGGCGCTATGTCGAAGCCGCAGTGATGACGCCCTTTCCGCCGAAACGCATTGCCTCGCCCATGCTGCTGGGTGGCCCGCATGCAGCCGCGTTTCTGGAACAGGCCGGACCGCTGGGTTTTTCCGCGCGGGTGTTTTCGGAAAAATACGGACAGGCCTCGGCCACGAAAATGTGCCGCAGCGTCATGATCAAGGGCGTCGAGGCGCTCATCACCGAATCCATGCTGGCGGCGCGCCATTATGGCGTTGAGCAGACTGTGCTGGCGTCGCTGTCGGATCTGCTGCCGGTCGGCGATTGGGAAAAGCTCGCCCGCTATATGATGTCGCGGTCATTGGAGCATGGAAAGCGCCGCGCCGAGGAAATGCGCGAAGTTGCCGAAACCGTACGCGAAGCCGGGATCGATCCGGTGATGAGCCTGGCCACCGTGGCGCGGCAGGATTGGGCGGCGAGTCGCGGACATGTTGCCCCCGACGTTGATTTTGGGGTATTTCTGGACAATATAGTTTGTATTGCAAACAAAAAAGACGGGTAAAGCAGTCTGGGGTTATTGCATGATTATCGACTGTCATGGGCATTACACGACGGCGCCCGCGCCATTGCAGGATTTCCGCGAGGCGCAAAAGGCGGCATTGAAGGATGTCTCGCTGAAGGCCGCGGTGCGGTTGGCGGAGATCAGCGACGATGCGATCCGCGACAGCCTGGAAGGCGCGCAACTGAAGCTGCAGCGCGAGCGCGGTACAGACCTGACGATTTTCTCGCCGCGTGCTTCGGCCATGGCCCATCATATCGGCAATGAAGAGACCAGCCTGACCTGGACGCGGGTGTGCAACGACCTGATCGCGCGGGTGTGCGGTCTTTACCCCGAAAACTTCATCGGCGTGTGCCAGTTGCCGCAATCGCCCGGCGTGCCGCCCGCCAACAGCGTCGCCGAACTGGAGCGCTGCGTGAACGAGCTTGGCTTTATCGGCTGCAACCTCAATCCCGATCCCTCGGGCGGCCACTGGACCGCCCCGCCGCTGACCGACCGGCACTGGTATCCGCTTTACGAGAAGATGGTGGAGCTGGACGTGCCCGCCATGGTGCATGTCAGCGCATCCTGCAATCCTGCTTCCATGCCACCGGCGCCCATTACATCAATGCCGACACCACCGCCTTCATGCAGTTTATCCAGGGCGACCTGTTCAAGGATTTTCCGACGCTGCGCTTCATCATTCCCCATGGCGGCGGCGCGGTGCCGTATCACTGGGGCCGCTATCGCGGTCTGGCGCAGGACATGAAGCGGCCGCCGCTGACGCGAACTGCATGAAGAACGTGTTCTTCGACACCTGCGTCTATCACCAGCCGGGCATCGATCTGCTGCCGAAGTGATCCCGGTGGACAACATCCTGTTCGGATCGGAAATGGTGGGCGCGGTGCGCGGCATCGATCCGACGACCGGGTTCAATTACGACGATACCAAGCGCTATATCGATGCGCTGTCATTGTCGGCGGACGACAAGAAGAAGATTTTCGAAGACAATGCCAAGCGTGTTTATCCGCGCCTTGAAGCGCAACTGGCAAAGGCAAAGCGTAACTGATGAATCCCGGCTATATTCCCTTCCATCCCAACCCGTCCAAGCCGCGGTTATGTACCGCCTGCGGGCGCGGTCGACGCACATTGCCATGTCTTTCGGCCCCGCGGCAATGTTTTTCCCTATGCGCCGGAGCGCAAATACACCCCGTCCGACGCGCCCAAGGAAAAGCTGTTCGCGCTGCGCGATTATCTGGGCTTTACGCGAATGTGATCGTCCAGGCGACCTGCCACGGCACGGACAATGCGCGCCCTGCTCGACGCGCTAACGGCCGCCGGCGATCTGGCGCGCGGCGTCGTCACCATCGGTCCGGATATATCCGACGCCGAACTGCAAGGACATGGATGCCGCCGGCGTGCGCGGCGTGCGGTTTAATTTCCTCAAGCGGCTGGTCGATTTCACGCCCAAGGATGTGTTGCTGGCCGATCGCCAAGCGCATCGCGCCGCTGGGCTGGCATGTGGTGGTGTATTTCGAGGCGCCGGATCTGGAAGAGCTGACGCCGTTCTTTACGCAATTGCCGACGCCGGTCGTGGTGGACCATATGGGCCGGCCCGATGTTGCTCAGGGCATCGATGCACCCGCAGTTCCAGCGCTTTATCCAGTTGCTGGACAAACATAAGAATATCTGGAGCAAGGTCAGTCTGCCCCGAGCGGCTGTCGCTGGCCGGCGCCGCCTTATGACGATGTGGTGCCCTTTGCCCGCAAGGTCGTGGAGACGTTTCCCCGACCGCGTATTGTGGGGCACGGACTGGCCGCATCCCAACATGACCAAGGAAGCGCCCGATGACGGCGTATTGGTGGATGTGATCCCGAAGATCGCGGCCACGCCGGCGCTGCAGCAGGCGCTTCTGGTCGACAATCCGATGCGGCTGTATTGGGCTCGATGATGACAGACGAACAGGACTATAAGGACATTCCCGGCACGATCGTATTCGATGCCGAACAGTCGCGCCGCGGCTATCATCTCAACATGTTCTGCATGTCGCTGATGAAGGCCGAGAACCGCGCCGCGTTCAAGGCCAATGAAGCCGACTATCTCAACCGGTTTGCCGCTGACCGACGCACAGCGCAAGGCCGTCCTGGATCGCGACTGGAACGGCATGCTGGCCGAGGGCGGCAATATCTATTTTACCTCCAAGATCGCCGCGACGGATGGCCTGTCGTTCCAGCAGATCGCCGCCATGATGACCGGCTCCACCCAACAGGACTATGCCGACATGATGCTGAAAGGCGGCCGTTCGGTCGAGGGCAATCGCAGCAAAGAAGGAACAGATCCGTGGCTAAAATCGTCGCCGGGATCGCCACCTCTCACGTTCCCGCCATCGGCGCGGCGCTGGATAACGGCAAGACCGACGAACCCTATTGGAAGCCGGTGTTTGACGGCTTCGACGATTCGAAGAAATGGATCGGCCGACCTCAAGCCCGATGTCGTGATCCTGGTTTACAACGATCATGCCTCGGCCTTTTCGCTGGAACATGATCCCGACCTTCGCCCTTGGCTGCGCGGACGGAATTCCAGCCGGCCGATGAAGGCTGGGGTCCGCGCCCGGTGCCGGTGGTCAAGGGCCATCCCGAACTGGCCTGGCACATTGCGCAGAGTCGTCATCCTGGACGAGTTCGACATCACCATCGTCAACAAGATGGATGTCGATCACGGCCTGACCGTGCCGCTGTCGCTGATGTTCGGCCAGCCGAAAGAATGGCCATGCCCGGTCATCCCGCTGGCGGTCAATGTCGTGCAATATCCCGCCGCCGACCGGCCATCGCTGCTACAATCTGGGCAAGGCCATCCGCAAGGCAGTGGAAAGCTTCGACAAGGATCTGAAGGTCGTGGTCTTCGGCACCGGCGGCATGTCGCACCAGCTTGCAGGGCCCGCGCGCCGGTCTCATCAACAAGGAGTTCGACACGCGCTTTCTCGACAATCTCACGCCAGGACCCGCAGGCGTTGGTGCGCATGCCGCATCTCGAATATCTGCGCGAGGCCGGTTCCGAAGGCATCGAGCTGGTGATGTGGCTGATCATGCGCGGCGCGCTGAACGACGAGGTGCACGAAGTCCACCGCTTCTATCACGTGCCGGCCTCGAATACGGCGGTGGGCCACATCATTCTCGAAAACAAGAGCTTAGAGGATATTGGCAATGAAGATTTGCGTCGCCGGCCAGGGCGCCTTCGGTCAGAAGCATCTGGACGCGCTGAAGAATATCCCGGACGTTGAGGTGGTGTCGCTGGCCGGCGGCAATCGCCGCCGACACCGAAGCCGTGGCCAAGAAATACGGCATCGCGCACTGGACCACCGATCTCGCCGAAAGCCTCGGGAAACCCGAGGTCGATGCGGTGATCCTGGCCACGCCGACCCAGATGCATGCCGAGCAGGGCGAGCAGTGCATGCGCGCCGGCAAGCATGTGATGATCGAAATTCCGGTTGCCGACAATCTGAAGGATTCCGAACGGCTGGTCCGGGTGCAGAAAGAGACCGGGCTCGTGGCCATGGGCGGCCATACCCGCCGCTTCAATCCCTCGCATCAATGGGTTCACAAACGGATCAAGTCCGGCGAACTGAAAATCCAGCAGATGGATGTGCAGACCTATTTCTTCCGCCGCACCAACATGAATGCGCTGGGCAAGCCCAGAAGCTGGACCGACCATCTGCTGTGGCACCATGCCTGCCATACGGTGGATCTGTTCCGCTACCAGACCGGCGAGGACATTGCGGTGGCCCGCGCGCTGGAAGGCCCGCACCATCCCGATCTCAAGATCGCCATGGATATGAGCATCCAGATGAAAACGACCGGCGGGCGCGATCTGCACGCTGTCGCTGTCCTTCAACAATGACGGGCCGCTCGGCACCTTCTTCCGCTATATCTGCGACAACGGCACCTATATCGCCCGCTACGACGATCTGGTGGACGGCAAGGAAAACAAGATCGATGTGTCCAAGGTGGATGTGTCGATGAACGGCATCGAACTGCAGGACCGCGAGTTCATCGCCGCCATTCGCGAAAAGCGCGAGCCCAACGCCTCGGTGGCGCAGGTGCTTCCGGCGATGCAGACATTGGACAGGCTGGAAAAGAGTTTGCTCTAGGCGGGCTGCAGATCACGCGGTGCGAGCACAAGACTGGCGGCTGCCGTGTTGGAAATCGGGATGTGATAGTGGGCGTGCACTTTGGAGACTTTTTCTCCGAGTGCTCCGCGCATCGCAATCCACATAAGAAGTTCTACGCCCTGGGTTCCGGCCTGTTCGACCAGATCATGTGTGCTCAATGCAGAAAGCGCGTCCGGATCGTTTACCAGGCTGTTCAGACTGTCCAGATCGAACTGTTTGTTGATAAAGCCGGCTCTTTTACCATCGAGTTGATGCGACAGGCCGCCCGTTCCGACAATGACCACGCGTGCGTCTTTCGGATATTCCCTAATAGCCCGCCCCAAGGCGCGGCCAAGTGCCAGACAGCGCTTTGCGCTTGGCAGCGGGTGCTGAACCGTGTTGATGGACAGCGGGACGAATTTCAATCCGGACGGCAGACCGGATGGCCACAATAACTGTGTGGGAACGCAAAACGCGTGATCCACCAGCATTTCCTGACAGGTCGTCAAGTCGAATTCGTCATTTATCAGCCGGTCGATCAGGAACCAGGATAGTTCGGCATCGCCCGCGAAGGGGTTGAGAACCGGCAATCCCCAGCCTTCGTCCGCGCTCCGATAAAGGTCCGCGGCGCCCATAGCGAAAGTCGGCATCTTATCAAGAAAGAAGTTGAGGCCGTGATCATTATAGATCATGACCGCCACGTCCGGCCTTACCTCGGCCAGCCATTCCTGCGCTGGGCGCAGCCCGTCGAAGAAGGGACGCCAATAGGCCTCCTTCTGCCGATTTTCCGCGATGGCTTTGCCAATGGCCGGAATATGTGAAACGCCTATGGCACCGACGATTTTCGCCATCTAATCCCCCGCTTTGATCAGCATGTCCTTGAAAGCCTCGACGCTCATCCCGGTCTGCTGTGCGCCTACATCCTGCACGTTCAGACCGAATATTCCGGCGAGCTTTGCCAGATAATATATGTTGCCGCCCTCGGCGATCATGGCGAGCACGTCACGCTGGCGCACGGCGCCACGTTGCGCAGGCGTAAGCTGGTACTTTTCAAAATAGGCTTCTTCATTCTTCAGGAAGGCCTCCCGGTTGGCCGCATTGTTGAAGGAGAAGCACATCTTGTTCAGCGTGTAGCCCTTCCGGGCCTGTACGCCGTTGAATATCACCGTGCCGGGAATTTCGTTGTTCGCGTTCAGCCTGAGCGTCATATTTCGCTCCCGATAGACACGCTTCAGGCTAGCAGGACTGGGGTCGTGACGGATTTGATGCAGGTCAACGGATGGTTAGCCAATTGGCCAGGTCGGGAAATTGGGTCCGACGGACGGGGTTTGCTTGCACACTCCTGCGATATAGTATGCGGTTAATACAAAATTGGCAGTAGGCCGGGAACCTGTTGGGGAGACGTGGTTATGTACAAAATTGATCTTCTGATCGGCGGAAAGCCGAGCGCTGCCTCTGGTGGCAAGACCTATGACCGGCTCAATCCGCTGGACAGTCAGGTAGCCACGACTGCCGCGGCTGCCACACCGGACGACGCCCGCAAAGCAGCGGACGCTGCGGCGGCCGCGTTCCCATCCTGGTCGGAAACCGGCCCCAATGAACGCCGGGCGTTGTTGCTGAAAGCCGCCGATGCGCTGGCCGCACGCGGCAATGATTTCGTGGCCGCCATGATGGGCGAGGTGGGCGCGACAGAAGGTTGGGCCAGATTTAATGTCATGTTGGCAGCGGGCATGCTGCGTGAGGCTGCCAGCCTGACGACACAAATTACGGGCGAGGTTATCCCATCGGACAAGCCGGGCTGCATGGCCTTTGCCACGCGGCAGGCGGCGGGTGTGGTTCTGGGCATTGCGCCCTGGAATGCACCGGTCATTCTGGGCGTGCGTGCCGTCGCAACGCCGCTGGCCTGCGGCAACACCGTGATCCTGAAAGCATCGGAGAATTGCCCGCGCACCCATCATCTGATTGGCGAAGCGCTGGCCGAAGCAGGTTTTCCGGCCGGTGTCGTCAATGTCGTCACCAATGCACCTGCCGATGCCGCCGCCATTGTCGAAACTCTCATCGATCATCCGGCCGTGAAGCGCATCAATTTTACCGGTTCGACGCGTGTCGGACGCCTTATCGCCGAGCGCGCCGCCAAGCAGTTGAAACCAGTATTGCTTGAACTGGGCGGCAAGGCACCGTTCCTGGTCTTGAAGGACGCCGATCTGGACGAAGCCGTGAAAGCCGCTGCGTTTGGCGCGTTTTTCAATCAGGGCCAGATCTGCATGTCGACCGAGCGCATTATCGTGGTGGACGAGGTAGCGGATGCATTCGTCAAACGCTTTGCCGAAAAAGCCAAGACGCTGGTGGCGGGCGATCCGCGCGAGGGCAAAACACCGCTTGGTTCGGTGGTGAGTGCAGAATCCGCGCAACATGTGCGCGATCTGGTTGCCGATGCCACGGCCAAAGGCGGCAAGGTCGCCGCCGGTAACAGCGGTGACGGCCTTCTTTTGAATGCGACCGTTATCGATGGCGTAACCAAGGACATGCGGATCTACGGCGAGGAATCATTCGGGCCCGTGGTGTGCGTCATCCGCGCCAAGGACGAAGAAGACGCCATCCGTCTCGCCAACGACACCGAATATGGGTTGTCGGCTTCGGTGTTTTCCACGGACGTGGCGCGCGCCATGCGTGTCGCCAAGCGCATCCAGTCAGGCATCTGCCACATCAACGGCCCGACCGTGCATGACGAAGCACAAATGCCGTTCGGCGGCGTCAAGGCCTCCGGCTATGGCCGCTTTGGCGGCAAGGCCGGCATTGCCGAGTTCACCGATCTGCGCTGGATGACGATTGAGACGCAGCCAGGCAGATATCCGATTTAAGCGCCCTTATTTTTTGCGTTTATAGGTCTGCAATCCCGGACGGAAACTTTTTTCGTCCAGGAATTGCTTGAGGCCTTCGGATTTGCCCTGTGTCTTGTCCAGAAAGAGCATCTGCTCGGTCTTGGCGTAAAGATAATCGTCCGATACATCCCAGGGCAGCGCGCCAACGCGCTTAAAGGCATCCTTGCAGGCCTTGAGCGCCACCGGATTTTTCTGCAAGAGGACATCGGCCAGTTCGCGCACGCGTTTTTTCAACTGCTTGAGCGGAACGGATTCATTGACCAGCCTTATTTCAGCCGCGCGTTTCCCGTCAAAGGGAATACCCGTCATAATGTAATACAGGCAATCGCGGTGGCTCATCACTTCAGCGACGGCGCGGCTGACATTGCCGCCGGGAAGGATGCCCCAGTTAATTTCGGATAGGCCGAATTTCGCTTCATCAGCGGCAATGGCCAGATCGCAGGCAATCAGCGGCGTGAAGGCGCCGCCAAAACACCAGCCATTGACCATGGCGATTGTCGGCTTTTCGAAGAACATGAGCCTGCGCCACCAGTCGCCGGACTGACGCCGGGCGCGCAATGTTGCGGCACGGTCTCTTTTGTCGTTTTCGCGGAAATATTCCTTCAGGTCCATTCCGGCGGAAAAGGATTCTCCCGCGCCCGTCAGCACCATCACGCCGCACCGGGCATCGCCTTCCAGTTCGTCGAGCACTTCCATCATTTCGATGTTGAGCGCCGGATTCATGGCATTGCGCTTCTCCGGGCGGTTCAGCGTAACCCAGGCAACACTCTTGTCGAATTCGACAAGCACAGTGCTTTTACGGATGATATTCTTATTCTTGGCAGTCATGAAAAATCCTTTTCCTCTTTTTCGAAATTCACAATTTTGAAGCAAAATGCTGGCGCAGTACGTTCTTTAGAATTTTGCCGGCGGCATTGCGCGGGATTGCATCGACAAAACGGATGTGGGCGGGGTGCTTATAGCGGGCCAGACGCGAACCGCATTGCGCCAGAATTTCATTGGTATCGAGCGCGCTATCCTTGCCCAAAACAATATAGGCGCATCCGCTTTCGCCCCATTTCGCGTCGGGCACGCCCACAACTCCGGCATCCAGAATACCGTCAATGGCGCGCAGGACGTTTTCGACTTCGGCGGGATACACATTTTCGCCGCCGCTGATATAGAGATCCTTCCAGCGATCGACGACAAAATAGAAACCGTCTTTGTCGCAATAGGCTGCGTCGCCTGTGCGCAGCCAGTCGCCGGAAAAGCTTTGAGCGTTAGCTTCGGGCTGGTTCCAATAGCCCCTGGTAACACCTGGCCCTTTAAGCCAGATTTCTCCGACCTCCCCCTGCGCAACGTCCTTGCCGTTTACGTTCACCAGTCGGACTTCGATAAAGGGTGCGGGCCCGCCAACCGAGCCAAGCTTGGCAATAGCCATGCGCGGATCCAGCGGCATGTGAATGGCCGTGCCGGTTTCGCTCATGCCATAGCCGTTCACTGCCATAATGCCATCGGCGATCAGTTTTGTGGTCAGCGCGGGCGGCATTGGCGCGCCGCCTGTAAACAACCCCGTTAGGCGCGTCAGATCGGATTCGGCATATTCCGGATCATTGACCATGGCCTGCACAATCTGCGGCACGCAGAAATAATGGGTAATGCCCAGTACAGGATCGGAAAGTTGGCCCAATGTTTCGGCGGGCACGAACCGGTCAGTCATTATTACTCTGGCGCCGGCTCCAAATCCGGCGTTCATGATCGCCATCAAACCAACGGTGTGAAACAAGGGGACGTTCAAAAGCAGGACGGAAGATGCGGTCACTGCGCCGACATGAATGAAGTTTGCAGATTCGATAAAACTGTTGCGCGCCGTCAGGGTCACCCCTTTGGGGCGCCCGGTCGTGCCCGAGGTGTAAAGCAGCATGAATATTGCGCTCGGATCGACCGTGCGTGCATCAGAGGGCGCAAGTTTATCCATTGCCGTTTGAAATTCTGCGCATGTCATGGTCAGGCAACCGGGGTTCTCACTCACCGCAATACCGGCAGCGTCGCTAAATTCCGGATGAAACAGCAGAAGTTCTGGCCCGCAATCGGCGATCAGCGCTTTCAGTTCCGCGCCGGTCAGCCGCCAGTTGAGCGGCACGAAGATCGCGCCGGCGCGGGCGCAGGCATAAAACAAAAGCATGTGCTGAAAACTATTGCGCGCCAGCAGGGCAATTCGGCTGCCGCGGACCGGCAGGGATTTTTCCAATTGAGCGGTGCAACGGGCGATGGCCGTATCGAGAGCGGCATAGGTCAGGCTTTCGCCGGTCAACAGATTATAGACTGCGACGGCTTGCGGCTGGATTTGGGCTTCGCGCGCGACAACATCATGCTCAGCCTTTGCCCAGGTGGACAAAAGCGAATCCATGGCGGACGTCTTTTCTGCAATGCCCTGCAAAGTTCCCCCCTCGCGGCACGTCAAAATTGGCACTATTAGTATGCTTTACTTACTATTTAGTGAAGCCACAAGCACTTTCTATACGCTGTAAAATTATAGGCGATTTCAACCGATTTAGGCCGGAAAACGAACCATTTGCTATGATCCTTGATCAGCCTCAATAAGGATGGCGGCCTGGTCAATTAGCTATAGATATAAGATGGTGCCGTTTCTGACTTTTGACATCGAATTGGGCGGCGCCTTCGAAATAGGCAGTACGCCAACCGGTCGTCGACGCATGGTGCCGTTGTTGGGTGGGGTCGTTTCCGGTGCATTTTCCGCGCGCGTCCTGCCGGGCGGCGCGGATTGGCAGTTGGTGCATCCCGACGGTACCGTGGAGATCAGCGCCCGCTATATCCTGGAGACGCCTGAGGGGGCGCTTATTGAAGTCGAATCCAAGGGAATCAGGGTTTGCAGCCCGGAAATCCTGGCCCGATTTGACCTGGGCGAGACTGTGTCGCCTGATGACTATTATTTTCGGACCGCCATGCGGTTTTTCACGGCAGCCCCGGCATTAAGGCACCTGAACGACCGGCTTTATAGCTGCCATGGCCAGAGATTCCCGAAAGCCGTTCGTCTTTTCATAAACCAAATACCCTAGGCTGATGTGGCAAAATCGCACTTGCGACTTATTATCAATATCTATAGATAGGCTGTACACAGAAAAGAAGATGACGCGCGTGGAACAGGAAATGCCTCCCCAGTGCCTGGGCGATGCGCCGGTCGGCTATCGCGGGATCATTCGCGCCATTGCGACTGATCGTGTGACGGGGGCGCTTACCTCTGCGGAACTTGAGCGCCGTCTGCTGGAGCTGGGCTTCACCGAAGGTATGGACGTGACGCTGCTGCATGAAGGCCTAATCAGCCGCGACCCCATTGCCGTGCGCGTGGGCAATACGACTTTTGCGATCCGCCGCGCTGAGGCACGCGCCATTCTGGTCGAGAGCATGACAGCAGAGACTGTTCTGTCCGAAGCCGCAGAATGAGCGACGCTGCATTGTCCATGCCTTCGCTGGCGCTTGTCGGCAATCCCAATTGCGGCAAGACGGCACTTTTCAATGCCCTGACGGGCGGTCGCCAGAAAGTAGCGAATTATCCCGGCGTTACCGTGGAGCGCAAAGCCGGGACCTTTACGACGCCGGCCGGACATCAGGTGCAGTTGCTGGATTTGCCCGGCAGCTATTCACTGCGGGCGCGCAGTCCGGATGAAGAAGTTACCCGCGACGTTGTGTTGGGTAAATTCGCCGGAGAACGCGTGCCCGATCTGCTGCTCTGCGTTGCGGACGCGACAAACCTGCGTCTGGCGCTGCGTCTTGTCCTGGAACTTAAGCATGTGGGTCATCCCATTCTGCTTGTGCTCAACATGATCGACATCGCCAAGAAACGAGGCATCGAAATCGATCTTGAAAAATTGTCCGAACAACTTTGTATTCCGGTCGTTACTTCCGTGGCAGTCAGACGCGGCGGTACTGACAGTTTGTTATCGACTGTCGATCAGTTGATGAAAAATCCGCAGGCCTTTGCGCCCAGTTGCGCAGATTGGACGCCGCCCAGCGCCCGGGACATTCGCCGTCTGCAAAGCCGGGTGGACCGCATTATTAAATATGTCACCCGTGCCACGGGACATGAGGACTCGCTGACGGCAAAACTGGATGCGGTGCTGCTGCATCCTGTGGCCGGATTGGCGTTTCTTCTCATTCTCCTGCTGGTGATGTTCCAGGCGGTTTTCACCTGGGCCCAGCCTGCGATGGAACTGATTTCATCTGGCATCGGGTATTTGCAAAGCAGTGTATCCGCAACCTTGCCCGAAAGTCTGGTCAAGGATTTTATTACCGACGGCCTGCTGGCGGGCGTCGGCAGCGTACTTGTATTTCTTCCGCAGATTCTCGTGCTGTTCCTGTTTATTCTGCTGCTGGAAGATCTTGGCTATATGGCGCGTGCCGCCTTTCTGATGGACCGGATCATGGGCGGAGCAGGGTTGCACGGACGCGCCTTTATTCCGCTGCTGTCGAGTTTCGCCTGCGCCATCCCCGGCATCATGGCGACGCGTGTTATCGACAATAAACGCGACCGGCTTACCACCATTCTGGTTGCGCCCCTGATGACCTGTTCGGCGCGCATTCCCGTTTACACGCTGATTATTGCCGCTTTCATCCCGGCGCGGCAGGTGTGGGGGTTTGCCAACCTGCAGGGCCTTGTCATGTTCGGGCTTTACGCAACGGGGATTTTTAGCGCGCTGGCGGTTTCCTTCGTCGCAAAACGTCTGTTCTGGCGCGACCACCCGGTCGAACCCTTCATGCTGGAATTGCCGGATTATAAGATCCCCAGTGTGCGCAATGTCGCGCTGGGCCTATTTACGCGCGCCAAGATATTTCTGACTCGCGCCGGCACCACAATACTGTCGATGATGATTCTGATCTGGTTTTTGTGCACGTTTCCGGCACCGCCGCCGGGCGCGGAAGGCCCGGCCATCAATTACAGCATCGCTGCCACAATCGGGCACTGGATGGAGCCGCTTCTTTCGCCAGTCGGGTTCAATTGGCAGATCGACGTCGCGCTGGTTCCGGGCATGGCGGCGCGCGAAGTAGCGGTGGCTGCGCTTGGCACCGTCTATGCTATTTCGGATGCCGGCCAGCAGGTCGGCACCGTTCTGGCGCAGCAATGGAGCCTTGCGACGGCCTTGGCTTTGCTGGCCTGGTATATTTTTGCGCCGCAATGCGCTTCGACTCTGGCCGTCATCAAACGCGAAACAGGCAGCTGGAAATGGATGTGGGTGACATTCGGCTATATGCTGGCGCTTGCCTATGCCGCAGCCTTCTGCACCTATCATATAGCAGTCGCAATGGGTGCAGGTTAGACCTTTATCGCATTGACCCCATATGATGACGACAGGCTAGTATGCCTGGCATATAAATTTTCCGGGGGAATGCCATGTCCAATGGACCGTTTCGCGCTGACCATGTTGGGAGTTTTCTTCGTCCCAAAACGCTGCTGGAGGCGCGCGAAAAATTCGCCAGGCAGGAAATATCCGCCGATGCGCTGCGTCAGGTTGAAGACGATGCAATTCGTCAGGTAACCCGGCAACAGGAAGAGGTCGGCCTGAAAGGCATCACTGATGGTGAATTCCGCCGCACCTATTTCCACGTCGATTTTCTTGAAAAGCTGGACGGGGTCAGCGTGACCTATGGCGAGTTCGCCTCGAAATTCCGCAAGGACGATGGCAGCGAAGTCGGCTTTAAGCCGCCGACGATCCACATTATTGGCGCGATCAAGCACAGCCAATCCATTCAGGGCGCCGATTTTGATTTCCTCAAAAGCGTCGTGCATCAGACGCCAAAGGTCACCATCCCGTCGCCCTCCATGCTGCATTTCCGCGGTGGGCGCGAAGCCATCGACCAGGCGATCTATCCGGACCTGGAAAATTTCTATGCCGATCTGGCCGATGCCTATGCCGAGGAGATTGCCGACCTGGCGCGCCGAGGGTGCCGCTATCTGCAACTCGACGATACAAACCTCGCCTATCTCTGCGACCCGGCCATTCGGGAAAATACCAAAAAACGCGGCGACGATCCCGATGCATTGACACGGACCTATTGCGCGCTGATCAACCGGGCTATCGCCAAACGGCCAAAGGACATGACCATTGCCACGCATCTGTGCCGGGGCAATTTCAAATCGGCCTGGGTGGCGCAGGGCAGTTACGAGCCCGTTGCCGAAATTCTGCTGAACGATCTCAAGATCGACGCCTTCTTCCTGGAATATGACGATGAGCGTTCCGGCGATTTTGCGCCACTACGGTTCCTGCCCAAGGGCAAGACGGTGGTGCTCGGCCTGATGAGTTCGAAGCATGCGGCTATCGAGGAGAAGGACGCGGTCAAGCGCCGGATCGACGAAGCCGCTCAGTTCGCGCCGCTGGAACAGCTTGCACTCAGTCATCAATGCGGGTTTTCCTCAACCGTCCATGGCAATGACCTGACCGAGGCCGATCAGTGGAAAAAACTCAGCCGCATGGTGGAGATTGCAAATGAAGTCTGGAAATAGAGCTTCAGGTCGCCAGATGCGCGAAAATGTCAGCAAAGCGGTCGCCCTGTGCCAGAACATGGCCGCGTAACTCCGTTGCCGCCAGTTCGCCATCGCCGTCAACCAGTGCATCGACGACTCGCTGATGTTCGTTAAACGAGGAACGCACGCGGCCGCGCACGCGCAATTGCAAACGGCGATAGGGCTTCAGACGCCTGAATAGCTGCATCGCCTGTTCAATGAGAAAACCATTGTGGCAGGCGCGATAAATGGCGAAATGGAAGATTTCATTTTCAGAGAAATAGGCATCGGTGTCGCCCTTGGATGCGGCAGATTTGCATTGGCGATGCGCCTTCATGATTGCCTTTTCATCTTTGTCGGTCATGCGCCGGGCCGCCAGCCTGGCGATGGATGATTCCATTTCCGCCATAGCCTCGAACATTTCAAGCAGCCCCTTATGGGTGATCGCCTTTACGAAGCAGCCACGGTTGGGCACAACCTCCACGAGGCCCGTGGCTGCCAGAAAGGCCAGTGCTTCGCGCACCGGCGTACGCGAGACATGAAATCGTTTTGCGAGCGAGGCTTCGTCGATTTTATCCCCGGCATTGAATATGCCGGTGGCGATAAGCTCTTCTATCCTGTCGCGCAAAGCAGCAGGCAAAGGCGAGGCAGAAGCCTTGGTGCTCATGGTCCGTCCGCGCGCGCGGTTCCCAAGTTTCTGTATGCAATGTAATAATTATTGTATAATAAAACTCACGCTAATCCATAGTGTCCGTTTCCGCAACATGCCCAAAAATCTTTACGCCTATTTCGCTGCGCAGTGCGCAAACCGCGACAGCTCTTTCCTGGTACCGCCAGGACGCAGCGCCATAAGCTTTGACTCGGCGTTCCGGCAGTCGGCGCAGCTTGCCCATGTGCTGACAGCGCACGGCGTGAGGCCCGGGGACCGGGTTGCAGTTCAGGTGGAGAAAAGCCCCGAAGCACTGCTTTTGTATCTTGCGTCCTTGCGCGCCGGTGCAATCTATCTGCCGCTGAATGCCGGCTATACCGCTAGCGAGCTTGAATATTTTGTAGCCGACGCCAAGCCGCGTGTTTTCGTCTGCTCGCCGAAAAACGAACGGGCCATCGCGGATCTGTGCCCGGATGGCGATGTGCTGACGCTCGGCGATAACGGCAAAAGCGGCTCGCTGATTGCCGAGGCAACCGGACAGCCCGAAATATTTTCGGATGCCGAAGTTGGGATGGATGATCTGGCAGCCATTCTCTACACCTCCGGTACCACGGGGCGCTCGAAAGGCGCGATGCTGACGCACGGCAATTTATGGTCGAATGCCAAGGTCCTGAAAGACACTTGGCAGTTTACCGAGCGCGATGTGCTGCTGCACGCCCTGCCGATCTTCCACACCCACGGTCTGTTTGTCGCAACCAATGTTTGCTTGGCGGCCGGCGCCTCCATGATCCTGCTGCCGAAATTCGACGTGGAAGCGATATTTCAAGCATTGCCGAATGCTACCTGCATGATGGGCGTTCCAACATTTTATGTACGCTTGTTACAGGACGCGCGACTAACGCACGATGTCGTAAAACATATGCGCCTATTTATTTCTGGTTCGGCCCCGCTTCTGGCGGAGACGCATCGCCAATGGTCGGAGCGCACCGGTCACGCCGTACTTGAACGCTATGGCATGACAGAGACCAATATGAACACGTCCAATCCCTATATGGGCAAGCGCTTGCCGGGATCGGTCGGCTTTTCACTGCCTGGCACGGATCTGCGTATCGCCGACGAACAGGGAAATCCGTTGCCGCAGGGCGAAATTGGCATGATCGAAGTGCGCGGCCCCAATGTGTTTAAGGGCTATTGGCACATGCCCGAAAAAACCGCAGCGGAGTTCCGCCCAGATGGTTTTTTCATAACGGGCGATCTCGGCACCATCGATAACGAGGGATACGTCCATATCGTCGGGCGTGGCAAGGACCTGATCATCAGTGGTGGTCTCAATGTCTACCCCAAAGAGGTTGAAATGCTGATCGACGGAATTGCTGGCGTGGAGGAGAGTGCCGTGATCGGGTTGCCGCATAATGATTTCGGCGAAGGCGTCACAGCGGTCGTGATTTCGGAAATGAACTCAGGTCTGACCGAGGCAAAAATCCTGTCGGCATTGGATGGCAGGCTGGCCAAATTCAAAATGCCCAAGCGAATTTTATTTGCCGATCAGCTTCCGCGCAACACGATGGGAAAGATTCAGAAGAGCCTGCTGAGGGAACAATTCAAAACATTGTATCTTTGATACGGGGGACAGCATGATTGACTTTTCGGCCACAAGCGATCCGGCGACGCTTTCACTTGTCGCACTTGGCGTCGTCATACTATTCAGCCTGACATCCCGTATCAACATCGGTGTGCTGGCCGTGGCGCTGGCGGCAATCGTCACGGTGCTTCTTGGCGGCTGGAAAGTCGGCGACCTGATGGCGACATTCCCGTCCAATCTATTCCTGACACTTGTGGGTGTGACGCTACTCTTCGCGACCGCCCAAAAAAATGGAACGCTGGAAGCCATTGCCGAAAGAGTGGTGCGCGCCAGCGGCGGTCATGCAGCGGCCCTGCCAGTTTTCTTTTTTCTCATAGCAGGTTTTTTGTCGTCAGTCGGGCCTGGTGCCGTTGCCGCGACCGCCCTGGTTGTGCCGCTGGCGATGGTATCTGGCTTGCGCGCCGGGGTACCTGCTTTCCTGATTGCCCTAATGGTAGCCAACGGCGCCAATGCCGGAAATCTGTCGCCCTTTAGCGCCGTCGGTCTGATCGTGCAGGCCGGAATGCTGAAGGCCGGTCTTTCCGGACATGAATGGGCAGCGTTTACGGC
This sequence comes from uncultured Alphaproteobacteria bacterium, assembly GCA_963837555.1. GTDB lineage: Bacteria > Pseudomonadota > Alphaproteobacteria > Micropepsales > Micropepsaceae > Rhizomicrobium. The sequence continues at coordinate 31,056 of CAWINU010000001.1, read as the reverse complement.
GAATTTTGTGGCGCACACGCTGGTGGCCATCGCCGCCTATCTTTTGTTCGGCGGCTTGATGCTTATTCGCAAGGGTAGGGACGTAACTTTCGACATGAAGGTGATGCCATTCAAGCCTCACCATTGGGTGACGATTGCCATCCTGCTGATTTGGATTGCAGGCGTGGTGTTTGCCGACATGAATCCGGGTCTGACCGCCTTTATCGCTGCCTGCGTATTGATAATTCTACGCATGGCCGAAGATGCGGAGACAGTGAAGGCGGTGCCCTGGCCGGTGATCATGATGGTAACCGGTGTTACGGTGTTGATCGGGGTTATGGACAAGACCGGCGGGATGGAGCTTTTCACCACGCTGCTTGCCAACATTACAACGCCGCAGACCGCAAACGGCATGATGGCGTTCGTGACGGGCGTGATCTCCACCTACAGCTCGACCTCCGGCGTGGTCTATCCCGCGTTTCTGCCGACGGTATCAAGCCTTGTCGATAAACTGGGCGGGGGTGATGCGCTGCAAATCGCGCTTAGCATCAATGTGGGTGCGGCACTTGTCGATGTCTCGCCTTTGTCGACTATCGGCGCTCTCGCGGTCGCCGCGGTACCGGCCGGGGCTGCCGATACGCGCATCCTGTTCCGCAATATGCTGCTCTGGGGATTTGCCATGACGGTCGTTGGTGCATTGTTCTGTCAGTTCTTTATTGGCCTGTTTGCCTGGTAGGGCCGCATTATTACGACACAGTGCGCAAGTCTTTTTTATTGCTATTGTTCGTGTTACATCCAATCCAAGGGCTGGAAGCAATAATCGCCGGGGCGGGGTCAGGTGGCCGATCATTCCAATTTTCCGGATAGCGGGCGTTTTTTTGCGCCCCATCGCTTTGAGGCGGATATTCAGGATTGCGAAGTGACCGGGCGAATTCCGCCGGAGCTGGATGGAGCCTTTATCCGCATTGGCAGCGATTGGGCTTTCCCTCCGAAATACAGGGACGACGCGCCCTTTAACGAGGACGGATATGTCAGCAGTTTTCGGATCAAAAATGGAAAGTGCAATTACAAAGGCCGCTGGATCAGAACCCGACGTTTTGAAAACAACCTGTCCGCTGGGCGTCAGCTCTATGGCTATTACCGCAATCCCTATACCGATGATGAAAGCATTCGCGATGCGGTTCATCCCGAATTGCGCACGGTTGCCAACACCGCGCCGCTTGCCTTTGGCGGCAGGCTGCTGGCGCTAAAAGAAGACGGGTTACCTTACGAAATCGATCCGGTTACGCTGGAAACGCGCGGCAGTTACGACTTCAACGGCCAGTATCGCTGCCCAACATTTACGGCCCACCCCAAGATCGACCCGCTTTCGGGAGACCTCATTACCTATGGGTATGAAGCAACAGGTCCAGCCAGCAATGATCTGTGGTTGAGCATTATCGGTGCCGACGGAAAATTGAAGCGCGATGTGCGGTTCAAAGTGCCCTATGTAAGCATGTTGCACGACATTGCCCTGACCGAGAAACACATCATCTTTCCGGTCTTTCCTTATGTTACAAATCTGGAACGCCTGAAGGCCGGGAAGATTCATTGGGCCTGGGATAATGCAGCACTTCTATATTACGGCGTGTTTCCGCGTGACGGTGACGCCAAGGATATGCGCTGGTTCAAGGGACCACAGCGCGCCGTGGTCCATACACTATGTGCCCGTTCAATCGGCGACAAAATAATTCTGGATGCGCCCATATTCGACGGCAATCCATTTCCATTTTTCCCAAATGTAGACAATTCGAAATGGGACCCCATGAAGGCGCGCGCCTATTTTCGGCGCGTGACATTCGATCTGTCTTCCCAATCCGACGGATTTGCCGAGGAAATCGTATTTCCGGAGCCAAGCATTACCGATCTGGTGCGGATCGATGAGCGTTATACAGGGCAGGCCGTCCGCTATGGCTTTACCGCGTTTGCGGACGAAACCAGATTCGATCGCGGTAAAATGGGCGATGTGAAGCGCCGCGTTGCCAACTGCTATGGCCGGTTCGATGTGCAGGACCGCAGCTACAGCTCATATTTTGCGGGACCAACGCATGGCTTGCAGGAAGTTTGTTTTGTGCCGCGGCATGCGCGGGCCCCGGAGGGTGACGGGTATATTTTGGGCGTGGCCAATAATTTTGCCGAAATGCGTTCCGAGCTTGTCATTGCCGATACGCAAAATCTGGCGGCAGGAGATATCGCGCGGGTGATCCTGCCATTCCGTTCCGATGTCCAGGTTCACGGCAACTGGTACAGCGCCGCCGAGCTTCCTGCGCTTGCTCAAGATGTTGTTTAGGATCGGCACATGACAATGATTAAAAGCTTTGATGGTTGCCGGCTAAATGCAGTGAGCGAGGGGCCCGCGAACGCGCCCGCATTGATGCTCAGCCATCATCTTGGCGGATCGCTGGCTTTCTGGGATGCGCAGGTTCAGGCTTTTAGCAGTACGTTCCGGATCATACGCTACGATACGCGCGGACAAGGTGCGTCGGATGCGCCGGACGGGCCTTACAGCGTGGAAATGTTGGGCAAGGATGCATTGACCATCATGGACGAGCTACAGCTGGCGCGCGTGCATTTCGCCGGTCTTTCACAAGGTGCAATGGCCGGCATGTGGCTGGCGGCCAATAATCCCGATAAAATCGAACGACTGGTATTGGCGAATACAACGCCCTTTATTCCAAATAAATCCATGTGGGACGATTTGATAGCCACAGCGCATGCCAAGGGCATGGACGATATCGCCAGACGCACGATTGAAAATTGGCTCAGCGATGGCTTCAAGGCACGCAATCCGGCGCAAACGCAAGCGTTGATCGATTGCATGCGGACCATGAAAGTTGCCGGATTTGCAGGCAATTGCGCGGTGCTGCGCGATATAGATTTGCGTGATCGGCTTGACAATATTGGCTGTCCGACACTTGTCATTGGTGGTGCCGAGGATGGACCGCGCGGTGCGGCGGCGCCGGTGCTGGCGTCCGGCGTGCGCAATGGAGAACTGGTTGTTATCGACCATGCCGCGCATTTGACGGCGATAGAAAACCCGAACGATTTCAACCGGGCCATGGGGGAATTCCTGACATGAGTTTGCGCTATACCGGCGGTTGGTCTCCGCGCTCAGTTTATGTCGTTATTTTTCTGACGCTGATCTATGCATTCAACTATGCCGACCGTCAGATTCTGGCTCTGGTGTTGCCTTTGCTGAAAGCGGATATGGCTTTGAGCGACGCCCAGCTCGGCCTGATTTCGGGCGCCGCATTCGTATTATTCTATACAATTCTGGGCATCCCCATCGCGCGACTGGCGGATCGTGCAAACCGTCGCAATATCCTGGCAATCGGGTTCGGATTTTGGAGCATCATGACGATGCTCACAGGTTTTGTGGGTAATGTCTGGCAATTAACGGCGACGCGTTTTTTGATGGGCGCAGGTGAAGCCTCGGGCGTGGCGCCGAGCCATTCCATGCTTTCGGATATTTTCGACAAGATGCGCCGCCCCTTCGCGCTGGCCATTGTCGTAAGCGGCACCTCCGTCAGCGCCCTGATTTTTTTTCCGCTGGTTGGCTGGATCAGTCAAAATCACGGTTGGCGCGCCGCCTTTTATGTTGCCGGCGTTGCAGGCATTTTTCTGTCCGTCCTGTTCGCATTGACAGTCAAGGAACCCGTGCGCGGCGGCACGACTTCGGCGCCCACAGTCGCGCAGGAACGGTTTTGGACGAGTATTCGCTTCCTGTTCGGTTCGCGTGCTTTCGTGTTTACGATAATCGGCGGATCGTTCATGGGCATCAGCCTGTATTCCGCACAGATCTGGCATCCGACATTTCTGGTCCGCGTACATCACCTTTCTCTTGCGGAAGTGGGCGCGTCCATAGGCGTGCTGCGCGGGATACTGGGACTGGTTGGTGCAATGTTGGGCGGTTTTCTGGCGGATCGACTGGGACGGCGCGACGAGCGTTGGCGATTATGGGTGCCGGGACTGGCCTGCATGATGATCCTTCCCGCAGAGCTGACGTTTCTTCTGGTACCCAACCTTGCCGTTTCCCTTGCGGGGCTGGGCATGACCAGCCTGTTTGCTGCCATGCATTTCGGTCCACTCTATGCGTCGGTGCAAAGCATTGCCCGGCCCGCCATGCGCGCCATGGCCGCGGCGGTATTTTTGCTGTTCGCCAATTTGATCGGCCAGATCACCGGTCCGTTTGTGGTGGGCGTTTTGAATGATCACTGGGCGGCCGAATATGGCGATCTTGCCATTCGCTATTCGCTGATATTCGGCGGCATTTGCGCTTTTGTCGGCGGGGCTGTGATGCTCGTCGGCGCTTCGAGCCTGTCCAGAGACACCGCCAAAGCAGAAAGCTGAAAAGGAAATCTCATGTCCGACGACTTTGTTTTACCGCCTGACAATTATGATGTTGCTGCCGTAACGCCGCCGCGCATCGAATTTGCGTTTCGCGTGCGTATATTCTTCAAGGAACGGCGGCGGTTCGAGCCGACAACGCCCTTGGGCGGTCGTGTCTATGTTCCGCCGGCTGGGCGGCGATATTTCAGGACCGCGTCTTCAGGGGCGGGTCATTCCCAACAGCGGTGCGGATTGGGCCCGTCGCCATTCCGACGGTGCGGCCGAACTGAACGCCCATTATATGCTGGAGGCGTCTGACGGCACGCCCATCTATATTCACAATACCGGTTTTTTGTATGGCCGCGAACCGGATGGCACGCCTATTCCCGCAGGGCCCGTCGCATCACAGGTTGCGCCCCGCGGGCCCGGCGCCGCAACAACCTGGACGATAGCGCCCGATACCTATTTCATCTGCACGCCGGTGTTCGATACGCCTGTTGGCCCTCATGACTGGATAACCCGGCATGTCTTTATCGGTCGTGGACGCCGTATTCCGGCACCGGATCACACCGTATTCGATTATTTCGTGGTCAATCCGCCAAAGACGTGGTGAGAAAAAGGGCGGGAGAAATTCCCGCCCTTTTTCATTCGATGCCGTCCGGGTTCATTTCATTTGCGCCAACGGAACGCGTGCGAGCCAGTCATCCTGCACGACTCCCTTCGGCGCATAGGGAAATCCGATAAAAGCAGTCGTGTGGTTGCCGGCAATGGTGCTGTAGAAATCGCCGCCACCGGAAGTGGGATTATAATTTCCGATATAGGTTAGCGCCGGATAGATGGACGGCTCGGGATTGAGCTTGATCGTCGGCCCGAAAGCGTTGCCGTTCAGAAGTGCAGCATAGATGTTGTAAGCGCCGATATTGCGCTGGCCGCGCCAGGCAACCAGAAGCTGGCCGTCGGTGGTGTAACCTATGCCGGGCTGATCGGCAGAGGATACAGGCTGTACGCCTTTTGGAACGTCCCGCACTTTCGCCGTTTTCCAGGTCGCGCCGCTGTCTTCGGTGTAGGACACCTGCACGGATTTATGATCGGGCGTGAAAGTGACGATGGCGAAATGGCCCGCATGCGCCGGGTCCGCCGCTATTTCGGGATAGTGCGTGCGGCCGTCAGCGCTGAACTGGTCGGCCTGCAGGATCAGGTGGCCGATAAAATTTGCGCCCTTGTCGCGGCTGGAGATGAAGGACAGGCACGGACATTTCGCACCGCCCGGCGCGGAATTGGAAATGATGGCGCCGCCGACAACGCCGTGTGAAGCAACAATATCGCGTGCCGTGGCAAGCGCATCGGGATCGCGGCTGGTGCCGACAAATCCGGACGCCGCAGCGCGATAGTAATTTCCGAATGTCTTGCCCTTATCCGTGGAGGCGACAAGGCCTCCGCCTGTGGTGACATAAAGTGTACCGGTGGCGGCATCGACGAATCCCTTTGAGCCGTCCCATGGCGTGTCTTCCGGTTTTGCCCCGTCTTTCAGGCTTTTGATGCCCGGCCCGACACGGTCAAGCGAAACGGCCCAGACGCCTTTGCTCCAGGTCTTGCCGCCATCACTGGAAACGGAGGCCTGGGCGCGGCCCTGTTTGGGATCCTTCTGCACGACGCCGCCAGCAGTAAAGGTGGAGCCGCCGGCATAGATGGTGCCGTCCGCGGCAATGCTGGCCCAGGGTAGATTGCAATACCACATGGACGGGACACCCGGTGCGCCTTCGTTACGCAATTTGGGCATCAAGTCGGTATCGTTGAAGGTCTTGCCGCCATCGCTAGAAATGGCGACGTGACAATCGGCAATGCGAACACCTTTGAGCGCATTGGTGTCGATGGGAAGGGCGTAGCGGCGCCAGGCAAAGGCCACCAGATTGTCATTGGTGGGGCTGACGACCACGGTCGGAAGCGCGGACGTGGTTTGAGGCGTGTTCTTGCTGATATTGACCAGCACCACGCCGGGCGAAGAACCAGGTTCAGCAGGCGTCTGCGCCAATGCGCCGCCCGCCATTAAAGTCGCGCCGAGTAAAATAAGGATTTTGTTTTTCATTTTATTCCCCCCGGTTGAGTTTCATTTTCCAGAAAACAAGAGGGCGGAAAGCCTGTTATTGCTTCCGCCCCCTTTATGTCATGTCGTCAAGCCATCCTTATTTCAGAAGCGATAGCGGTACTTTTGCCAGATAGGTATCTTCGGCGACACCGCCCGGCATATAGGGTGTGGCGACAAAGGCGTATTCGTTATTGCCGGTCACCCATGTGGTGAAATCGCCGCCGCCTGCCGTCGCATTGTAATTCCCGACCGCAATCATGGCCGGGTAAATCGACGGTTCGGGTGTGACTTTAATAGTCGGGCCGAAGGTATCGCCCGTCATCATGGCCACGAAGGTGTTGAAGACCTGGGCATTGCGGAAGCCGCGCCATGTCAACAGTATGTGGCCGTCCGTCGTGTAACCGACATCCACCTGATTGGCATTGGTCGATGCGACACCTTCCGGAATTGGGCGCGGTGTCGCCATTTTCCAGGTCTTGGCATTGTCCGTCGTGTAATAGACCTTCACCGTCTTGTGGTCGGGCTGATACACGCCGATGGCATAGTTGCCTGCCTTGGCCGGGCTTGCGGCGGCAATCGGATACCGCACGGTGCCAGAATTATTATATTGCAGCGCCTGCGCCACCAGCGTTTCGGTCCAGGTTTTTCCCTTGTCCGATGTTACAGACGCGATCAGGCACGGGCATTTTGCCCCTTCCCATTCCTGCACCGTGCGCGCACCGACGACATTACCGAATGCGGCGGAGGAGGTGCCCTTGCCCTGATAGACCGTGCCGAAGCTTTTGCCCTTGTCGTCCGATGCGCTCATATAGGCGCCGGCCATGGAATACATGGTGCCGGTTTGCGGATCGACAAAGCCGTTGGCGCCATCCCAGGGCGTGTCTTCCTGGTTCATGCCGCCGCCCAGGCCGGTCATGCCGGGCATGAAGCGATCAAGCATAATGCCGGGAACCATTTTGCTCCAGGTGGCGCCCCCATCGGTTGATGTCGACACGGCAGCGCGGCCAGCCTTGGGTTCAACCTGGACAACGCCGCCGGCCGTAAACAGCGCGCCGCCAAAATACATGGTACCGTCCTTGGCGATGGCGACCCATGGCGCATTGCAGCCCCACAACAGAGGTTGGCCATTTCCTCCCGGCGTACGCAGGACGTCCATCATGTTGCGGTCGGTAAAGGTCTTGCCGCCATCTTTCGAAATCGCGACATGGCATTCGGCCACGCGATCTTCGCGCAGGGCATTGGTATCAATCGGCACGCCATATTGGCGCCAGGCAACCGCCACCAGATTTGGATTGCTGCGGCTGACCGCGACCTGCGGAAACACGGATGCAAATTTCGGCGTGTTTTTGCTGATATTGACCAACTCAACGCCCGGTGTTGCGCCGGGCTCGGGTGGCGTTTGTGCCTGTGCTGCGAAAAATAGCGCCGTTCCTGTCACCATTGCGCCTGCGGCCAGCAGCCGTCGCGCGGAAATTATTCTCATTTTGGTTCCCTCCTCGATATTTTTATTATGACGGACGCCTTGAATGGACGGTCCATATTTATGGTGGGATAACTCCCCTGCCCAAGGCTATCCTAGGGGCAGACGATAGCTTTATCCACACCGGTTAGTTAGTATCAGATGGAGAATGCCAGACCGGCGATAGCACGCTCGGTTACATCCTATAAAAAAGGGGAAATGCTGTGAAAAAACAATTGCTGCAGGCTTGCGCACTGGCCGCCATTTGGGCGACGCCAATTATTTATGCTGCACATGCACAATCACCTGCGACCGCAACGGCCATGGTTGCAAAGGATGACGCAATTGCGACCAGTAAAGGCAACGCCATCGTTCATCCGATTGGCCACGCGTCCGTTCTGATTACCTGGGGCGTGAAGAAGGTTCTGGTGGACCCGGCTCCCAGCGCGATGACCGGGGGCACTGGCGGTGGTGGCGGAGCAGGTCGCGGTGCGGCCGGTGGCGGTGGAGGCGCGGCACCTGCCGGCGGAGCTGGACGTGGCGCGGGCGGCGGCGGTCGGGGCGGCGGCGCTGCACCACCACCTCCTCCTCTGAGTGCCGAAGCGCTTGCGCCGTTCAAGGCCCTGGGGACGCCGGATGTGATCCTGATCACGCACGCACATGGCGATCATTTCAACGTGCAGGTACTGACGGCGGTGGCCGGGCCGAACACAGTGCTGGGCGTGCCGCAGGTGGTGTATGATCAATTGACGCCGGAGTTAAAAGATAAGGCCACGATCATGGCCAATGGCGACACTTCGGTTCTCAGTGGTATCGATGTTCAGGCCGTGGCCTCCTACAACACAACACCCGAGCGTATGCGCAATCATCCAGAGGGCGTGGGTAATGGCTATGTTGTGACGCTGGGCGGCAAGCGCTTTTATTTCGCCGGCGATACCGAAGAAACGCCGGAATTGAAGAATCTTCCAAATATCGATGTGGCATTCATTCCGATGAATTTGCCATTTACAGAGACACCTGAAGCCGCTGCCGTGTGGGTGAAGGACTTCAAGCCGAAGATCGTTTATCCCTATCACTTCAGCAATGGGGATCTAACCGCTTTTGTATCCGGCGTCGGCAATGCATCCGAAGTGCGCCTGCGCAAATGGTATTGATCTGAGCAAGCAGTATCAATTCTTCTTGAGAAAAAATGGGCCCTGCGTCGCAGGGCCCATTTTTGCATCCGATCTTACGTAATTGTCAGCGGGATGGCACCGAGATAATCGGATTTGCCCAAGTCCATGCCAGCCTGCCGCAAAATTGCGTAAGCCATGCTGATATGAAAATAGAAGTTCGGCAGCACGAAAAAGTGGAGATAGTCGTCACCCTTCATTTGACCCTTGTTCTTGGGGCCCAAGGGGAAGGTGATGTCGCGCGTGCCGGCGGAGTCGATCTGCTTGGCGTCCAGCGATTTGATGTGCGCGAGGGTTTTATTCAGGCGTTCCTTTAATTCGGCGATCGTCGTCTCTGCATCTTCGTGGCGGGGTGGCTCGACGCCGGCCAGGCGCGATGCACCATTCTTTGCCTGATCCGACGCAATTTGAATCTGCCGTATCAGAGGAAACATGTTCGGAAACAGACGAGTGCTTAAAAGCGCGGGCGGATCGATCTTTTTGTCGGCGGCATAGGCTTCCGCCTTATCCAATATGGCGTTGAGGGCGTTCAGGCCGGTTTCGAGCGCGGGCAACAATGTTTCAGACGGTGAGCGGGCCATGTGTATTTCCTTTGAGCAGGGTGATGAAAGAGTTTTGGCTGCAGGGCACTTTATAATTGGCGCGCCCCTTTAAGGTTTAATTTCCCAATTAACGGGATTATCTGTTGCTATCCGCTATGTCGCACAAGAAATGAGGCACGTCACTTTAAAATTTGTGCAGGATCCCGACTGAAAAACCGCCATATGGGATTCTGTCACTATTCCTCGATTGACCCTCCGGCACGGATTGCCCATCCTTATTTTCAAGTTCAAGGAACACCGAAACTGGTTTGTCGTTTGGTCCTTGGCCAGATGGCATAACAGCCCCGCATGCGGTCCCTACCCGCATGCGGGGTTTTTCGTAACTGAATAATTCGAACGCTTGCGTTGGGAGTCCCGATATCAGGGTTCAATGCCCCCGCAGCAGTGCCAGTTCAAGGGTCATCACGTTCCATTTTTCGGTTGCCAGATCCATAACGTGATCACATGTCGGACGGACAGGCGCGTGTCTAATTTTTTCGCAATTGTCGTCAACATATTGGAATGCCGGATGCGAACTTCAAATCGCAGCGCGCACGCATTGTTTTATATTTTAGAACTGCGCCTGTGCATTTTCGAAATCGTGCTGAGACAGGTCCAGCTTATTCAGAATTATCAGTGAAAGTAATTCGCGCGCGGGCGTTTCATTGCGCGCGTTAAATAACGTGCTCTCACGAACTGGGAGGAAATTTTGAAAAACGAAACGTGAGACGCGTAAAAAAATAATCTCTATTCACTTGATGCAAAATCCTCACACAGAACTCTGGCATGTGAGATTTTCCAATTTCTCTCAATTGACGATGCAACATGATGATGCGCTAAACGGTACGTGCGCATGATACCAAAAAGTTTCGGGGAGAATTGCTTTGAAGAATTCTATGTTGATCCAAGCCCGTCCGGGCCGCGCTTCCGCGCGCCTGATGCTCGGTACCGCGCTTGTCGGCACAGCTGCACTACTGGCCTCAACCGCCCAGGCGCAGAATGAACAGATTGTCGTTACCGGTACCAGTATTCGCGGCGTGCAGCCGGTCGGCGCAGCCGTTATCAATATTGATCGTCAGACAATCGAAGAGACGGCGGCGGTTACAACCTCGGAACTGCTTACTAATATTCCACAGATTACCGGCGCGGCCGGCGGTTTCGGCAGTTCGGGCCAGCGCAATGAAGGCGGCGCGGCCGGTGCCGCTTCGCCGAATATCCATTCTCTGGGAACCCAGGCCTCGACCGCAACGCTAACTCTGATCGACGGTCACATTTTCTCGCCGGTCGGTATCACCACTAATGTGGTCGATCCCAGCATTGTGCCGACGGCGGCCTTGCAGCGCGTGGATGTGCTGCCGGACGGTGCATCGGCGATTTACGGCGCGAATGCGGTGGCCGGCGTGGTCAACTTCATTACGCGCCGCGATTACTCCGGTTGGGAAACACGCGTGCAGGGCGGCGTGGCAGATCACTACAATACTTTCAGCGCCAGCCAGCTGTTCGGCCATACCTGGGATACAGGATCGATTTTGGCGGCTTACGCCTATAGCAGCCGTTCGAATCTCTTTTCCAAGTGGCGGGACTTCATGACGGCGCGTCAGGACATTCGGGTCGGTGCGATGACGGCGGCGCAACAGGCCATGTTCACGGGTCTGCCTGCCAATCTGGGCGCTGGACGCGCCACCTCGACGCCTACGGCGTCTGACGCAACCGCGGGCAGCGCGCAATATGCCGGCATGACCATTCCGTATCCCTCGCTGGGCAGCAACTTCCAGAACTTCAACTGTCCGGTGGCTGCGATTTCGAACAGCACCAACAGCAATGCGTTTCTTTATCCCTATGGCGCCGGCGGTATTAACAGCGTCACGGTGGGAGACGGTGCGGGTGGAACGGTCACCCAGTCCGGCTATAGCCGCACTGGCAGTCCGGGGCAGGGGGTGTGCGATCAGGATGCTTACAGTAGCGATCTGATCTCCAGTTTGCATAACAATATGATTGTTACGCTGCGCCAGAATCTGAACGACAACATGTCCATTCATGTGGATCTGGTACGCGGGTACTCATATTTCCACGTCGCGCCAGGCACGCGGCAATCTGAGCGGTATTGCCTTTAATCCGGCAGGTGCCGGTGGCCCCGCCTTCGGTGTAGGCCAGGAGAACCCATTCTATGTTGCGGTTCCCGGGTCGCCGACGGCGAATTCAGAATACGTCACCTATAACTTCGACGAATTGCTGGGTCCGGGTGCCTATACCAAGAACAATGTCACCAACCAGTTCGCGGCCGTGGGCCTTGATGCCGGTCTGGGCGGAAGCTGGGCGCTGAGCATCGGTGCGACCTTCGGTTCGTCGTCTACGGCAACCAGTAGCTTTGGCCGGGCGGCAACCGGAGGATTCCGCTCGTCTCCAAGTGCGGAGGCAATACTGGCGCTCAACGGCACGACGAATACACAGGGGACTGGCGGCAACGCGTTGTCGGATCCCTATGCATTGGGCAATGTCGTGACGGTTACGCGCGTTCTCACGACAGCCAATGCCTTGGATGTGTGGAATCCCGCAGCCACCAACCGTACCTCGGCGGCGGTCAGGCGCTCGCTGACAGATACGTCGGAGCACACCGAGGTGGACAACAATCTCACGGACGTGACCGCAAAAGTGGACGGCGAGTTTCCGGTCGATCTGCTGGGGGCGGGGCCAATCAAGGCGGCCTTTGGCGGCGATTATTACCATCTGACCCAGCCGCAGTCCACCAACACCAATAACGGTGCGGGTCCGTCGTCAACCAGCTCGCGCGGCCGAACATTCGCCTTTGCACGAACGGGTTATGCAGCTTTTGCCGAATTCCTCATTCCGCTTGTAAATCAGGATATGGGCATTCCATTGGTCGATACCCTGACCCTAGACGTATCGGGCCGTTATGACTCCTTCTCGGATTTCGGCGATACCAAAAATCCGAAAGTCAGCCTGGCCTGGGGCATTACCGATGGCCTGCAGGCACGCGGCACTTTTTCCACCTCCTTCGTGGCACCCAATGTTCACGATGTGGGTGGCCCGGCAGGCGTCAATTCCCAGACCAGCGTCTCGGGCGGGGCAATCGGCAACAGGCGTGTCATTCCGTTCGCGAGCGTGAATCCGTTGCCCTACAGTCAGGGTCCCTTTAGCGCTCGCGGCGTGGGAACGGCAGGTACTTTTGTTGAAACGCCTTCAACCTGTCTGGCGCTGAACAGCGTGCCCGGCCTGTCGGGCACGACGGCCAAGCTTGTGGATATCAATGGCGCTGCAGCGACTTCCGCCACCCTTGGTACGGGATCTGGCGAGGTCTATGGCTGTCAGCTATCCACCAGCGGCAACAGCGCGTTCTCGGGCCTGACGGTCCGCGGCGCCAATGCCGGCCTGAAGCCGGAACGCGGTCTGACCTATTCAGCCGGTATCGACTTCAACGCCGGTCAAATGTGGGATGTGCTGGATGGGTTGAGCGGTAGCATCACTTACTATCAGACCAAGTTCATCAATGTGGTTACCAACCAGCAGGTGGAAAACAATATTCCGGAAGATACGTCGTTCGGTCCGGCCAGCAATCCGGCGGACGGTTTGCCCGGCTGGCTGCCGACGGACACGATCATTCAGAATTCTGATCGCAACCCGTCCGCTTACCGGGACGCTGCCAGCGCGCATCTATACCATCGTCGATGTCCGTATTCAGAATCCCTACACCATCTGGCAAGGCGGGTTCGACTTCAATCTCAACTATCGTTATCAGACTGACGATTTCGGCACTTTCACCTGGTCCATGAACGGCAATCAGGTTGTCCGCTTCTCCCAGAAGCCGAATTCGTCCATCGGAGCCATTCGCGATATCAACGACTGCAAAAATAGCGCGCGTTACTGCACATCTGAATTTGCGGGCAGCATGCGCTTGAACTGGCGCATGGATGCCTTCTCGGCTGCATTGACGTATAATTACATGCACCCGTTCAATGCGCCGAACCGCAATTATCCCTGGAACTTGCCGGGACCGAACCGCGTCGCCAGCTACCAGCACGTCAACGCGTTGCAGACCGTCGACCTCAATCTGGGTTACACGCTTCCGGACGAATGGCTGGACGGAACGTCGGTATCGCTGACTGTCAAGAATCTGCTCGATACACCGCCGCCATTCTATGACAGCAGCAGCGGCTTCACTGTGGGCAGCGAAATCGGCCGTCTGATCTCCTTTGGTGTTGTCAAGAAATGGTAATGCGCAAATAGAAATTGGATTGCGCCTTTGTCACGCCCCGTATGGTTGAAAAACCATGCGGGGCTTCATTTCGTCCGGAATGAATTTGGCACGGTCGAATAGCATTGGCGGCAATCTCGTCTGCAACACAGCAACAGGTTCCGTGTTTCATTGGCTAAAAAATCTCAATAAGCAGGATATACATCTAATAAACGAAACATATTGCGCCCATAAAACAAGATAGGTGGTCACTTGGTGCAAAATCCGCACACAAAAAACCACTATATAGAATTCCAGTTTTTCCCTCGATTGACGATCCGTAATGCGCCGATGCACTAACCGGTGCGTGCGCATAACACAAAAGTATCGGGGAGAATTGCTTTGAGAAATTCCACGTCATCGGACATCCGTCCGGTTCGCATGTCCGCGCGTCTGATGCTCGGAACAGCACTGGTCGGTACGGCGGCGCTGCTTGCGACCGCCGCGCAGGCACAGAACGAAAACATCGTTGTCACCGGTACCAGCATTCGCGGCGTGCAGCCGGTCGGTGCGGCGATTATCAATGTCGATCGCCAGACCATTGATGAAACCGCGGCGGTCACGACCTCGGAACTGCTCACCAATATCCCCCAGATCACCGGCGCGTCGGGCGGCTTCGGCAGCTCGGGCCAGCGCAACGAAGGCGGCGGCGGCGCAATTTCCTCGCCCAACATCCACTCTCTGGGCACCCAGGCCTCGACCGCGACCCTGGTTCTGATTGATGGCCATGTGTTCTCGCCGGTCGGCGTCACCACCAACGTGGTCGACCCCAGCATCATCCCGACGGCGGCTCTGCAACGCGTGGACGTGTTGCCCGACGGCGCCTCGGCGATCTACGGCGCCAATGCGGTGGCCGGCGTTATCAACTTCATTACGCGCCGCGATTACTCCGGTTGGGAAACGCGCGTGCAGGCCGGCATGGCGGATCACTACAGCACCTTCAGCGCCAGCCAGTTGTTCGGCCATACCTGGGACACCGGTTCGGTGATGGCGGCCTATGCCTATAGCAGCCGTTCGAATCTGTTTCGCCAATGGCGCGATTTCATGACGGCGCGCCAGGACATCCGCATGGGCGCGATGACGGCGGCGCAGCAGGCGATGTTCAACTTTACGACCCTGACGCCGGCCATTCCCTCCACGCTTGTTGCGGCGTCGGACGCGGTAGCCGGCAGCAACCAGTATCGCGGCATGGCAATTCCGTTCCCCTCGATCGGGTCGAATTTCCAGAACTTCAACTGCCCGGTGGCCGCGATTTCGGCCGGCACCAGCGGCAGCGCCTATCTGTATCCCTATACCGGCGCCGGAATCAGCCGCAGCGTCTCCAATGGCGGCACGCAGGGCGTTTGCGATCAGCAGGACTACAGCAGCGATCTGATCTCCAGCACGCACAACAACGTCATCGTCACCTTACGCCAGAACATCACGGACAATATCTCGATGAATGTCGATCTGGTGCGCGGCACGCATCTGACAGCGTCGCGACTGTCGCGCGGCAATTTGAATGCGCTGGCATTTAATCCGGTCGGTGCAGGGGGCCCAACCTTTGGCGGCGGGCAGACAAACCCCTTCTATGTGGGTGTGCCAGGCGCGTCACCAACCGCGACGTCTGAATATATCACCGTCAACTTCGACGAGTTGCTGGGACCGGGTGCCTATTCCAAGCAGAACACCACCAACCAGTTTGCCACGCTGGGCCTTGATGCCGATCTGGGTGGCGACTGGGCATTCTCGCTGGGTTCGACCTTCGGTCAGTCTTTAACGGCGACCCGCAACTTCGGCCAAGTCACCAGCGCACAAGCAACTCTAGCGCTGAACGGCACGACCGCCACCAACGGCAATGAGGGTAATGCTCTGTCCGACCCTTACGCGTTGGGTAGCACCGTCAGCGTTACACGTGTGCTCACCACAGCCAATGCGCTGGACGTGTGGACGCCGGCAGCGACCAACCGTTCGGCGGCTTCTGTATTGCGCTCGCTGACCGACAGTTCAACGGATACGGAAGTTTACAACAACGTAACCGACCTGACGATGAAGGTTGATGGTCCGCTGCCGTTCGACCTGTTCGGTGCCGGCCCGGTCAAGGCCGCGTTCGGTGGCAACTACAACCACCTGACCCAGCCGCAATATCAGGCGAGCAATAATAGCGCAGGGCCGTCTTCGACCAGTTCGCGCGGCAGAACATTCGCCTTTGCGCGCACGAGCTATGCGGCCTTCGCCGAATTCCTGATCCCGATTGTAAATCAGGATATGGGCATTCCGCTGGTTAATACCCTGACCCTCGACGTATCGGGCCGTTATGACTCGTTCTCGGATTTCGGCGACACCAAGAATCCGAAAGTCAGTCTGGCCTGGGGTATCTTCGACGGTCTGCAGGCGCGTGGTACCTTCTCCACCTCCTTCGTGGCGCCGAACGTCCATGACGTGGGCGGACCTGCGGGCGTCAATTCTCAGACCAGCGTGAGGGCTGCACAGATTGGAAACCGGCGTCTTATTCCGTTTGCCAGCGTGAACCCGCTGCCTTACAGCCAGGGTCCGTTCTCGGCCCGCGGCGTCGGTACGGCGGGTACGTTTGTGGAAAATGCTGCTTCCTGTCTGGCCCTGAATGGCGCCGTAGCGGGGGTTGCCGCGGTGGCTGATGCCAGTTCCAACGTTGTGGCGGCAAACGACCCATCAGCCTATGGCTGCTTACTGACGACGTCGGGCCATGCCGCATTTTCGGGCCTGCGGGTCGGCGGCGGCAATGCCAGCCTTAAGCCGGAACGCGGTCTGACCTATTCGGCCGGTATCGACTTCGATGCGGGCCGGTTGTGGGATGCGCTGGACGGATTGAGCGGCAGCGTCACCTACTACCAGACCAAGTTCATCGATGTAGTGACCAACCAGCAGGTGGAAAACAATATTCCCGAAGCCACCTCGTTCGGCCCGGCCAGCAATCCGGCCGACGGTCTGCCGGGCTGGCTGCCGACGGATACGGTCATTCAGGACCTGATTGCAACGCGACCGCTGGATGGCGCATTGCCGGCGCGCATCTACACCATCATCGATTTGCGCATCCAGAATCCTTACACGATCTGGCAGGGCGGCCTCGACTTCAACCTCAACTATCGCTATCAGACCGACAACTACGGTACCTTCACCTGGTCGCTGAACGGCAACCAGATTGTCCGCTTCTCCCAGAAGGGCAATTCCTCGGTTGCACCGCTTCTGGACGTCAATGACTGCAAGAACTCGGCGCGTTATTGCACGCCGGAATCGGCGGGCAGCATGCGGTTGGGCTGGAGAATGGATGCCTTCTCAGCCGGCTTGACCTTCAACTTCACTCATCCGTACAACGCACCGAACAATAACTTCCCATGGAGTCTCGCCGGTCCGAATCGTATTGCCCGCTATGAGCATGTCGGGTCGCTGCAAACCTTCGACCTTAACCTGGGCTACACGCTTCCTGAGGAATGGCTGGACGGAACTTCGGTGTCGCTGACCGTCACCAACCTTCTGGACAAGACGCCGCCCTTCTATGACAGCACCAACGGCTTCACGGTCGGCAGCGAAATCGGCCGTCTGATCTCCTTTGGTGTCGTCAAAAAGTGGTGATCTGACAATCTGACGATTGAGTATCGGCAAAGGGACTTATCGGCCCTGCATGCGGTTTCACTCCGTGTGCAGGGCCGCATTTTTAATATGTATGTCAGAAAAGCCTTGGTTTCGGCGTTTAGTCTAGTACGGCTGTGTGTTTTATTTTCGCAACCAACAACGTCTAGTTATCCCATATAAGAAGAATCTGTATTTCTTAAATACCGATATGCAGCATTCATTCTCATATATTGGCACGTATTTGGGATATTCGTACCAATATATTGGACATTGATGCAATTTCCGCACAGGACGGCCCACTATGTGGGATTACAGCTTTCCCTTTGATTGACGATCCGTAATGCGCCGATGCACTAACCAGTCCGTGCGCATAACACAAAAAATCTCGGGGGGTTACATTGAAAAAGTCCAATCTGTCGGAAATTCATCCGACGCGTATTTCCGCGCGTCTGATGCTCGGAACAGCACTGGTAGGTACGGCGGCGTTGCTTGCCACTGCCGCGCAGGCACAGAATGAGAATATTGTCGTAACCGGTACCAGCATTCGCGGCGTGCAGCCGGTTGGCGCGGCGATCATCAATGTCGATCGCCAGGCGATTGAAGACACCGCGGCGGTAACGACCACGGAACTGCTGACCAATATTCCCCAGATTACCGGTGCATCCGGCGGATTCGGCAGTTCGGGCCAGCGCAATGAAGGCGGCGGCGGCGCACTCTCCTCGCCGAATATTCATTCACTCGGCACACAGGCTTCGACTGCCACATTGGTTCTGATTGATGGGCACATCATTGCGCCATCCGGTCAAAGCACCAATGTGGTCGACCCCAGTCTTATTCCGACGGCGGCCCTGCAGCGCGTCGACGTGCTGCCTGACGGCGCCTCGGCAATATATGGCGCCAATGCTGTTGCCGGTGTCATTAACTTTGTCACGCGTCGCGACTTTTCAGGTTGGGAAACGCGCGCGCAGGCCGGCATGGCGGACCATTACAGCACCTTTGCCGCCAGTCAGCTGTTCGGTCACACTTGGGACACCGGTTCGGTGATGGCGACCTATTCCTATAGCAGCCGTTCGAACTTGTTCGCCAAATGGCGCGATTTCATGACGGCGCGCCAGGATATCCGCATGGGCGCACTGACACCCGAGCAGGCCGCACAATTTACCTTTTCGACCGCAAACCCTCCCGCCGGACTGCCGGTATCGCTTGTTAGCGCTTCGAACGCCGTTGCTGGCAGCGACCAGTATCGCGGCATGGCAATTCCATTCCCGTCGATCGGCTCCAACTTCCAGAACTTCAACTGCCCCGTGGCGGCAATTTCAACCAGCACCAGCGGTAATGCGTATCTGTATCCATATACATCCGGCGGAATAAATAGCGTGACGGTGACGAATGGATCCGGTGGAACAACAACCCAGTCCGGATACAGACGTTCTGTTACCGGAGGAGGTACGCAGGGCGTCTGCGATCAACAGGATTACAGCAGCGACCTGATTTCCAGCACCCACAACAGCGTGCTTGTCGCCATCCGGCAAAATATCACGGACAATATTTCGTTGAGCATTGATCTGGTGCGTGGTTCGCACATGACCACGTCGCGTGCGTCGCGCGGCAATGTCAACGCCACCGTGTTCAATCCCGCCGGCACCGGCGGTCCGACTTTCGGCGCAGGCCAAACGAATCCATTTTATGTCGGCGTCCCCGGCGCGTCGGCCACTGCGAACTCCGAATACATCACCTTCAATTTTGAGCAGCTGCTCGGACCTGGTGCCTATTCCAAGGCAAATAATATCAATCAGTTCGCGGCAATCGGCGTTGATTGGGATCTCGGCAACAACTGGGCATTTTCGCTCGGGTCGACCCTGGGTTCCTCGGAGTCGATCAGTCATAACTACGGGACGGTTGCGGCTGCTCAGGCTGCGCTTGCGCTCAATGGTACGACGGCAACGTCGGGCAATACCAGCAATGCATTGTCTGACCCCTACGCGCTTGGCAATGTTGCAACTGTCACCCGCACATTGACCACGGCCAATGCGCTGGATGTGTGGATGCCGGCGGCCACCAACCGCACGTCGGCCTCGGTGCTGCGCTCGCTCACGGACAATTCAGCCAATACCACTGTCTATAACAACGTCGCGGACGTGACGGTGAAAGTTGACGGCCCGCTGCCGTTCGATCTGCTCGGTGCCGGTCCGATCAAAGCGGCATTCGGTGCCGACTATTATCATCTGACACAGCCGCAATACCGGGCCACCAACAATGGAGCCGGCCCGTCTTCAACCAGCTCGGCTGGAACAACCTGGGCGTTTGCGCGGACTAGCTATTCCGCCTTCGCTGAATTCCTGATCCCGATCGTGAATCAGGATATGGGCATTCCGCTGGTTAATACCCTGACGCTTGACATATCAGGCCGTTATGACTCCTTCTCTGATTTCGGCGACACCAAGAATCCGAAGGTCAGCCTGGCCTGGGGTATTGTCGACGGTCTGCAGGCGCGCGGTACCTTCTCCACATCCTTCGTGGCGCCGAACGTGCATGACGTGGGCGGATCTGCGGGTGTGAATTCCCAGACAGCAGTTTCGAATACCCAGATCACCAACAGTCGCATTATTCCATTCTTGAGCGTGGACCCGCTGCCCTACAGCCAGGGTCCATTCTCGGCCCGTGGCGTGGGAACGGCAGGTACTTTTGTAGAAAACGCCACGAGCTGTCTGGCGCTCAACAGCGTGGCTGGCCTGTCGGCCAGTACGGCCAAGCTGGTGGATATCGATGGCGCTACGCCAACCAGTGCCACACTGGGCTCTGGTCCCGGCCAGACCTATGGTTGCCGACTGACGACCAGCAGCAACTCCGGTTTCTCAGGTTTGCAGATCGGCGGCGCCAACGCCACTTTAAAACCTGAACGCGGCCTGACTTACTCGGCCGGTATTGATTTTGATGCCGGACGCTTGTGGGATGTGCTGGACGGTCTGAGCGGCAGTGTCACCTATTATCAGACCAAATTCATCGATGTGATCACCAATCAGCAGGTGCAGGCCAACATCCCGGAAGCGACTTCGTTCGGTCCGGCGGTCAGCGCCAGCAACCCGCTGGGCGGCTGGGCGATTACCGATCCTCTGATCCAGGACATTCTGGGGACGCGCGCGGTAACCGGGTCGTTGCCGGCACGTGTCTATACCATCGTCGACAACCGCATCCAGAATCCGTTCATCATCTGGCAGGGCGGTCTCGATTTTAACGTCAACTATCGCGTTGAGACCGAGGAATACGGCACCTTTACCTGGAGCTTGAACGGCAATCAGATCTTGCGTTTCTCCCAGAAGCCGAATTCCTCGACCGGCATTCTGCAAAACGTGCAAGACTGCAGAAACAACGCGCGGTATTGCTCATCTGAATTTGCCGGAAGCACAAGGATCGGCTGGAGAATGGATGCCTTCTCTGCCGGTCTGACCTTCAACTATATGCACGCCTTCAACGTGCCAAATAATACTTTTCCCTATAGCCTGCCCGGGCCTGACCGCGTGACCAGCTACCAGCATATCGGTTCGCTGCAGACCTATGATTTGAACTTGGGCTACACACTGCCGGAAGAATGGCTTGATGGTACGTCCCTGTCGCTTACTGTCACAAATGTCTTCGACACATCCCCGCCGTTCTACGACAATGCCAATGGCTTCAGCGTCGGCAGTGAAATCGGCCGCCTGATCTCCTTCGGTGTCGTCAAGAAGTGGTAATCTGACAACTTGCCGATAGCGTATCGGCAAATGGACTTATCGGCCCTGCGTGCGGTTTCGCCCGTGTGCAGGGCCGAATTTTTATGTGTTTGTCAGAAAGCCCAAAATTTGAGCCGTTACACTGTTAGGCGCCTTTTTACATTCAGGGACAAAACGATATTGCTGTCACAACATATAGGAACGATTCCATATGAGTGTCGATAAACAGGAATATAGGTCACATAAAAAGAACTTAGCAAACAGAATTGCAGAATGCAGGATAATATCCCAATAAACGGTACATGCTTGCTGTCTTCGTACCGATAATTTGAACTTTGGTGCAAAATCCGCACACAAAAACCCACTATATGGAATTCCAGTTTTTCCCTCGATTGACGGTTCGCAATGCGCCGATGCACTAACCGGTGCGTGCGCATAACACAAAAGTATCGGGGAGAATTGCTTTGAGAAATTCCACGTCATCGGACATCCGTCCGGTTCGCATGTCCGCGCGTCTGATGCTCGGAACAGCACTGGTCGGTACGGCGGCGCTGCTTGCGACCGCCGCGCAGGCACAGAATGAAAACATCGTTGTCACCGGTACCAGCATTCGCGGCGTGCAGCCGGTCGGTGCGGCGATTATCAATGTCGATCGCCAGACCATCGAAGAGACGGCTGCGGTCACGACCTCGGAACTGCTCACCAATATCCCCCAGATCACCGGCGCGTCGGGCGGCTTCGGCAGCTCGGGCCAGCGCAACGAAGGCGGCGGCGGCGCAATTTCCTCGCCGAACATCCACTCTCTGGGCACCCAGGCCTCGACCGCGACCCTGGTTCTGATTGATGGCCATGTGTTCTCGCCGGTCGGCGTCACCACCAACGTGGTCGACCCCAGCATCATCCCGACGGCGGCTCTGCAACGCGTGGACGTGTTGCCAGACGGCGCCTCGGCGATCTACGGCGCCAATGCGGTGGCCGGCGTTATCAACTTCATTACGCGCCGCGATTACTCCGGTTGGGAAACGCGCGTGCAGGCCGGCATGGCGGATCACTACAGCACGTTCAGCGCCAGCCAGTTGTTCGGCCATACCTGGGACACCGGTTCGGTGATGGCGTCTTACGCCTATAGCAGTCGTTCGAATCTGTTCGCCAAATGGCGCGATTTCATGACGGCGCGCCAGGACATCCGCATGGGCGCGATGACGGCGGCGCAGCAGGCGATGTTCAACTTTACGACCCTGACGCCGGCCATTCCCTCCACGCTTGTTGCGGCGTCGGACGCGGTGGCCGGCAGCAACCAGTATCGCGGCATGGCAATTCCGTTCCCCTCGATCGGGTCGAATTTCCAGAACTTCAACTGCCCGGTGGCCGCGATATCGACCAGCACCAGCGGCAGCGCCTATCTGTATCCCTATACCGGCGCCGGAATCAGCCGCAGCGTCTCCAATGGCGGCACGCAGGGCGTTTGCGATCAGCAGGACTATAGCAGCGATCTGATCTCCAGCACGCACAACAACGTCATCGTCACCTTGCGCCAGAACATCACGGATAATATTTCGATGAGTGTCGATCTGGTGCGCGGCTCGCATCTGACTACCTCGCACAGTTCGCGCGGCAATCTGAGCGCGTTGGCATTTAATCCGGTCGGTGCAGGGGGCCCAACCTTTGGCGGCGGGCAGACAAACCCCTTCTATGTGGGTGTGCCCGGCGCGTCGGCTACCGCCAACTCCGAATATATCACCTTCAACTTCGACGAGTTGCTGGGACCGGGTGCCTATTCCAAACAGAATACCACCAACCAGTTTGCCACTCTGGGCCTTGATGCCGATCTGGGCGGAAACTGGGCATTCTCGCTGGGTTCGACCTTCGGCCAATCCATGACGCAAACACGCAGCTTCGGCACGGTTGCCTCCGGGCAGGCAGCCCTAGCGCTGAACGGCACAACCGCCACCAACGGCAATGAGGGCAATGCCCTGTCCGATCCCTATGCGCTGGGCAATATCACGTCCGTTACACGTGTACTCACCACAGCAAATGCGCTGGACGTGTGGATGCCGGCATCGACCAACCGGACTTCAGCCTCAGTATTGCGTTCGCTGAGCGACAATTCCTCCAACACCGTGGTCTATAACAACTTGTCGGATGTCACGATAAAAGTTGATGGTCCGCTGCCGTTCGATCTGTTCGGCGCCGGCCCGATCAAGGCCGCGTTCGGTGGCAACTACAACCACCTGACCCAGCCGCAATATCAGGCCAACAACAACGGAACGGGCCCCTCTTCAACCAGTTCGCGCGGGACCACCTTCGCCTTTGCGCGCACGAGCTATGCGGCCTTCGCCGAATTCCTGCTCCCGATAGTGAATCAGGATATGGGCATTCCGCTGGTAAACACGCTGACCCTGGACATTTCAGGCCGCTACGACTCCTTTTCGGATTTCGGCGACACCAAGAATCCGAAGGTCAGCCTGGCCTGGGGTATCTTCGACGGTCTGCAGGCGCGCGGTACTTTCTCCACCTCCTTCGTGGCGCCGAACGTCCATGACGTGGGCGGACCTGCGGGCGTCAACTCCCAAACCAGCGTTTCGAGTTCGCAAATTGCCAATGCCCGCATCATTCCGTTCGCCAGCGTGAATGCGCTACCCTACAGCCAGGGTCCGTTCTCGGCCCGCGGCGTCGGTACAGCAGGCACCTTCGTGGAAAATGCCACGACCTGCCTGGCGCTGAACGGCACGGCTGGGCTGTCGGCCTCGACCGCCGCTGTGGTGGATTCAGCCGGCAATGTTGTGGCGGCGGGTAGTGCCTCGGCCTATGGCTGCAGACTGACCACCAGCGGCAACAGTGCCTTCTCCGGTCTGCGGGTCGGCGGCGGCAATGCCAGTCTTAAACCGGAACGCGGCCTGACCTATTCTGCGGGTATCGACTTCGATGCGGGTCGGCTGTGGGATGTGTTGGACGGGTTGAGCGGCAGCGTCACCTATTACCAGACCAAGTTCATCGACGTGGTGACCAACCAGCAGGTGGAAAACAATATTCCGGAAGCCACCTCATTCGGCCCAGCCAGCAATCCGGCCGACGGTCTGCCGGGTTGGCTGCCGACGGATACGGTCATTCAGGACCTGATTGCAACGCGTCCGCTTACCGGCTCATTGCCGGCGCGCATCTACACCATCCTAGATTTGCGCATCCAGAATCCCTATACGATCTGGCAGGGCGGCTTCGACTTCAACCTCAACTATCGCTACCAGACCGACAACTACGGTACCTTCACCTGGTCGCTGAACGGCAACCAGATTGTCCGCTTTTCCCAGAAGGGCAATTCCTCGGTTGCGCCGCTTCTGGACGTCAATGACTGCAAGAACTCCGCACGCTATTGCACGCCGGAAATGGCGGGCAGCATGCGGTTGGGCTGGAGAATGGATGCATTTTCGGCTGGCCTGACCTTCAACTACACCCATCCGTACAATGCACCCAACAACTCCTTCCCATGGACTTTGGCCGGGCCTAATCGCCTCGCCCGCTATGAGCATGTCGGGTCGTTGCAAACCTTTGACTTGAATCTGGGCTACACGCTTCCGGAGGAATGGCTGGACGGAACTTCGGTGTCGCTGACCGTCAGCAACCTTCTCGACCAGGCGCCGCCCTTCTATGACAACACCAACGGCTTTACGGTCGGCAGCGAAATCGGCCGCCTGATCTCCTTCGGTGTCGTCAAGAAGTGGTAATCTGACGAACAATTAAGCCTAAACGAAAAGGGCGGGCCCAAAGGTCCGCCTTTTTTTCTGCCCAGATAACAGGACAGGCCTTTTGGGTTTCCCAGGCTTGCCGATCATGCTCTAAATTCGCCCTGCTGGCCCCGACATGGCGGCCGATTGGGGTGATTGGAAGAAATGAAAAAGCCCACTTCTCGTGCGGCGCCCGACGATTGGGATGCGTTTCGCCACTTTCTTGCGGTTGTGCGCTGCGGCACGCTGTCCGCGGCGGCCCTGGAATTGGGTACAGATCACACAACCGTCGCGCGCCATGTGCAGAAGCTGGAAAAGCGCTTTAACCGCGCCCTCTTTTTTAAAAGCCATAGTGGTTATGAACTGACGGATGACGGCACGCGGCTGCTTCCGGCGGCGGAAAAAATCGAAAGTACCTATATTTCGGCGGCTCAATCGTTCGAACTTGAGGATCCCCTGGTCAAGACGACTGTGAAGATCGGTACCACGGATGGCTTCGGTTCGATTTTTCTGGCACCCCGCCTGAAGCGGCTGGTGGAGCATTCGCCGCAGTTACAGATTGATCTTCTGGCCCGCGCCAAGCCGTTCAATCTGGCAAAACGCGAGGCTGATATTGTGGTCAGCCGCATGCAAACCGGGCAAATGCGCGTGGTGTCGCGCCGCCTGACCAATTACCGGCTGCAGTTATTTTCCTCTCGGGCCTATCTGGACGGCCATCCGCCCATCACCGCTGTGGAACAGCTGCAGCAGCACAATTTTGTCGAATATATCTACGATCTGGCTTATCCGCCGGAGCCAAATTTCTTCACGCGTACCGGAATCGTTCCAAAAATCAGAAGCACCAATCTGATGGTTCTGATCCATACGACGCTCGCAGGCTTCGGGCTGTGCATACTGCCGAGCTTCGTCAGCCTGGCCTTTCCCGAGCTGGTACCGGTCCTCCCCAACGAGATCGACCAACCCCGCTCGCTCCACATCCATACGCGCGAAGATTTGCGCAAGGCCGTCCATATTAAGGCGGTTATGGCATTTATATCAGAGGAGGTGCGTCAGGCGCGCGCCGCCTTTGAGCCCACCAAGCTCTAGACTAATATATTGTAATCACTTAATTATTTTTCATGACCGCGCGCGACGCCGCGCGCCGGCTGTTGTGCAATTTCGCAGAATAATAGTGCGTTTTGCCGACTATGGGCGTGTTGCCACAATACGGAAATTGAATACCATTATATGGTACGTAGCGAGTCCGGGCCCATGTGGGGAAACTCAAGGGTCGTCTGTGACGCTGCAATTGGTTCGATAACTAACAAATTAGTTACCGCGCGAGAACGCGGGATCTAAGCAGGGGAAAGCTCATGACATCGTCTAACGCGCGTCCGCGCGCCATTTCCGCTTACACAATGAAGCTTCTGTGCGGCACCGCCCTGGCAGGCGGCGCGCTTCTGGCGGCGCCAGCAGCCTATGCGCAGAATGAGTCGATTGTGGTAACCGGTACCAGTATTCGCGGCGTGCAGCCTGTCGGTGCGGCGATCATCAATGTCGATCGTCAGACCATTGAGGAAACCGCGGCGGTCACGACCTCCGAACTGCTGACCAATATTCCCCAGATCACTGGCGCGGCGGGCGGCTTCGGCAGTTCTGGCCAGCGTAACGAAGGCGGCGGCGGTGCCATCGCCTCTCCAAACATTCACTCGCTCGGCACCCAGGCATCAACCGCGACGCTGGTGCTGATCGACGGGCACGTCTTTGCTCCGGTTGGCCAGACCACCAATGTTGTCGATCCCAGCATCATTCCCACCATTGCGCTCAACGGCGTGGACGTACTGCCAGACGGCGCATCGGCCATTTACGGCGCCAACGCGGTGGCCGGCGTTATCAACTTTATTACCCGCAAGGACTATTCGGGCTGGGAAACCCGGGTCCAGGCCGGCATGGCGGACCATTACAACACCTTTACCGCCAGCCAGCTGTTTGGACACGCCTGGGAAACCGGCTCGGTGATGGCGGCCTATACTTATAGCAGCCGTTCAAGCCTCGGCAGCCAGTGGCGCGACTACATAGCCAATCGCCAAGATATCCGCTTGGGCGCCTTGACCCCCGCACAGGCAGCGATGTTCACCGGGCTTCCGGCGAACCCGCCGGCCGGTCTTCCGACAACGCTGGTGTCCGATCCCGTCGCTGTCGAAGGCAGCGATGCCTATCGCGGCATGGCGATCCCCTATCCCTCGATCGGGTCGAATTTCCAGAACTTTAACTGCCCCGTGGCAGCGATTTCGACCAATACGACCGGAAACGCCTTCCTGTATCCGTACACTGCGGGTGGAATTAACAGCGTGACGGTTACGGACGGCGCAGGCGGCACGACAGAGTCAGGTCGGCTTTCGCCGTTCTGTCACCAATGGCGGCACGCAGGGCGTCTGCGATCAGAATGATTACAGTAGCCAGCTGATTTCCAGCACGCAGAACAATATGCTTGTTACCTTCCGCCAGAATATCACCGATAATATTTCTTTGAGCGTCGACCTGGTGCGCGGCTCGCATTTGACGACATCGCGTCAGGCGCGCGGCACTCTCAGTGCCCTGGCGTTTAATCCGGCCGGCACGGGTGATACGGCATTTGGCGCGGCCAACAGCGCGGCAGCCCTGGCGCACACCAACCCGTTCTATGTGGCGCCACCCGTTACCGGCGCCGCGACCGCAAATTCCGAATATATCACATTCAGCTTCGACCAATTGCTCGGACCTGGCGCCTATTCCAAGCAAAACACCACCAACCAGTTTGCAGCCATCGGACTTGATGCCGATTTGGGAGGCGACTGGGCGCTCACCGTGTTGTCGACGCTTGGTGGATCTTCGACGGCAAGCCGCAACTCCGACCAGGTTTCCGCAGCCCAGGCTGCACTCGCCCTCAACGGCACGACCAATACATCCGGCTCGAATAGCAACGCGCTGTCCGATCCCTATGCGTTGGGCAATGTCGTAAACGTCACCCGGGCGCTGACCACCGCCAATGCGCTCGACGTGTGGATGCCGGCAGCCACCAACCGCACTTCGGCCTCGGTACTGCGTTCGATCACCGACAGCGCGACTAATACGGTGGTTTACAACAACGTGTCGGACCTGACGATCAAGGTCGACGGCCCGCTGCCATTCGATCCATTCGGTTCGGGCCCGATCAAGGCGGCCTTCGGCGGCAACTACAACCACCTGACCCAGCCGCAATATCAGGCCAACAACAACGGCACGGGTCCGTCCTCGACCAGTGCGCGCGCCACCACCTTCGCCTTTGCGCGGACAAGCTATGCGGGATTTGCCGAATTCCTGATTCCGATCATAAATCCGGATATGGGGATCCCGCTGGTCCAGACATTCACTCTGGATGCGTCGGGCCGCTATGACACCTTCTCGGACTTCGGCGATACCAAGAACCACAAGCTTAGCGTAGCCTGGGGTATCATCGACGGCTTCTCCGCACGCGGCACCTTCTCAAGCTCCTTCGTGGCGCCGAACGTCCATGACGTAGGTGGTCCGGCGGGTGTCAACTCCCAGACCAGTGTCACCAATACCCAGATCTCCAACGCCCGCGTTATTCCGTTCATGGCAGTCAGTGCGCTGCCCTATAGCCAAGGCCCGTTTGCGGGCCGCGGCGTTGGTACGGCCGGAACCTTTGTACAGGATCCTACAAGCTGTCTGGCCCTGAACAGCGTAGCCGGCCTGTCGGCCAGTACCGCTGCCCTGGTGGATGTCAACAATACGGTGGTGCCCACAGGTACCGCAGTGGGTAACGGAACCGGCCAAGCCTATGGCTGTCGTCTGACAACTTCCAGCAATACTGGCTTCTCCGGTCTGCAGATCGGCGGTGCCAACGCGACGCTCAAGCCGGAACGCGGCCTGACCTATTCGGCCGGCATCGACGTGGATGCCGGACAGTTGTGGGACGTGCTGGACGGTCTGACCGCCGAGGTCACCTACTACAATACCAAGTTCATCGACGTGGTGACCAACCAGCAGGTGCAGGCCAACATTCCGGAAGCGACCTCGTTCGGTCCGGCGGTCAGCGGCAGCAATCCGCTGGGCGGCTGGGCCATCACCGATCCGCTGATCCAGGACATTCTGGCGACGCGACCGATCAACGGCACACTGCCGTCGCGGGTCTACACCATTATCGACAACCGCATCCAGAACCCCTTCACCATCTGGCAGGCGGGCTTCGACTTCAGCATCAATTATCGCGTGCAGACAGAGAGTTACGGCACGTTCACCTGGGGCCTTAACGGCAACCAGATCGTCCGCTTCTCCCAGAAGCCGAACTCGGCAACTGGCGTGCTGCTTGACGTCGTCGACTGCAAGAACAACGCGCGCTACTGCTCGTCGGAATTCGCGGGCAGCATGCGGTTGGGCTGGAGGATGGACGCGTATTCGGCGAGCGTGACCTTCAACTACATGCATCCGTTTAATGCGGCGCTCAGCACCTTCCCGTACAACTTTGTGCCGCCCTTCAACGGCAGCACGTACGGCCATATTGGCGCGCTGGAGACCTTCGACCTGAATCTGGGTTACACGCTGCCGTCGGAATGGCTGGATGGCACGAGTGTTTCGCTGACCGTCAACAACGTGTTGGATACCAAACCACCCTTCTGGGACAATGCTAACGGCTTCAGCGTCGGCAGCGAAATCGGTCGCCTGATTTCGTTCGGCATCGCAAAGAAGTGGTGATCTGAAAATCGCCTAGTGCGTAATAGGGGCGGGCCCACAAGGTCCGCCCCTTTTTTCATGACCGGGCGTTGCGCCGTCCATACAGCAACGTGATATTGATACGGCGATTTTCGTAACCGTCCTTGAATACGATCTTGTCCGTCTCGTGAAAGAGATCGGAATCGAAAATCACGGCACGGTTGGCGCGATAGGGGATAACCACCGGCTTGGCGCCGGATTCGGCCAGGAATGCGCGCATTGCGGCTTCGTCGCAGTTGAAGCGCTCAAAATCCCAGTCGAGCGGCGCCGTAACGTCCCAGACAACCAGACCGCCGCTTTCCGGGTCGAGATTGGCCTCGTCGGGCGTGATCCAGAAATTGACATTCACAGCCGCCTGATCGGCATGCATGGCTATACCGGACAGCTTGCTGTCGTACTTGAATGACCACAAGTAGCGCAGGGCGTGCTCCTTAAAGATTTCCGGATAGGTGACGCGCATTTCTTCGGCAATCTGGGCCAGCAATGGCGTGGCAAACCCCTGTTCGGGCATCGCACCCAAATAGCCGTCCTCATAGGTGCGATGCCATATGGTGGAGCCAAGACAGAATTTACGCAGTGCCGCGAGGGCCCCTGGCGTGAGAAAGTCGTCAATCACCACAATCGGCGGCTTGCTTTGCCGCCATTTCTCGCTGATGGCCGCCACGGGCGCAGGATTGATGACAGATCCGGAAAGACATTCTCCGGCTGTGATATGCAGCCCGCCGTCAACGATGGACGGGTCACTGCCAATTGCGGCCAAATAGGCGCGCTGTTCGTCATCATGTTTGATCTTGTGCGGCGCGGACGGTTCCTGTGGGGCCGGGGCGCGGGCAGCGAGCCTGGCGAAGGCGGCAAGGCCTTCGGCGATGCGCTGCGCCTCGAAATGCGCAAGGCCGGTATTGCGCAGTGCGCCGATATGGTGTGGGTCAATGGCGAATACCTGATCAAGGCTGTCGAGCGCCTCTTGCGGTCGGCAGAGATCGGTCAGGACAACGCTGCGGCTGTTCCAGGCCTCGGCATAGTCCGGTTTCAGTTCCACCGCCTTGTCAAAGGCATCCAGAGCCTCATCCAATCTTCCCATGCTTTGCAGCACCATGCCGCGATTGTTCCAGGCCTGGGCAAAGTCCGGGCGGAGTGCGAGCGCGCGGTCGCAACTGGCCAAGGCGTCCGTATCGTGCTTGAGCTGATTTAGGGTGACCGCCCGGTTGCTCCAGACTTCGGCATTGCCTGGCTGAAGAGCCAGGGAGCGATCAAAACTTGCCAAGGCATCCTGATGGCGCCCCAGATTTTGTAGTGTTACCCCACGATTGGCGAGGGTATTCGCATTGGAGGGGTCCAGTACCAGGGCCCGATCAAAATTCTTGAGTGCTTCGTTATAGCGGCCCAGCCGATGCTGGATAACGCC